>DIIC01000020.1:0-55120 GCA_002420425.1 Proteobacteria bacterium UBA5680 | reverse complement strand
AATGCCCTGCTCGATCATCTGGCACTCAAACTTCCTGTAAGCCGATGGCAGCGAGACCTGACCGACTCAACTGTTCTGAGAAATCTTGGGGTTGCCCTCGGATACAGCACTACCGGTTGGCAGGCGACACTAAAAGGGCTCGGTAAGATAAAGATCAATCAACAAGCACTTGATCAGGACCTTGATTCCTCCTGGGCTGTCCTTGCTGAACCCATTCAGACAGTGATGCGACGATATGGAATCGAGAAACCCTACGAGAAGCTCAAGGCGTTAACCCGAGGGCATGCCGACATCACTCAGGAGCGCCTGAAAGAGTTCATCATCAGTCTTGACCTTCCTGAAGAGGTGCGGCAGCAACTGTTGGATTTAAGGCCAGACAGTTACACAGGAAATGCTTCGAGCCAGGCCCGTTTTAAGAGTGATGGGTAGTTCAGGCCCTACACCTGAGAGAGTCATTAAACCCTCCGATTGAAGATCAACGCTCAGTGACTGATCGAATCAGATTATCAAAACTGATGGCCCAGCAAGGGCTCTGTTCAAGACGGGAAGCAGACCGATTTATTGAAGAGGGACTTGTCTATGTTGATGGGGAGCCGATCACCCAGCTTGGCAGTCGTATCCACCCTACCCAGCAGATTCGCCTCGACAAAAGAGCCAAAAGCCGCCAACGGAGACTGCTCACCCTGATACTCAACAAACCTGTCGGCTATGTCTCTGGCCAACCTGAAAAAGGTTATTCAGCGGCTATAACCCTGATCAGACCTGACAACCGCGACTGGCCAGACTCAAAAAAGAAACAACCCCGAATAGGGTCACTTAAAGGGCTGGCTCCGGCAGGCCGCCTTGATATTGATTCTCACGGCATGCTGGTTCTAACCCAGGATGGCCGTATCGCCCGACAACTGATCGGCCCTGAATCAACAGTTGAGAAAGAGTATCTGGTCAGAGTCGATGGGGAGGTGACTGATCAAGCACTTAAACTCCTTCGACAGGGGCTCACTCTTGACGGCAGAGTTATTAAACGGGCAAAAGTGAGCCGAGCCGGCGAGGGCCGCCTGCGCTTCTGCCTCATCGAGGGACGAAAACGCCAGATTCGACGGATGTGTGAATGCGTTAACCTCAAAGTCACTGGTCTGCACCGAATTCGTATTGGCCAGATTCAACTTGGTCGCCTGCCGAAGGGCAAGTGGCGTCCGCTTAATTCGGGCGAACATTTTTAGCAGTGGATAACCTCTCCCACTAATCGATGACAAGGGTTAACTCTCTAACGGCTATGAGCGATCTTGTTATTCTGTGATGACAGGGGCCAACGTAATCCCCTATTACTCCGATTTAAGCGTAATACTCAAAATTCGAAGTTCAGTGCTTATGTTGTTTTTATTGTGGCTGATCAATACAGGCAAATTGCTCAATTCAGGAGCAAGAGAGACTGAGAAACGTTCATTCGGATGGTCGAGCCGGCGAGCGTCAATCTGCCAGGCCTCATAGTGCCCAAGGGCTGTCTTGATATCTCTTTTTTGTGCTTCAATAATTTCAAACGGCCTTGCCATTTCACCATCCACAATGGTGAGTTTCTCGCCTACCACTTGTAGTGGATCAGACAACATCAGTGAGTATGGATAACTGCCATTATCAACCAGCCGCCCTTCCGGCATGGCCACTTCTCTGCCATCCCCCCATCTCACTCTCCGATCTCTCCAATCGTAGGTGAGTGACCGCCTCCTGCCTGTTTCACTCTTCCAGTTCTCCTCAAAAAAGGAGCCCCTCAATTCGCCATGGATTAGAGTGAACCGACTCTGATCAAACATCTCATCAGCTACAGCGGTGGGCTGCAACAGCTTAAACCAAAGCCCGGGAACCATCTCAGAATGGGCGATATAGCCCTCTTCATCCCTGGTCAATTTTCTGATCATGGTCCCTGCCGGAATGCCCGCGATATGGACTGAGAAGCGGGATTCCATTAAGGGGAGTTGAGTATGCTCATCAGCATTCACTTCATTGAGCACACCTCCCCACAGCATTAAAGCCATATAAAGGAGAGAGGAGATCCTGAAGTAGAATAATACTATCAAATCCTGATACCTAAGCCGTACGTCTAAGAAGTGCGCTTTTTTGATTCAGACCGTAAAAAACCTCAAACGCACCACCAGACCAGTTGTCCCATTTGGATGATCCTCTAACATTATCTCAGCTTGGTGCAAATCGACAATACATTTGACAATTGACAAACCCAGACCAGAGCCCTCGGTCTGTTGTCCCGCTATCCGGGTAAAACCGAGTGATGAAGTTTGAAAAAAACGTGCGTGTGGATTTGTTACATGAAAATTACCGAAACCTTAGGGTTAGCTTATCGGCAGCATGCATTAAATTAACTGGAGTAGTGGGCTGGGCTTGCCAGAAGGTAGCCAATGGCCGGGGAGATAGAATTTTGAGATGAGTTGAACTCTATGCTTGATCAACAGATCGGCTCAAAATCAGAGACTCTTTTGAACCCTACTGTCTTCTATCTTTCATCTTTCAACCTCATACCGTCAGTCATTTTTTTTGGCGGTAAAATTTTAAATCTCTGCTATAGTTGGTTGAGGATAATAAAAACTTTGAGTATATTAAACTTGCTTTTTTTATGAGGTGACAACATCACGACTTAATACAACAATAACAATATAAGTTAAGAGGAGAACTCATGGGTCAAGGGGTAAACCATTTCGTAGAATTCTGTACCGGTTTTGCAATTGCTGCAATCTTGCTGGTCAGTCTGGCCAGTTTGGCGACGCTCATCTGGGTACTGTTCCTTTAAGCCCTAACATAGGCCGTACTATTAATTTGTGGTTATCAAGTGTTCAGTGGCACATACTGCAGCTGGCCCTTCACCGACGCTGATCGCCTTTATCAATCCCCGAACCCGTCACAACAGCGTGATCGGTCTTGCCGAGGCGGCCCGTCAGGAACTTCTTAAGCTGAGTGATTATCTCGAAAATAAGCGGTTTTTGTATCATCTTTCTCCTCCTTGAAAGTGAGTGTTGTATCATCGTCTTCTCTCCAGCCAATGCGCAAAGATTTCGCTGATGCGGTAAAACTGTTTTCACTTATGAACTGATTATTACTAATTTTTTACCGACAATTATTGTTTTATTTTGTCTTAATCCGATGTTGATTGGGGCATTATTAAGGGAACCTTAATAAAATTTAGGTTCAAATAAACTCATAAAATCAATGCGCTAACAACTTATCAAAATATATCTATCGGTACTTTTTTAACTATTTTTACTTTTTAAATCAAATTCATCTAAACTGAAATTTCATGTACCGCCTGGTAAAAAAAATCCTCTGGTCACTCGATCCGGAAAAGAGCCACCGGGCTACAATCCGCCTGCTCTCTCTTGCACAGAACAGGGCCGTCAACTGCTGTGGACTGCTCAACCGGATTGGCGGTAGACCCCCTCTCCTCCCTACCCAGGTGATGGGGCTGACTTTCCCCTCTCCCCTAGGCCTGGCGGCCGGCTTTGATAAAAATGGTGAGGCTGTTGATGCACTCCAGGCGATGGGTTTTGGCTTTATTGAACTTGGGACTGTTACCCCTTGCCCCCAGCCCGGGAACCCCAAACCTCGCCTCTTCCGACTGCTTGAAGCGAGGGCTGTCATCAATAGAATGGGCTTTAACAGTCTTGGGCTGGATCAATTCCTAACCAATCTTAAAGGCCACAAGAGAGAGGGGGTTGTTGCTGTCAATCTGGGAAAAAATACAGATACCCCTGTTGAAGAGGCTCTTGATGACTACTGCCAGGGGCTGGAAGCGGTCTACTCCCTGGCTGACTTTGCAACTCTCAATATATCCTCTCCCAATACGCTTAATCTCAGAGCCCTCCAGGAGCATGATGCCCTTAAATCACTGCTGGATGGTATTGGCAAGCGAAGAGATCAACTCCAAGAGAGTCACAATCGTCGACTTCCCATCGCCGTCAAGATTGCCCCTGATCTTGATCACTCCGCCATCAGAGATGTTGCTGAAGAAGTCGTGGCCAGCGGTATGGATGCAATCATCGCCACCAATACCACTGTCGCCAGACCTCAGGTTGAGGGTCTCCCTCATGCCGGCGAAACCGGAGGCTTAAGCGGTAAACCCCTGAAACCACTGGCTCTGCAAACTGTCCGGACTCTCTATCAGACGCTGGATGGACGTCTGCCTATTATTGGGGTGGGAGGGATCCAGTCTGCCGATGATGCTTGGGAGTTTCTGAAGGCGGGTGCTGATCTGGTTCAGATCTATACCGGAATGCTCTATCAGGGCCCTGGCCTGATCGGTACAATCACACATGAACTGAAACGCAGGGTGGTGGAGAGCGACCACGACTTTCTCGCCGATCTTGTTGCCGAAGCCCGAAAATAGACCCTTCTGAACAACCCCTACACTTCGATTGCTTTTTGATTAGGAAGATACGATGACTGCCATTTACGACCTCCCAGCTCCCCAGGGACAGGCTCGGCTGATGACCCGGGGATGGGTCTTTCTTGGCCTTGCTGCACTGATCGGCTCCGGGCTCTTCTCTTTGTTACTGGTATTGGCAAGAACCCCGCTGCTTCAGGAGATTGTCCCCTTTGCTGACTTTTTCCAAACAGCGCTGGTGGTCCATGTCGATCTTTCGGTCGTAATCTGGTTCATGGCCTTTGCCGGAGTACTGTGGAGTCTAAATTCCAAACCGATCAGCGGCTGGCTTGGCCCTCTGGAGTTGGGACTGGTTGCCCTGGGAACACTGATTATCACAGTGTCCCCCTTTATCGCTGAAGGGCTGCCTTTAATGAACAACTATATTCCTGTCCTCCGCCAACCTCTCTTTTTCCTTGGCCTTGGTCTTACAGGCGCCGGATTTATCCTATTGATCTTTCGCAGTTTTTTCTCCGGATTCCTGCCCAAAGTGATGGCTCATGGCGAAGATGCGCTTCGGCTTGGACTCTATTCGGCACTCTTTCCATCTGCTCTGGCAATGGTCGCTTTTGCCTGGTCCTACTTAACCCTCAATCCAACCCTTGAAGGTGAGATCTATTATGAGTTCCTCTTCTGGGGTGGCGGCCATGTCATCCAGTTCACCCACACTGTCCTGATGCTGGCGACCTGGCTCTGGCTGGCTCAGGCAACAGGCGCCCGCTCTCCTGGCTCACCCAAAATCATCTCAACCCTGATGGTCCTGACAGTCCTCCCTGCCGCTTACGCTATCGTCATCTACCTTGGAGATGCTGTCTACTCAACAGCCCACCGACTCTATTTCACCCGACTAATGGAGTATGGAGGACTGGCGGCAGCTCCTTTGATGATAGTACTCATGATCAGCCTGGTCAGAGGAAAGAGATCGCCCATTGGGCTTCTTCCTGTTCGTGCTGCCCTTCTGTGCTCTATTGTTCTCTTTTCAGCCGGGGGCCTGCTCGGTTTTATGATTGAGGGAATCAATGTGGTCATTCCCGCCCACTACCACGGCTCAATCGTTGGAGTGACTTTGGCTTTCATGGGCCTCACTTATTTTCTCCTCCCTCGTCTTGGCTTTGGCCGACCTGAGGGCAGGATGGCTCACTGGCAGCCCTACATCTATGGGGGCGGCCAGTTGATGCACATCACCGGGCTCGCCTGGTCAGGTGGCTATGGGGTACAAAGAAAGACGGCAGGGGCCGCTCAAGGGCTGGAAAACCTGCCAGAAATTGCCGGCATGGCCCTGATGGGCATGGGTGGACTGGTGGCCATTATTGGCGGAATCCTCTTTCTTGTGGTCGCCATCAACGCTATGAGGCGATAACAACTCTAAATCAAGCAGCCCACTTACTTCACTTTGGGATCAACAGACGGAGGTAATGTGAGTAGCGCCAAAGGGTGCTTTATCCACCCAGTGAAATAATCCGGGTAAAGTCTTTTGCGATCACAAAGGCATCGTGCGGAGATGACGAGATCGCCCTGAGTCGACCCTCTGGATCGATCAGCAGAATGCTCATGGTGTGATCCATCTTGTAGTAATCATCGGGAAATGGCTCCGGGCTCCGCTGAAAGAAGATGCCGAGGGGATCCGTCAGCGCCTTGAGGTGTGTCAGCTTCCCTGTCACCCCGATCATCGGGGCCTCAAACCGGGAGATGTACTCTTTGAGCACCTCGGGGGTATCTCGCTCCGGATCGATGGAGATAAAAACCACCTGCGGCCGCCTGCTCTTGGGCTGTTCTGAGAGCAGCTCGCTGAGCTGACTCATCACCAGGACGGCGGGCTGGCAGACATCCGGACAAAGGGTATAGCCAAAAAAGAGGTAGCTCCAGCGAGAGGCCAGGTTCTCGTGGGTGAAGGGTGCTCCGGTATGGTCCACCAGATCGATGGCTGGGAGCGGAGAGGCAACCGGGAGCACGGTGGCATGAATCTCGCGGTCAGGGGAATTTCCTGGGGATACCGGACCCACCTCCCAGAATCGATAGAGCTTGAACACTCCATAGCCGGTCATAGCCAGGGCTACTACCACCAGCAGCAGGGATGGGAACCTGGTCGATGGGCCCATCTACCCTCTCTAGAGAAGAAAGAACCTGATCAGGATCCGGGCATAATGGTCGGCAAGTAAGAAACCGAAGAGCAGACTGAGATAGAGTATGGAGTAGCCAAAGGTCTTCATCGCCAGCCGATCCGAATCCTCCCGATAGAGGAGAATGGCGTAGTAGAGAAAGCCGATCCCCAGGGCGATGGCCCCGGAGAGGTAGATCAATCCACTCATTTGGGTAATGAAGGGCATCATGGTCACGATAACCAGCAAGATCGTGTAGAGCAGGATCTGCAGCTTGGTAAACGGAACCCCGTGAGTAACCGGGAGCATGGGAATACCCGCCTTGGCGTACTCATCCCGTCGACGGATGGCCAGTGCCCAGAAATGGGGTGGCGTCCAGACCAAAATTATCAGGAAGAGCAACAGTGCCTCGGTACCCACCTCACCGGTCATGGCGGCCCATCCAAGAAGAGGCGGTGCCGCGCCGGCCGCTCCACCAAGAACAATATTCTGGGATGTGCTTCGCTTCAGGAACATGGTGTAGATTACCGCATAGCCGATCAATGCTGAAAACGTCAGCAGTGCCGTCAGTGTATTGACCTGGCTGGCAAGAATCAGCATTGAAACCAGACCCAGCAGGATGGCAAAAACAAGCGCCTGGCTCAGGCTCAAACCGCCTGCAGGCAGTGGCCGATCATGGGTGCGTTCCATCACTGCATCAAGGTGGCGATCGATGATCTGGTTAAGCGCCGCGCCGGAAGCAGACGCCAACCCGATTCCCAAGGTTGCATAGAGAAAGGTATCCCAGCGAAAGACCTCTGCCGTTTCTGTAGAAAGCAGCATGCCCACTACTGCGGTAAATACAATCAGCAGAACCACTTTTGGTTTGCATAGCTCAAGGTATTGCTTCCAGCTGGCAGAGAGATAACGACCGGGGTGCGCGACAGAGTTATTCGGCATTGCTTCCTCTTTTATATCTACCAGGGGTGCGCCCTCAGCATACCCCTTGTTATCTGAAAATGGCAACCCCAGACGTGATCGATCCTTCAGTATTTTTTGATATAAATCAATTTTATTCCCAATCCTGCTTGGCTTTAATTTTCCTTAATTCTTGCTTAAGACACCTTTAAGGAAGCTCTAACACACTCATATTTTGATCTGTGATCCCGGACATATTGAGCTTGACCGCCTTGTTGAATATGGTCTGTTTTCTTGATGTAGATCAAAAATTTGCAATTTCATACAAAGGTCTCTAAATTACACCTATTGTTCGTTGCGTATTAAATCCTGAGGCGTCCTTTTATAGGGTGTCTTTTCGTAAATGGTGACCGCAGGAAGGAGTCGACCTCTATGGAAGAAGCACTAGTTCATTCTGAACATGAAACCAGCGTATGGCCGATGGCGGTTGGTGCCAGTATTCTGCTTTCTGCTCTATCACTACTGTCGTTTTTCCACTGGCAGATGCCAATACTGGGCATCGTTCTCGGCGGTGCCATGTTGGCGATTCTGGCTATTGGACTGGCGGGCTGGGCTCGTGAGGCTTTCCAGCACGCGCCAGAGGAAACAGAAGTCGGCACTATTGCCGTCGCTGCCTTCGTGGTTTCGGAAACGATCATTTTTGGAACCGTATTCGTCGCATTCTGGGTCGGGCGTATTGATAATTTCGATGTCTGGGATACGTTTGTTCCAGCAGGTCTCGAAGCAAGTTTCGCTGTCTGGTTAACTTTTATTCTCTGGGCATCAAGCATAATGATAGTACTCTCAGAACGCGCTTTCACACGCGGTGACAGAAAAAACGCCATGATATATCTCGGTGCCACGCTGGGGTTGGGTTTGCTGTTTGTCGTGCTTCACATGAATGAGTGGATACATCTTGTTGGCGAAGGATTCACGGTGGATGCAAACGTCTATGCAACCTCTTTTTACAGTCTCACCGGGGTCCACACCTCGCATGTGATAGTGGGTATTGCTATCAATTTAGTACTTTTTTGGGTGGTTGCCAGCGGACTGATGACGAGAGAGCGGACGACATTTTTCAAGGGTGCAGGTCTCTACTGGCATTTCGTCGACATCATGTGGTTGTTAGTGGCCGCCAATGCCTACCTTATCGGAGGTGCTTTCTGAAACAACACTGCCTCCCATTACTGGTAGGTGTGCTGTTTAGTTCAGCGCCGGCTCACGCCTATCGTACCGTGGAAATTGATGGCCAGTTTGATACCGCCCTGCTGCGAGTAGAGGAGGGCCGGTATCTGGGTAAAACCGTCCCTGATGTAAAGATCGTTGCCGAATCCGGCGAGACGTTCCTGTCCGCCGTTGCCGGGGACAAACCAACAATAGTGGTGCTTATATACTATACCTGTGGGCACACGTGTCCGGTAACCCTGCAGAATCTTATGCAGATGCAGATCGATACGCCTCAATCAGATTACAATGTGGTTGTTTTGTCATTTGATGAAAAAGACAACCTCATGACGATGGCCCATGTGAAGTCGACAATGGACCAGATACCGGAAAACTGGACCTTTGGATTGTTGCAGGATGGTGAAAGTGAGCGTCTTACCAGTTCTGTTGGTTTCAAGTTTTTCTTCTCTGAACAGGATCAAAATTTCGTTCATCCTGCAGTCCTTGTATTTCTTTCCCCTGAGAGGGAAGTGATGCGTTATCTATACAGTGCCGAGACTCGGGGTGAGGATGTTGAACTGGCATTGATTGAGAGTAGAAATAGAGCACCCCGCTTAAATGAGATAGTTGAGATGGTCAAGTTAACCTGTTTTCAGTTTGACAAATCCAGGAGCCGTTATTCCCTGCACCCGACACTAATATTCGGAGCGGCAGGTATTGGTATTCTTGGTCTGGTTGGCCTGGCCGCTCTTGTGACCAAGAGAGTTTAACAGGAGGGATATGACGCAGATGTTTTCTGTTATTGGAACCGCCGCGGCATCGTCAGCGGCATCGACAGCAGTACCGCTAGCGTACCCGGCGGATTCGTGGGATCAGATGTTCAACATCTGGTTGGGGCTGGCCGTTGTGATTTATCTGATTGTCGCTCTCCCGATGTTGTATTTCCTGTACCGTTTTCGTTATCAGGAAGGGGTAAACGAAACAGCATCGACCAAAGAGTATGAATCCCATGGACTCGAGGTGTTATGGACGATTGTGCCATTGATTGTGGTGATCTACCTGGCCGTGCAATCACTTACCTTGTACTCTGAAATGAGAAATCCACCCCCTGAGTCACTGGTTGTGAAAACCACGGGCATGATGTGGTCCTGGCAGTTCGATTATCCCTCGGGCAAGACAACCTACTCTGAACTGACCGTCCCGGTAGGCAAACCCATCAAACTGGAGCTCACTTCCCGGGATGTGATCCATGCCCTTCATATCCCCGCAGCCAAAACCATGGAGGATGCAGTACCTGGGCGCGTGACTCACCTGTGGTTTCAATTCAATGAAACCGGCGAGTTTACATCCTTCTGTCGCGAGTATTGCGGCACTCTACACTCAAAAATGCAGGCCAAAATAAAAGTGGTCTCGCAAGAAGCGTTCGATGAGTGGATCAATGCCAATTGAGGGCATTAAGTTAAAAGAATCTAGGAGATCATCTGATGCAAGAAACCGTCGCTAACCCCTGGTTCCGCGCCAGTTTTCGTGAGTGGATATTTACCACCGACCATAAGAAGATCGCGATCCTTTATGGCATGACGTCGCTGCTGTTTTTCTCTGTCGCGGGGCTGATGGGCATGGCTATACGTCTGGAGCTCAACCAGCCAGGAGTGCAATATCTTGACCCGGATCTTTATAACTATCTACTTACGGGCCATGGAGCGGTCATGCTGCTTTGGTGGGCTATTGCATTCTGGGGAGCCTTCTCTAATTTTCTCATACCAATTATGATTGGAGCTCGAGATGTTGCATTTCCAAGACTGAATCAACTCTCCTACTGGTTCTTCTTTTCTGCCAGCATTCTGGTACTAATCACGCTGATACCCAGTCAGCAAATCAAGATGATGTGGACAGGTTACCCACCGTTTGTGCTCCACGACACTGCCGGACCAACGGGTCTTTATGTGCTTATCGTCATCCTCATCGCAGGATCCACGCTTGGAACTGGGGTGAACTTTATAACAACGGTTTTAAGGTTTCGCGCAAAAGGTATCACTCTGGGGAAAACCAATCTGATCATTCACGGCTTGATCTCTTCAATCGTTGTCCAGCTGGTTGGCGTTCCTGCCTTTGTAGGCGCGGTTGTCATGCTGTTCCTGGACAAGTACATCGGTACTGGTTTTTTTGATGCCAATACCGGCGGTGACCCGGTTCTATACCAGCATCTGTTCTGGTTCTACTCTCATCCGGCTGTCTATGTGATGATCCTGCCAGCCTTCGGTGTATTCTCGGAAGTACTTTCGACCATGTCCAAGAGACCCATTTTTGGTCGAACATCGATGATCTATGCCATCTGGGCTATTGCGCTGTTGGGTTTCCTGGTTTGGGCGCATCACATGTTCACCTCAGGAATGCCTCAATGGTTAAGGATTTTCATGTCTTTCACTACAGTGCTAATCGCCGTGCCTACGGGCATCAAAGTGTTCAACTGGGTGGGTACACTATATGGTGGGGCGATCCGGCTGAATACGGCGATGTTGTTTACCCTGGGTGGTATTTTCATGTTTCTCATCGGTGGCCTGACCGGCATCCCGTTGGCCCTGCCGGCGTTTGACATCAATGTACATGATTCGGCTTTTATAGTCGGCCATTTCCACTATGTGCTTGGAATGGCAATGACACTGGGGGCCTTTAGTGGTGTTTATTTTTGGTATCCGAAGATTACAGGTCGGATGTATCCGGAACGGTGGGGTAAGATCAGCTTCTGGCTAATTTTAGTCGGCGCAAATCTACTCTATTTTGCCATGATGATGGTTGGAATCGAAGGCATGCCGCGACGTTATGTCGACTATCCCGAAATCGATTATTGGGTGACACTCAATCAGATTTCGAGTGTCGGTGCTGTATTTCTTGCCGTTGGTGTTGGGGTGACTTTCTACGCATGGTTCAAGGGCTTGAGCGGCCCGGAAGCTGGACGCAATCCCTGGGGTTCGCCCTCTTTGGAATGGACTGTCAGTTCACCACCGCCACCGCAGAACTTTGACAGTTTTCCAGTTGAAGTAGCGGACGACTGGTCTCCCTACAAGTACCACTAGACAGATGAGCGGGATGAGTAACGCCAAGGCAGACGGGGAAACCAAACGAGTAGTCTGGATTTTGGCTGGCATCATGTTGCTGTCATTTGCCTTCGGGACCGGCATGTTCATTCCTGTTGAACACCGTGCTGAGAAACTGGAGGAAATGATGCAGCGGTATCAGCAGCGCAATTCGGCCGGCCTGCCAGACAATCAAAGACCTGCTGTTTCGGCTTATATCGGTTCATTGGACTGAACATTAAACGCTTCAGAATTTCTTTAGGGGAGAAGTACATGCTGGCAGAATAAGCTGGCACCTCTGGCAGACGCTGGCTATTCTTTGTTCGCCCAACAACCCCGTTACAATTAACAATAGATCTTAGCATCCCAACCGATCTGACCCATGGTGAAACGAGAACTCATCCCCGCCAACCAGTCGTCGGCTGGCCATATCGAATGTTCAGCATGCGATATGTATCCCCTCTGCCGTCCCTTCAGGATCAATAACATCGATTACGATCTGGTTCGCCAGGTGGTCCGGCGCCGAATTCCGGTAAAACGGGGCACTACGCTTTTTCTGCGTGGTGATCAGGCCCCCTCCTTCTATGCCATCTGTGCGGGCTCCTTCAAGGAGGTCATCAGTAATAAAGATGAAGAGGCGGAGCCCAGGATTATTGGTTTCGTCCTTCCCGGAGAGCTTAGCGGCCTCGATAGCTATGCGTCAGGCATCCGGCACTTTAATCTTCAAGCCCTGGAGCCTTCCGCTGTCTGCGAACTCTGTTTTGAGTCCCTCGCCAACCTGAAAACCGGGGTGCCTGGAGTCCAGCAAAGTCTGATCAGCATGCTGACGGATGAGGTGGTTCGAAACCAGAACTTTCAGCTCATGTTTATGGGCAGACAGCGAGCAAGTGAACGTCTTGCGACATTCCTTATTAATCTGGCTCACCGCTACTCAACGACCAACGGTGTACTCGCTACCCAGTTCAAACTGACCATGAACCGGAGTGATATTGGAGACTACCTGAGCCTGGCCACTGAAACAGTAAGCCGGGTTTTCGTTCAGTTCCAGGAGAACGGGTGGATCACCATCGCCGGGAAGCAGATCTCAATAAACCAGAGAGAGGCCCTGCTCGAACTCTCTGCCCCCTGATCTCAAGAGCGTTCGAACTCAACTGGTCGGGAGGGTGGTAGTTGCCCGAACGCATAGATCACCTCCAGAGAGATCGGTATTTTTCCATCCGATCCTCGCGAAAGCTCAAGGGCTGATCTCAGCCGATCAAACCGCCTTTTTCCTGTAAGCGTTCGCCTTCGCTGGGTCAGCACATTGGTCTCACCCAGTGCCCGAAGATCGGAAAAGAGGGTCTCCAGCTCTGAATACTCCACCTTCCAGAGGGCCCGGTCAGCTACTGAATTGACAAAACCGGCTTCAACCAATGCATCACCCACCTCCTCGAGGCCTGAGAAGGGGTGGATATGGCTGCAGTCATCCACCCTGCTCCAGGCAGAGGCCAGCTCTACAAGCGTTCCTCTTGCTACAAACGCGGCAAGAAACTGGCCGCCAGGAGCGATCACCCGCTCTACCTCCTTCAGTGCTAAGGCCAGGCTGTGGTGACAGATAGAGAGTGCTGAAACCACCAGATCGACAGAGTTATCGGCCAGGGGAAGTTGTTGTGGAAGAGCAGCAAGGGGGGTGAACCGCCCACTTTCGAAATTCTCATCCCGGGCAACTCTTAACATCTCGACAACCCCTTCAACTCCCACTACACGAACATCTGGAAAATGGCTTATCAAGCCTTTGGACATCCACCCCGAACGACAACCCAGATCAACAACCATCTCTCCAGAAGGGTGGTCAATGCGGGAGATCAGCGCCTCTACCACTGGCTGGTAGAAGAACCCCATCCGTCGATGGGAGTGAGCTGCTTTAGAGAGATTCTGATAAAAATGAGACCTCACCAGTTCTGATTCACTATCCCGAGCAACTCTCAATTACCGTCTCTCCACTGTCGTTATCTGAACCATTAAGTTGGCCACAATGTCGAAGGGGTGGTCAACCCATTAGAAGAGATTCCAACTATGCCCTATCTGATTAACCCTTTCACCACTCTTGGAAACTGGATTTACCCCTCAATCTGTCCCCGGTGCAGACTTGCGGTCAATAAAGAGGAGGGTCTCTGCAAGGGGTGCCGTCAGGATCTCAGCTTGAATGATTCATCTTGCCCTCGCTGCAGCATACCCTCAACAGGAGGACTCATCTGTGGGAGATGCCTGAACGCTCAATCACCTCTTAGTGAAAGTAAAATTCCATTTCTCTATCGCCCTCCTCTGGTAAAACTGATCCATCGCTATAAATATCGCAAAGAACTGCCGCTTGCCCGTACTCTGGGCCGGCTGTTCATTAACGGGACCCCGACACTCGACCATACTGCCACAGATCTTCTTGTTCCCGTCCCCCTACACCCATCACGAATCAGGGAACGGGGATTCAACCAGTCAGTTGAATTAGCACGATACATTGGCAAGCAACTCGACCTTCCTGTTACCACCAGAGCGGTGAAACGGATACGCGCTACTCCACCTCAGGCAGCGCTTCCCCTGGTCAAGCGTCGATTCAACATCAGGGGCGCCTTCTGCTGCCCGGAACCATTGTCCGTAAAAAGCGTTGCCATTATTGATGATGTTGTCACCTCAGGGGCAACGGTAGAGGCCCTGGGAGAGTGTCTGAAAAAATCTGGAGTTGAAACCGTAAAGGTCTGGGCGCTCGCCAGAGCATAATCACTCCAGAGGCGCCCCGTTAGAGAATCCTTTTTTTAATCTTTCCGGGTTAGAATAATCACCATGGCAACACTACCCCCCATCCCCGGCCTGGCCTTAGACCCACTGTGGTTAATTATCTTCACCTCTTTTATTGGACTGGTGGTGGGCAGTTTCCTCAATGTCCTTATTCTCAGGCTCCCCCTCCGGCTAGAGGCCATCTGGAGGGCAGAGATGATCAATGCCGATAAGAGCCCAGATCATCAACCCACCTCACCACCTCCGGGCATTGTCACTCCCCGCTCCTTCTGTCCCCAATGCAAAACAACGCTCTCCTGGTGGGAAAATATTCCCCTTCTAAGCTGGTTACTCCTTCGCGGCCATTGCCACCACTGCCATAAGCCGATTTCAGCACGTTATCCCACGGTTGAACTCCTGACCGCGATAACCTCGGCCCTTGTCACCTGGCAGATGGGACCCTCTTACGCCCTTGTCCTACCCCTGATGCTGACCTGGATTCTGATCGCCCTTGCCTTCATCGACCTCGACCATCAACTGCTTCCTGACCTCATCACCCTGCCTGGAATCTGGCTTGGATTAATAGCAAGCACCTTCACTCTTTTTACCTCCCCGGGAGAGGCCATTATTGGTGCTTCTGCCGGTTACCTCTCTCTCTGGCTCATCTTTCACCTCTTTTACCTGCTGACCGGCAAAAAAGGCATGGGTTATGGTGACTTTAAGTTAATGGCTCTTGCCGGTGCCTGGCTTGGATGGCAAGCCCTGCCTCTGGTTATTCTTCTTGCCGCCACCTCCGGCTCTCTAGTTGGAGTAGCCCTGATTCTCTCTGGGCGTCAGAGACGTTCTCAGCCCATACCGTTTGGACCTTTCCTTGCTGCTGCCATCTGGATTACCATGGTCTGGGGCGAGCCTCTCACCTCGCTCTACCTCATATGGGTTTCAGGAGTGTAAAAATATGAGTACCACTCCATTTCGAGTAGGATTGACCGGTGGCATTGGTTCGGGCAAGACTGAAGTCGCCAATCGTTTTGCTGCGCTTGGCGTTACCATCATCGATGCAGACCACATTGCTCATGAACTGACTGCCCCCAAGATGCCCCCTACCCTGGAGATCAGGAATCATTTCGGCAACCAGTATGTCGATCAGGATGGAGAACTCAACCGCCAACTGCTACGTGAACTGGTTTTTGCAAACCCTCAAAAACGAGAGGAGCTTGAAGCGATTCTCCACCCCCTGATTCGCCAGCAAATTAGTCAAGCCGTATCCAGAGTCACCGGCCCCTACTGCATCATCTCCATCCCCCTCCTCGCCGAAGGAGGAGGAAACCACAACCTCGACCGTGTTCTCGTTGTCAATGCTGAGAGTGAACTTCGAATAGAAAGAGTGATTGAGCGGAGTCACATTGATCGAGAAACAGTCCTTTCGATTATCTCTGTTCAGGCTACAGATGAACAAAGAACCCAGATCAGTGATGACACTATCGATAATAATGGGTCGCTGGAGTCTCTCTATAACCAGGTTAAAAGGCTTCACAAATACTACGTAACTCTGGCTGAAGAGAGAGACAACAACCCTTGATCCTAGTCCTCCTGGAGGTTGATCCCTTTCAATGACCGCTGCCCACCAAGGCAGATCACACTTTGACCGCTTGGATCACTCTGTCGAGAATAAGCTGGTTTCCTTTAAGAAAAGGGTAGTTCCGCAACCGACCTGGTTCTACCCAGGAAACTTGCTGGCCCTCACGCCCGAAGGGTGCTCCGATCCATCTTTCAACTGACCAAAAATCAAGCCTGACGTGACGATCAGGGTAGTCATGATCAGTTAAAAAGAGCGGGCTTCCGCTTCTGGCCTCAATCCCGAGCTCTTCATCTAACTCACGAACCAGCGCCTCCCAAGTGCTCTCATCGGAATTTACCTTTCCCCCTGGAAACTCCCACTGCCCACCATAGGGGGGTTCCCGGAATCCTCTCCTGGATGAGAACCTGTTGACGGTCATCCACCAACACGCCCACAGCAACATGGAGCCAAGGCGCAAGCGGTCGACCACTGTCAGGATCGGTAGTCGGCATTGATGGAGATGTAACCGTGGGTGAGGTCACAGGTCCAGACCGTCGCACTGCCCCGTCCTACACCGAGGTCAACCCCGATCTGAATCTCCTGACCTTTAAGATGTTCCGCAACAGGCTCTTCCTGATAGTCAATAACCCGCTCTCCAGCACGTACTACGGCAACCCCTCCGATTGTAATCTCCAACTGATCACGGTCAGCCCGTTCTCCCGCCTTGCCAACAGCCATGACAATACGCCCCCAATTCGCATCTTCACCGGCAATCGCTGTCTTAACCAGGGGTGAATTACCAATCGAGAGGCCTACCCGTCTTGCGGCCTGGAAGGAGGTCGCTCCCGAGATCTCAAGCATTATAAACTTGGTAGCCCCTTCCCCATCTTTCACTATCTGGGTCGCCAGATCACGCGCCACCTGCTCAAGGGCATCAACAAATGGACTCAATGATGAGTCTTTTATTGATAGAGGGGGAGTGTTTCCCGCCCTTCCTGTTGCCGCAAGGACAAGGGTGTCGCTGGTTGAGGTATCGCCATCAACAGTGATTGAGTTAAAGGTTCGGCCGGCAATTCGGACCAAGAGCAGCTGGAGCAGTTGTTGTGGGATTTGAGCATCGGTAAAGATAAAGCCAAGCATGGTTGCCATATCAGGGGCAATCATTCCAGACCCTTTGGCAATACCTGCAATTCTCACTCTCTTGCCCCCAATCTCACAGGTTGCAAAAGCACCTTTGGGGAAGGTATCGGTGGTAGATATCGCTTCAGCTGCCCGCTTCCAACTACAGCTTCCCAGGTGGTCACCCAATTTTTCTTCAGCCCGGAATATTTGATCCAGTGGCAAGGGCTCTCCAATCACTCCGGTAGAGGCAATCAGCACCTCGCCTGAACGACAGCCAACCTGCCGGGCTGCAACAGCGGCCATACCCTTCACCGTTTCAACCCCGGCCGTTCCCGTGAAGGCATTGGCATTTCCTGAGTTAACGATTATTGCCCTCGTTTTTCCAGCTTCAACAACCTCTCTGCTCCATTCGACGGCAGCGGATGAGGTCAATGACTGGGTAAAGAGGCCAGCGACAGCTGATCCTGGTGAGAGGGCGGCAAGAAAGAGGTCATTCTGCTTTCCAGGTTTAATTCCTGCCGCCACCGCTGCAATTTCAACCCCATCAATTTCAGGTAGCCGGGGAAAGCGGGCTGGGGCAAGAGGAGATCGTTTGCTCATTTAAATACCAGGGTGAACCGCCGAAACACCTCAACCCAGCTTGCCATGACACTGCTTATATTTCTTGCCAGAACCACAAGGACAAGGTTCATTGCGGCCGATCTTCCTTCCGCTTCGAACAAAGGGTTGCTCAGACGAGGCCAGCTGTCGAGGTCGTTTTTGGTCCGGGGATGACCCTGAAGGACTCTCTGATGGTGATGGGCCACTCTCGTCTTCAATCCTGGCCTGTGGGTGAATAAAGCTCATAGGCTGCTGTGAGCGCTGTTGTTCCTCCATCCGATCTACTTCATCCGGTTCACGCACCTGTATTTTGGAGAGCAGGGTGACCACTTCATGTTTGACCGTCTCAAGAAGAGAACTAAAAATCTCAAAGGATTCACGCTTGTACTCCTGTTTAGGGTTCTTCTGGGCATAACCTCTCAGAAAGATGCCCTGACGCAGGTGGTCCATGCTGACCAGATGATCCTTCCAATGGTCATCAAGTACCTTCAGCATCACTGCTTTTTCAAGATGACGGACAACCGGTTCTCCCACCTCTTCCACCTTGGCCTGGTAGCCGGAATTAAGCTCTGTCACTATACGCCTGCGCAGTGACTCCTCATGAAGAGCGTCATCTTCATCAAGCCACTTCTGGAGTGGCAGGCTGAGCCCAAACTCATGCTCGAGATCACTTTGAAGAGAGGGGACTTCCCACTCTTCATGAAGAGACTCAGGTCTGATGCTTCGATTGATCACCTCATTGACCACCTCTTCCCTCATTGAGTCGATGGTTTCGGAGATATCTTCAACTTCCATCAATGCATTGCGTTGTTGGTAGATCACTTTGCGTTGTTCATTGGCAACATCATCGTATTCAAGCAGTTGTTTACGTACATCAAAGTTCCTGCCTTCCACTTTTTTCTGGGCATTCTCAATCGCTTTCGTCACCCAACTGTGCTCGATTGCCTCTCCCTCTTCCATCCCCAATTTTTCCATCAATCCAGAGACGCGATCAGAGCCGAAAATCCGCATCAGGGTATCTTCCATTGAAAGGTAGAAGCGACTGGAGCCCGGATCTCCCTGTCGTCCGGAACGACCGCGCAACTGGTTGTCCACTCTCCTGGATTCATTGCGTTCAGTACCCAAGACATGAAGCCCGCCTGCAGCGACAACCTGCTGGTGTCGTCTCTCCCAGTCCTCTCTCACTGCCTGGCTTTTTGCCTCATCATCGGCCACCTGATCAAGCTCCATCTCCAGGTTTCCACCCAGCACAATATCAGTACCTCGACCGGCCATATTGGTTGCAATAGTGACTGCTCGCGGTTGGCCGGCCTGAGCAATAATCTGAGCCTCACGGTCATGCTGTTTTGCATTTAATACTTCGTGAGCAATGCCCTCCTGCCGTAACAGTGCTGATAACTCTTCATTGGATTCAATCGAGGCTGTTCCCACCAGGACCGGTTGATCTTTTCCAAGACAATCCTTGATTCCATCGATAATAGCCCTATATTTTTCCTTCGTTGTTCGATAGACCAGATCAGACTGATCATCACGAATCATGGGTTTATTGGTTGGAGCGATGACAACTTCAAGTCCATAGATCTCCTGAAGCTCTGCAGCCTCAGTGTCGGCCGTACCTGTCATTCCGGATAATTGTTTATAGAGCCGGAAGTAGTTCTGGAAAGTGATCGATGCCAGGGTCTGGTTTTCCTGCTGAATAGCCACCCCTTCTTTTGCCTCAACGGCCTGATGAAGCCCCTCTGACCAGCGTCTTCCCGGCATCTGTCGGCCGGTAAATTCATCGATAATAATGATCTGGTTATCACTGACAATATAATCGACATCCAGCTGGAAGAGTGAGTGAGCCCGCAGCCCGGCATTGAGATGATGTAAAAGACTTATATTGCTGACGTCGTAAAGCCCTGAGCCTTCTGAGAGTAATCCTGCTTCTAACATCAGAGCCTCTGCTGTCTCATTCCCCTCTTCAGTCAGGAATACCTGCCTTGCCTTTTCATCAATCGTATAGTCTCCCGGTCCCTCCTCCTCTTCCTGGGGCTTAAGCTTTGGAACCACCCGATCGATCTGAAGATAGAGCTCCGAACTCTCTTCTGCCGGCCCTGAGATAATAAGTGGGGTGCGTGCCTCATCAATCAGGATTGAATCAACCTCATCAACGACTGCAAATGCAAGCCCTCGCTGGACACGTTCTTCACTGCTGAAAGCCATATTGTCGCGAAGATAGTCAAAACCGTACTCATTATTGGTGCCATAGACGATGTCACACTGATAGGCTGCTTTCTTATCCTCCGGTTGCTGTCCCGAGATAACCACTCCGACCGAAAGACCCAGAAATCTGAAAATCTTTCCCATCCACTCGGAATCTCGTACTGCAAGATAGTCATTGACGGTAACAATATGAACCGGGTCACCATCCAGTGCATTCAAATAGGCAGGGAGTGTAGCGACCAGGGTTTTTCCTTCACCAGTCCGCATCTCAGCAACCTTGCTGTTGTGTAACACCATCCCACCCAGGAGCTGGACATCAAAATGTCGCATATTCAGTGTTCGCGCCGCTACCTCACGGACGACCGCAAAGGCTTCGGGCAAGAGATCATCGATACTCTTGCCCTCTTTTAACTGATCACGAAATTCGTCTGTCTTGGCAGCAAGCTGATCATCGGAGAGCGACTGCATCGAAGGCTCCAGACCACTGATGATCTGGACGACATGATTCATTTTTTTTATTAACCGCTGATTGCGACTACCGAAAAGTCGGGTTAGGAGCTTTGATGCCATTTGCTTGTTCTTTTTACCTATTTGTTTTGTCCATCGGAATTGATGACTCTCTATTTGAAGATGCTAGAGAGGATGAATTCCACCCAGTGGAGTGATATAACTAATTCTTTCGAGATTCTCAACTGATCCCTTGTGTATGATCTGGTACTCAATCTTATCGAAATTCATATGAATAGTGCTAAACATATCGGTGCACACCTCCAGGCCGCTTCTTCAGGTATTGGAGATATAACCGCTAAAAAAGAGCAGCTCAATCTTCTCAACCAGCTCTGGCAGGAGTCTGCACCGCCAGATATTCGGTCTCATACTCGTGTTATAAACTATACCGCCAGTCAGATCATCATTGGTACCGACTCACCGGTCTGGGGAAGTCGAATCCGTTACCAATCCTCCCAGTTACTGAAAGGGCTCCGCTGTCAGGGCTTGCCAACACTAAGATCTATCAAAATTCGTGTTATTCCACCTCAGGACAGGGAAGTAAAAGTCAAACGCACTATTGAGCCCCTTTCGGCAGAGACCGCCTCCACCTTGGAAGAGGTCGCGAAGACGATAAAATACAAACCCCTTGCTCGGGCACTTCTTCGTCTGGGCCGTCACAGAGAATAGCAGGCTGCCCTCTGATTTAATCAGAGATGAACTCGTTGAGGTGATATTTCGACGAACATCCAGGCTAACCATTTTTCAGATCTCCGAAGAGCACGTCGGGCAGAGCGGGCGTCCAAATTCAGGCAGGGACAAATCCAGGTGGGCGTTCAAAGGAGATTGGAAGATCGGTTGTTTCGTTTGAATCGATCTGCTCCCAGGCATCGGGCTGAGCAAGCAAGCTACGAAGAAGTTGATTATTGAGTGAATGGCCTGATTTATAGGCGCTGAACTCCCCGATTAGAGGTGCTCCAAGGAGGTAGAGATCTCCAATAGCATCCAGAACCTTGTGTTTGACAAACTCATCGTTGTAACGCAAACCATCGTCGTTGAGGATATGATAGTCGTCCATTACAATGGCGTTATCAAGCCCACCCCCTAGAGCAAGGCCCACCTCGCGCAATGTTTCGACATCTTGCATAAAACCAAATGTACGTGCTCGACTGACCTCTTTTACAAATGAGGTTGTGGAGAAATCAACTGTCGCTGACTGAACCGAATGACTAAAGATGGGATGATTGAAATCAATGGTGAAAGAGACCCTAAAACCATCATAGGGCTGGAATCTAACCCATTTTCCTTCCTCCTTGATTTCAACCGGGCGGGTAATTCGAATAAACCGCTTTGGTGAAGACTGCATCTGAATCCCAGCTGACTGGATCAAAAAGACAAAAGGAGCAGCGCTGCCATCCATAATAGGGACTTCAGAGGCGGTAAGATCGATATAGACATTATCGATCCCGAGTCCTGCCAGCGCCGACATCAGATGTTCAACTGTAGAGACCTGGGCTCCGTCTGATTTAAGAGTGGTAGAGAGCCGGGTATCACCCACATTTTCCGCTCGTGCTGGAATTTCGATAACGGGGTTTAGATCGACACGTCTGAAGACCACACCGGTATTGACAGGTGCTGGACGGAGAGTCAAAAATACTTTTTCACCAGTGTGTAATCCAACGCCTGTTGCACGGATTACATTTTTTAGGGTTCGCTGTAGCTGGATCATATTTTCTGCTTGGGCGACCCAGCCGCCTGGTGGTCGGTCCAATATTGTGCCTTGGTTCTCCTGAATTCAGGAGAATTCTACCCGAACAAAGAGAAAAATGCATCCTTCTTCGCCCCCGAAAGGGGGCTATCCTACCTCCAATACAGACCCAGGCACTCCCCGATCAATCAGCTTGTCTCCTTAAGAAGGCTGGAATATCAAGTTCTTCCATATCAGGAACCCCTGCAGCCACGGCCTGAGTCCCTTGATTTGAGTCCCGGCCACTTCGCAATACTGTTGGCGTATCGAGTGGATCAGAAGCTTCTAACCCCTCTTCCATCTTGGGGTAGCTGGGCATGAAATGCATGATATCACTCCGTCTTTCTATCTTCTCTTCCCTTGGGTCAACCCTTGGGACTGATTTCAGCGCTGGAACTGCACCAATTCCGGTTGCCACTATGGTCACCCGCAATGCATCTTCCATTTCAGGGTCAAGCGCTGCACCCGTAATTACTGTTGCATCTTCATGGGCGTACTCACGAACAATGTTGCCTACCTCCTCCAACTCACCGACCGCCATATCAAGGCCAGCGGTGATGTTGACCAAAATACCGCCAGCTCCTGATATATCCACGTCATCAAGCAGTGGACTGGAGATCGCTGCTCTTGCTGCCTCTTCCCCTCGGTCCGGGCCACTTGCTGTTGCCGATCCCATTACAGCCCGACCCATCTGTCGCATTACCGTTCGAACATCGGCGAAGTCGACATTTATCAACCCGGGTCGGGTAATCAGATCTGAAATGCCCTGGACAGCGTTGTGCAATACTTCATTGGCTTTTGCGAAAGCACCAAGCAGTGGCGTTTGCGGCCCCATCACCTGGAGCACTTTTTCATTTGGAATGGTAATCAGGCTGTCGACATAGCGTGACAACTCCTCAATACCCTGATTAGCTACAGCCATACGACGAGGACCTTCAAAAGGGAACGGCTTGGTCACCACAGCAACGGTCAAAATTCCCATCTCCTTGGCCAACTGAGCCACCACAGGTGCCCCTCCTGTGCCTGTTCCTCCTCCCATACCGGCGGTAACAAACACCATATCTGCTCCATCTATCGCTTCAGCAATACGCTCCCGATCTTCTATTGCTGCCTGGCGACCGATATCCGGATCAGCACCTGCTCCCAACCCCTTTGTCAGATTGGCTCCGAGCTGGAGAATGGTGGCCACATTAGAGTGGTTAAGAACTTGTGCATCAGTATTTGCGTTAATGAAATCAACACCTTCAATCTTGGTTTCAACCATATGGTCGACAGCATTCCCACCGCCACCACCAATTCCAACAACCTTAATAACAGCCTGCTGTCCCACTGTATCCAATAACTCAAAGTTCATAGACATTACTTAGTCTCCTCTATTATCCAGACGATTTGTGAATGAAATTCTGCTAAATACCACTTCCCCAAGGCCCTGCTTACAACACCTGTATCTCTCTCTAACCTTCATTTAAAAACTCCCTTGAAACCAACTCTTAATCTTCTCAAAGAGTGCCAAGAACCCCTTGGACCCCTCTTTATCAGCAAGTTGGAGGTGACGATTTCGACACCCAAATTCGATCAGCCCCACACCTGTGGAATAGATTGGATTCCCGACAACCTCACTCAACCCCCCACTGTACTGGGGCATTCCTAACCGAACCGGCATATGAAAGACCTCTTCAGCCAGCTCTACCATCCCTTCCATCCTTGAACTTCCTCCCGTCAACACAACCCCTGATCCCAGCAGTTCTTCATAACCACTCCGCCGAAGTTCTCCCTGGACGAGCTGAAAGAGCTCTTCAATCCGAGGCTCGATAACTTCAGCCAAAGTCTGTCTTGATAACTTGCGAGGGGGACGATCCCCTACACTTTTAGCCTCAATGGTTTCCTCCATACTCACCAACTGAGAGAGGGCACAGCCATACTTCTGCTTGAGTTCTCCTGCTGACTGGGTGGGTGTTCTCAGGGCGATGGCGATATCATTGGTTACCTGGTCCCCTGCAATCGGGATAACCGCGGTATGTCGAATTGTCCCTTCTGAAAAAACAGCGATATCCGTTGTCCCTCCACCAATATCAACCAGGCAGACGCCAAGATCTTTTTCATCATCGAGAAGCACAGACTGGCTGGAGGCAAGCTGCTCGAGAATGATGTCATCAACCATCAACCCACAACGACGGATACATTTGATTATATTTTGTGCCGCGCTCACGGCCCCGGTGATGATATGTACTTTTGATTCCAACCGAACTCCGTTCATCCCGATGGGCTCACGGATACCGTCCTGACCATCAATGATGAATTCCTGTGGGAGGATGTGGAGTATTTTCTGATCATTGGGGATCGCCACTGCCCGTGCCGCCTCAATCACTCTGTCAATATCATCCTGGACAACTTCACTCTCCCGAATCTTAACCACCCCATGTGAGTTGAGACTGGAGATATGGGCGCCGGCAATACCTGCAAAAACGGAGAAGATCTGACAGCCCGCCATCATCTCTGCCTCCTCGACAGCCCGCTGAATAGATTGGACAGTCGATTCGATATTGGAAACCACCCCTTTGCGCAAACCTTTTGCCGGATGGTGTCCGACACCCACAATCTCAATTTTGCCGTCCGGAAGAATCTCAGCAACGATCGCCAGGACTTTTGAGGTGCCAATATCAAGCCCCACAATTAGCCAATTCTCATGCTTGTTGTTTTTTACATCCCGTTTCACTTCGTTACTCCGTTGTGCTTGGTTTTAGTGGCTGATTCAGAGCCACAGCCATTCCATTTGGATACCTCAGATCTATTCGTCTGATCTGTTGACGCCAGCCCTCTTCGTTATTTTGAGAATAGAGTCGTATGAATCGACCCAATCGAAAATCCGCTTCAACTTCCGAGACTGTCAGTTCGAAATCACGATCCTGTTCAGCCCCGATCTGGAAGGATGAAACATTAAGATTCCAGGTTCCAACGGCTGTCCGGGAAAGTGCATTGAGTGCAAGCCCTACTCCATTCAGGAGCTGGTTCCACTGTCTGAATCGGGATAACACCGTTGGTGCCATCCCATCAGGGCCATTGAGCTTAGGCATCACCTTCAGACCTCCACTGTGTGGAAGCACTAAAACCTCTCCTTGAGGACTAAGCCAACTCTTCTCTTGCCATTTTGCAACTGGTCGCTGCTCTTGAACTTCCACTTGAAGGGTATCCGGCCAGTAACGCATCACCTTGGCCTGGCTGACCCAGGGCTGAGCTTCAACTGCCCTATCGATATCTTCTACATCGAGGGTAAAGAAATTCCCGGTTGCCAAAGGCATCACGATGGCCTCAATCTCACTCTGCTTGAGGTGGTTGAACTCACCAACCAGTTGTAAAACTCGCATCGGGAATGCACCAGGCCTCACAACCCTGTCAGTCACCAGAATTCCGGCAACCAGGATGATGATTCCCACGGCGCTAAGCGCAACTCCCCGCCCTACGAACCGTCGTCCTCTTCGATGTCGACCATAGTGGAGATCTCGCGTCATTAGAGATCCTCTCCGACTATTTTGACCTCAGGAATCAGGACCACACCGTGGTGTTTCTCGACTGATTCTGAGACCAGTTTAATTAATTGTTCAATATCGCCAGCTTTCGCCTTGCCTTGATTAACAATGAAATTGGCATGCAGTTTTGAAACGACAGCATCCCCCACCTGAGCACCCTTCAACCCTGCGCTTTCAATCAATCGCGCGGCATAATCGCCTTCCGGGTTACGAAAGACTGAGCCGGCTGTTGCCGCCTGAATCGGCTGGCTCTTACTGCGCGCTTTGGCTGTTTCTCTGGCACGCTCACGGGCCGCTTTACTATCACCCCTCTCAAAACCAAGCTCTGCGGCCACAAACCACTCCTCAACCGGACCATTGATAGAGCGATAACCGACCTTGTAGTCAGAAGGATCCCGGCGATGAATGTCACCATGGCGATCAATCGTCTCGACCAAACGCACCACATCCCAGGTTTCACCACCATAAGCTCCGGCATTCATCGCCAGTGCTCCACCCAAAGTGCCGGGAATTCCAGAAAAGAAGTCGCCTCCGGTATATCCTGAAGAGTTGCTGCTCCGAGCAACCCGGGCGCATGGAACTCCTGCTTCAACATAGAGGTTGCCATTTTCAAGCCAGTTAAACCCGCTTAACCCTTTATGGGTGCAGATTACCGCTCCACGAAGGCCTCCATCTCTGACCAGTAGATTGGTTCCCAATCCCACCCAGTAGAGGGACACCTTCTCAGGCAACTGGCAGAGAAAATGGCTCAACTCTTCCCTGCTTTTGGGTATGTAATAGTAATCAGCAACTCCGCCCACCTTCCAACTGGTATGCCGAGCCATCGGCTCATTGAATCTAAGCTCACCGGTAATTCCCCTCATTGGAAGATCTGGGTAGACAGCAGAAGATTCAGAGCTCATTGCCACCCCTCCTGCAGCCCCTTTTCAGACAACTGGACCGAGAAGCGACCTATATCGCCCGCCCCAAGAGTGAGTACGATATCCCCAGGCCTGACCAAGCCAGCCAGCACCTGAGGCAAATCAGAGAGGTGCTCAACAAAGACCGGCTCAACCTGACCACGACTACGAATAGCACGACACAAGGCCCTCCCATCTGCCATGGCAACAGGTGCTTCTCCGGCAGGGTAGACCTCAGTCACGATAAGGCTCTCCTGGCTAGAGAGAACCTGACTAAAATCATCCATCAATTCATTCGTTCGAGAGTAACGATGAGGCTGAAATACAGTGATACAGCGTCGATCTGGCCAAGCGGCAGCGGCGGCAGCAAGTGTCGCAGAGAGTTCTCGGGGGTGGTGAGCATAGTCATCTACCAGGAGTGCACTGCCCTGTTCTAATTTGAGTTCACCTCTAACCTGGAATCGACGTCCAATCCCCTGGAACTCGGCAAGCCCGGCAATAATGGCCTTGTCAGAGACCCCAAGTCGAGAGGCTACGGCAATGGCCGCAAGTGCGTTTAACACATTATGCTCACCAGGCATCGACAGGGTGACATCAAGAGGCTTACTGATCGCTCTCCCACGAACCTGAAAATTCATCTCCAGTCCATCCTGACGAATTGTGTCCGCATAGATATCAGCATCACTTGATGTACCGTAAGTGATCAGGGGTTTATTCAGGGCAGGAATAATCTCCCTCACCCTTTGGTCATCAATGCACAATACCGCGAGACCATAGAAAGGGAGGTTTCGGATAAAATCAACAAAGGTCTTTTGCAGTTTCTGGAAGCTGCCTCCATAAGTAACCAGATGATCCGCATCGATGTTGGTCACAATCGAGATCAAAGGCTGAAGATGGAGAAATGAAGCATCGCTCTCGTCTGCCTCTGCAACCAGGTAGTCGCCCTCTCCCAATCGGGCATTGGTCGCAACACTGTTAACCAACCCGCCAACGACAAATGTAGGATCAAGCCCCCCCTTGGCAAGAACCGCTGCAACCAAACTTGTTGTTGTTGTTTTACCGTGGGTTCCGGCAACTGCAATACCCCGCCGGAATCGCATCAACTCTCCAAGCATCTCTGCCCTGGGAATCACTGGGATATGACCTGCTTTAGCTGAAACCACCTCTATGTTGTCAGCTACAATTGCGGTTGAGGTCACAACCACATCGCTACCGAGGACATTCTCGGCTGTATGACCAATCCTGATATCGACACCTGAATCCCGAAGCCGTCTCACCGTCGGGCCATCAGCCAGGTCTGAGCCTGATACCTTGTAACCCAGGTTTAATAACACTTCAGCAATTCCACTCATCCCACTGCCACCAACACCGACAAAGTGAACATGACGAACATAATCACGCATGCATCACCTCCTGACAGACATCTGCAACCTCGTCTGCCGCACCCGGCCTGCCCAGCAGTCGTGCAGCCCGGCCCATCGCCTCAAGGCGGGCACGGTCAAATCCCCACTCATTGATTATTTCAACCAATGACACTGGATTGAGTTCACTCTCCTGAATCAGGTGGGCAGCGCCGTTGTCCACCAGATACTGGGCGTTTGCTGTCTGATGGTCATTGACTGCATAAGGGTAGGGAACAAGGATCGCTGGCAACCCCACGATTGCAAGCTCAGAGACTGTCATCGCGCCTGCCCGACAGATCACCATATCAGCCCATGAATAGGATTCTGCCATATCGCCAATAAATTCAGTAACTGAAACCTCCGCTCCCCCCTCTTCCAATAGGGGTTGATAGGCAGTCGTTACCGCATCAAGCTTACCCCTTCCGCTCTGGTGGCGAACCTCAAGCTTGTGATCAACGGCTATCTTTTTTACCGCTTGCGGAACAACGGTGTTGAGTACTTGTGCGCCGAGACTCCCGCCCACAACAAGCAGTCTCAACCCCTGCCCATCACAAGGTGGTGACTCTGATAATGCTGTTATATTTTTCCTTACCGGATTACCCACCCAGGATCTCTTTGCAGATCTCATTTTTGTCTCTGGAAAGCCGAGCAACACCCGGGTTGCCAGCAGACTCAAGATTCGATTCGTCATGCCTGCTACTGCATTCTGCTCATGAATCACCAGGGGACAACGCAGAAGCCAGGCGACCAAACCACCCGGCCCGGCAACAAATCCACCCATCCCCAGCAGCGCATCAGGTCGCCGACGAAGGATGGCTGCCAGTGCCTGAGCCATGGCAAAGAGAAGGTGAAAGGGAGCCATTATCCAGCGTAAGATGCCATGACCCCGAACCCCCTGAATCTGAACCCGTTCCATCTCAATCCCCGCTGAAGAGGCGACTCTGGCCTCTATCCCCTTCTCAGTACCCAACCACACAATCTCTACCCCACGGGTACGCAACACTTCAGCAACAGCAAGCGCAGGAAAAACATGACCTCCTGTTCCACCGGCGACTACCATCAGGGTGCTCATCGACGCCTCCCAGGTTTAACCCGGCTATCCCGGTCAACCACCAATAGCAATGACGCGGCCATCAGATTGGCAACAAGACTGCTTCCCCCAAAACTCATAAATGGAAGAGTCAATCCTTTTGTTGGCAGTGCGCCCAGATTGACGGCGGCATGAATCATTGCCTGTAAAACCACAAGAAGGCTGATTCCCTGGGCAAGCCTTGCTGCAAACAATTGGCCAGTCTGCTCCGCTCTTCTTGCGATAATGAATACCCTCCAGTAGAAGAGGGTAAACAGCGACAGAATCAGAGCGATGCCGACAAAACCCATCTCCTCTCCAATCACTGAGAAGAGAAAATCACTGTTGGCCATTGGCAAATATTCCAGCTTTTGAACACTCTCCCCCAGTCCTGCACCGGTCCAACCCCCTCGTCCATGTGCGATCAGTGCCTGAACCAATTGAAACCCTTTCCCATAGGGATCATCAAAGGGTTCCCAGAAACTAAGCAAACGCTCCATCCGGTAGGGTGAAAACCAGATCAATGCTGCAAACGTCACTCCACCGGCAAGAATAGAACCGAGGAAATAGTGAAACCGAATACCTGCCAGAAAGAGCATTAAGCCGGCAGTGAGTGCGATCACTACGAGGCTCCCAAAATCCGGCTCCATCAGCAACAACACGGCATAAACTGCAAGAACCATACCCACAATCAGGATCCCGGTTTTAAACTCACCCAGTGTCTCGTGTTTTCGGGTGAGGTAACATGACAGATAGATCACCATAAACAGCTTTGCCAGCTCTGAAGGCTGGACAGTAAACAGCCCAAATGAGATCCATCGTTGACTTCCATTGACTTCGATGCCGACAACCAGAACAGCAACCAGCAATAGAATGCCGATTGTCAGAAGGTACTTGCCAGAGACCTCCCAGAATTTAAGTGGCGTTTTCCACACGGCATAAGCGACCAGTATGGCCAATAAGATATGGATTAGCTGCCGAAAAAGAATTCCCCCTCCCATTCCATTTGTCTGCAGACTGATGGAAGCCGAATACCCCATCACCAAACCTATAAGAACCAGCATTGCCACACTTCCAACAAGCCATCTGTCCGGGCCCTGATAACCCGCGGCGGCTTTTGCCTGTCGTCGCGCCTGGAAGGTGGTGGCAATCATTTGTTAAACCTCAACACAGCACTGGTAAAGGCATTACCTCGGGCCTGAAAATCCCTGAATTGGTCAAAGCTGGCACAAGCGGGTGCAAGAAGGACTCTGTCACCCGCCTGCGCCCACTGACCGGCAAGAGCGACAGCTTCATCCATTGATGAGGCTTCAACTACCGGGATCTCATCAGCAACAAGAGTGCCGATCAGAGGGCCATCCTCCCCTATCACTACAACCGCTTTTGCCTTTTCGATAATGGGCTGGCGCAGAAGTGAAAAGTCGGCCTCTTTGCCCTTTCCCCCGGCAATCAGAATGACGGGGGCCTCCATCCCTTCAAGGGATGCTACTGTTGCGCCCACATTGGTCGCTTTTGAATCATTCACCCACTCAATATCACCCCAACTGCCGACAAGCTCGCATCGATGTGGAAGCCCCTTGAAACGTTGAGCTCCAGCAATAATTGATTGGCGTGGAATCCCGCCGACCTCAGCCAGGGCAATTGCTGCCATTACATTGAGGAGATTGTGTCGGCCATTGAGTTTAATCCCTGATGTTTCTACTACCGGTTCACTCCCTCTGAAGATCCAGGTCTCTTGATCAATTGTCCGAAGACCATATTCACGCTCACCATCAGGTTCACTCGAACCAAAAGAGAGGCAACGACTTCGATCGAAAAGATTATCCCCTGCAAAAAGACGTTGTATCTGGTTATCATCACGGCAGAAGACCTGAAAACCGGCGCCGTCCATGATTCTCATCTTTGCCCTGCCATAGGCCGCTAAATCAGGATATCGATCCATATGATCTTGACTGATGTTGAGTAGTGCAGAAGCCCGCGTTTCCAGTGAGTTTGTGGTTTCAAGTTGGAAACTTGAGAGCTCAAGGACATAGAGGTCGGGCTCGGGATGGCGCAGCAGATCAAGCACCGGAACCCCAATATTGCCACCCACGGCAACATCAAGCCCGGCGTCTGTTGCCATTTCACCAACCATTGCAGTTACTGTACTTTTCCCATTTGATCCGGTAATCCCCAGGATGGGGGCCTGAGCCACCCTGGCAAAAAGCTCAACATCTCCAACCACTTCGACTCCTGTTGATCGGGCCTGCTGAATCTCAGGGATCTCGATTGAAATTCCCGGGCTGACCACCAATAGATCGGCCTCGGTGAACCAGTGGCTTCCAAAGGAGCCGGTCTGAACTTCTGCTTGAGGATGGGTTTGGCGCAAAGCGGTTAATCGAGGAGGAAGGTCTCTGGAGTCGATGACCCGCACCTCACACCCCATGCTGGCAAGATAGCAGACCGTTGAATAACCACTCTCACCAAGGCCCACGACAAGCACCTTGGCGCCAGAGAGTGAGCTTTCAATCTTGTTCATGAGCATCGCTTCCATTGAGTCAACGAATCTTCAGGGTGGCAAGCCCTGCCAGCACCAGGATAAGGGTGATAATCCAAAAACGCACAATGACTCTTGGCTCCGGCCAGCCTTTAAGCTCAAAATGGTGATGTAGTGGCGCCATTCGGAAGAGACGACGCCCGACAAGCTTATAGGAGACCACTTGGAGGATGACCGAAACCGTTTCCACAACAAACACCCCGCTCATCACAAAAAAGACGATCTCCTGACGAACAATTACGGCGACAACACCGAGCGCCGCTCCAATCGCGAGCGCACCGACATCACCCATAAAGACTTGGGCGGGATAGGTGTTAAACCAGAGAAAACCAAGACCGGCACCGGCAAGTGCGCCACAAAAAATAAGCACTTCACCCGTCCCTGAAATATATGGAAAGGCCAGATAACCGGCAAATACACTATGACCCGTCACATAGGCAAACACTCCCAGTGCGCTTGAGACCATGACTGTTGGTAGAATTGCCAGTCCATCAAGGCCATCAGTAAGGTTGACCGCATTGCTTGATCCTACGATCACAAACCAGGTCAATACCATATAACCCATTCCAAGGGGGATTCCGACCTCTTTAAAAAAGGGCACAATTAATTCGGTTTCTGCCGGGGAGGTGGCTAACAGATAGAGCACAACCGCCGCTATCGCACCAGAGAGCGATTGCCAAAAAAACTTTGTCTTGGCGCTTAAACCCTTAGGGTTTTTATTGATCAGTTTTCGATAGTCATCTGCCCAGCCAATAGCCCCAAAAGCGAGGCAGACAAATAGAGTGATCCAGACGAATCGATTCCCAAGATCTGACCAGAGGAGCGTTGAAAATACGACTGAAACAATAATAAGTGCACCACCCATTGTCGGTGTGCCGCCTTTAGAGAGGTGTGTTTTTGGACCATCACTCCTTATGGTCTGTGAGATCTGTTTGTGGCTGAGTCGACGAATCATTGCCGGGCCCACTACAAAACAGATAGTCAGTGAGGTCAGAACGGCAAGTATCCCGCGAAGCGTCAGATAACGGAACAGAGTGAAAAATGAGTACTCACTGGAGAGAAGTTCAAACAGATAGACCAACATAATCAATCTCCTCCCTGTGCGTTATCAATCGCTCTTACGACTCGTTCCATTTTCATTCCTCGGGAGCCCTTCACCAACACCACAGCACTTCTGCTCAAGCTCTTCCTAAGAGCCTCTATCAATTCATCAATATCACTAAAATGGCAGGCTCCCTGACCAAAGGCCTGGGCAGCCTCACCGGAGGTTGTACCCAGTGTGTAGAGCCTCGACACTCCGGCTCGTTTAGCTGCTTTTCCCGCCTCTTGATGGTGTTGGTTGCTGGCGCTTCCAAGTTCACGCATATCGCCGAGTACCAATATTTTTTCTCCCTCACGTTTTGAGATCACCTGAAGTGCGGCTGCCAGTGAATCCGGATTAGCGTTATAGGTGTCATCCCAGATCTCACATCCATGAACACCTCGTTTGCGTTCCAGTCTGCCGGTAACAAATCGACTGTTTTTGAGACCGGCTACAACTGAATCAAGGGTCGCTCCGGTGGTGATCGCTGCTGCTGCTGCCGCTGCTGCATTTATGGCATTGTGATCTCCTGGTAGCGGAAAGCAGAAAGCGTCTTCACCCAATGGAGTGTGCAATCTCAATCTACTGCTTTGATCCCACTCCCAATAGACATCAGCCTTTGGGTTAGCACCAAATGAGATAACCCTTCGCTCGCCTGAGGCCTCCTGCCAAAGGCCAAAAAAGTGATCATCGGCATTGATCACTACCGTCCCATCAGAATCCAAACCTTCGATGATCTCTGCTTTCGCCCGGGCAACATCGGCAACTGACCCCAAGCCTTCAAGGTGTGCCGGAGCGGCATTGTTGATTACCGCAACAGTGGGTTTGGCAAGTAAAGCAAGATGGGCGATCTCTCCGGAGTGGTTCATGCCCATCTCAACAACCGCATAGGTGTCACCCTTCCTTAACCTAAGAAGAGAGAGAGGCAGGCCAATATGGTTATTCAGGTTTCCATAAGCGACCAATCCAGGTCCGGCTTTCCCGAGTATGGCACCCACCATCTCCTTAACCGTTGTCTTTCCATTACTGCCTGTTACGGCAACAATGGGTATTGAAAAACGCTTTCGCCAATAGGCTGCAAGTTCACCCAATCCAGCAAGGGTGTCGGTAACCTCGATCAGCGGCAGATCAGCCTCAACTCCAGGCTCAACAACAGCTCCTGATGCTCCCTTGCCGATGATTTCCGGTAAAAAATGGTGGCCATCAAAATGGGGGCCCCTGAGTGCGATAAACAACTCTCCACCGGCAATTGTTCTTGAGTCGGTTGTCACTGCACTAAAGAGACAGTCTCTCCCTGCCAGTTGGCCGTTGAGAGCTTTTGCCGCTTCACCTAAAAACATCACGCGCCACCCTCCAGCAACTGTTCGATCCATAATCGATCTGAAAAAAACAGGGCTTCACTCCCAATAATCTGGGTAGATTCATGCCCTTTTCCCGCAACCAGCACCAGATCGCCCTCTTTCGCTGAGTGAACAGCATGGTCAATAGCGGCTCCACGATCAGGAAGTACTACACACTGGTGGCTGGAGATCCCTTCCACAATCTGAGCGATAATCTCATCCGGATCTTCGTTGCGAGGATTATCACTGGTGACAACAATATGGTCTGAAAGGGCGCTCGCCACCTCACCCATTAATGGGCGTTTACCCAGATCACGATCACCACCACAACCAAATACAACCCATATCGAACCACTCTGGAGCTCTCGCAAGGAGTTGATGGCCTTTTGAAGTGCATCCGGTGTATGAGCAAAATCGACGAAAACCTGTGCCCCGTTGGCAGATCGCCCGATTCGCTCCATCCTCCCTGGAATTGGTTCTATCTTGGTAAGTGCGCCTTCAATCTGATTGGGCTTGTATCCTAGAGAGAGCAACATGGCTGCCACACCCACCAGATTGGGAAGATTGATCATCCCTACCAGAGGAGAGGTAAACATCATCTCACCATAAGGTGTGGCGAGTCTCACGAAGAGACCGCTCTCAAATGGTTTTGCCTCAACAACCCTGACATCACCCTCACTGCCATAGGTCATCAGAGCGACTTGATCATCAACCTCAGCAAGAAATTCATCTGCATAGCGGTCATCCAGATTAACTACAACGTGTTCCAGACCGACGCGGGAAAAGAGTGATTTCTTGGCTTTTACATACGCCTCCATTGAGCCATGGTAGTCAAGATGATCATGGCTGATGTTGGTAAACAGTGCTGCACGAAATTTAACTTCATCGACTCGACCCTGGTCGAGGGCATGAGATGAGACTTCAACACAGGCGCACTGCGCTCCTGCTTCAAGTAGCTCTGCAAGCTCCCGATGAAGAGAGACAACATCAGGGGTAGTGAGTCCGCCACCGTGCAACGCACCCCAGAACCCGCTACCCAAAGTCCCAATCTGGCCACATGGTCTGTCTAATAACGTCATTGCCTGAGAGAGGAGAGAGAGTGAAGTTGTCTTTCCATTAGTGCCGGTTACTCCGATCACCATCATCCTTGCACTTGGTTCTTGGTAGTAGCGGGACGCAATGGCTCCAGCATGGGCACGCAGGTTGGTCACCGCGATCGCTGGAACAGGGAGTGCGGTTCTGTGATCCTCTCCCATCGCTTCAAACAGGATCGCTCCTGCTCCACGGGCAATTGCATCATCAATATAATTACGGCCATCACTTCCATCAGTGATTCCCGGCATTGCCAGAAAGAGAGAACCGGAACTGACAGTTCGACTATCCTGGGTGAGCCCTGTCACCTCAAGACTTGCCATCGGCTCCTCTACACCACCAAACCCTTCTACGAGCGAGGCCAACCGGAGGGGTGAACTGTTCATCTCAATAACTCGCATCAACCACCTCATACGTCTGTTGCAGAGAGAGAGGTGGCTGTGGTGGAACATTAAACAGATGAAGTGCCCGGGTCATCACCTTTGAAAAGACAGGGGCTGCTATCCGACCGCCGTAGTAGTGTTCCCCCTTGGGATCATCAATCACAACAACCATTACAAATCGGGGTTTGTTGGCGGGTGCAAATCCAGCAAAAGAGGCGATGTATCTTCTGTCGGCATATTGGCCGTCTATGATTTTTTTTGTCGTACCCGTCTTGCCTGCAACAGCATAATTGACCACTCTTGCTCGGCGTGCCGTCCCTTCCGGGGTAACCACCTGACGTAACATCGCCCTCACCTCACGGGTCACTTCCGCTGAGAGGACTTGCTTACTCCTTGCATTTTGATTCTGGCTGATAAGTGTAGGCTGGAAGCGAAGGCCATCATTTGCCAACACCTGGTAGGCTTGTGCCAATTGGAGTGCGGTCACAGAGAACCCATAACCATAGCCAAGTGTGGCATGTTCCGTCAGCCTCCATTGTCGACGCTTTGGCAGTCTTCCAGCGCTCTCTCCACTAAGCTCTATGCCTGTTCTTGAACCAAATCCGATTTTGGCCAACAACTCACGAAGTTCTTCTGGAGGAAACTGCATTGCAATTTTTGCAGCCCCGATATTGCTCGACTTGACGACAACACCGGATACACTCAGAGTGCCGTAATCATGCACATCACTGATGGTTTTGTTTCCAACACGCCACCATCCAGGAGAAGTTTCGATCAATGTCTCTGGTGTCAACTCACCTGAGCTTAGGGCCATTGCGATGGTGAAGGGTTTCATCGTTGATCCCGGTTCGAATGGATCGGTTAGGGAGCGATTGCGCAATAGAGGGCCTTTAAACTCAGCTCGATTATTAGGGTTGAACTTAGGGTAGTTGGTAATTGCCAGAACCTCGCCATTTTGGGCCTCCAGCATCACCGCCATCCCTGCGCTTGCCTGATGTTCACTGACAGCTCTTGATAATTCACTATGCAGGAGAGATTGAAGCCTGATATCCAGTGTTGTCACCAGATCCCGCCCATGGACCACTCGATCAATTTCCATTCCATCAATTATTCGACCTGATCGATCTCGCCAGAGTCGCTTCAATCCATCTCTACCTGCCAGATAATCCTGAAATGATTTCTCAAGCCCCTCCTGGCCCACTTCATCAATATCAGTAAAACCAAGCACGTGAGAGGACGCTGCACCTGATGGATAGAAACGTCGATACTCACGCCGCAGGGCAATACCCGGGATGTTGCTGTCAAGAATTTTAGCTGCCTGTGAAGGGCGAAGATGGCGCCTTATCCACATAAACCGGCGCCCACCGTACTGTTCGCAGCGGCTTCTTATCGTCTCAAGATCAATCCCGATCTGCTTACTCAATAACCCCCATTTTTGGTTATCTCGACAGAATAATTTAGGGTCTGCCCATACGGAGTCCACCGCTGTACTCATTGCCAGTGGCTCTCCATGGCGATCAAGTATTCGACCCCTAAGCGCCAAATCAGGTACGTCACGGATAAATCGAGCCCGTCCCTCTTCTTCAAGGTGAGCCCGTTCAGTTGCCTGCAAAATAGCAGCTCGCCAGAAGAGTCCTCCCAACCCAGCCATCACCAGAAGGGCAACACTCCAATGACGGAAGGGGTGGGTCTTAACAGGCTGTTGTCGACTTCGCCGGCTCATGGCAAACCACTCGATCCGGAGAGTGAGGGCAAAAGATAGACTGTCTTCATGTCGGCTGCAGCGGGAAAGATCATCCCTAGCTGTTGTTGGGCAGTCACCTCCAGAATCCCGGGTGCCGTCCATGTTCCCTCTTCCAGTAACAGGGCTTCCCAATGATTATGAAGAAGGTCTCTCTCTTGAATTGCCTTTTGCAGTTCGACGAACGCAACTCTGTTCTGAAATCGGACTTGTACCAAAGCCAAAGCACTGAGGACCACAGCAACAATCAAAATGATCATCCCGCTACGCATTACCATCACCCATTGCTTCTGCAAAATGCAATGTGGCACTCCTTGACCGGGGGTTATTTGCCACCTCTTCCTTGCTCGGTCGACGACTCTTCAATGATTTCAGACGAGGATGGAGTTGACTCTGGAGAACTGGAATTTCAATCGGGAAGTCATCACCACGCACCTCTTGACGAATAAATTTTTTTACTCTGCGGTGCTCAAGGCTATGAAAACTGAGGACAACAAGCCGGCCACCAGGCCTCAGCCATCTCACTGCCTGAGGTAACACCCTTTCAAGCTGGCCAAGCTCATCGTTAACTTTTATTCGAATAGCCTGAAATGTTCTCGTTGCAGGATGCTTACTTTTCTCATGATGAGGTATTACCTTTGAAACAAGGGCAGCGAGCTGGTCAGTCGTCTCAATCGCCTTAACCTCTCTCTCTTTTACAATTGCCCTTGCAATTCGCCTGGCATAACGTTCATCGCCAAAACGAAACAAGACATCAGCAAGCTCACCCGCCTCAACTCGAGCCAGCCAGGCTGAAGCAGGCTCTCCCTGACCAGGATCCATTCTCATATCCAGAGGACCGTCATTGATGAAACTAAAACCACGTGAGGGAGTATCAAGTTGTGGTGAGGAGACCCCAAGATCAAAAAAAATGCCGTCACCCTGATCGAATCCTGCCTCATGACACCCTTGCGCCAACTCAGAAAAGGGGCGATGGACCAGCTTCAGGCGAGACTCCATGGCAAATACGTCACGACCAGCTCTGATGGCATCCGGATCACGGTCAAATGCGACCATACTCCCTTCTGGGCCGAGTTGGGAGAGAATGGCCTGGGTATGGCCCCCTCTGCCAAATGTTCCATCAACATAGACACCGCCTGGTCTGATTTTCAGTGCCTCCACCACTTCCTCCAACATGACTGACTCATGCCCCTGCGATACAGGGTCCTTACCGATCAAAGAACCAACGTCTCCATTTCAATCGGCAGGGCGCCATCTTGATCCAAAGGTTCTGATAACCAGCTTTCACACTGGTCATCCCAGCGAACTTCATCCCAGATTTCAAACTTATTCCCCTGTCCCGTTAGAACAATCCGCTTCTCTAACCCGGCACGCTCACGGAGTTGTGCCGGTATTAGAGCCCTTCCGCTTCGATCCAGCTCACACTCTGTGGCAAAGGAGAGCAGCCTTCTCTTTAGTCGGGTTGACTGACGACCCGTAGGAATACTCAGCAATTTACGTTCAATCTCGACCCACTCCCCCAGGGGCAGCAACCAGAGGCAATGATCCTCATCCCATCGATCACTCAGAGTGATCACAACCTGGCCTCCATCTCTCCCAAGGAGACCATCCCGATAACGGGTTGGGATCGCTAAACGACCCTTGGCATCTAGATTAAGAACACTTATTCCGCGAAACATGGCATCATTTTTTGGTATTAACCCACAATTACCCACAATTACCCACTGGATGAACTATAGATGGGATTTTTCCCTACTGTCAAGGAAAAATGTGTTTTTTTTCACATACTTGCGAGATTTTTAGAAAGGAAAAATACTATCACTGAAGGATCAAGAAGTTACGCATTTTAGTTAAGATGACACCCGAAATAGGAGGAGTTTCAGAGGACGGGGGGATATGGTGGGAGAAGAGTGGGAGTCAGCCTGTAAGCCGGGTTCTGTCGAGAACAGTCATTCATCTGGGACCAGTGTCGCCACTGGCCTCACGCGACCTACCCGGACCAGACGCGGGCAGCGCCAAATGGTCCCTATTCGGTCTTGCTCCGAGTGGGGTTTACCGTACCGTTGATGTTGCCACCAACGTGGTGCGCTCTTACCGCACCGTTTCACCCTTACCTGTGCCTCTTGGAGGCCATCGGCGGTCTACTCTCTGTTGCACTTTCCGTCGACTCACATCGCCCAGGCATTACCTGGCACCCTGCCCTATGGAGCCCGGACTTTCCTCTACCCTGGAATCCAAAGCAGCGACTGTCCGGCTGACTCCCACTGCGACTTTAGTCAAACATCAAATGAAAGAACAGCATTAATTAACTCCCAACTCACTCTGGATTCGATATTCCGCTCTTGTCATAAGCCAAGTGACAGAGGAAAAAGAGAGGCTGATGAAGACCTTGCCCCATGATCAATAAAGAGAAGTTCTCTCTAGATATGAGGCGAGGACTAGTGATCTCTGGCTTCAAGCGCCCATTGGTAGAAGATTTTTCTGGGTTTGTTGCGAATCTTTGCTGCTGCTTCAGCAGCCTTTCCAGGGGGGAGCAACTCAAGCAAGAGGCCCATTATTCGACAGTCTTCACCATCAAGGCTGGTCTTCTCAGGTTGTGGCACCCCCTCAACCACAACCACAAACTCACCCCGAACCTGCTGAGGAGAGGCACGCAACCACTGGTTCAATTCAGCCAGTGTTCCGGCCTTCACGGTCTCAAACATCTTGGTCAGTTCTCTGGCAACCACCGCCTGACGCTGGAGACCAAATACCGCTTCCAGATCCGCCATCATCGCCTCAATACGGTGGACTGACTCATAGAAGATAAGGGTTCGCTCCTCACCGGCTATGGCCTCCAGGCGGCGCCTGCGACGACCAGGCTTGGCCGGCAAAAATCCCTCAAATACAAAACGATCGGCACCAATTCCTGAAACAGAGAGGGCGGCGATTGCAGCACAGGGGCCCGGAAGGGGCACTACCTCCAACCCGGTCCGTCGCGCCTGACTGACAAGCGGAAATCCGGGATCACTAATCAATGGGGTACCGGCATCACTGATCAGCGCCATACTCTTTCCTTGCTCGAGCCGGTTGATGAGCCGATCACATTTTGATTTTTCATTATGCTCATGGAGCGAGAAGAGCGAAGTTTTGATTCCAAAATGAGACAACAATTTTCTTGAATGACGTGTATCTTCAGCAAGCACAAGGTCTACTTTTCCAAGGGTGCTGACGGCTCTGGGGGAGAGATCATCAAGATTGCCTATCGGTGTTGCGACAATATAAAGAACTCCGGCCTTGGTTTGATTTGAAATCACTCTATATACTCTCTTTGTTGTAGAGGTTGAACTCTTTACATCCCTTTCTTTAACTTAATGGCATCTGCCTTTACACTCCTTTCAAGGCGTTAAAAATGGCCAGGAGGCCTCTGTTCAAGTGGTGAATCGGATTTCAAAATACCCCTCAACCCTCTTTCTTCTAATGCTCTTAGCCACCCTTTTGTTTTCAGGATGTGCTTCGCAGAAAAAAATAGCCAAAATACCGCGGCCATCAGCCACTACGCCTGTTATAACGACTCACGCCCCTCCTTCCGCCCAACACTCTGACACTGCAACTCCCCCCCAGAAACAACCGGATGACCCTATTGAGGAAGCGGGTTCAGCCCTCATTGAGGAGGGGACAACTCCAACCAAGAGCTGGGCTCTCCTTTCCAGAACCACAACATTACCGATCATTGATCGTCCACGCCACTTCTTAAAAATCAGTCAACATCTCTTTAACAAAGGCCAATACGAACAAGCCCTTGCCCTACTGACCCAACCAGGGATTTTTACCAACAAGTCGATTGAACACAGCCAGCGCCTTCTTCTGCTGGGGCAAATCTACCTTAAAACCGAAAACCCCAAGAGGGCTCTAAAAGTACTTGGCCAGATCAAAGCCGACTGGAGAGAAGTCTACCATCAGGGCCAGCTCCTGAAGGCAGAGGCTCAACTGCTCACCCACCAACCGATCAGTGCTGCCCTTACTCTGCTCAGGACTGCAAATCTTGATCTGACCACTCATCGACAAGAGACAATCAGGGCTGGATGGGATCTGCTCACTGCCACTCACCCAGAGAAACTCCATAAGGTGAGGCTTAATACCAGTCAAGACGAACTGGCCGGCTGGCTCGAGCTTGCTGTGATTGCAACTACCAGCAGAGAATCACCGGCCTACCTCAAGGCCGATCTTGAAATCTGGCAACTCAACTATCCGCAACACCCGGCAAATAACGCTATTGTGCCGTTATATATCCAGCAAAAAGCCAGGCCCGACACAATCGCCCTTCTCCTCCCCATGAGCTCAAAGTACAGTGAGGTGGCAAATGCCATTCATGACGGCTTCATGACTGCACACAAAATAAGTCAGAGCACTGGAAAAGTAGTGGTCTATGATTTTGGTGATGAACCCCAACTTGCTTCAGCGTACTACAAAATGGCCGTTGAGGAAGGCGCCGATTTTATTGTTGGTCCCCTTGGGAGAGAGGCTGTAAATGCTATGGCCAACAATCCTGACACCTCTGTTCCCACCCTGATCCTGGGTTCAAATCCTACTGGAACCAAAGAGGCCAACATTTGGCATTATGGTCTGCCACCCGAGGATGAGGCCTTATTCGCAGCACAGATCAGCTTTCAGGCGGGACATCGAAATGCACTGGCACTCTACCCTGACAACCGTTGGGGGGAGCGGATTTTCAATACCTTTGAACGCCACTTTACCAACCTCGGCGGCACTCTCGTGGAGAGTGCACGCTACCCGACAGACAAGAAAGATGACGGTACGCTCATCCGTCGCCTTCTTGGCATCTCTAAGGGTGAGAGCCGAAAACAGCGCGTTCAAAGCGCTATTGGCCCCTTGAAGTATGTGCCAAAAAGAAGAGCCGATGCTGATATGCTTTTTCTGGTCGCTACACCCAGTGATGGTCGCCTACTAAAACCACTGATCAACTACCATCAGGGCCATGATCTTCCAGTCTATTCGACTTCGCACATCTATAGCGGCACTCCTGATACAAAAAAAGATCAAGATCTCGATGGGATTATTTTCGGTGATCTCCCATGGACAGCTCCTTCACTGGCATGGATTCACTCCTCCTGGAAGCAGTTGGCTGACGAAAAACCCATCACCAAAGGGCCGCTCTCTCGATTTTATGCTCTGGGACTTGATAGTTATCGACTGATGGCGCAGCTCTTCCAGCCGGAGAGTAAAAGTGGCTTTAAATGGCCTGGCTATACCGGTCTGCTAACCATCACCCCCCAGGGCTCGATCAGCCGAAAACCGATCCCAATGAAGATATCGCAAGGCATATCGACTCCAATATCAACATTATCCTCGACCGGACCCCAATAATGGCAAGGGGAACTTCTGCCCAGGAATGGGGCATCAGATCAGAGACCAGGGCCAGAAAATATCTTGAACAGAGGGGTCTTGTCTTTATTGCTGCAAACTATCATTCGCGTTATGGAGAGATCGACCTTATCATGAGGGATGATGAGCATATTGTCTTTGTTGAGGTTCGAGCTCGTTCGGGAAACCGCTTTGGTGGCGCTGCTGCATCAATAGTGCCTGAAAAACAGAATCGAATTAAAATATGCGCTCAATTTTACCTCCAACGTGAACTCAGCAACCACTTGCCGGCCTGTCGATTCGATGTTATTGCCATAGATCTCAACCAGCCGAAAGAAGAACAACTCAATTGGATTAAAAATGCCTTCTGAACAAAACAGACAACCTCTCTCTACAGATCCAGTACAGCGTGTAGTTGATAATTTTAAACAGAGCATTGAGGCCGCCAATACCTGTGTTGAGCAAGTTGCCGGCCCTATTGCGGATGCTGCCAGACTGATGGTTGAAGCACTTCTTCATGAGAACAAGATCCTCGCATGTGGTAACGGAGGGTCGGCAAGTGATGCGCTCCATTTTACGGCTGAACTCCTCAACCGATTTGAACAGGATCGTCCGCCCCTGGCCGCACTTTCACTCAATAGCGACATGGCGACCCTGACAGCGATTGCCAATGATTATGACTATGGCCAGGTTTTTTCAAAACAGATTCTGGCACTCGGCCTGCCTGGTGATATTCTGTTGGCCATCACCACCTCCGGAAACTCAGAAAATGTAATCCAGGCGGTCACTGCCGCTCATGAGCATGGGATGAATGTGGTGGCGATGAGTGGGCGAGATGGTGGTGAATTAGCCAATATATTGCAGGATGGTGATGTTAGTATATGTGTCCCTAATCGACGAACAGCACGAATTCAGGAGATACATGGAATTGCAATCCACTGCATATGTGATTTAATTGATCATCATCTGCTCGGAAACCACTAACAATGACTAAAGCTATTGCCCCCTCTGCCACATTAAACGCCCTTCGTGTCGGCATCCTGTTTTTCATTGTCTCACTGACATCAGGCTGTCTTATGGCTCAGTATACGGCTGGCACCCTTGCTGTTGTTGATATTGCTAACGACAGAGTCTCTGCGGGTGTTCTCTTTGACGACACCCGACTCGAGCTTACTCTCCTTGGGAAGATTCACAATGACGAAGAGATCAACAAACAGAGCCACATCAACGTCAATATTAAAAATGGCGTTATTCTGCTCACTGGGGAATCACCCCGTCGAGAGATAACGGAGCGCATACTTACTCTTGCCCGCACTTTTGAACACACCCGCCAGATCGTCAATCAGATCGCCACAATTAAAATCAGCGACAATAAGAGCCGAGCCCGCGATTTATGGCTACTGGGAAGGGTTAAATGGGCACTCGTCACATCGGATGATTTTGATGAGAAAGTCCAAGCCAATACCTCTGTCATTGTAGAACGTGGCATCGTCTATCTGATGGGCATCGTGACCCGGGAAGAAGCCAGGGTGGCAACAGATATTATCCGCAAGGTGCCAATGGTCAAAAAAATTATCCGGGTATTTGAGTATCTCGATTGAATTCCCTGCAGAGCAAGATCGTCTCTGACCCCGATCAGATCAAGGGAAGGGTTAAAACACTCCAAACTCCGAGAGTCTTCACCAATGGCTGCTTCGACATCCTCCATCGAGGACATATCACCACCCTGATCGAAGCGGCACAACTGGGTAATAGCCTGATTGTAGGGGTTAATTCCGACAGTTCAGTGCGTGACCTCAACAAAGGGAGGGGCAGACCGATAAATGCTCTTGAAGACCGGCTGGCGTTGATTGCTGCCCTGGAGATGGTTGATCTTGTGGTTGGGTTTGATGAAGAGACACCGTTGAATCTAATCAATCTGATTAGACCGGACTATCTTATCAAGGGAGGAGACTGGGCCGTTGATCAGATTGTTGGTGCGGCAGAGGTCGCCAGTTGGGGGGGGAAGACTCACACCATCCCCTTTAAGACATCCCACTCCACAACCTCGCTGATTGAGAAGATCTGCAACAACTGTAATTAAGGAGTCAGTGATCTATACCGATGATGCTCAACGACAACGAGCCATCCCCCTTTGGTATTGTTTTGCCCGGTTAGCAACCCGTTTGGCGGCATTGATCAACACCTTCTTTCTCCTCCAGCTCCCTTTTAAATAACCCCTGTATCCTTCGTGGTAGGCCAGATAGAGGCGGTAACCATCTGTTACAGGAATCCTGCCTCTGGTGGCAATAGCCGACAGATACCACCCCACAAAATCAACCGCATCAGGGAAGTGAGCACGATCCGCGCCTTGATGGCCAGTTTGAGTAATATAGTTTTGCCAGGTAGCGTCAAGAACCTGAGCAAATCCATAAGCACTAGAGAACCGAGGCCCCGGCAAGAATCCGAAGAGACGATCTCGCTGTGGCCTTGCATCGGCCAAAAATCGAGACTCCTGATGGATAACCGCAAAAAGCAGAGAGGACGGGATTCCATGCTGATGCTCTGCTGCTCTGGCGGCCTGTTCCCACTCAGGAAAAGCCTTATAGATCGAACAGATATTACTAAAATCCACCCTTCCATGTTGTCCACACCCACTGAGCAGGAACACCAGGACTGACATTTTGATAAAAACAGATAACATCGGCCTGTTAATCAATTCATATCCACTCTAATTTCTTAGGCTTGTCGGGTGATAGAGATGCATAATAGCCCTCTATTCACATAATCTGCCATCAGTACTTGCTCTTAAGAGAGCCCATAATCATAGAGCTAATGGATCCACTTTTTATTTTTTTGGCTATCATAATTGTCATTTTTATTATAGATAATCTGCGAGCCAGAGAGATGGCAACTTCAATCGCCCGTGACTATTGCTCTCAACATGGTCTCCAGTTCCTCGATGGCACGGCTTCATTGGGCACAATCAGGCCTGAATTTGCTCGTGGAAAACTACGCCTCCGTCGCTGCTATTCTTTCGAATATACTGATTTGGGTGATCAACGCCAGAGAGGCCAAATTATCCTAAGCCGAAATCAGATGGTCACCATAAGGATGGAGAAGAACAGACAGGGTTAAGAGATGGCTTTAATACCCCCCAAGAGAACAACTGCTGCTCCTGAAAATAGAGTTTATTTTGGGATAGAGAGGTGTAGCACTTGATCTACCCCGCTTCAAAAAACGCTTTCATCGAGGAAAAAATGGGTCAACTGAGCAGACCACCCTCTTCTCCAGGAGGTGGTCCGGTCTACCCACAAAACTGGCACCTGATTCGAAATCGAAGTAGTCAGCTCTTGCTTAATTTGCCAGAGTACGATTTCGATAGCTCTTATAGAGAGGCTCCAGGTGTTTTAGTGCTAATTTATAGACATCCCGTTTGAAGATCACAATATTATCCAATGGCATCCAGTAGTCCACCCACTTCCAATCATCAAATTCCGGTCTGTCACAACCCTCAAGACAGAGATCTGACTCTTTACCGAGGAGATGGAATAGAAACCAGTGTTGTTTCTGCCCTTTAAATCCTCTGGAATGTTCAGACCTCAACATACTGGAGGGAACATCGTAGTGGAGCCAGTTCCTCGTCCTTCCCACCAACTGCACATGGCATGAGCAGAGTCCCACCTCTTCTTCAAGTTCTCGAAAGACCGCTTCCTGGACTGTTTCTCCTCGTTCAACACCTCCCTGAGGGAACTGCCATCCATCGTGTTTGACTCGCCTGGCCCAAAGCAATTTGCCCTCATCGTTGAAGATGATAATGCCTACATTGGGTCGATAACCATCTCCATATAGCAAGCCTACTCTCTTGTTGTTCTTAGCTTTGTGCTGCATGATTATTTACTCATTATTCTCCATCTCTGCAACTCATTGTTTCATTTTGGAAGGACTTCTTCAAACCCTCTTTTGGTCATTTTATTTTGAAAATCGGAAGATAGATCCATAATGCCGGCAATAGCGGTATAAAAAGGGGGTTGCAAGCATCTCTTCACCTCTCCTCATAACTCATGAAAGCCCTGCGAGTTAAGAAGAGGAGGGGGGTATTACTTGTCGACCGGCTCTGTCTGCTGTTGAAGAAATTTGCCATATCGCTCTTGGAACAACTCTTCGAGCTGGTCGATAACCTCAGAGGCCTCACGCCCCTGCATCAGGTGCTGGGCCATCAAACCTGTTGTTTGATCGAGCAGGGTCGTCCGTTCCAGCATGGGGTATGAGGAAGTCAATCGTCTGATGGCAGCAACAACAGACTCCTCTTCTGGTCTAGGGATATCAACCTTCTCACTGATCTGATCTTTAGGGGGTTCGCACCCTTCAAGATAGCGCGCATAATCGATCAACCCCTCGCGTCTACCTCTCGAGAGGTTTCGATAGAGTTTGAGGAGAGCCTGCTCCTCTCTGGTCATACTTCTGTACTGGAGGGGTTATCAATTTCCGTATGGATAAACTTCATAAATTCTTCCATTGCTCTGACACGAAACTTCTGTCGTTGATAGACCAGCGAGAAGGGACGGACCAGTTCCGGACTGAGACTTACTGTCGCCAACAACTTCAGCTTCTGCTCCTTGGTGACGGTCACTTTGGAGAGTATGGAGAGGCCAAGGTTGGCTTCAACAGCACTCTTTATCGATTCCGGGCTTCCAAACTCCATAATAATATTCAGATCTTTGATTGATTGACCTTGCTGTTCAATATATTTCATTATCTCTGCCCGGGTTCCAGAGCCCTCTTCCCTGAAAATCAGGGGGTAGCCGGTAAGCTGTTCAAGGGTAATATTTTCCATCCCTGCCAATTCATGGTCTGCTGGACAGACACAGACCAATTCATCATTCCAGCATATCTTAGAGGCAAGATTTTTATTGTTGACCGGTCCTTCAACCACTCCGACATCGATCTCATTATCCTCAACCATATGGACAATGCTCTCTGTGTTGGCAACGAGCAGACGCAGGCTGACATCAGGAAATGCGGCCTGGAATCGCCCCATCAAGCCGGGAATCGAATATTCACCGATAGTAGTGCTGGCACCCACTACCAACGGCCCGGCGACTGATCCTGTCAGCTTGCGAACTGCATTATCCATCTCTGCAGAGTGCTGAAGGATTTGAGTGGCGTAGCCAAAGACCAGATCGCCTGCCTCTGTCAGGCTTATTCGGTTATGTGTTCGATCAAATAGTCGAGTATTAAAATACTCTTCGAGCTGCCGGATCTGGAAGGTAACAGCAGGCTGCGTCATATGCAGCGCTTCTGCAGCTTTGGTAAAACTCAGTAATTTTGCAACAGTTGCAAAAACTTGAAGGCGACGGTCTGCCATATAAACCCCTTCCCCAATATCTTGGGATATAAGCAGAGTTTATGGGTTAAAGAAAAAATTAAAAACCTCCATTTTAGAGGGGTTTTAAATCCCTACCACCATTAAATCAATCAGACTGCAGGGCCTTAAGATTGGCGAAAAGTGCAAGGGCTTCAGGGTTTGCCAGCGCTTCTCGATTTGAAACCCTCTCATTATGGACTATTTTTTTTACTGCAATTTCTACAATCTTGCCGCTTTTTGTCCTTGGAATATCGCTAACTTGAACGATCTTGTTTGGAACATGCCTGGGACTTGCCCTGCTCCTGATCTCTTGTCGTATCCGACTCTCTACCCCCTCATCCAACTCAAACCCATCTCTTAAGCGAACAAAGAGAACAATTCGCTCATCCCCTTTCCATCTCTGGGTGATCGCAAGAGACTCCAGAACCTCCTCTATCTTTTCCGCCTGGCGATAAATTTCTGCTGTGCCAATTCGCACCCCCCCGGGATTGAGTGTGGCATCTGAGCGGCCGTAGATGATCATCCCTCCATGCTCTGTCAGGGAGACCCAATCTCCATGGCACCAGATCCCCGGATACTTGCCAAAATAGGCCGCGTGATACTTCAGCCCCTCCGGATCATCCCAAAACGCAACCGGCATTGATGGAAATGATTGGGTACAACAGAGTTCACCCGATTGGCCTGCTGTTAATGGACGGCCTTCATCATCAAGAACCTCAACCTTCATTCCCAGCCCAATACACTGCAACTCTCCGGGCCAGACAGGCAGCATCGGGTTGCCGAGGACAAAACAGGAGACAATATCGGTACCTCCAGAAATTGAGGAGAGCATGAGATCTTTCTTGATATTGTGGTAGACATAATCATAGGTGTCGGGAGAGAGGGGAGAACCTGTCGACAGAATTGAACCCAGCGCGCTTAGATCATAATCATCGGAGGGTTTAAGACCGGTCTTGTTCAAAGCGGCAAGATATTTTGCCGAGGTCCCAAAATGGGTCACCCCCTCGCCCTCAAGCAGATCAAACATTGCGCCCTCATCAGGAAAAAATGGGGAGCCGTCATAGAGCACCAGGGTGACCTTGCTGGCTAGCGCTGAGACAAGCCAGTTCCACATCATCCAGCCACAGGTGGTGAAATAGAAGAGCCGATCCCCTCTCTCAAGCCCCACATGGAGGCGATGCTCCTTGAGATGCTGAAGCAGTGTGCCGCCATGCCCGTGAACGATACACTTTGGGGTCCCGGTCGTACCTGATGAATAGAGAATATAGAGCGGATGATCAAAGGCGACCTGGACAAACCGAATTTCCCCACCCGCAAAACCCTCGACAAACTGATCCCAGGTGACAGCGCCACGAAGCTGATCGATCGCGGGTACGGAAGAGAGGAAGGGGATAACAATGACCTGCTTGACTGATGGAAGTGAATCTAACAGTGATTGGAGTTTTCCCAGCATCTCATGGGACTTCCCATTGTAGAGATAGCCGTCTGTGGAAATCAGTATCTTGGGTTCAATCTGGCCAAAACGGTCGACAACCCCTTCGGCACCAAAGTCCGGCGAACAAGAGCTCCAGACGGCACCAATGGATGCAACAGCGAGCATTGAGATCACTGCTTCTGGAATATTGGGCAGATAGCCGGCCACCCGGTCCCCTGGCTCAACCCCGGCAGCAATAAGCGCTTTGGCCATTCTGGAAGCAGCCTGATAGAGCTCCTCCCCAGAAAGGGTCGTCCGCTTCCCCCTCTCTCCTCGAAATACCACTGCCAGCTCACATTCTCTGGAAACAAGGAGGTTTTCAGCGAAGTTAAGTCTCGCCCCAGGGAACCATTTGGCGCCTGGCATCACTGCTACGTCCTTGACCACACACTCGTAGGGCTGAGAGCTGATAACGCCCATATAGTCCCATAACAGTCCCCAGAAGTGCTCAGGCTGATCAACTGACCACTGGTGGAGAGACGAATAGTCATCCAGTTCCAAGCCAAACCGGGCCTCAGCCTGACGGGTAAAATGGGCCATCGATGTATCAGCCAGAACGCTGCTGTCTGGCTCCCACTGTGGTTTTGTTGCCATCTACACTTCACCTATCCTCTCTCAGGGCATCACCTTCTATACCATCCGGCTACCCCCTGTGGTAAAAAACGGGATCCTAAGCGCTGAACCTTCTGTCATGGAGGAACCAATAGACCGCCTTCACCTCCCTGGCCCCACCTCCAGCTCTTCCCCATCAAAAACAACTTGCGCCAGTGTTGCTATAGGAATGCCCAGTGGCTCCAATTTCTCTCTTCCCCCCTCACTGGGCTTCTCAATGACACATCCTATCCCTCCCACAATGGCACCACTCTCGGCCACTGCCTGACAGAGGGCACTGATGGTTGAACCTGTTGCCAAAAAATCATCAATGATTAGTACTCTGTCTAACACCGAAAGATATTTCTTTGAGATCATCAGCATGACATCCTCACCCTTTGTTCTGCTTTTGGCCTCTGCAGCGAAATAATCATCTGTCATCACCGCTGAACGGTGCTTTCTGGCATAGATCATAGGAACATCAAGCAGCTGAGCTGTAATGAGAGCCGAGGGTATTCCACTCACCTCAGCAGTGATCACTTTAGTGATGTCATGAACCCCCTTAGTGAGAAACATCTCAACAAATCGCTCTCCCATGAGTTGAGTTAGTGCGGTATCTACCTGATGATTTAAAAAACCATCGACCTTGACGATTCCACCACCGGCATTTTCGCCCTCTTCTCTTATGCGTTCTACAAGTTGCTTCATATCGGCCTGCTACAGATTATGGTTATAAAAATGACCACGGTTATTATAGCGTTTAGGTGATTCCACTTTAATGCGGTTTGATCTAAGGCCCTTCCCGGCCTTTCGGGACGACTTCATAACCCTTCTCTTCGGGCTCGTCATCGACCATCTGGGCGGGAAATCCCGAGGCCAGAACCTCGAAACCGCTTGCCTCTTCGAGGCGTTTAATGATATTGGGTGACCCTTCGCGCGCACCGAAACGGTCCTGCCCGTCTTTGAAGATATCAATCAACATGGGGGAAATTTCCAACGGTACTTGCGCCCTGTCAGCAATCTGCTGAAATAAGCTGATATCCTTGATCACCAGGTCCATGGTGAAACTAATATCGCGGCTACCGTTGAGGATGACCTGGCTTTCCGTCTCATGCACAAAGGAATTTCCCGATGAGATACGGATCGCTTCATAGGCCGTACCCAAATCCATCCCCGCCCCCTTGCAGGTCACCAGGGCTTCGCTAAGGGTAACCAGATTGGCGGTGGCAAGGTAATTGGTCACGACCTTGAGAATTGAAGCCGATCCCAAAGGACCGCTGTGCAGGACGCGACGGCCAAGAGTTATCAACACGGGAAGCATCTTCTCGAAAACCTCGCGCTCACACCCGGCAAAGATGGAAATATTTCCCGTATCGGCACGGTGACAACCGCCGGACACCGGGCTATCAATTGGATCGGCCCCCGTGGCCAAAACTTTTTGACCCAGGCGTTTTACTTCGGTCTCATCGGTGGTGCTCATTTCGGCCCAGATTTTTCCTTTTGAAAGTCCGGCGAGAACACCGTCTCCGGCCTCCAGCACCGTCGCACTGGCAGCAGGGTTTGGTAAGCAAGTGATGATAATGTCTGAGGCCTCTGCCAATTCTTTTGGTGAATCAGCCCATTGGGCTCCCTTCTGGAGGAAGGGTTCGGCGACAGCGCGATCCAGATCCCGGACGGTCAGATCAAAGCCATTGCGCAGAATGCTTCCAGCCAGTTTTCCCCCGACATTGCCGAGACCGATAAAGCCAATCTTCATTTGAGTTCCTTGGTGTCAAATCGGCCGGTCGGCCATTTCCAGGTGCAGGGCCTCCCCTTGATAGGGATGGGCAAGAGCAACCTCTTCATCCAGCTCGATTCCCAAACCCGGTGCCGATGGGGGAATAACGAAACCCTTTTCCCACTGAATGGGTTTTTTTAAAATTTCCGCGTGAAAGTCATCCCATTTTTGGATGCTCTCCAGTATCAGGAAATTGGGCGAACAGGTGCTGATTTGAATATTGGCTGCGCCTTCGATAGGACCGCAGTAAAGGTGTGGTGCTATCTGGGCATAATGAGTTTCCGCCATTCCGGCGATTTTTTTGGCCTCCAAAATACCGCCTACCCGTCCCAGGGCCATTTGCAGGATCGATGCCGCCTGCGCTTCAAGTACACGGGCGAATTCATACTTGGTGGTCAAGCGCTCACCGGTCGCAATGGGGATAGAAGTATGCCGGGCAACGCGGGCCATTTCTCTTGGGTTTTCAGGTGGCGTCGGCTCTTCCAACCAGAGCGGATCATAAGCCTCCAACCGTTTTGCCAGGCGGATTGCACCGGAAGCGGTAAACTGTCCGTGGGTACCGAACAATATATCGGCTTTTACGCCAACGGCAGCGCGGATTTTCCTGACGAATTCTTCCGCAAGATCCAAAGCCTCTAGCGAGGGTTGACGGGGATCGAATGCGGAATAAGCGCCGGCTGGGTCAAACTTTACTGCCGTAAACCCCTGCTCGACATATTCAGCTGCGCGCTCGGCTGCCAGGTCGGCGTCATGATAGACATCCGTCGGATCATCGTCCTTGGAATAGAGGTAAGTATAGCTTCGAAGTTTTTCATGAACCTTTCCACCGAGAAGTTCGTAAACAGGCTTGTCCAGTTCCTTGCCGATAATATCCCAGCAGGCCATCTCGATGCCGCTTAGAACGCCCAATAACGAAACATCGGGGCGCAGCGTGTAGCCGCTGCCATAGACGTTGCGCCACAATTTTTCAATCTTGAAAGGGTCTGATCCGATGACATGGCGCTGACAAACGTCCTCTATCATTTTGGTGATGACATGAGGCCCAAAGGTGGCGGCATAAACCTCACCATAACCGACAACGCCGTTATCGGCGATGAGTTTGAGGAAAATCCAGTACCGGCCGCCAAAATGGGGAGGCGGATTGCCGACAACGAAGGTTTTGATATCCGATATTTTCATAAGTCCCCCACTTATCTAAAAGACGATGATGTGCCTTAACGCTTCGCCATTTCTGACAGAGGTTATTGCTTCATTAATGTCGTCCAATGCGTAACGAGCCGTAATCAGCTCGTCCAGTTTCAACCGTTTCTGCTGATACAAATCCACCAGCATGGGAATGTCGATGTCGATACGGGCCGAACCCATCTTCGATCCCAGTACCCGTTGACCGTAGCCGGCGAATGCTCCCGGATCGAATTCCGTCATGACGCCGCTTTCCGGCATGCCGACAATGACGGCCTCACCGCCACGCGATAAAAGCTTGAAAGCCTGTTCGATGGCCGGCTTGGCGCCAACGGTAATGAACACGTAATCCACACCGCGGCCGTCGGTAAGCTTGAGAACCTCGTCAACGGCATTTTGCGTCGAGCCGTTGATCGCGTGGGTTGCCCCGAAATCTTTAGCCGCCCGTAGTTTGTCGTCAGCCAGATCAATGGCGATTATGGTTCTGGCACCGGCAAGCACCGCGCCCTGGACACTATTCAGGCCGACACCACCGGTGCCGGTTACCACAACGTCCGACCCGGGTTCAACGTCGGCGGTGTTTATAACGGCCCCAAGCCCCGTAATGACGCCACATGCCAGCAAGGAAGCACTATCCAGGGGAACCGTTTTCGGAATAACTACGACTTGTGAAGCGTCAACGGTAACTGTTTCAGCAAAGGCCCCGGTACGCAGCCCCTGTTGGATTGGCTGGCCCTGCTTGGAATTCAAAGGACTTTCGGCATCGAGATGAAACGAGGTATCACATATTACCGGTTTGCCTTGTGAACAGTACCGGCAATGACCGCAAGAGCGGATCAGTGTGACAACGACATGATCGCCCGGGACCACATTATTCACCCCACTCCCGACTTCGGCAACCACGCCTGCCGCTTCGTGTCCGTAAACGGCGGGCAGCTTCCCACCCCAGCCGCCATCCATATAAATGATGTCGCTGTGGCAAATAGCACAGGCCGACAAATCAACCTTCAATTCACCTGCTTGGGGTGGATTGACGTCAATATCTTCAATTGTCAGCGGCTTCCCAAATTCCCTGCAGACGGCTGCTTTCATTTTATCGATTACTGTCTTGCCAACATGATTTTGCGGCCCGACCAGTCTGGAGGCTCCGCAACCACTGCCGCCTTAAGTGCAGCCTGAGCTGTTTTCGGCATTGGTGCTGTACGACCTATATTTGAATTGAAATGGAGAACCATAAACTCAGCCGTCGCCCTCTCTGTGCCATCCACCTTCATAACATGGGCAAAATGAATTCGTTTCTCATCTGAACCAAAGATCATACTTTCAATCTCCACTATTGCCGGAGCTCGCACTTCGTTCAGATAACGCAGATGGGTTTCCACCGTATACAGTGCTCCACCCGTTTCATTAAAATAGTCAGCACCTATTCCGAAGTGGGCCTGCAATGGCCACGATGCGTTTGAAAAAATCACCAAATAGTATGCCTCATTCAGATGGCCGTAGGCATCAAGCCATAACGCCTGAACAGGCTCGGAATGCAACTTCAATATGGTCATCGTGATCCCTAACAAGGGTGGCGAGAGGTTTCTCTATTCTAGCCCTGCATCTGCCGAAAGCAAGCTCCTGCCACCCCGCAGACCCCATTCAACAATCCGGAGACAATTTGAGCTTCGGGATAGCGGATGAGAGGCCTATAAAAGGCAACAAAAAACCCCCGGTTGAAGACAACCGGGGGTTTTTCTAATTTAATGCCTGGCAGTGACCTACTTTCACACAGGGAGACCCCGCACTATCATCGGCGCTGAACGTTTTCACTTCCGAGTTCGAGATGGGATCGGGTGGTACCCGTACGCTATGGCCGCCAGGCAAACTGGCCGTCTGTTGCAGATTGCAACAAACACAAATCAAAAAGTCTTAAACAAGGCTAATCTTCCAATGACCTTCCCCATTGTCCAGTACCTTAATAGGAACTGAAAACTGTTTTGGGGTTATATAGTCAAGCCTCACGGTTTATTAGTACGGGTTAGCTTCACACATTGCTGTGCTTCCACACCCCGCCTATCAACGTTGTACTCTACAACGAACCTTCAGGGACCACGAGGGTCCAGGGAGACCTAATCTTGAGGGGGGCTTCCCGCTTAGATGC
>DIIC01000017.1:140567-201841 GCA_002420425.1 Proteobacteria bacterium UBA5680 | reverse complement strand
GCCGAGATCACAATTGATCAACAAAAATCATAATGGGGTTGAAGGTCTAACCCATTGATTTTGAAAGGGGCTAATGGACTGATTTCGAATGGCGAATCCAGAGCAATGGTAGGGAATCCAGGCTGTTTCTAATTTTAATAGGGTTATAATCAAGCACCAACCCATGGGGTTATTTAAAAAGCGCTAAAGAGTGAACAGCATTTTGGAAATAGAGATCGTTACCAGTAATAAGGGTGATCCAATAACCACCTTAGATCAAAATGGGGTTGTTATGGGTGATCAACACTATGATTCAAGTTTCATCATCTCCCCCATGGGGGAAATCAGCCAGTGGGCTCTTGATAAGTTTGAAGATCTCACCATCGAAGATTTCAGACGTTTCGAGAGTCATAACCCAGAGTTTGTCATTCTCGGAACCGGCAGGACACACTGTTTTCCAACCCCTGATCTCTATCGTCCACTGATTGAGTCCAACATCGGACTCGAGTGCATGTCGACGGCAGCAGCATGTCGTACCTACAACCTTATCTCGAATGACGGTCGTGATATTACTCTGGCAGTGATCATTCAAGATCAATCTCAGGATCTCAATGAGGCCTAACGCTATTCTTTATAATATGGTGCTATTTTATTGTTTATAATAGATTACAACAATGATTCCATGAGATGCCCTCGACGATGAAGTATCGCTTTCAAGTGGGAGAGAGCTTCAACCTGAATCGCCCACACTCGTTCACGGGTGATTCCAACTTCCCTGCCGACCTCTTCAAGGGTTGCAGGATCATAACCATGCAGACCAAATCGTCTGTTTACAACCGCTAGCTGCTTCTCATTCAGGCTTGTAAGCCACTCTTCAAGGTGTTCAACGACTTCTACTTTCTGAAGAAGTTCCTCCGGATCAATGATTTTCTGGTCTTCAATCGCATCAATCAGAGTACGATCTCCATTTTCACCAATCGGTGTATCCACTGAGATAACATTCTCATTCAGATCAAGCAATCGCTTCACCTCATCAATCGGAGCATCAACCATCTGGGCAATTTCTTCAGCGCTGGGTTCGTGGTTTAGACGCTGAGCGAGCTCTCTGGCAGCACGATGATAGATATTAATCTCCTTAAGTATATGGACGGGAAGACGAATTGTTCTTGCCTGATTCATCACCCCCCGCTCTATTGTTTGACGAATCCACCATGTCGCGTAGGTTGAGAACCTAAACCCCCTTTCAGGATCAAATTTTTCAACTGCTTTCAAAAGCCCTAAATTACCTTCTTCAATCAGGTCAAGAAAAGGGAGTCCTCGATTGAGGTATCGACGAGCAATTTTAACCACCAGACGCAGATTGGAGACTATCATTCGATGTTGAGCCGATTGATCTCCTTTTATCGCCAGACGCCCGTAATGAACCTCTTCCTCAGCAGTGAGAAGCGGGGTGTAGCCTATCTCACGGAGATAGAGTTGTGTCGCATCAGAGTAGGCGTCGCGATCACTGTGCAGACCATGTTTTTCAGTTTTATCTTTTTTTTTCATCGCCTCTGGCTTATCGATTACTACTTGCGCTTCGGAAGAACCGAGAGTGGGTTTATCGGTTTTCCATCATAACGAATTTCAAAATGAAGTTTTACTTCTTTAGACTCGCTCTGACCCATCAGGGCTATCTTCTGTCCGGAAGAGACACTATCTCCCTCATGGACAATAATAGAGCTGTTGTGCGCATAAGCACTCAAATAATCGCTGCTGTGCTTCAAAATCACTAACTTACCATATCCTCTGAGGCCTGTTCCTGCATAAACCACCATTCCTGAAGAGGCTGCACGCACAGGGCTTCCCAGACTTCCGGAAATATCAATTCCTTTCTTCCCTTTGGCTACAGAATAATAGTCAACAATTTTGCCTGCTGCAGGCCACTGCCAGCGTTTTATCTTTTTCGATCCAGTATTTCCTCTCTTCTTTATTGAGGATGATGCTTTCCCATTAGTGGAGTTGGCAGAACCCGAGGATTTAGACTTTGCGCTTGTAGAGAATGAACGAGTGGAGCCTCGTGAGGCCGTACTGGACATCATGATCTTCTGTCCGACAGTGATAAGGTCCGGGTTCTTCAGTTTGTTCCATTTGACCAGATCACGATAGTCAAGACCATTTGCCCAAGCAATAAGGTGGAGAGACTCACCTCGCTGAACGATGTGGTAAATCCCCCTATTGGACCCAACAGATTGATCAATTATGGTAACGGTTGTCGGCTTGGCGCAGCTAACCATAAAAACCAGAAGAGAGAAGGTCAGTAAAATTCTGTACATTCAGCTGTTATCCATTTATAAAATAAAATAAAGAACAGCCAACAAGCCAACGGTAATCCAACCCAGTACGTCAATCCATTTGCGCAACACTCTCTCAAGTGGGGCGCCCCCCCAATACAACAATCCTGCAACCAGAAAGAACCTAGCACTCCTGCCCACGAGTGATGCCAGAAAAAAAGAAAGAACCGGCATCAGCATCAGGCCTGAAGTGATGGTGAATATTTTGAAAGGAATTGGTGTAAATCCTGCAATAAAAACGATCCAGACTCCATAATCAATGAACCACTCTTTGATCTGAATAAATGATTCTTCAGCATGGTAGAAAGAGATCAATGGCTGACCAAACTCTTCGAACAGAAACATCCCTATGAGGTAACCAAAGAGGCCTCCAACCACCGACATGACAGTAGTAAGCGTCGCAAAAAAAAAGGCTCGCTCCCTATTTGCCAATACCATGGGTGCAAGCATGACATCAACCGGCACCGGGAAAAAGGAAGATTCTGCAAAACTGACGAGTGCCAGATATCGGGGTGCCTGATGATGAGCAGCCCATTCGAGACCCCGATCATAGAGGTATCCAAATATCCGCATTACTCCGATCCCTCCAATAGTGGTACAAACTCAACATTGCAACCTGAGTAGCTCTGCAGACCTTCCTGATGACGAATAAAAAGACGCAATGATTGTTGACCTGAAGGACCAACCGGCATTACTAATCGTCCATCAGTGGCCAACTGTGTAACCAGTTCATCAGGCACTTGTGCCGCACCGGCGGTTACAATAATGCCATCATAGGGCCCATGTTCTTTCCAGCCAAGGCGTCCGTCTCCATGATGAAACTGAATATTTCTGTATTTCAGCCGATAGAGTCGATTCATTGCCGGTTGAGCCAGCGCCCTGATTCGCTCAATGGTATAAACCTGATCTGCCAGTTGAGCCAGAATGGCCGTCTGGTAGCCACAACCCGTCCCTATCTCTAACACTTTCCTGGGGAAGCCCTCTTTTCTTATTAACATCTCGGTCATCATTGCCACCACCAGCGGCTGAGAGATGGTCTGTCCGCTCCCTATCGGAAGTGCTGTATTGTCATAAGCCCTCGCTGACAGAACGTTTTCGACAAACAAATGGCGGGGAGTATTAGAGATAACATCAAGAATCAGACGATTACTTATTCCCTCTGATTTAAGTTTTTTTACAAGACGTTGGCGTGACCGATGAGAGGTCATTCCTACGCCCTGAACCGCCGTTTTGGTTGCATTGTTCAATCTATATTCAGCCAACTATCAAGTTGAGTAATTGCTGAGTGCCGTGTGAGGTCGACCAGGACCGGGGTTATCGAGACATATCCTTCGCGGATCGCATGGAAATCAGTCCCTGGCCCTGCATCCTGTTCTGCCCCAGCGGGACCAACCCAGTAGATATCTCTATTATGAGGGTCTTTTGACTTAATCACTGATTCTGCTTTATGGCGATTTCCAAGTCGGGTTGCTTTGAATCCCAAAAGATCTTCAAACGGGAGATTAGGAACATTAATATTTAAAATAGTATCCTGGGGCAGTGGATGTTTTTGCAGCCGCTCAATGAGTATTGTTGCCACTTTTGCCGCAGTGTCAAAATGATTTGCACCTTGTCCCACCAGGGAGATTGCAATTGCCGGATACCCAAGAAACCGCCCCTCCATTGCAGCAGCTACCGTCCCAGAATAGATCACATCATCGCCAAGATTGGCATCATGATTGATTCCAGCGAGCACTATATCAGGTTCTTTCTCCATTAAGCCTGTCAATGCAAGATGGACGCAATCGGTCGGTGTTCCATCAACACAATAATATCCATTCTCAGCTTTATGAGCACGAAGTGGATTGTGAAGGGTTAATGAGTTGCTTGCCCCACTCCTATTACGGTCAGGAGCGACCACGGTAACGGTTGATGCTTCCTTGAGGGCGTCATGAAGCGTTGTGAGACCTTCGGCAAGATATCCATCATCATTGCTAAGCAAAATGTGCATTGGTAGAAAATCTTCCTGGAGTTAATAAGTTCAAGAGCAAGAATATTGTATGATCATTATACTGTACTCTTGGATGAAGCTGGAAAAGAAGATTTCAGCTGATAAAAAAGGTCATAATGGATTCAGTTCCATATCCATTAATAATATGACAGACCGGAGGTGGGCTGAGCCACCGTCCGGTTATACCACCACCGACCCAATGAAACTCTTATCTACCGATAGAATTTTAATTTGGGTCTATCTGATCGAGCCAGACCGTTTTATTTCTTGATCAACAGCGTTTCGAGTTTTCCACCTCTTTTCAGATGGTTCTCAACCCATTTTGGTTTTCGTCCTCGTCCGGTCCAGAGATTTGATTTATTTTTTGGGTCTTTGTATTTAGGTGGTACTTTCTTACGTGTTTTTTTAACCACTTTTGCTTTACGAGTTGTTTTAGTGCCAACGCCGGAGGATACCAATGAGGCAACTTCCTTTGGGGTCATTCCACTTTTCTTAGAGAGTGCTTTTATTTGACGGACAAGTGCCTTGATTTCTCTTGATGCTCTCGTTAGCTTGTTTTTGGATATTTTTTGAAGTTTTTTGATCTCTTTTTCCAATTCTTTTATCTGGTTACGTTTTGCTTTTATGTTTGGGTTGCTTACTCTTGGCATGAACCTTACTCCTATGCGTTTTATCAACTAAAAAATGAAAATGTTATATATATATAACCACCAAAACGAGAAAATATTATATTTTAATTAAAAAGTCAAAACTATTTTATACTTTATGATAATAAATAATTCTTAATCATTGTTCAGAAACCTGATTTTAACATTCTTAAATTGATTTATATCAGATATGACGATCTGCTCCCATGATCATCAATAAGGTTACGGGTAGAAAAAGATGGGTGCTGTTCACAACCCGCGCGAGTATACTATTTCCCAATCAGTTTCAATGACAAGGTCAAACTTATGAGACTAAGCCCCTTCGCGTACTGACATTTGTTCTGTTCTATTTCCTAATTACCAGTCTCTTCGCAAATGATGGAGCCTCAACCAGGAATCTTTTTTTATTATGCCGCCCCATAACCTCAAACAATTGATCTCATCAACTAAAACCGCAACAGTTATCTATATTGAGAAACCTGAATGCCGTTTTTGTGAATTACTCCATCAAAAAGTTTTAAAAATCCATCGATATTCGAACTTGCACGTCAGTTACTCTCTATTCAACTTGATATCGAGTCACAAGTGATCTTAAAATATGAGAAAGGCCAAATAACGAAGACTTCTGATCGGATAACACTCCGACAAATCACTTTTTTACCAACACTGCTTTTCCTTGGACCCCGGGCGATGAGATCATTCACGTCAATGCTCCTCTTAGGGATTTTCATACCCAGTCTGTGTTTGATTATGTTCTTTCGGTCCAATGCAGAAAGGAGCCCAGTTTTTAATGCTATCTGTCCAGACGGACTGATGAATTAAAAGTCAATGGAGTCGACGTTGATATATGGAGATATATGCAGGTGGGGATAGAAAGAGTAGCCACTAATGGAATAACCACGGCCTTTGAAATATCCGGCAGTCCTGAATCACCGGTCATGGTGATGAGCCACTCTCTCGGATCATCGATGAGAATGTGGGATCAACAGTGGGACGCCTTAAGCTCATCATTTCGGCTGATTCGTTACGATACGCGAGGACATGGTGAGTCAACTTCTCCACAAGGGCCGTATTCACTTGATCAGTTGGGTGATGACCTGATCTCACTGCTTGATGCGCTTGAGATCAACTCCTGTGTCTTCGTTGGCCTCTCGATGGGAGGGATGATTGCGCAAAATCTTGGCTTGCGCTTTCCAGACCGGTTGAGGAAATTAATACTCTGTGACACTGCTGCAGTCATCCCGGATGAGGCTCAACCTCTCTAGACCATGGAGCGATGGTTTACCGCCGAGTGGATATCTAAAAAACCTGTTGCCATCGACGACATCAGAGAGATCATGCTCTCTACAAAGGTGGAGGGTTACTGTGGTTGTGCTGCTGCCATTCGACAGCTTGATTATATTGACCAGCTCAAAAACCTTACACTACCTACTCATATTATTGTCGGAGAGAGTGATGCTTCTACTCCAGTAGCGGCTTCCAGGGTGATTCACTCTCAAATCAGGCACTCAACCCTTTCGATCATCCCTTCTGCATCACATCTTTCAAATGTTGAGCAACCCGCTCTATTCAATCAACTGGTGGGCACAATGGCCTCATAACAAGGGGCCAACCAAAATCAAAGAGGGATTTGCTATGGTTCGGTTTTTTCCAGAGAATCCATCAGGGTCACTCCCCAGGCAGAGAGGTCGTCGAGAAGTGCCCTCTGCTTTTCATTGAGATCATTGCTGGTTAAGAGTTGATCTGTTTTCTGAACAAAAGCATCATAGTTGAGATCTTGTTTGTCCTCTCTGTTCTTAAACTTATTTATGCAATAATCGCACCATCTCTCTGTTTCTTCGGCACTTAATGATTCTGGCCAATTTCGTGCTCTATACCGAAACAGAAGTTCTGGGAGTCTTTTGTCCTGAAAATCAAAATCAACGCCTGCCAACTCTTGAGGTGTGTGTGCACGCACCTGTTCACACAGGGCTCTGTCATGCTTGCCAAAAAAACCACTATAGATAGCCTGATCAACATCATCCCCAGCGTCAAAGCCATTCGAACTGTAGGCAGATGCTATATTACGAATAAACGACGGGCTTGAAAGAATCTGTTTTCGGTACAACTGGGATTGAAAGAAGTCTATATCAAGGTTTTTAGCAACCCGTTTGTCGAGAATATTCTGTGGAGCTATTGCTGGTGACTTATTGATCTTGATCGACTTCACCGGCAGTCTGTTAACCCCCTCCCCCATCTCCTGGGTTGAAGTAAACAGCCGGTAACGAAGGGTTTCAACATCAAGATTGATAAACTCACTCGGATCGTGGCGGAGATCATAAACCAGATAGGAGTTTTTGTTCTTATGTTCAACAACCAGCGGCACAACAAGTGCTGTACAGCCAGATTCTGATGAGTACATCCCTGATGTATGGAGCAGTGGGGCATGGTTTTTAAGGTCAATGTGTTGTTCCACCTCTCTTTTGAAGCGAAGAGAAAAATACCAGTCGTAAAGCCGTGGCTGTGCTTTTTTCAGTATTTTAGCCAGGCCAATGGTAGCGCGCACATCTGAGAGCGCATCATGAGCAGACGTGTGGGGAATGTTGTTTTCAGCAGTCAGTGCTTCAAGCTTAAAGCTGGGTCTTCCATCCCGTTGTGGCCACTTGATCCCTTCTGGTCTAAGGTCATGCGTCATCCTTGCAAGGTCAATGATATCCCATCTGGAATTGCCATCCTTCCACTCACGTGAATAGGGATCATACAAATTACGATACAACAGGTGACGCGTTACCTCATCATCAAAGCGAAGTGAGTTATAACCAACACCGCAAGTGCCAGGAAGTGACATCTTCTCAAAGATGCTCCTGGCAAACTCATATTCAATAACCCCTCTTTGTTGTGTAAGTTGGGGTGTAATTGAGGTAATTAATGCCGCTTCCGGATCAGGGAGTTGGTCCTGTGGAGGTTTACAGTAGAGAACCAGGGGATCTTCTATTTCATTCAACTCCTCATCGGTACGAACGCCTGCAAATTGTGAGGGACGACTCACCCTTGGGTATCGCCCCAGGGTTTCGTAATCATGCCAGTAGAGAGTTGGAGAGGCCATGGTCGATCAGATCGAATCAATAATCATTCAAGTAAAGCCATTAAAGAACGATGAGAACCTACAGCGGTCATTGATAGAGTGCCTCAATCTCATCCAGATAGAGCTTCTCTATCTGTTTTCTTCTGACTTTCATCGTCGCTGTCACTTCCCCATCATCATGGTCTAGCTGCTTGCTCAACAGACAAAACCGTCTCACCTTTTCAACATCAGAAAGAGAGCGATTTGCCCTGCTGACTTCGCTCTGTATCAATGTAATGACATCGTCCATTTGAGTAAGATTTTTAAAGGTAGTATAGGATAGTTTTTGGTTTTCTGCCCAGTTTGAGACAATCTCAAGGTCGATCTCTATAAGTGCAGAGATAAATCGACGTCCATCTCCTATCACGATGCATTCATGGATAAAGGGGCTTGATTTGATGCTGTTTTCAATCACACTGGGGGTTAGATTCTTCCCTCCTGCAGTGATCATAATATCTTTCTTTCGATCAATGATGGAGATTGAATCATCAGCATGTTGCTGAGCAATATCTCCGGAATGAAGCCAGCCCGCCTTTAGAGTGTTATGGGTCTCTTCCGGCTTCCTGTAATAACCAAGAAATACATTATCACCCCTCATCAGCAGTTCCCCGTCCTCAGCAAGAGAGTACTCCATTCCTGGAAGGACAAAGCCGACCCTGCCCTCACAATGGCCGTAGAGTGGCTGAACAAACGAAGCTCCTGTTACTTCTGTCATCCCATAGGCCTCACGAACAGGAATCCCCAACCCGCGGAAGAAGGAGAGGATATTCTCCGCTATTGGTGCTGCTGAAGAGAGACAGAAACGTGCTCTGCGAAGGCCCAGGATGTTTTGCAGTGGTCTTAGCAACAACAGATACCAGAACCAGTAACCCAAGCCTCTTTGAAGCTTTTTTGAGCGTCCGTAGTGTTCAATTTTCTTTAGCCCTAAAGAAAGGATCCATCGCCTGGGCCCGCTGCTCTCTGCTGTTTTGATCAATACACCTGAATGCATCTTCTCCCAAATACGGGGCACTCCAAGAAAAAGTGTTGGAGCGATCTCACAAAGATCGACCTGAATCGTTCTCAATGATTCACCAAAGCTGACGATATAACGCGCCTCAAGCGCCAGAAATACAGAGAAGACCTGTTCGGCGACATGGCAGAGTGGGAGGTATGAGAGAACTGAATCTTTTTGGGTTAGAGTAACAAAGAAATCGGTAGCCCTTGCACTCGCAGCAATATTTCTAAAAGAGATAAGAGCCCCTTTCGGTGGGCCTGTTGACCCTGATGTAAAGACAATCAATGCAACATCATCGGGAGCGTGTCGACGGGTGAAGTCATCGATCAGGCCTGGTGATGTTTTTGCTTGACTGATGCCCGCTTCACAAAGTGCGGCAAACGAGATAATGGAAGGATCGCTGTAAGAACCAAGTCCCTTGGTATCAAAAACAATGATCTGTTTTAGGTCGGGCAGCTTGTCTCTGATCTCAAGCACCTTGTCCACCTGTTCCTGATCTTCACAAAAGATCGCTACGGCATCACCATACTCAAGAAGATAAAAAATCTCATTTGCAGGGCTTGTCGAATAGAGGCCCGCCGGAATACCACCAAAAAAATTGACCCCAAGTTGGCTGCATAGCCACTCATGGCGATTCTCACTCAGGATGGCAACATTATCACCCACGCCCAGCCCCAAATGGGACAACCCATTAGCGACCTGAATACAAGTATCGGCATATTGCTTCCAGGTAATTGACCTCCAGATTCCAAAATCTTTTTGGCGAAGGGCGATCTCATCGGGGTACTCTGTTGCGTGATGTAACAGAAGGCGCGGAAGGGTCTGGATCTCATCATCACCAAGATGCGATATGACAAAACGCGGGTCAACCGGGCCTTTGACACTCTCTTGCCGGTTCAGCTCAGCCATCGCTTTCGCCGTTTATAGTGTTTGATCTCCCTATAGGATTTATGTTGTTCATGACCCCCAATCCCAAGGTAAAACTCCCTTACATCTTCATCTTCTGAAAGGGTCTGCGCACTCCCCTCAAGAACTACCTTTCCGTTCTCGAGTATAAAACCATAGTCTGCAACTGATAGCGCCATCATTGCATTTTGTTCGACCAATAACATTGAGACTGACTGTTCCTGATTGATCTTGGTGATGATAGAGAAAATCTCTTCAACCAGCTGCGGAGCAAGCCCAAGAGAGGGCTCGTCGAGAAGAATTAATCTGGGTTCTGCAACCAATGCCCTGCCGATAGCCAGCATCTGCTGCTCACCTCCAGAGAGATAGCCCGCAAGTTGCTTCCTGCGATCTCTCAGTTTGGGGAAATAATGGTAGATTTGTTCAAAATCGGTTTTGACCCGTTTCCGCCCCACTAAGGCGTAAGTGGCTGCCTGAAGGTTCTCTTCGGTTGTCATGTCCACAAACACCTTGCGCCCCTCCTGGATATGAAAAAGACCGGCACGAACGAGCTCATAGGGTGGAATTCCCCTGATATCAACCCCGTCAAAGTGAATTTCTCCAGCCGATACCTCTCCGTTTTCAAGCGGGAGGAGTGAAGAGATGGCCTTCAGAGTGGTTGTTTTACCTGCACCATTGGCGCCTAAAAGAGCGACGATCTGGCCACCAGGTACCGATAGAGACAGACCATGAAGCACCTGGATAACATGATGGTAAAGCACCTCAAGGTTTTTTATTTCAAGCATATTTCAAACAAGTGCCTGCTCTTTAAATAATGATGTGGGTAGGGATGTTTCAACAGATCCTGAAGTACTGATTGTTTAACCCACCCTTCTCCAGGGGAAGGAGTGTGAGATCTGTTTGACTCAACAGAAGTTGGGGGGCTGGGACAAATAGTGTCCCAGCCTGTTCTCTTTGCGTTTAAACTTGAATCCAGTCTGACTTAGGCAGGAAGAGTTTGTTCTCAGTGTTGTAGGCGTAGACTCGACCTTGTGGTATTTTGTTTGAGACGACACTGACAGGATTTCCAAAGAAACCGCCACTATCCCAATCTTTAATGGATGCCAGCGATGTCATCAGGTTGTCGCCGTTAACTGGCTTGTCTGCTTCAATGGTGATCTCCATCGCCTTTTTCCACAGATTCATAGTCATTCGCACCTGCAGATACCAGGTGACCAGATAACCCGGGTATTTTTCATTGTTTGCCTTGTTCCAGGCATCCAGTTCCTGATAAGCAGGAGCCTCTTTACGATCATAAAAATAACGATAAGGAAGAACTCCCATATAGCCATTGAGCGCATCACCCACTTTTGCACTGATTTTGTCAGCAATGACCTTTTCCATCGCCCAGAATGTGCCAAGAAATTGGGACTTCATTCCAAAAGCTCTGGCGGTTGCAATGATGGCTGGCCAGACACCGGTCACATAACCGTGCATCAAAATGAAATCAGGGTCGGCCCGACGAAGCTGAGCGACATGGGATTGGACCTCGGCACCTGATGCTTTGGTGATCTCTTCATGGACCAGTTCAATTCCAAGCTCTTTTGCACGTTGGCGACCATAAGCGATCGGATCTTTGCCAAATTCAGTATCGCTATAGACAAAGGCAAGACGCTTTCCACCCTTGTCAGCAACGTGTTGTAACAAAATTCCAAACATATCCTGATAGGTTGGACCGGATACATATTGATAGGGATTCGTTGAAGGGTTGGCGAGCTCTGAAGCAAAGGAGGTGCTTCCTGTCATGATCTTGTAACGGCTGTTTAACTCAGGCGCCACTAGTTTCATGAAGCCTGTTGAGTCCCCAAAATAACAGGCAAGATCAGGTGCTTCTGCGAGTGCTTTTTTGAAATTGGCAAGCGCCTTGATGGCCACATAACCGGAATCTTCAAGAATGCCCCTTATTTTCTTTCCACCAATCCCTCCGCTGTCATTGGTCATGGCAATAAAGTCGATAATCCCCGGCATCCCCAGCTGACCGGCTGTGGCAAATGGGCCGGTAAGCGGCAACGAGGCGCCAATGACCCACTCCTTGGCTTGTGCTTGAACGATAGCCGGGAATCCAAATGATCCCAATGCAGCGGCCCCCGCCGCGCCGGTGGTCTTGATTAGAAAATCACGTCTGCTCCTGTTGGTCATCAGATACTCCTTTTATTGTTTTGGTGAAGGGCCTCTGATTTAGTCAGAAGCCATTGAGGCACAATTAGCGTGCCTTAAAAAAACAGATAATTCAATCCTTCATTTATAATCAATAAAGAGATAATAATGCAACCTCATTAATTTTGTCGAACAACAACGATAACAGTAGATCATCCCTTCTTATAGACTTTCTATTGTCTACCAGTTACCGGGTAAAAGGCCAGCGATCGATATACCTCCATATCCGAGCCCAGATTGCTGAGAGGCCCATTGGTTCAAAAATAAGAAATCCGATTATTAACAACCCATAAATTATTTCAGTTATTGGCGCTGTGGCCTGTAGTGCAAGAGGATAATACGGGGTAATCAATCCGGCAATGGCTCGCAGTGTTTCAGGGACAAGGATAACAAAGACGGCGCCAAACAGGGGGCCCAGTGTTGTCCCCATGCCACCGATAATCAATGCCGCCAGAAACAGAATCGATTGACTAAGATTGAATTGGTTCGGTGTAAGGGCAGTAAAAAAATAGGCCCACAAGCTGCCCGCTGCCCCGGCATAGGCTGACCCAATGGCAAAGGCCGTTAGCTTGTAGCGAATAAGGCTGATGCCCATGATCTCGGCAGAATAATCCTGTTCACGAATCGCAATAAAAGCCCTGCCGATCTTGGTCCTGAAGAGGTTTTGAGAGAAAAGAACAAATAAAAGGGCGAGCGGTGCAATGACAAAATATTTCTCCAGTTCAGATTCAATGGAAAAGCCAAACAGGATTGCCGGTTCAATGTTGATCCCGCGGTCACCATTGGTGAGCCACTCCAGCTTTCTTATAGCAAAAACAATGATTACATTTGCTGCCAGAGTGGCAATTGTCAGGTATAGCCCTCTTACCCGAAGAGAAGGAAGGCCAAAACCAATGCCAATCAGTGCGGTCATAATGATCGAGAGCGGAAATGTTGCCCACGGCGGAAAACCATACCCGGTTGCCAATACCGCTGTGGTATAGGCACCAATTCCCATAAATGCCCCCTGGCCGAGGGAGATAAGCCCGGTATACCCTGTCAGAATATTAAGGCCGGCGATGGCAATGACAAAGATGCCCAGCTGGCTCATCAACATTAAATGATAGGGCCCTACCCAAAAAGGGAGGATCAGGAGAGAGAGAATAATCAGCAGCATGGCTCCCTTGTGAGCCGGACGTTTCCACATGACTTCGTCAGCCTGGTAGGAGGATCTTGCATTTCCAATATGCATTTCTATCTCAACTGTTGTTTCATCAGATTCGTTCTACTTCTTTACTGCCAAAGAGGCCATAGGGTCTGATGACAATAATAAGGAGCACGACTATATAGGGCATCACTTCACGGTAATCACCACCAAGGAAGTGGCCTGTCATTGCTTCCAGCCAACCAATCAGAAGTGCGGCGATAAGGGTCCCGAGGAGTGAGTCGAGCCCACCTAGAATAATCACCGCAAGAACACTCAAACCAAGGTGGCCAAGGGAGGGTGTCAGACTGTTCAGCGGAGCAAGAAGAATCCCGGCGAGGCAGCCTGTCATGGCAGCCACCATCCAGGTCATTCCAAACACCCCAGGAACATTGATTCCCATTGAATAGGCGGTCGCCTGATCAGAAGCGGTTGCCCTCAAGGCAACACCAATCCGGGTAAGGAAAAGTACAATTGAGATCAGAACAAAGAGTGACAATCCAATGACAAAACCCCAAAACAACTGCATATTGACAGCAGCTTCCCAGATAAAGGAGATTTGAAGCGGAAACAGACCCGGTGGGTATTGTGCATCTGATGTCCAAATCAGTATTGTCAGCCCCTCAAGGACTGAGATTAAGGCCACTGTGACCATTATCATTGAGAACACGGACTGTCCCAAGAGAGGCCTCATCAACACCCGCTCAAGAAACATCCCAAGGAGACCGGTTGAGAGTAGTGCCAATGGGACAGAGACCCAAAAAGAGAGGCCTAGCTGCTGGACAAGAAGTGAAAATGAAAAAAAGAAGTAGGTCCCAACCATCATGATGGTCCCATGAGCAAAATTAACGACCCGGGTGGCTTTGAAGACCAACACCATTCCAACAGCCATCAGGGCATAGATGCCTCCGGTAAGCAGGCCGGTAAGACTGTCTTCAACAATGTAGAGTAGTTCGTTCATTGTGTTTTAATATGTCGGCTGATGTCAGACTTCTCTCTTCCAAGATAGGCCTCAATTACGGCTGGGTCTGATTGAATGATTTCAGGCTTGCCGGCTGCGATCAGTTCGCCAAAGTTAAAAACAAAGACCTGATCTGAAATATCCATCACCATCCCCATATCGTGATCAACAAGCAGAATGGTTGTCCCCCACTGCTCCTGGATATCAAGAATAAAGCGAGCCGTATCCTCTCTCTCCTCTCTATTCATACCAGCAACCGGTTCATCGAGTAACATCATACTGGGCCTCATCGCCAAAGCCCTTGCCAGTTCCACTCGTTTTTGTAATCCATAAGGGAGACCGGAGACAGGCGCATTTCGGATATGGTCAATTTCCAGAAAATCGATAATCTCCCTTTCAATCGTCTCTCTGAGTTGCAACTCTTCATGTTGAGCAAGTCGAATGTAAATTCCGGCCCCGAAGACCCCTGTTTTCAAATGGCTATGGGCCCCTAGCTTTATGTTGTCAAGAACCGACATCCCTCGAAACAGAGCAATATTCTGAAAGGTCCTTGCAATTCCAAGGGCACCCCGTTTATGGCCAGGGAGTGAGGTGATTGACTGACCACGGAAGAATATCTCGCCCCCGGTGGGTTGGTAGAAACCAGAGACCAGATTAAAGAAGGTTGTCTTCCCTGCACCATTGGGGCCAATGATAGAAGAGATGGTTCCTGATTGAATCTCGAGTTCAAGGTTATTGAGTGCTTGGACCCCACCGAAGGCAATACTCAGAGAATCAACCCTGAGCAGAGGCTCCCGATCTTGATTTGTTTTTACCTTTGGCTGAGTAGAATTCACGAGATTATCAGCACACCTAAATCAATCTAAAGTATTGTGACTTATGAGATCTCAGGAGAGATCATGCTCTCAACATCCTCGACAAGATGTTTATGAGGACCACAAAACACTTATGATTTGTGTTGTATTCTGTAAACGAGTCTACCTTAAGTGTGACACTTCTGAGAACAGTTTGATCAATCATTTCAGATCCGGGGGTTAGGTGATCAAGATGAGATCTTTCAAATTCTCATATGTGGCTTAACACTCTATCCAGCATTCGGAAGAAGAGTAGCCGACGCAAGGTAGAAAGTAGATAGGTCGGAGAGGAGATTAATAGGTTGGCGTGCAGTAAATGAAGTGTTGGGTTCAACACTATTTCACCCTCCGTAAATGATCACTGCTATAGAGTAATAGTGCACTCCAAATAAATCCAAACGCGAACAGGTGTGATCCATCAAGCACCTCATTAAAGACCACAACGGCAAGAATAAAGTGTCCCGTCGGGGTTATAAACTGAAAAAAGCCCAATGTTGAATAGTTCATTCTTTTTGCTGCGCTCACCAGCCAGACCAGGGGGAGTACCGTAACAGGCCCTCCTAGAATAAGAAGAAGATCAATCGAATCAAGTGGGAAGCCAAAGTTCAACAAGCCATTAACAGAGAGGATTATGATGGCGGTGATGACAAGGGGGGCAAGCAGGATCATCTCCATGGTCAAGCCAAGTATTGAATTGACCTGAAGCTGTTTTCGGACCAACCCATACAAGCTAAAACTGAAGGCGAGAACAAGGGCAATCCATGGGATTTCAGATGCACTCAGGGCTCTAATCAATACTCCGATTGCGGCCAAACCCACAGCAACCCACTGCACGGTTCGTAATCGCTCTTTAAGCAGGACAACGCCAAGAAGGATATTGACCAAAGGACCTAGATAGTAGCCAAGACTTGAATCAAGAATTCGATTACTGGAGATGGCAAAGAGAAAGGTAAGCCAGTTTACCGAGATCAATGTTGCAGAAATACAAAGAGTTAATATAACCTTCTTATTATCAAATAGTTGCTTTATTTTATTAATGTTGTCCGTTAATAGTAAAAACAGAACCACCACAGGCAGTGACCAGAGTATTCGATGGAGCAGGATTTCAATTGCAGCGACACCGTCCAACTGGGACCAGTAGTAGGGAAACAGACCCCATACTCCATAGGCCAGAAGGGCAAAAAGTGGGCCAGAGCTGGAATGGTTGTTGCGGGCAACACCCATAGAGCTGCTTCTTTATATTTATAATAGATCATCATAGCATTATTTGATTTTTAATATGTTTGGTGCCGATTGATTTGTCTGTTCCTGAGTGTTGTTTCTTTTCTCTTCCCGGCACTGCCGCCCTCTTGTCGACTCACCCAAAAGCCTGCCGGAACCACCACTAATTTGATCAGCGATGGTGTAAAATGGATCTGTTGCAGGACACCATTTTGAACCTCTCTGTTTCAGAGAGGGCAACCGTTACCGACCAACTCTCTGACCGGGTGTATCGTATGAAAAGCAGATCAATCAAATGGGTTGGCGCCCATGTAAGTGCTGCAGGGGGGGTTCAAAATGCACCTCTCAATGCAGATAAAATTGGTGCCAGGGCTTTTGCTCTGTTTACCAAAAACCAGCGCCAATGGAGTGCCAAGCCTCTTACCGAAGAGCAGATCAGTGAATTCAAAGCCAACATGGTGACCTTCGGGTTCACACCTCAGCAGGTCCTGCCACATGACAGCTATCTGATCAATCTTGGCCATCCGGAAGATTCCCCTAGGGAGAAATCTCTGAATGCGTTTATCGATGAACTGAATCGCTGCAATCAATTAGGACTCGACCGGCTTAATTTCCACCCTGGAAGTCACCTCCGGCAAGTCACTGAAGAGAAGTGTCTGAACCTGATTGCCGCCTCCATCAATCGTGCATTAGACGCTACTTCCGGAGTCATCGCTGTGATTGAAAATACCGCTGGACAGGGGTCAAACCTTGGATACAAATTTGAACACCTCGCTTACTTAATCGACCTTGTTGAAGATAAATCCAGAGTAGGCGTCTGTATTGATACCTGCCACGCGTTTGCAAGCGGTTATGATATTCGTACTGAAGAGGCTTTTTCAGAGACTTTCAGCCAGTTTGACGAGATTGTTGGATTCAACTACCTAAAGGGGATGCATCTGAATGATTGCAAATCTCTTCTTGGAGGGCGTCTTGATCGCCATCACAGTATTGGTGAGGGTGAGGTGGGAACAGGAGCATTCAAGTTCCTGATGAATGATTCCCGATTCAATCAGATCCCGATGATTCTGGAGACCATAAACAGTGATCTCTGGGAAGAGGAGATCAATCTCCTCTATGGTTTTGAACAGCACTGAGTTGCAATAGTCAGTGAGATAAGCTGGCGAAAAACAAAAAAAGGGGTACTTGCGCACCCCTTCCCCACATTTAGTGATTGATTTCTACTTTCCTGGTGAAAGGGTCGGCAGTGCTATTCCCACTTTTCAGTAGAACGCTTGGATGTATTGTGCATCGGTTGGAGCGATCTACCTTCCCTTTCACTATAAGGGTAGACCATGAGAGCAACAATGCAAGATTTTCGCTGATTTATTTTCCCCTGCCTGGTCGCCAGGGCCCGGAGGTATTGAGATCCTGACTCCTGCCACGAGAACTGGACTCTTATCAAGAGACCGTTTCCAGAAGAGGGTTTTCAGGCAAGGTCAATCAGTGAGTATCTACCCTAAGCTCATTAAACTAAAGGAGTATCCATTAATAACCCCCAGAGATATAACGGACCAACTGCTGAATCTCATCCTCTTTCTCCCGGACAAGCCAATGGGCAATATCACCCATGGAGATAACGCCTAACAGTTTGCCCTCGGCGACCACTGGAAGATGTCGATGCCTTCGCTCAGTACAAACACTCATTGCCTCACTGACAGTCAACTCCGGTGAAACCACAGCAACCTCTGTAGACATCACTGTTGAGACGGGGGTAAGGGTGAGATCGAGCCGCTCTTCTGCAACCTTTAACAGAATATCCCGCTCTGTAAAAATTCCTTGCAACCCGTCTTCATCTGCCACGACCAGTGCGCCCACCTGGTTTTTTTTCATTATCTCAACACACTCAATAAGTGTTGCCTGGGGTGGAACCGTATAGACCTCCCCTCCTTTATCATCAAGAAGTCGCTTTAGATTTGCCTCCATTTGAAATCTCCTTTGTATGAATCCCTGATTTTGGGGATGATCTACTATAATAGTCAAAAAAATGGAAGTCGAGGGTCAGGAGGCATTAAAAAAAGGCCTGAACGAGTCAGGCCTTGGAAGGCGCTTTGATCATCGCTTCATAACCCGCATCTTCAATGGCTTGAATGAGCAATTCTGCTTCGATAACACCCTCAACCGTTGCTGTCTGTGTCGCATAGTCTACAGCAACACTCTCTACCCCTGTAACAAGCTTTACTGCATTTTCGACTGCAGAGGCACAACCCCCGCATCCCATGCCGCCAATGGTCAATTGAACAGTATTACTCATCTAAAGAGATCTCCTCAGACTTCTATCGTTTCACTGCATTGATTTCGGCACCATTATAATCATATCTGAGTTTATAGCCCCAGAAGATAACTCCCGCAAATATAGAGAGTAGCTGCCGAGAAGGATGCACCAAGCATCAGTTCCTTGATTAAAGGGTGTTTTTTGAATGAGGGCGGTGAGCCCCCTGTTTGTGGTGCATCTTCTCGGTCATTGACTCTTTCCAGAAAGGAACTTATTGGTCATGAATCAGAGTTATACAGCACTCTTGTCCTTGGCAGCCTTTACTGCTTTTTCGACTTCGTCCTTGCTGATTGATGCGACCTTCTCGGCATTGACTTTGGCATCTGCTAAAACCTTATCAGCAAGACCAGTGAACTCGTCCTGGGCACTCTTGAAGATGTCAGCAATCTGGTTGACGTTTGCGGACAACTGGTCAGCAAAAGACGTTGCAAGCTCAGACTGGGCAGTGATCGCTTGATTGATATCATTGATGTCCTTGATGTCCTTGATGTCAGTCAGGGCAGCAGACTGCTGAGCACCTGTTTCTGCAGCGTTCTGTACGATCTCCACCTGCTTGGCAGCAAGGGCTTCAAAGGTTCGCAGGTTAAGTTCACCCACTTCCTTGATTGTGGCAACGCTCTTTTCAGCGATCTCAGTAAAAAGATTAATAGTTTCGTTTGTCATGGTTAAAATCCTCTTGATTAAATAAATTAGTAAACACAAACAGGACAATAAATTGTTGCGATGCACCATTTGTTGCAGCGCACAATATTACGTTTATCACATACTGTCAAGTTTATTTTATATTATTATTGAACTTAAATATATTTTTCTTTAATTTCAGCCTGTTATTGAGGTATTGAGCCATTTTTGAGCTCCAGCACTACTTTCCCACCCCTCGGTGCTGTTGCAGTTGACACCAACCTGTAAGAGGTTGCGCTCATTTTCTGGGTCTGGGGGCGACTCTATTGCTGCTTCAAGCATATCATTAAGTTCTGCACCACTCTGCACGACGGGTATAAGTAGATTCAGCGTTTTCTACCGAATGGGATAAATGTCAACAGCTCGCCTCTATTGATCCTGGTGTTTTCCGGTATGACTGCCAATCCATCTGCCCAGCAGAGCGAAGTCAATACACCCGAACTCTGGTTTGGGTAGAGTTCTGCTTTGACCACCCCATCCTCTCCCACCTCTCCAAGCCGAACCCGAACAAACTCTCGTCTAAACCCAGGTTTTAGCCAGTTAAAATTTGCCCTGACTCTGGACATGGTCTCAGAGGTTCGAGTTATCCCCTGCATCTTCTCTATGTACGGCTGGGTAAAGAGTATGAAGGTGACAAAAGCGGAGACCGGGTTGCCAGGCAGTCCAAACAGTGGGGTTCCCTCTATCTCTCCAAAGGCAAGGGGTTTTCCGGGTTTGATGGCAATTTGCCAAAGATCAAGCGAGCCCAGTTTTTCAATTGCTTTTTTGACATGATCCTCTTCACCTACGGAGACCCCTCCTGAGGTAATAATAAGATCTGCAGAATGGGCCGCTTCGACAAGAGCCTTTTCAGTGGCTTGTGGAGTATCGGCAACGATACCGGGATCAACAACCTCACACCCCAGCTGAACCAGTCCGCCCAGCAGGGTAAAGCGGTTCGAATTGTAGATCTGACCAGGGCCGATAGGATCCCCCGGTTCAACCAGTTCGTCACCCGTGGAGAGTACGGCAACACGCAGTCTTCGAAAGAGCTTGAGCTTCCCAACTCCCACCGAAGCAATCAACCCGAGATGCTGTGGCCGCAAAACGGCCCCTGCAGGAATAATGGTTTCACCCTTGGTAATATCATTGCCTGTTTGACGAATATGATCGCCCTCGCCCACCTCGGCCTCTATCTCCACCTGATTCCCGATCACCGTGCAGCTCTCCTGCATCACCACCGCATCTGTCCCATCAGGAATGGGTGCTCCGGTAAATATTCTGGCAGCAGTGCCCGATTTGAGGGGTTGGCCATGGGTTCCTGCCGGAATACGCTGGCTCACCTCAAGCCGAACAGGTCCGCTTCCACTGAGATCTCTTGTTCGCACTGCATAACCGTCCATGGCGCTATTGTCAAAAGGGGGAACAGCAAGGTCAGATTTCACAGGTTGAGCACTGACTCTCCCAAGAGCAGATTTAAGTTCAACATCCTCCTCTTCACCAACCGGAGTGACATTAGCAAGTAACCGCTCTTTTGCCGATTCAAGGGTGGCCAGGGGTTTTGCAGGAGATCTCTCGGTTTTCATCAAACATCAACTCCTAAAGATTGGGGTCCAAAATGGTGAAAAAATTAAATAAAAATAACAAGGAGAATGATCGCTTCCTGATGTTTACCCCCAACCATAATACCCCCTATTGTAAAATAAGAGGCTAATCCCCTACTACTTTTCTTCTAGATATAATTATGGAATGATGACTTGGTCAAGGAGAATACTTTCAATGCAAAGACGCCGTTTTTTAAAAGGTTCACTTGCTACAAGTGTGGTCGCTGTTGCTTCAGGTGCAGGACTGTTCCTGCCGCAATCCGTACTTGCAGCAGCCTGGCCATCAACTGCTTTTCGCGCGCCCACTCTTGAAGGAGCACTAGAAGCGGTATTTGGTGACATCCCGGTTGTTGATGTCGCAGCCGATGATGACATCATTAAAATTACCGGTCTGCTCAATGCTGAAGATGGTGCTGATGTCCCCGTTAAAGCCGAAACCACACTCCCTGATGTCGAATCAGTCACCATCGGCGTCGCAAACAATCCCGTCCCATTGGTTGCCCAGGTTGACTGTGGTGATGCCGGACTGGGGTTCTTTGATCTTCGCATCAAGATGGCACAGACGGATGATATCCAGGTCTTTGTCAAATCCGGCGGGAAACTCTACCGAAAAACCTGGCGCACTGTCGTTGTAATCGGTGGTTGTCTCGCCAGTAACAGCGACTCATTATTAATAAGAGGTGCCAATCAAATAGCAAGAAGAACCAAAATGCGAGTTAAGGCGCGGGCAGGATTCCTTGATGTGAAAGGGATGATCTCTCACCCTATGCAGGGGATCAAGGCTGACCCTCAGGGCCTTGGCCACTACGTCCAAAGCATGACCTTTCTGATCAATGGAAAAGAGGCCTGCCAGGCCAACCTGGGATCAGGGGTCTCCAAAAACCCCAGAATTGGTGTCCGCATAAAGGGCAACAAGGGTGATGAAGTGACCATGAACTGGGTGGACAACAAGGGTGAACAGAACAGCGTGACAGCCAAAGCGCGTTAGTCAAAACCAGACCGGCATTATTCAGTTGAGCGAGAGGGGTTAGTCAATGGCAGATGTGAGATCACTTATTGCATTAGACTTCAATCTGCGAGAGAGAATAATCATAAAATTCTTTTATGACATCATCAATTCTTCTTATATCCTTGAGTCAAACTGGACAGCAGTTAAGAAGTTAAATTATCATGAACTTTTCGTGGTTTTTATTAAGTTCACGATAAATTGATCATAATTTTAATGACGCCAATCAGGAGGAGAATATGCCCAAAACAAAACAGATAGCAGCCACTGTAGTTGCAGTGAGCCTGATCGGATCTCTGGCCGTTGCCAGCGGCGTCCAGGCAGCTGGGTTAAGTCTGGGAGCACTGGTCGCCTCCCAATGCAATACCTGCCACGGCACAGATGGTGAAGGGGCCCAGTCGGTTCCAAGGCTTGCTGGTCTGGATGCAGATGAAATCTTCGAAAGCATGAAGGCCTTCGCTTCCGGTGAGGATACTGCATCCATCATGGATCGTGTCGCCAAGGGATATTCCGACGAGCAGCTCCATGCAGTTGCCAACTACTACTCTGAACAGTAAGGGAGCATGGAGATGAACAATATTAATCGTAGAGATTTTGTAAAAATGATGGGTGCTGCCGGTGCAGCAACTACAGGGGCCATACTGCTTCCCTTTGAAGCCTATGCCGGAGCGAACGGTCATGTCGTCGTGGTTGGCGGCGGAACGGGCGGTGCCACCTGTGCCAACTACCTCACCCGCTGGGCTCCCAATGCCAAGGTGACCCTGATTGAGAAGGATTCCAAGTACTCGACCTGTTTCTTCAGTAATGAAGTGATCATGGGCATGGCGACTATGGACTCGATCACCTATGGTTACGACGGTCTGAAGAAGCGCGGTGTCAATGTAGTTCATGACACTGTGACCGGTATTGATACCGGTGGTAAAAAAGTAATCACTGGGAGCGGTTCCATCAGTTATGACATTCTGGTTCTCTCCCCGGGCATTACTTTTGACCATTCCACTGTTGACGGCTCTTCTGATGCCGTTGCCGAGCAGATGCCTCACGCCTGGAAGGCCGGTCCACAGACCTCTCTTCTGGCCAAGCAGATTGCCGGCATGAGACAGGGCGGTCTGTTGATCATTGCTCCGCCAGAGAACCCCTTCCGTTGTCCTCCTGGCCCTTATGAGCGTGCTGCATTGGCGCTGGCGCATTTCAAGGAGCACAATCCGACGGCTCAGGTCGTCATTTTGGATGCCAAGGAGAAGCACTCCAAGCAGGGCGCCTTCCGTGAAGGGTGGACCCGTGTCTATGGAGGCGAAGCGACTGCAGAGGGTAACTTTGAGGGACCCAACCTGAAGTGGATCAAGGGTTCCAACGGCGGCAAGGTGGTTGAGGTGGATGGTGCAACCAATACGGTGATCACCGAAGACGGTGAAGAGCACAAGGGAGATGTAGTCAACTACATTCCGAAGCAGGTAGCCGGTGCCATCTGTAAGGACGCCGGGTTGGTCAATGCTACGGGATGGTGTGATGTAGATTTGGACTTCAAATCAAAAGTGTGCGACATTGTATTTGTAATTGGTGATGCCAGTGTTGCTTCACCGATGCCCAAGTCCGGTCACTCCGCTTCCTCTCAGGCCAAAAACGTGGCAGCGACAATCGCCGCGCAGATGGCAGGCGAAGAAGCCCCACCCTGGACCGGATCCAACACCTGCTACAGCTTTATCAGCGAGAAGTACGGTATCTCCGTGGTCGCCATCTATGCAGTTAAAGATGGCAAGCGGGTCAAGGTCAAAGGTGCAGGCGGGGTTGCCTTTAAAGGCAAATCACTGCGTCACCATGCCAAAGAGGCCAAGTACGCAAGAGGCTGGTACAAGGGAATTACCAGCGATATGTTCGGTTAAACCCCCTGCTTTTTGTTCCTGTTTAAAGGGCGGCCGGTGGCCGTCCTTTTTTTCTTTCTTGATCCCCAAGCGGAATCCTCTTACAGAGGAGTTGAGCCTGGGTTATCCAACCCTTTAAGAGGCTATTCACCACGTTCAGAACAGTTAAGACCTTGGCACTATCTCCCTCCTTCTGCCTGCCCTCAACCTCCTTGCTCATAACGCTATAGAGCCCCCAACACTGTCAGAGTCCTTACATTACCTGTTGTTAATAATAGGGTTATTGACTGGAGAAAATACTGTTTCGAAGGTAGAGTAGAGTGCTTTGGAGTAGCCTTCAAAGAGCGGTGGTCAGGGCTACTCCACGCCACATCAGTAACCTGTTCTGCCCTTTTAGTATCGCTTAATGGAAGAAAACAGTTTTGAGCTTGAGATATCCGATCTCGCCTGTACCCGAGGGTATCGAGAGTTATTCAATGGTATAAATGTAACGGTATCGGCCGGTCAGGTGCTACTGGTTGAAGGTAAAAATGGCTCAGGAAAAACCAGTTTTATTCGAATTATCTCAGGTCTTGCACTGCCCTCACGGGGTGAGGTGAAGTGGCAGGGCCTCAATATCTTCAAGTATCGCTCAGAATATCAGCAAGCGGTCTCCTATATCGGTCATCGAAATGGCACCAAAGCTCACCTGACACCGATGGAAAACCTCCTCCTTGACCCTAACACCGCCACGACCTCAAAGGATGCTGCGAAGAGAGCTCTGTCAGAGGTAGGGCTTGATGGTTTTGAAGATCAGCAGTGCTGCAATCTCTCCGCAGGACAGAACCGTCGAGTGGCTCTGGCTCGTGCTTTGGTTGCCAGAACCCAACTCTGGATTCTGGATGAACCACTCACCTCAGTCGATGTGGCTGGAATCACTCTGCTTGAAGGGCTTTACAGTAATCATATACAACTGGGTGGAAGCATCATCATGGCAACCCACCAATCGATGAACCTTCCCGCCAACGGTGTCAAACGACTTGATATCCCGACCACGACCCTCACCGAAGAGCGCTTCTAATGATCGGTGAATCCAGTATGACGAAAGCAAGCTATCGTCTACTGGTGCGAGAGCTCAAACTCTCCTATCGACATCGCCAGGAGGTTCTCAACCCACTCGGTTTCTTTGTCATTGTCGTCACTCTCTTCCCTCTGGGCATCAGTCCCGATAGCGAGATATTGAGAACCATCGCCCCCGGCATTATCTGGGTGGCCGCCCTTCTCGCCTCCATGCTCTCACTGGATACCCTTTTCAAAGGTGATTTCGAAGATGGCACCCTTGAACAACTGGTGTTGAGCGAGCACCCCTTGCCACTTCTTGTTTTGGTCAAGGTGTTTGCCCACTGGCTGGTGAGTGGGCTACCGATCATTCTCTTCTCACCCTTATTGGGAGTCAGTCTTCAGCTTCCTGCAGAAGCGCTCCAGACACTCGTGATTACTCTCCTGCTCGGGACACCGGTATTGAGTCTTGTGGGTGCCATAGGGATGGGGCTGACTGTAGGCCTTTCCAAGGGAGGGCTGCTCCAGTCTCTACTTGTTTTACCACTCTATATTCCGGTATTAATTTTCGCTGCCGGAGCGGTTTCGGGAACAATGGCAGATCTCCCCATCATCGGGCAGATCTACATTCTGGCCTCAATTCTGCTTCTGGCGATTTCACTGGCACCCATCGCGACTTCCGCTGCCTTACGCATTAGCATAGGATAAGTTATGTTTAAAACTATTAAGAACTGGTTTCATCTGATGGGTTCTCCCCGTTCTTTCGACCGGATCGCGGGCAAGATAATCCCATGGCTTATTGCAATCTTCACCCTTCTCACTCTAACCGGCCTCTATCTGGGTCTTGTCGTTGCCCCAACTGACTACCAACAGGGAGAAAGTTATCGCATTATCTATATCCATGTACCCACAGCATGGATGTCAATGCTGATCTATGTCCTGATGGCCATCGCGGCGACGGTCGGATTGATCTGGCGGATCAAAGTGGCGGATGCGATTGCCAGTGCAAGTGCTCCCATCGGTGCCGCCTTCACCTTCATTGCCCTGGTCACTGGCTCTCTCTGGGGGAAACCGATGTGGGGAACGTGGTGGGTCTGGGATGCACGGCTCACTTCAGAACTCATCCTCCTCTTTCTCTACTTTGGTTATATGGCGCTACAGGCAGCCATCGATGAACCCCGAACTGCCGCCAGGGCCAGCGCACTGCTTGCCATTGTGGGGGTTGTCAACATTCCCATTATCCACTACTCCGTGGAGTGGTGGAATACGCTTCACCAGGGAGCAACCGTTACCAAAATAGACAAGCCCTCTATCGATATCAGCATGCTGGTACCACTCCTGCTGATGACTTTTGGGTTTAAGTTTTACTATGCCGGGGCCGTACTGGCACGAGCACGAGGCCTGCTGCTTGAACGTGAACAAAATACCAATTGGGTCAAGGAGATCATTGCCAATGACTAATATTGAACAACTCTTCAGCTTTCTTCCATACGGGAAATACGCCTTCTATATCTGGACCTCCTATGCCATCTGCATACTGGTTATGGGCTATACGCTGGTCCGCTCCTTGAGAATGAGAACAACACTCATCAAGCAGCTCAAGGATAATCTCAAAAGGATATTCCCGGAATGAGACGAAGACAGAAAAGAATGGTGCTTGCACTGCTGGTAGTGATGGGTGTGGGAGCTGCGGCAACACTGGGTCTTCGTGCCTTCAAGGAAAACCTGCTCTACTTCTACTCCCCGAGTGATATTGCTGCGGGTAAAGCACCCACCACACAAAGCTATCGGGTGGGCGGGCTTGTCGGTGTTGGCTCACTTAAACGTGATGAAGATTCATTAAAAGTCTCTTTCGACCTTACCGATGGCGCCAGTTCATTTGCCGTTCAATATACCGGAATTCTTCCTGATCTATTCCGTGAAGGTCAGGGCATTGTTGCTACCGGAAAGATGCAGAACAATCATTTTGTTGCTTCAGAGATTTTAGCCAAACACGATGAAAATTACATGCCTCCTGAGGTCAGTGACGCCCTTAAGCGTGCGGAAGGAACAACAGCGATGCCCCATGAATTTGGAGGACCTCCCACCGCGACTGAAGCAGAAGAAAAAACCCAGTGATTCCTGAGATTGGCCACTTTGCACTTATCCTTGCTCTTGCGCTCGCCGTTGCTCAGGGTGTAGTGCCTCTCTTAGGCGACTGGAGTGGGAACTCAAAACTGATTGCGGTTGCAAGACCCGCTGCCTATGGGCAATTTCTGTTCATTGTTATTGCCTTTGGCATTCTCATCTACGCCTTCATTAGTGGTGATTTTTCCGTCAAATATGTCGCCTCGAATTCCAATACTCAGCTACCGATAATCTATCGGGTCTCGGCGGTCTGGGGTGCTCATGAAGGTTCACTCCTTTTATGGACCCTCTTCCTCTCTGGATGGACCGTTGCAGTGGCACTCTTTAGCCGTTCTCTTCCTGATCAGATGGCTGCCAGAGTCATTGCGATCATGGGTCTTGTCAGCATCGGGTTTTTTCTCTTCATGCTCTTTACCTCCAACCCGTTCGATCGCCTCTTTCCGATTCCACAGGAAGGGAGAGAGTTGAATCCGCTACTCCAGGATCCCGGTCTTGCCCTCCATCCTCCAATGCTCTATATGGGTTATGTTGGATTCTCAGTTGCATTTGCCTTCGTCATCGCAGCACTAATAAGTGGTCAGCTTGATGTTGCCTGGGCACGCTGGTCCCGACCATGGACGGCCATGGCCTGGGTCTTTCTTACTGCGGGTATTACCCTTGGGAGCTGGTGGGCCTACTACGAACTTGGTTGGGGGGGATGGTGGTTCTGGGATCCGGTTGAGAATGCATCATTCATGCCCTGGTTGGTTGGGACCGCACTGCTCCACTCACTCGCTGTTACAGAAAAACGCAATGCCTTCCGACACTGGACCGTTCTCCTCGCTATTGGTGCTTTCTCACTGAGTCTGTTGGGAACATTCCTCGTGCGCTCTGGGGTGCTGACCTCAGTTCACGCATTTGCTACTGATCCCACCCGGGGCTCTTTTATTCTTGCCTTTCTCGCTATCATTGTTGGAGGTTCGTTTACCCTCTACGCCTTGCGTGCGCCCCAACTGGCAGGGGGTGGTCGATTTGATCTTGTCTCAAGAGAGTCACTTCTTCTATCGAATAACATTCTCCTGGTGGCCGCTACGGCAACTGTCCTTTTGGGTACGATCTATCCTTTGGTCCTGGATGCACTTGGCGAGGGTAAAATCTCTGTAGGCCCGCCCTATTTTAACTCAGTCTTCGTGCCCATCATGGTGCCCCTAATTCTGTTTATGGGGTTAGGCCCCATCTCTCGATGGAAAAAAGACTCAACTCAACGGCTCACAAAGCAGCTTCGTCTCCTTCTGCTCCTCAGCATTGTAGTTGCCGCAATCGTTACCCTACTTTCCGGAACATCCAGCTACTGGTCCATCAGTCTTGGCGTAGTGCTCGCTGTTTGGGCTTTTTCAACAGCACTGAAACCCATCTTTCAACGCCTTGGCTTAGGTGGCAAGGGGCCGAGCGAACGCCGATCCATTCCCCTTTCGGTCTGGGGGATGTCGATCGCCCATATTGGAATAGCGATCTTTATCATTGGCGCCACTTTTTCCACTCTCTTCGGGGTTGAGCGTGATGTGCGAGTTGAGTATAACAACCCGGTTGAACTTGCTGGTTATACTTTTGTTCTTAAGCGGATCAACTCCTTCCGAGGACCCAATTATGATGCGGTCGAGGGGGAGGTTGAACTCTTGAAAGAGGGTGTGTTGATTGAGGTCCTTAAACCGCAAAAACGAAACTACAGCACCGGGATGCCGATGAGTGAAGCGGCGATCGATCCTGGCGTTACCCGTGACATCTATGTTGCCCTTGGTGATCCGCTTGATGAAAACGCCTGGAGTATGCGCCTCTACTACAAACCCTTTATTCGCTGGATCTGGTTTGGAGGTGTTTTCATGTCATTGGGTGGCCTGCTGGCCGCTTTTGATCGACGATATCGTCTCAAGCGACTCCGTCGTCAACCTAATCGAGAGAAATAGATGTTAAAGCGACTCCTCCCTCTTTTTCTATTTGTGATTCTCGTCATCTTTCTCTATGTTGGCCTGGGACGAAATCCGCGGGAGCTTCCCTCCCCCTTGATAGATAAACCAGCACCCGGTTTTGTTCTCCAGGATCTTTTCAACCCTGATCTCTTTATTGATGCTTCAGTAGACTTTAAAGGCAAGGTGGCGCTGGTCAATGTCTGGGCTTCATGGTGTGTCACATGTCGTAGAGAACACCCCGCACTGATGCGCCTCTCCAAAGAAGGCAAGACACCCATCTATGGAATCAACTATAAAGATACTCGACAAGAAGCAAAACAGTACCTTGCCGCTCTGGGAAATCCTTTTGCAAAGGTGGTATTTGATCCAGCAGGAACCGCAGGGCTGGATTGGGGGGTTTATGCAACGCCTGAAACCTTCATTATTGATAAGGAAGGCATCATTCGTCTCAAACATGTGGGCAACCTGACTGATGAGGTTCTTAACAGCAAAGTGCTTCCCAAATTAGTGGAGCTTCAGAACAAATCATGATTACAAGTCGCCTTCAGGTTCTTCTTTTCAGCCTGACCCTGCTCACAGGTGTTGGCACTGCGAGCACCATTACTGTCCAGTCATTTGATACTGAGATCCAGCAAACACGCTATAACCGCCTGATTTATGATCTACGCTGCCCGGTTTGTCAGGGCCAGAACATCGGTGAATCCAATGCGGGACTGGCAAAGGATCTTCGGGATCGAGTACGGAGTATGATTCTTGCCGGACAGAGCGATGATCAGATTGCTGCCTATATGGTCTCCCGTTATGGTGAGTTTGTTCTCTACGAACCCCCTGTTCGCCCAGCCACTTATCTCTTGTGGGTAATTCCTTTCCTCGTTGCACTGATTGGATTTGGGTTTACCGTCATTGCGATCAAAAAAAGAGGTCGTCGATCACTCAACAACCTTCAGACCGCCTCAAGAGCAGATGAAACCAAACGAGCGGATGAGCTGTTATCGTCAATCAAGCCCAACTCTCCTATAGATGAACGAGATATAACATGATCTGGCTTGTTTTTTCTCTAATGACGTTACTGGCAGTCGCCTTTGTAGTGCTGCCCCTTGTTGGCAATAAAAAAATCACCCCTCCCACTTCTCAAAATGATCTCAACATCACCTTGCGTCGTGATCAACTCGGTGAACTTGAAGAAGATCTTAAAAATGGACTTCTCGATAAAGATCAATATGACAATGCAGTCAGTGACATCAAGCTTGCACTCACCGCTGAGGTCAATGACGGCCCCACAAAAGCCAGAGCCCAAACCTCTTTTGCAGAATCACCTCTGATTGTAATCATTCTTCTTGTTTTGTTGATTCCAATAACCGGCTTTGGTCTCTATCAGCTCTTGGGTGAGCCCAATGCCGAGATACTGTTGACACAAAAGTCCGCTCCTGCATCTCCCTCTGTTGAAGAGATGATGGAGATGATCGAGACCCTGGAAGTGAGAATGGCTGAAGACCCGACCAACCACCAGGGCTGGATGATGCTGGCAAGGAGCTACAATGCACTGCATCAGGAAGATAAAGCGATCAAGACCTACCGCAGAGCACTCCAGTCGATCGGTGATGACCCCGCCCTACTGGTCAATCTTGCAGATGCACTCTCCCAAAAGAAGGATGGGAATTTAAGTGGCGAACCACTTGAACTCATCAAGCGAGCAGTTGAAATTGAACCCACCCATCTCGACTCACTCTTTCTCCTTGGCAAAGAGGCCTATGACCGGGCGGCCTTTGAAGAAGCTCTGACCTACTGGGTGAAACTTAGAGGACTGGTCAATGAAAATGACCTGAATCCGGTTAATCAGGCCATTAATGCGGCACGCACTCAACTCAACCTTCCCCCCCAAGAGCAACCCGCAGCCAGTAGTATTTCAAACTCTGCCATTTCGGTCACACTCTCTGTCGATAAAACACTGAGCGAAAACCTCAACCCAGACACTACCGTTTATATCTTCGCCAGAGCGAAAGAGGGACCCCCTATTCCACTGGCAGCAGGAAAGGTAAAGGTTTCAGATCTTCCAACAACAGTTATTCTCGATGACTCAATGGCCATGTCTCCAGAACTTACACTCTCTAATTTTTCTGAGGTCATTATTGGGGCACGTGTGGCTATCGGTGGGAGCGCAAAACCCACCCCAGGAGATCTGGAGGGAACGCTCACCACGACAGTATCTGCTGACACCCAAGTTACTCTACTGATCAACCGTGTCGTCCCCTGAGGACCGACCCTCCCTACCTTATGACTGACAACGACCATCAATCTAAAGGCTTTTCGATCTTCCACACCAAGGAGATGGGGCTCGACCCTGAGCTCTTTCTTTCTACACTGCCCAGGCTGGTCTCACCCTCAATAACCACTATCAATGGAGACCAGATCACCATCAAAGAGAGCGAACTAACCACTCATGTTTTCCTTAGACCGCTCTCACCGCGAGTTCTGGGTCATCTCTCCATTCCCAGAACAGAGGTTTCGTTCTCATTCTCCCCGGAAGATCCTGATCTGATCGCTGATTTTATCCACCGCTTTGATTTTCATTTCCGACGTGGGGGCGGTTGATGTTTCACCGAATCAAACCTCAATCGAAAGAAGATCACTCCCCATCACTATACTCCCAGAATAGTCTCTCGATACCTCTTGATGGAGCTGTTTGAGGTCACAACCAGGGGGGACAAAATGGGTTAATACCAAAGTGCCGACGCCTGCACGTTGTGCCACCTTTCCAACGTCTGATGAGAGCGTATGATAGGCCGCCACATTGGCAATGGTCTGTTCCGTTCGTATGATGAAATCCGCTTTAAATGCGTTATGAATGAAGACCTCATGCAGCAGAAGATCAGCTCCCAACGCCGCTCTTTCCAGAGCACTGCAGGGTCGGGTGTCTCCAGAAAAGACCATTTTCTTTCCACCGCTCTCGATGACAAAACCCAATGCATGATAGAAAGAATGATCGACTTCTACAGCCGTTACATCGATAGATCCAATTGTAATTATGCTTCCCTGTTGTATCTCTTCCACCTCGACACTCAGGGCTGATGTCGAGGGCCGCTGTTCATACTCTGTTCTATGTACAACTTCCTGTTGCCAAAGAGCCATCAGTTGTTCGATATGGTGTTGTGTCCCCTTAGGGCCAAAAATACGCTGGGGCCTGTCTCTCCCCTGGTGCCAGGAAGAGATGATCAATTGAAACAGGTCAACGATGTGATCTGAATGGAGATGGGTGATAAAGATTGCATCCAATTGAGCGCCATTACACCCAGCTCCCAGAAGTCTCTGGGTCACTCCCGATCCACAATCAATCAGAACTGTGTGCTCCTGATCCTGAATCAGCTGGGCAGGCCCAAAGCGCTTGGCTGATGCGACAGGACAGCCCGTTCCAAGGAGTGTGAGTTTCACAGCTCTAATCGGAGCGTTGGGGGTTATCCCCCGGCGATGGGGGGCCAGACGCCCACCACATCACCTTCGATGAGCTGGAGTGATGCCAGCTCCTCAACCGGGTGATAGATGCCGTTGACCAATGTGAGGTGAACTTCCTCGACAGGCAGTGGCACCTCTGAAAAGAGATCGAGCACCGAAGAGCCCTGGTCAAGCTCAAACACTCTACCACCATCAAGTCCTACATCAAGATAGTTTCTTAAGCTTGCGAATAATTTGAGTTTTACATTCATTGTTATATCCTAAATCCCGGTTTTGACCACTCCAGATAGATCTCCTTAAGACGCTCAGGCTGCTCTTTCAATTTCTCTTTCAATCGACCAAGCGATGCTTTGGACTGGATCAACCCCTTGATGATCCCCAGATCATGAGATCTTCCAACGGTTGTTGCCCCAACAAGACGATCCCCATCAAACTGATAACAGAGATAACGGTGGTGGGTTGAATCCATTATTTCAACACTATCGCCACCTTCGACCCCCTCCCAGGCACCGAAAGAGGCGGTGATCAAACCAAAGGTATCGAGAATATTCATCGCAAAGTGAGAGCTGTACTCGACCTCTTTTCCGCTCATATTGAGGGCCGCAATCCGCCCCTGTTCAACCGCCAGAGGTTGAATGGCATGATGGCTGACGAGCTGGTGGCTGAAGCTATCGGGCGCAACCGCAACGTCACCGGCAGCATAAATATCGGGATTACTGCTTCTAAGATGAGAGTCAACAACAATCCCGCCCTCCATTTGGATCGCTGACCCCTCGACAAAACTACAATTGGGTTCAGCCCCTGTGGCCACAACCACCCTTTCTGCAGGAATGACCTCACCTTCTCGGAGATGGACAAGCAAAGATCCCCCCTCCTCAACTTCTGTAATCTCCTCTACAACCGATGAAGTGTAGAAAACAACCCCATTCTGCTCACACCAGTTCCTGATCAGCGCCGACGGCTCTGGGCCCACCATCCGTGGCACTATTCGCTCTCCCTGTTCGATTACGGTGACCTTGGCCCCCTTCTCTATCAAGGCTTCAAGGATAATGGTGCCGATAAATCCGGCTCCAATGAGGACAACCTGTGACCCATCCTTGAGGTGGGCAATAAGCAGGCGAGCATCTTCGAGTGTCCAACAGTTTTGAACCTGTGGAAGGCTGTTGCCAGGAGTTGGAAGCTGACGAGGCTTTGCCCCCGAAGCGATAAGCAGCTTTTGATATTGGATCGGCTCACCCCGGTTAAGAAGAACGGTCTTTGATCCGAGATCAAGAGCAGCCGCGCTGTCATGGAGGAGCGTTATATTCAATTGATCAAAGTGTGATTCATCCGGTCGAAGGGTAATCCCCTGCTCATCAACTTTTTCGGTTAACAGGTAGGGGATGGCCATTCTCGAATAGGGGAGACCGGGGTGATCGCAAACAAGCATAATCTTGGCATCGGGAGATTGTTTTCGCAGTGTTTCAGCGGCCGTAACCCCTGCCGGGCCGGCACCAATAATCACATAACTCATATCTGAATTCCCTGCGCGACTACTCTTGGAAATGATGACTTGTCGAACAACAGGATTAGCCTGAAAAGACCCATCAGGTCTTTTCAGGCTGCTGTTGTTTTTTTGGGTAGGCCTAAGTTCTTCTCTGGTTCCTAAAGGCTTAGTCGACTCAGTGTCTCAGCTGTCGGCACCCCGTCATCACTCCACCCTCTGAGCTCATAATACTCCGGAAGCATCTTATCAAGCTCATTCACCCTCCCTTTTGCAGGCCCGGATTTAGCGGCATCTTTCAACAGTCGTTCGGGCAGTGTATCGTCTTTTCCGGTAAACCCGGCGGCAATATTGTATTGGCGCTCCATATTCCAAATACGTTCACCGACCTCCATCAGAGACTCACTCGACCACTCACCCACACAGGCCGCATCGACCATTGGGGCTATATCATCAAGGGAGAGGGCAAAGGTGGTAAAGATACAGGTTCCACTCGAGTCGACTACAGCGGTCACATCCTGAAAGGCCATAACCAATCCAGCCTTGCCATCAGTGGTGTGGGGATCGGTCTTCTCCGGAAGACCTAAAACCTCGGATGAGACGGTATAGCTTCTCAAGTGACAGGCCCCCCGGTTTGAAGTGGCATAGGTTAACCCCATTCCCTGTATTCCCCGCGGATCATAGGCTGGAAATTCCTGACTTTTGACGGTCATTGAAAGCTCAGGGTGACCGTATTTATCACACAGACGTTTTGAACCCAGCGCAATATCCCTCCCAAAGCCTTCACCCTTTGCCGTTGCCTCAAGTATTTCGACAAGGGCTTTGGCAGAACCAAATTCAAGTTCGATTCCATTGGTATCCTCAGAAGTGATCGCACCCATCTCATAAAGCTCCATTGCGGCTCCAATGGTTGAACCGCAAGTGATAGGGTCAAGACCCTGCTCATTACAGAGAAAGTTAGCGAATGTGAGTGCTTCAAGATCTGAGACTCCCGTAGCCACACCGAGCCCCCATGCGTTCTCATACTCTAACCCGCCGCTGACAATCTGATACTGGGATTTCCCTTTGACAGTAAAATGTTCAGGATCAATCTTGGAATAGCGGCCGCAAGAGATGGGGCATCCAAAACAGGCGTGGGTCGAGACAAGATTGGCCTCCCCATCACTCTTTCTGGGTTCGGTCATCGCTTCACCACTGACCAAATGAGCGCCTTCAAACTGAACTTCTGTGGCATTACGAGTGGGAAGTGCACCAAGTTCATTTATCACATTCATCAACACCTGAGTCCCATAGGTGGGCAGCCCCTGGCTGGTTACCGCATTCTCAGAGATAGCACCTTTTGCCGCACCAGATGCTTTCATCAGCCCCATGGGATCATCAACTGTGACGCCTACTGTGCCTCTGACCGCAACAGCCTTGAGGTTTTTTGAGCCCATTACAGCGCCAACCCCTGAACGACCTGCTGCGCGGTCCTTGTCGTTGACAATGGCCGCAAAGAGAACCCCTTTCTCTCCTGCAGAACCAATTGAGGCCACCCTGATATCATCATCTCCACGAATCTCCCGCAGTTTGTCTTCGGTCTCCCAGACACTGGTGCCCCACAGTTGAGAGGCATCCTTCAATGAGACCTGATCGTTGTTGATGTCGAGATAGACAGGAGCTTCAGCACGACCCTCAAAGATAATCATATCCCAGCCGGCATTCTTCAGTTCAGCGCCAAAAAAGCCCCCGGAATTTGAGCAGGCGATGGCTCCGGTGAGTGGGCCTTTAGTGACCACCGACCACCTCCCTGAAGTGGGCGCAATGGTGCCGGTCAGCGGACCTGTGGCAAAAATCATTTTATTGTCTGCAGAGAGAGGATCTACACTGGGGTCTGTCTCTTCAACAAGGTATTTTGTTGCCAGCCCTCTCTGGCCGAGATACTGTCGTGCCCACTCCATATTAAGTGGTTCACTCTCACAACTTCCCGTTGTTAGGTTTACTCTTAATATTTTCTTTGTCCAGCTCATTGTTTTCTCCTCGGATGGTGGTTTTGTAGCTTAAATTAGATTCATGAACAGGTTTACAGTGTTTTATGCGCTACCTCCCCTGCTGAAGTATGTGACTTTTCAGCATGCGTTTGCATACGGTCACTGTTAAGGTTATCAGCATCGACATAGGTGAGGGCATTGGTCGGACAGACCTCCACACATGCCGGTGTTCCATTACAGAGGTCACACTTGGTGACCACACCTTTGTCAGAATTATAGTTGATTGTACCGAAGGGACAAGCGATGGTGCACACTTTGCAGCCAACACACCTCGCCTCTGTAACCACCTTGGCCCCCGTTTCGGTATTGAGTGTAATAGCGCCTACAGGGCAGACCATCATGCACCAGGCTTCATTACACTGGGTACAGGTATAGGGCACTTTCACCCCCCCCCCATCAAAGGTAAATATCTTTATTGCTGATTTTGATGGATTGAATGCGCCTACCTTCATGTAGGAGCACGCCATCTCACATTGCTGACAAGCGGTGCAGTGAACAGGCTTTATGAGCAGCGCTTTATGCACAGCCTTGTTTCTCCTCTGATGGTTTTATACACACCACTTAAGTGCTTCTACACTCAAATAGTATTTAACCCATTTATATTTATTGGCTACTAAAGCCAAATATTTACATAGATCAGGCAATTTCGGCAATACCTTTTTGAGCTATCAACTGAACTTCAAATTGAAGGCCAAATGGGCATAGAGAAGAGCGGTCTGAAAATTGCCGCCAACTCATAGTATGCTTTATTCACAGCTTGTGAACCCCCAGCAATAATTCAACCCGTTCTGGATATATTTTATTGATTATTATGGCTATTTATTGGCCGCTATTGTGGTTATCCAGAATCTTGTGTCGGCAGATTTTTTATTTGAACTAAGCTATGCTCATACCGAACCAACACCCACACCACGAGTTAAATCAATCATGAACCCTGCCTTAATCATTAATCCTTCAGCTGGCCGTGGGATCAGTAGCAGGGTCGTGAAACAATTAGCCGAAGTGACTGCATCCTGGCCTGAGCCTCCCGATCTAATCTACACCGCAGGCCCGGGTGATGGAATGACTGTGGCGGCACAACTCAGACAGAGGGGTTGCCCTCTAGTGGTTGCCTGTGGAGGTGATGGGACTGTCCACGAGGTGGTTAACGGACTCTTTTTGTCGGAGAGCTCTTCCCCACTGCCTCTTTTTTCATTTATTCCCCTGGGAACGGGCTGTGATACTGCCCGTTCACTCCATCTTCCCAATAATCCATACACAATCCTCCGACAACTCCCCGCAGGGCGAGTGGTCCCTATAGATGTTGGCAAGATTACATTTCAGACATCCAGAAAAAGAGAGCGGAATCGTTATTTTATTAATGACATCAATGTGGGGCTGGGGCCGTTAGTGGCCAAGAGGGCAAAACACCCTCTCCTCTCCTGGATGGGAGGATCGGCCTATACCATCGGAACAGCGATTGAACTGCTCAAGCCGTTATACTTTCCCCTTAAGTTACAAGTTGATGATCAGCCCTGGCAGGATTTTGATACGTTTAATCTCTCTATCTGCAATGGACACTATTTTGGAGGAGGCATGAAGCCCTGTTCAGAAGCCGGCTTAACAAGCGGAAAAATAGAAGCGCTTCATATTGGCCCGATAACAACACTGGAGGGGTTCAGATATATGAAACCGATTATGTCCGGAAGAGAGGTCAACCACCCTGCGATCCGTATATTCAGTTTTAGCTCGCTCCAGATCGAAGGGGCAGAGGTTGAATTTGAGACCGACGGTGAAATTCCCGGCAACACTCCAATGAAGATCACCCTTATACCTGGAGCGTTAAGGGTTAATATAGGTTAAATGAGGCGTAAACAGGCCAACAGGAGACGTCAGAACGACACTGTTTTCCCCTGAGCTTCCGATAATCTAATCCCAGTGATTCCTTGATGAAATTCAGATTAATTAAGCAGAAATTATTGAGATTATCAGGTTTTGACGTTATTCTTTATTTGAACAAGTTATCTAAACATCAGCTATGCAAAGCTCTCAAATTACAAGTCTGAATAAAACTGGAGGATGATCGGACCCTAATGGGTACAGAGAACACTAGCTACGTCCAATTCAAGGACATACAAAAAAGCTATGATGGGGAGACACTGGTTATCAAGGGCCTCAACCTTGATGTCGCCTGTGGCGAGTTCTTGACTCTTCTTGGCCCCTCCGGTTCTGGCAAAACCACCTGTCTTATGATGTTGGCTGGCTTTGAAACGGCCACCCATGGTGAGATCATACTCGACTCCCAGGCGATCAATAACGTTCCCCCACACCATCGGGATATCGGGATGGTGTTCCAAAACTACGCCCTCTTTCCACATATGACGGTTGCGGAGAATTTGGCATTCCCCCTCCAGGTCAGAAAGATTGAGAAGACAGAAATTACACGTCGCGTTCAGAACGCCCTTGAGATGGTGCAACTCGGGCAATTTGGGAATCGAATGCCTGGCCAGCTCTCAGGCGGTCAGCAGCAGCGCGTTGCGGTGGCACGTGCACTGGTCTTTGAGCCCAAACTGGTCCTGATGGACGAGCCGCTAGGTGCGCTTGACAAGCAGTTGCGTGAACAGATGCAGTATGAGATCAAGCATCTCCATGAGCAACTCGGAATCACCATCGTCTATGTCACTCATGACCAGACAGAGGCACTAACCATGTCAAACCGCATAGCGGTCTTTAACGATGGAGTGATCCAGCAACTGGCGCCTCCAGATGTGCTTTATGAAAAACCAGAGAATGCATTTGTTGCTCAATTCATTGGTGAAAATAACCGCCTACTCGGAACCCTCACTGAGACGACTGATGACACATCATGTTCGGTAAGGCTTGATAGCGGTGAGGTTATCAAGGCACTGCCTATTAATATTGGTAAAACAGGAGATCGGTCTCAGATCTCATTGCGACCTGAACGTGTATTTATCAATACAACTGCTGAGAACTGCACCAATCAGGTCAGAGGGGCGGTTGAAGAACTGATCTATCATGGAGACCATATCCGGGCCAGAATTAATGTATGCGGACATGATGATTTTATCGTCAAGGTACCCAATTCCGCCTCCCACTCTCTAATGCAAACTGGAGAATCGGTAACCCTGGGGTGGCAGGTAGAAGATTGCCGGGCATTAGATGACCTGGCTTGAGGCTGTCAACAGCCAAAAGACTTTCTGCTTTCAGGCAGGAGAAATAATTACAGGCAATGCCTGTTTCAAGTCGGGAGACCGACACAACAATAAGAGGAGTTAAATAATATGAAATTCTTTACACTAAAACCCACTGCTGTAGCCGCTGCATTTGCGGTTGGCGCAATGGCCTCAGGTTCTGCTGCCCAGGCCACTGACCTAGTGGTCGTTTCCTGGGGTGGCGCCTATACGGCCAGTCAGCAAAAAGCCTATCATGAACCCTATATGGCCGCTAATCCCGGTATCAAGATCCTGAACGATGACTCTGCTGCAGAAGGTGTTGCCAAACTCCGCGCAATGGCTGAAGCAGGAAACACCACCTGGGATGTGGTCGATATGGTCGCCTCTGATGCCATCCGCGCCTGTGATGAAGGGCTTGTTGAAGAGATCAATTATGATCAGGACCTTGCTGCTGCACCGGATGGTACCCCCGCTTCCAAGGACTTTGGAGACATGTTGGTATCACCTTGTTACATCCCTCAAATTGTCTACTCTACAACTTTTGGTTATAGAACAGACCTGGTCAAATCAGCACCAACCACAATTGCTGATGTCTTTGATCTTGCCAAAAATCCAGGAAAACGTTCATTAGAGAAACGACCCATCAACAACCTCGAATGGGCGCTGCTTGCTGATGGAGTGGATCCAGATAAGGTCTACGATGTGCTCAGTACCCCAGCCGGCGTTGATCGTGCTTTCGCCAAGTTAGACACCATTAAGGACCATGTTGTCTGGTGGACAAAGGGTGCACAGACCCCTCAACTGCTTGCTGACGGCGAAGTCGTCATGGGCTCAACCTATAACGGCCGACTCTTCTCTTTGATCGCCGAAGAGAAACAACCTGTCGCAATGTTGTGGGATTGGCAGGTCTTCGATCTTGATGGATGGGTTGTTCCTTCGGGCGGTAAAAACAAGGCTGAAGTAATGAAATACCTCCGCTTTGCAACGGACACCCAACGCCTTGCCGACCAGGCCAAATACATCTCCTACGGTCCCGCGCGTGCCTCTTCAGCCCCACTGGTTGGAAAACACGCCACACTGGGGATAGATATGAAGCCTCACATGCCAACAGACCCGCACAATGCCAAACACACTCTGATGTTTAATATTGAGTGGTGGGCTGACCATCGGGATGAACTCGACCAGCGCTTCCAGGCCTGGTTAACTAAGTAACCACTTGAACTGGCCGGGCGCAGAGGATTGCGCCCGGTTATTTTCGATACCTTACTGATGTCGACTGAACAGGCCATTTTAACCACGGCAGATGGCACCCCGCTCAAAATAAGCCTTCAAAGGGCAATGCGCCGTTCGCGCCTGAAAGCCCTTGGCCTGGTAGCACCCCTGTTTGTTTTTATCCTTGTCTCTTTTCTTCTCCCCATAGGGGATATGCTGTTACGAGGTGTTGAAAACCATATTGTTGCTGAAGAACTTCCCCGAACAATCCCCCTGCTCAGTGAGTGGCAACCCGACTCGGCCACCATCCCCTCTGAGGCTGTTTTTAAAGCCCTCGTTCTTGATTTTCAGCAGGGGGCAAAAAATAAAACCATAAATCGACTTGGCAGCAGGCTCAACTATGAAGTTGCCGGCATCTCCAGTCTTTTCCGCAAGACGGCACGAAAATCCAGAACGTTAACTTCTGACCCTTATCAGGAGGCAATGATAAAAATTGATAAACAATGGGGTTCAATTGAGACCTGGAAACTGCTTAAAACCTTTAGCTCCAGATATACTCCTGGCTACTATCTTGCTGGTGCAGACCTTAAACTTAATATTGACGGTGAAATTCAACGACAGCCCGAAGAGCTCAGGGTCTATATGAAGCTTTTTTGGAGAACCTTAAGACTAAGTGCCATTATCACTCTTCTAACTCTGGTCCTGGGCTATCCCATCGCCTACCTTATGGCGTCCCTACCCACACGCACCAGCAATCTTCTGATGATCATGGTCCTTCTCCCTTTCTGGACCTCGCTCCTGGTGCGCACAACGGCCTGGATTGCTCTCCTCCAGCAAGAGGGAATTATCAACGACTTCCTTGTCGTCATAGGGCTTCTTAACGATGGTGGCCGTCTGCCGTTAATCCATAATGCAACGGGCACCATTGTGGCCATGACCCATATCCTTCTGCCCTTCATGGTGTTACCTCTCTTTAGTGTGATGAAGACGATATCACCAACTTATGTCAGAGCTGCCAAATCACTGGGTGCCACCCCGTTTCAGGCCTTGATTAAAGTCTATATGCCCAACACGATCCCGGGCATGGGGGCTGGGGGTATTTTGGTCTTCATTCTTGCCATTGGTTACTACATCACCCCGGAACTCGTGGGCGGGATATCAGGAACCTTTATCAGTAATCGAATCGCCTACCATATCTCTTCCTCTCTTAATTGGGGATTAGCTGCCGCACTGGGCGCCTTTCTCCTGCTCATCGTTCTCGCCCTCTACGCCCTCTATGACAAACTGGTGGGCATCGACAACATGAAGCTGGGTTAACCATGGCCGGCCTTCCCCCTTATGCTTCAACACCAGAACGAATCTGGTACTATCTCTTTCGATTTCTCTGCGGACTGATCTTCTTCTTTCTGATCTTCCCCATTGTCGTCGTCATTCCCCTCTCCTTCAATGCGGTCCCCTTCTTTACCTTCACACAGGAGATGATCACACTCGATCCGGCAGGTTATTCTCTCAAATGGTATGAAGATTTCTTTACCAACCTTAACTGGCAAGGTGCGGTGAGAAACAGTGTCATCATAGGCATTTTCTCAACTCTGATCGCCACATTCCTTGGAACACTGGCTGCCCTGGGATTAAGCCGTCCTCATATTCCCTTCAGGACTACGCTTATGGGAATCCTCATTTCACCCATGATTGTCCCGCTGATCATCTCCGCTGCAGGGATGTTTTTCTTTTACTCGCGGATAAATCTCCAGGGAACCCATATCGGTGTCATACTTGCCCATGCCGCACTTGGAACCCCATTCGTCGTGATCACCGTCACCGCGACCCTGGTTGGTTTTGACCAAAACCTGATTCGAGCTTCGGCCAGTCTTGGTGCCACACCGACGAGGACCTTCTTTAAAATTATTGTGCCATTGATACTCCCCGGAGTCATCGCAGGGGGATTATTTGCCTTTGTCACCTCGTTTGATGAAGTTGTTGTTATTCTCTTTGTCGGAAGTTTTGAACAACGCACCATTCCATGGCAGATGTTCTCAGGTATTCGAGAGCACATTAGTCCTACAATTCTCGCCGTTGCAACCATCCTGGTCTTCATCTCTACACTATTGCTCACTGCCGTCGAGTTACTGCGCCGTCGCAATGAACGGCTTCGTGGTATCCGGCTAACCTGATCAGTTCAAAGGAGTGGACTTGATCACATTATAATCAGGCCCAAACGGGAAACTGGTTATATTCTCAGCACCTTCTTCAGTGATGATCAAGATGTCATGCTCTCGATAGCCACCCGATCCGGCCATCCCTTCAGGAATCATGATCATCGGCTCCATGGAAATCACCATCCCAGGCTTTAGTACGGTTTCGATATCCTCTCTGAGTTCAAGCCCGGCCTCCCTGCCATAGTAGTGTGAGAGGGTGCCGAATGAGTGTCCATATCCAAAGGTGCGATATTCCAATAGATCATGTCGGAGGTAGATCTGATTGAGTTCCAGGGCAATGTCCATGCATCGGGCTCCCGGCTTTATGAGTTCCAGCCCCCTTCTATGTACTTCACAGTTGATCTCCCACAACTGGAGGTGAGCATCACTCGCATGGTCAAAAAAGAGTGTTCGCTCCAGTGCCTGGTAGTAGCCTGAGATCATGGCAAAGCAATTCAATGACAGGATGTCTCCCTTCTCCACCTTCCTTGTGGTGACAGGATTATGAGCACCATCAGTATTGATTCCTGACTGAAACCAGGTCCAGGTGTCCATTAGCTCAACATCGGGATAGAGATGGGCGATTGCCCTCACCATCGTCTGGGTGCTGTGGAGTGCAACCTCATACTCAGGAACTCCTTCAGATACCGCCTCTACCAGCGCCGACCCACCCAGATCGCAGACTCGGGCGCCATCCCTGATCAACGCGTGCTCCTCTGGTGATTTGATCATTCTCATCTTCATAGTCCCTGGGGCAATATCGACAAACTCACACCCGGACAGCGATTCCTTGATGGCGTCCATCACCTGGAGGGTGAGGTGATCAAACTCTACGCCAATCCGTCGTTGGTCTTTGATCAGCATTGAGAGCGCGTAGAAGAAGTTGCCTCTCTGCCAATCGGTATAAACCAGATTATCGTTACCAAAGGTCTCTCTTTTGGGCTGCCCGCCATCAATATTGGCACTTAATGTGGTCAGCTTCTCCTGAGTGACGACCAAACCATAGTTACGGCCAAATGAACAATAGACAAAATCAGAGAAATAATTGATGTTATGTATGGAGGTGAACAGGCAGGCGTCAATCTCTTCTCTCTCCATCCATTGGCGCAATCTTTTTACTCTATGATCCATCTCCTGTTCACTGAATGTGGGCACAGAAGGTACGCCGTTATTGATCTCAACTGTCCTTGGCATTTCAATCACTTCTCTCTCCTGTTGGTCTGATCTGGTTCTGTCGAATGAGACGGACTCTACTAAATTACATTGAATCACAGATTGTATAAACAATCGCCATCAACCAAAAAGATGATCTTCACACTGTACGACCTGTTTGTAGCAACCCGCGCCATGGCAGTGTAATCTGGCGACCCCAACTTAATGAAGCTTTATAATTGAGTTATCTCTTTTTATGATGATCCTGGATTAACAAACCAACTCTTATAATCGATGACGTGGAGAAGATCATGAAGTCAACGGCTCGTGTAGTTGTAATTGGTGGCGGTGTAGTCGGTGTCAGCACCCTCTATCACCTGGTCAAAAAAGGGTGGAGTGATGTTGTTCTTCTTGAACGTTCAGAACTGACAGCCGGGTCAACCTGGCATGCTGCCGGCCTCCTCCCTCTCTTCAATATGAGCTATAGCGTAGGCCAGATCCATAAATACAGTGTTGATCTTTATAAAAGACTGGAGTCTGAGACTGGCCAGAATGTGGGTTTCAAGGTAGCTGGCAACTTAAGGCTGGCCACCTGTCGCGACCGCATGGATGAGTACCAGAAATATTGTGGTACAGCCAATACGATTGGTGTTCCGTTTGAAATCATCACCCCCTCTGAAATTGCCAAACTCTGGCCTCTATGCAACACAAATGGACTTGTTGGCGCCCTCTATCATCCACAGGATGGGTACATCCAGCCTGCAGATCTCACCATGGCTTTTGCCAAAGGGGCGAGAACTGGTGGTGCAGAGATCAACCAGCAGACTGAAGTAACGGCCATCTCCCATCAACCCAGTGGTGAATGGAAGATCGAAACCAATCAAGGTGAGATCACCTGCGAGCATGTGGTCTGTGCGACAGGCAACTATGCCAGGCAAACCGGTCAAATGGTTGGAATTGATGTCCCCTCTATCCCTGTTCAACACCAGTTTATTGTTACAGACGAAGTGCCTGAACTTAAATCCTACAAAGAGTCCGGGGGGGGTGATCTTGCTGTGCTTAGGGAGTCTGATTCCTCTTACTACTTTAGAGAAGAACGCAATGGCTGGATTCTAGGGCCCTATGAAAAGGGTGCCCCGGCCGTTTTTGCTGATGGCGTTCCTTCCACTTTTGGCAAGGACCTTTTTCCTGGCGACCTTGAGCGCTTGATGCCCCACGTGGAAGCTGCGATCAAGCGGGTCCCCTCATTTGAACATGCCGGGATCAAGGACATCATCAACGGGCCTATAGCTTATACCCCTGATGGCAGCCCTCTGGTCGGGCCCGCCTGGGAGCTTCCCAATTTCTGGCTGAATGAAGGACATAGTTTTGGCATCACTGCTGCGGGCGGTGCAGGATGGCAGCTTGCTGAATGGATTGTCGAGGGTGAGCCCTCGATTGACATGATGGGTATTGATCCTCGTCGATTTGGCCCCTATGCAACAAAAACATTTGTTACCAAAAAGAATGAAGAGACCTATGAAAATGTCTTCACCATTCATTACCCAAATGAAGAGCGACCCGCCTGCAGGCCCGCAAAGACCAGTCCCATTCACGATCGGCTTGATGCCTTAGGTGCAGTTTGGGGGCAACGATATGGCTGGGAGCGACCGAACTGGTTTGCCCCTTCAGGGGTTGAAAGAAAAGACCAATGGTCATTCAGACGGACAAATTATTTCAAACACGTTGGTGATGAACATTGCCATCTTCGAAACCATGCTGGGCTTATTGATATTACAAGCTTCAGTAAATTTCTTGTTTCAGGAACGAATGCCGAAGGTTGGCTTGATTCACTGGTTGCCAACAAACTCCCTTCAAAGACAGGACGAATCGGGCTCGTTCATGCGCTTACTAAAAACGGTGGTGTTCGCAGTGAATTCACCGTACGCCGAGAAGAGAACAACCGTTTCTACGTGGTGAGTTCTGGTGCTGCTGAACGATACGACTGGGATTTTCTCTTTAAACGGCTTCCAGGAGACGGGAGTGTTCAGCTTGTCAATTTGACCACTTCATACGGAGTACTCGTATTGGCGGGGCCCAACTCAAGGAAGATTCTACAATCGTTGGCTGACTGCGATCTTGAGAGCGCCGCCTTTCCCTGGCTTTCGGGACAAGATACTCATGTCGGCATGGCACCGGTTCGTCTAATGCGAGTTAATTTTGTGGGTGAACTGGGTTGGGAGATCCATCACCCGATTGAATACCAACGCCATATTTTCGAAAACCTGATGCAAAGCGGTGAATCGCATAATCTTGGACTGTGTGGAATGCGTGCCATGGATTCACTTCGAATGGAAAAATCATACCGCATGTGGGGCCAGGATCTTTCACGGGAGTACTCACTCTTTGAAGCTGGAATGGATCGTTTTATTGACCTCGACAAGGCCTTTACTGGCCGGGACGCTCTGGTAAAACAGCAGGAGTCCGGAATACCAAGAAGGCTGGTAACCCTCGAAATATCGAATATTGAAGATGCCGATCCTCTCGGGAATGAGCCTCTCTGGAGAGAGGGAAAAATAGTCGGTCGGGCTACAGCAGGCGCCCATGGGCACTTTATTGATCGCACCCTAGCTCTGGCTTACGTTGAGGCTGGGTTCAATGACCTGGGAACAGAAGTAGAGATCGAGATTCTGGGTAACCATTATCCTGCTGTGGTGATCCCAGATTCACCCCATGATCCCCAAAATCTTCGACTGAGAGCGTAACTCATCACTCCCGGACTTTTTCCTTAAGGTCAGTCATGGGGTAATTGATAGGGGCCAGCTGTTGATTATTGGGTTGAATGTTTTGTTGCAGGGACGCTTTAATGTTTGGGTGCTGCAACACAAAGGGCTTGGCAGGATCAAATGGCCGGGTTACCCACTCTAGCCTCGACAGTCCCAAGATCCGTGCAGGCCAGAACAGATGATCAACCCCATTTGTGGTGAGTCCGGTTAATGTTTTGCCCCCGGATATACCTCTTTTTTAATATTTCAGGTAATCTATCGCCTGGCCGTAGAAATTACTTCTATCCAATCGACTTTGCCTGCAGGGGTTCTCATTGTGGCTTCTGACCCATTATCTCGACTTACGACACGTTTAGGTTTTTTTATTGTTGAAGATTTTTCAATGCTACCCTTCTCAGCGGCCATTGAGCCGCTTCGTATGGCCAATCGAATCAGCGATCAAGCTCTATATCACTGGTCGATCATTAGTGAAAAAGGCGCCCCAGTCAAAGCAAGTAATGAGAGCAAGATAGATGCCGACTACTCTATAAATGAAGCACCCGGATTTGATATTGTCTTCATTTGTGGCGGAATTGATGTTGAGAAAAAAATCACACCAGAGATTCTCAACTGGTGTCAACACCTCTCCAGCCAACACATAATAATGGGTGCAATATGCACTGGAAGTTTAATTCTTGCACAAGCCGGGCTGCTTAAGGGATACCGCTGTACTATCCATTGGGAAAACATGCCTGGAATGCAGGAGGCTTTTCCCGACACTATCATCTCTCAAGAACTATTCGTCATTGACCGAGATCGCCTCACCTGTGGCGGAGGAATTGCCCCGCTTGACATGATGTTGACCATCATTAGAGAAAACTTTGGCACCACATTGGCAGCAGAGATCTCTGAAGAGTACCTTTGTGATCGAATAAGAGATCAACAAGATCATCAAAAAATCCCTCTTAGGCATAGATTGGGCACCAGCCAGCCCAAACTTTCAGAAGTCGTAGAGCTGATGGAATCCAACATTGAAGAGCCCATCTCTCTGGATGAACTGGCGGGTCATGTCAATCTCTCTCGTCGACAACTTGAACGTCTTTTCAGAAAACACCTGGACTGTGTTCCTACCCGCTATTATTTAGAGATCCGCTTGCGTCGAGCTCGCCAGCTGCTCCATCAGACCAATCAATCCATTGTCGAGATCGCGCTCGCATGTGGTTTTGTTTCGGCACCTCATTTCAGCAAATGTTACCGTGATCTTTTTAAGGTGCCACCAAGAGAAGACCGACGACGCCATGAGTAACAATAAAAATAAACAGTCTCAAGAGAGAGACCTCTGGTCGTCCACTATTTTTTTGACAACTCTTGCTCCGGAGGAGTGCAACCTCAACCCTCTGTCATGAGGCAGTCACCCTCTTCTCCTCCGCCTTGAAACAGGCTTATCCCTGCGATCAGGAAGTGCGACTACCTGATTCAGGTTTACAAAGGGATCAGTTGAGTGAGGAATAGCCATCGCATCAACAAACAGCTCCTGGAACCCCTCCGCGATTGCCGTCTCTATCTTGGTTATCTGCTCTACAACTTGTTCAATCTTATTTCGGGAGTGGCTGTCGAGAAGGGCCACTCTAGCCCCCGTACCCGCAGCATTGCCTGCAGCACTCACCTGGTCGAGTGGGCAATCAGGAATCATCCCTAGAATCATTGCATATTTGACATCGATCTGCCCTCCAAATGCCCCTGCAAGCCGAATTCTATCGACCCGATCACACCCATAACTTTCCATTAACAGTCGAATACCAGCATAGAGTGCCGCTTTTGCGAGCTGAATCGCCCTGATATCTGTCTGGCTGATGGTGAGTGTAATACTGTCATTCTTATAGAGAAGGTAACGATAGGTCTTTCCATCCAAGATAATACGACTGCTCCGCTGTCGTGATTGCTCATTGAATCGACCGTCAGCACCAATCACATCTGCCAAATAGAGCTCTCCAATCACCTCGATGATCCCGGATCCGCAAATGCCGGTTACTTCTGGCAGATCCAGATCACTCTGGGGATGGGCATCACTAGTCCAGGATTGAGATCCAATTATTTTGACTGAGGGTTCGAGGGTTTTGGGGTCTATACGAACTCGCTCGATGGCACCAGGAGCTGCCCGTTGCCCAAACTCAATTTGTGCGCCCTCAAAAGCAGGGCCGGTCGGGCTACTGGTGGCAAATAACCTGCTCTGGTTGCCGAGAACAATCTCTGCATTGGTGCCAACATCAACCAGTAAGGTTATCTCCTCGGACTCCCAGGGTGCCTCAGCAAGAACCATTGCTGCAGCATCTGAACCCACATGGCCGGCGATACAGGGAAGCAGATAACCCCTTGTTGCAGGATGACACTTCAAATTAAGGTCTTTGCACTTTAAAACCATTGAATCACTGGCAATCAACCTGAAGGGGGCTTGTCCCAGAGAGAGCGGAGTTATCCCGAGAAAAAGATGGTGCATTATGGGATTGCCCACAAAGGTCAACTCCAACAGCAGTGAAGGGTCAATACCTGCTCTTTCACATACCTGATCAATCAAACTCTGGATTTCCGAGCGAACCAGTGACGTAAGCTTGTGAAGACTCTGTTTATGCATCATCAGGTAAGAGACCCGGCTCATCACATCTTCACCATATTGGACTTGCGGATTTATACTCCCGGCCTCTGCAACGATATCGCCACTATTAAGTTGGCAAAGCTGAATTGCCAATGTGGTTGAACCGATATCAACAGCAGCGCCATAGCAACTCTCCTGCTGTCCTGAATAAGCAGCAATCACCTCACTCTCATCATACACAGCGAGAGTGATCGAGAGGTTGCCGCTTTCAAGAATACCTGGAAGCAATTGAATAAGATCAAGATCAAACCGAACTGACTCAAGACGCCAATGCGTTTTAAGCAGTTGACAGAGGTGTTCTGCTTCACCCAACTCTGATTTAGAATCAAAGAGGGCGGAGTCAATATAATAGAGTTTAATCTTCGAATTAAGTGTGGTCTTATGGATTCTAGCTGGCTTGCAGACATGTGGTGGATGGACCTGGCTCTCTCTGGGTACGTTGATGACTACATCACCGCTCAGAGTGGTTTGACAGGCAAGCAGCCGTCCCTCTTTTAAGGGAAGAGTCGTCTCTTCAACCAGATCGCGTTGTTTGAGATGGGATGAACACGATTTGATGCGCTCTTTAGGAAACTCACCCTCAATGATCTCTACCTGACAGTGTCCACACGCCCCCCGTCCGCCACATAGTGATTCAATTTCAACTCCCAGTTGATCTGAAGCGTCGAGTAACGATGTTCCAATGGCTACAGCTCCACGCCTGCCAGAAGGAGAAAACAAGACTCTTACATGGTCTGATTCCATTGATTTGAAATAGTGCTTTTTGACCAGTGTCTGCTAATCACGTCTTCGTCTTCGACGACGGCCGGATGCTGGAGAAGAGCCCTCCTCACTCTTGCGATTGAGTGAAATCCATGATCTGCAATCCTGATCGTGGCCGAGAAGAACATCAGCCGCTTTTACCGCCTCGACTTCATTCACCCTCAATGGGTTCATAATGGCCGATGTCAGGCCGGCCTCCATAGCCATGGGGATAAAGGCACCATTAATGCCGTGTCGATGGGGCAGACCGAAACTGACATTGGATGCACCACATGTTGTATTTACTTTAAGTTCTTCCCGTAATCGTTTGATTAAATGAAAAGCTTGTTTTCCGGCACTCCCTACCGCACCGATGGGCATTACCAGCGGATCCACCACTACATCTTCTTTGTTGATCCCATAGTCAGCGGCACGCTCGATGATTTTCCGGGCCACATCAAATCGAATATCAGGGTCCTCGGAAATTCCTGTCTCATCATTAGAAATCGCCACTACTGCAGCACCATATCTCTTCACCAGCGGCATAACACTTTCAAGCTGGGCTTCCTCCCCGGTAACCGAATTGACCAGGGCCTTGCCCTGGTAGACAGAAAGGCCTGCCTCTAAAGCGGCAACAACCGATGAATCAATAGAGAGGGGAACGCTGACTACAGACTGAACAAGAGTAACTGCATGCTTCATCAGTGAAGGTTCATCAGCGAGCGGAACACCCGCATTGACATCAAGCATGTGTGCCCCGGCACCCACCTGGGCAATCGCATCAGCCTCCACCCGACTGAAGTCGCCGCTTTTCATCTCCTCTGCAAGAAGCTTTCTGCCTGTAGGGTTGATGCGTTCACCAATAATGCAAAATGGTTGGTCAAATCCAATCGTCACTTCACATTCCGGTGAGCATATTTTAGTTACACTCATTTTTCTCCTCTGCCAACCTTGGGCCTGCTGCAAATTGATCACGTTGTGGATGCCAGGGAACTCGATCTTCCAAAACCCCGGATGTTTTAACAATCTCTGCCACACTCTCCTCCTGACGGTAAGCCATCACGTGAACGCCCGCCACACCCTCTATCTCTCTAATCTGTTGAATCATCTCGATACAGATTTTGATGCCCTCTCTGCGCTGATCCTTGGCGCTTAATAATCGACTGACAATAGCGTCGGGAATAACAACACCCGGGACATGATCTCTGATCCAGCCTGCAGATCGTGCCGACGCCAAAGGGCCAACCCCCACCAGTATAAAGCATCTTTTATCAAGACCAAGATCTCTAACCTGATTCATATAGGTGACAAGTCGATCAATATCAAAACAATATTGGCTCTGGATAAATTCAGCTCCGGCATCGATTTTTTTCTTCAGCCTCAGGGGGCGATAATCATAAGGAGGAACAAAAGGGTTTGCCGAGGCACCGATAAAAAAACGAGGTGCTGAATCAAGCTGTCTTCCGCTTAAAAAAGACGACCTCTCCCTCATGATTTTAACCGTACCCAGCAGTGAGACTGAGTCGAGATCAAAGACTGGTTTTGCTTCGGGATGGTCTCCGGCATCAACACCATCCCCGGTAAGGCAGAGGACATTAGATACCCCCAATGTTGCGCCCCCCAGGAGATCCCCTTGGATTGCGATTCGATTACGATCTCGACATGAGACCTGCAAAATAGGTGAATAACCGACTCGGGTAAGAAGTGCAGAAACAGCAAGACTCGACATATGGCAATTGGCCCCTGAACCGTCGGTTACATTAATCGCATCTACATAACTGTCAAACACCCTTGCGAGTCGGTAGACTTCATTTCTATCCACTGAGTCCGGAGGAGCGAGTTCAGTGGTAACAGCAAACTTTCCAGCACGCAGTACACGTTCAAACCTCCCATTTGAGACATGCCCTGGGAGTATCGGTAACGGTGCACCGGGTATTGGCTCATCATAAAAATACATCGGCTTTGGATTATTTTTGAGGTCTCGGTAGTTCTTGATGAAAAGCAATGCTCAACCAGGATGATCTGCCATGAAGAAGATGGTCGACAGGAGGATTAATGTGGTCAGAGTCTGCAGTTGTACCCAGCAGTGAAAGGCCCCTCCAAGCTTCAACCCAGACGCATCGCATCGATCCGTCTACTTCACACATACTGTCAATGCGGACTCCGCCACAGGGGCCGTTTTGCAATTGTTTTGGGCAGTTCATCGGACAGGACATTCCTGTCTTATCAAGCACACAATGACCACACATCTGGCAATCAAATAAAAACTTTTTTATGTTTTTTTCGACACTGGTTATCAGCGGCCCAATACGCTTGAAACCGATCAATCTCCATAGCGGAAAAAGAGAAAAGAGCAGCTGTTCAAACAGTATATAGAACCTTCGCATTAACCGTGCATGAGAAACAGACCATGTTTTTAGCTGGAATCTCATCAAACCACCCGCCGATGTTGATCGAGGTTTAGCGATAAATTGACACTCTCTCTGAGAGGGATCTTTTGTTCCAGGATCTTTTCCATCCCTCTTAGGCCGGTCTCAACATGGGTGAAATCCAACAACAGTTGATCAGCGATCTCTCTGGCGCGCAGCAGTAACGCCTCAGTGGGTTGTTGGGAAAAGTAGACCACCTCTGTGTAATGGTTAAAATAGAGGCTCTTCAGTTGCGGATGCCGGTCAATGCCGAGGGATTCAACAACCAATCTTTGAAAGTGCTTAACCAGGAAATCGGTGAGATAGAAACTGCCAGGAGTTTGTTCTTGAAGAGATTGAAACCGACTCTCTCCAGCATACAATCCATAACAGTGCACCCCGGGAAGTCGCTCAACCCCCTCTTCCTTCAAAACCTGATCAAGCACCCCACCCGTACCACAATCCGCATAGGCTACAAAGATCCTCTTATATTGTTTTCGTCCTTCACCAATCTTCTGCCTGATCGCTTCAGGAATCTGCTCTGGATGGTTGTGAAGTTCTGCAGGAAGTGCAGTGAGTGCAATGTGGTACCACTGATTGAGACGAATCAGGGTTTTTATCTCTCTTGCAAGAGCGCCACAACAGATGATCAGCGCAGATGAAGCAGCAGATAGCACTGATTCTACTGAATAGCGGATTGTTGATGCTGAGAAACTCTTTCTTCAATAAGCTGCTTTGCGATTTCGACGGTAACAGCAGCATCACGACAGTAGGCATCTGCACCCACAGCCCGGCCAAACTCTTCATTGAGCGGGGCACCACCGACTAAAACAATTGTCTCACTGCGTAGATTTTCTTTGTCGAGGGTTTCGATCACCGTTCCCATATAGGGCATGGTGGTTGTCAATAGTGCTGACATCCCCAAGATGTCGGGTTTGTGTTCTTCAATCGCCATTAGATAATTCTCAACAGGGTTATTGATCCCGATATCGATCACTTCAAAACCGGCACCCTCCATCATCATGGATACCAGGTTTTTGCCAATATCATGAATATCACCCTTTACCGTTCCAATCACCATCTTGCCAATCACAGATGTCCCTGTTTCCGCAAGAAGGGGCTTGAGCAAACTCATCCCTGCCTTCATTGCATTTGCCGAAAGCAGAACCTCAGGGACAAAGAGAACACCATCACGAAAATCAACCCCGACAATTCTCATCCCCTCAACCAGAACCTCATTAAGCACTTTTTGAGGGTGCCATCCTCGATCGAGAAGGATTGATGTGCCTTCAGCTATCTCATTATTGAGGCCGTCATAGAGATCATCCTGCATCTGCAAAGAGAGCTCTTTATCATCCAGCTCCGCAAGATTGATGTCATCACTGCTATCGTCAATGGCCATTTTGAATCCCCGCATCAGAGGTTTGTTTCTGAATCTGATTAGGCACTTATGTTCTCTTTCCTGCTAACGCTTTAGCGACTTAACAGTATCGAGAAACGACAATAATAATTCCCTCAGAATAGCGCCCCAACACCCTATATCAGGTGGTCAGAATCCTGAGTTATACCCGTATCCGACAATATTGTCCGTATTCTGGCATCACGGCCGTAACGAGCACAAAAAATTAAATAACCTGACTATTTTATGAGTTGTGCAGAATCGATAAGCCTTCGAGCCAGATCGTCGGCAAAGCTGCGGCGGCAATAGAGTTCAAACAGGGGTGTGGAGTGGTTACTGTTGACGCGGACAATCAAAACAGTTGCCCCAAACAAGATCGACTGGGCTGATGAACCAACCAAAAATTGACTCTCATGGAGATCAAGGGTAGTCCCTCTGCTTAGAAGAGATATCGCATTCTCACCACTGACCCTTATAACGGTCTGGCCGCCACTGGTATCAACGAAAGCAATATGCTCTCCCTCCAGGCGGGTCTTGAGGCGGTCTATCATAGAACCCACCCTGCTTTCACTCGAAAGGACAAGAAGCCACTCCTCAGGACTGATCCAGATTATTTTTAGGTCTTCACCAAAAGAAACGCCTCCACAGCTTGCTGGAAGCGGGAGAGCAGTTGCTTGTTCAATCTTCTCAACAAAGAGAGGGCTGGAGAGATCGCCTCTGATACGAATATGCCCCATAAATGGTGACTGGTGTAGTTCTATGGTGTCACCCACCCATTGGAACCGACCTGATTTTTCCAACTCTATGAGTGGGCTTTGAAGGAGTGTGGAATCAGACATTTTGTCTCTCCCCCTCTGGGTCAAAGAAAACCGAGCTACTGATGTTGACGGCAATGGTCTCCCCATCTCTGTTGCGAACGTAGATCCTCTGGCCCTCCTTCTGATGCCCCCCTCTGACCAGGGCAAGGGCGATCGATCGGCCAATATTTTCACTCCAGTAACTTGAGGTGACATGGCCGATCATGGTTGCAGGAAGGGGTTCATCCGGATTGGCAACCAGTTGAGCGCCTTCAGGTAATACCCGAGCTGGATCACTGGTCAGCAATCCTACCAGTTGTTTGCGATCCTCTCGTTTTGTATCAGCACGAGCGAGTGATCGCCGGCCGATAAAATCTTTCTTTTTTGAAACAATCCAATTCATCCCAAGATCAATGGGCGTTACTGAGCCATCTGTATCCTGGCCAACTATGATGAATCCCTTTTCTGCTCTTAGAACATGCATGGTTTCAGTGCCGTAGGCTGTAATCCCATACTCCTGGCCCGCTTCCCAAATTGCATCCCAGACACCCTGTGCGGCGTTGGCATTGACATTGATCTCAAAACCAAGCTCACCGGAAAAACTGATTCTAAATATCCTCGTCGGCACTCCGGCAACAACCCCCTCTCGAAACGAGAGAAAAGGAAAGGAGGCTGATGAAAGATCGACCTGTTCACAGACCTGTTCAAACGTTTTTCGCGCGAACGGCCCTGAAACTGAGATCGTTGCCCAGTGATCTGTCACCGAAGTAAAATAGACTTTGAGCTCAGGCCATTCGGTTTGCAGCCAGCGTTCCATCCAGCCTAGAACCCGAGCGGCCCCGCCTGTAGTCGTTGTCATAAGATAGTGGTTGGGACCAAGACAGGTGGTGACACCATCATCCATTACCATTCCATCTTCCCCAAGCATCAGTCCATAGCGGCAACGCCCCGGCTTCAGGTTGCCCCAGCCATTGGTGTAGATTCGGTCGAGGAATGTAACTGCATCCGGTCCCTGGATATCGATCTTGCCAAGAGTCGAGGCATCGATCATTGCCACCTGGTTGCGAGCCGTCAGACATTCACGATTAACGGCCTGCTGCATGGTTTCACCTTCACGAGGGTAGTACCAGGGGCGACGCCACTGGCCCACATCTTCAAATTCTGCTCCGTGGCTACAGTGCCATGAGTGAAAGGCCGTTTTCCTTACGGTATCAAAGAGAGGGCCGACATGACGTCCTGCAATGGCGCCGAAGGTGACGGGTGTATAGGGGGGTCGGAAAGTGGTCGTCCCGGTCTCGGGGATCGTCTGCTTCAGGAGGCCTGCCGCTACAGCCATGCCAACGATATTACCCATCTTCCCCTGGTCAGTTCCAAACCCCAGGAGGGTATATCGTTTTATATGTTCAATTGAGCGATATCCTTCGGCAACCGCAAGTTCAATATCAGCGACCTTGGTATCATTCTGAAGATCAATAAACTGCTCTCCTCCACTCTCAGCCAGCCGCCAGAATGGCAGAATAGGTTGCTCTTCGACCGATTCGATCTCGGTGGTCTCCGGCACCGACGCTGAATAACCACACTCAAAGAGCGCGTGGATCCCAGCTTCAACCCCCTCATTGAGACAAGCTGCCAAAGAGAAGCTTCCATTAGCGGCTCCAATTTGTTGTTGGCCTTCGATCTTGGCGTTGGGAACAAAACACCCCCTCTGCTCATCGAAGAGAGGCTTTCCACCACTATAGGCATAGAGATGGAGCACTGGATTCCAACCTCCTGAAACAGCGAGAAGATCACAGGTAAACTCAAATTGTTGATTGCCCTCCCCAGATCGCTTAACAATGACTGAGCGCACCCGTAAAGTTCCCCGTGCTTCAGTGATCCAGGACTGGTTGAGAATCTCAACCCTGTTTTGATCCGACCACTTGGCATATCGATTGGTCTCAGAAGCAGCTCTTGGATCAACGACCACAACTGAGGCTCCGCTTCTTACGAGGTCACAGGCTGCGCGATATCCACTGTCATTATTGGTAAAGACAACAGCGTGTCGACTGAGTGTAATATCCCAGCGATTGATATAGGCAGAGACCGCTCCTGCAAGCATGATTCCGGGAAGGTCATTGTTTTTGTATAGCAGCGGACGTTCAATCGCTCCTGTCGCATGGATGACCTGGCGGGCCCTGATTTTCCAGACTCTCTCTCTGACCTCACCTTCAGGGATCGTTATTCCGGGGGGGTAACGGGTCTCACAAGCGGTGTAGAAGTGGTGATCATAAGCGCCAAACAAGCAACAATTTGGCAGAAGCTTTACCTCTTTCATCCCTTTCAACCGATCTATCACCTGTTCTATCCACTTCTTTGATGAAAGACCGACCACTGTTTCAGGACGACCCAGCAGTGCCCCGCCCCACAGGGGTTGTTGCTCAGTGATGATGACTCGTGCGCCTGCAAGGCCGGCGGTCAGCGCTGCACTCAAGCCGGCAATTCCACCGCCAACGACAAGGATGTCACAATGAGCATTGATTGAATCATAAAGATCCGGATCGGGACTCTTGGGAATCTCACCCAACCCTGCAGAGAGCCGGATCAGGCGTTCATAGAATGGCCACAGCTTCTTTGGGGACATGAAGGTCTTATAGTAAAACCCCGGTGGCATAAACCGTCCCGCAAGACGGATGATTGCGCGCAGATCAAAATCAAGGGAGTAACCTTTGTTGACACTGGTCGCCTCAAGTCCTTCATAAAGCATTACCTGGGTAGCCCTGATATTGGGGACCGTTGTTGCCCCACTGCCAAGCTGGACAATTGCATTAGGCTCCTCTGCACCATCACTGACAATGCCTCGTCGCCGCCTGTATTTAAAGCTCCTGCCTACAACTATCACTCCGTTTGCCAATAGCGCTGAAGCGAGAGTGTCTCCAACAACACCCTGATAACTTCTCCCATTGAACTTGAAATTAAGTCGTCGGCTGCTGTTGACCGTTAATCCCTCCTGGAGATGAGAGGTTGTGGCATTGGGGGTACTCACTGGCCTGACTCCGGGACTGGTTTTCTCTTCTCGGGGTGTGGAGGCTCCTCCCCCACCTTGTAGACCGAGACGATTTTATTGGATACGGTATTACGAGCAGCATTAAACCATCGTCCACAACCCTGTATATGCACCCACTGTTCAAGATGGACTCCTTTGGGGTTCTTGCGGTTGAAGAGATAATCAGCCCATGACTCATCATCAAGGTCATCCGGGGAGGCGGGACGAACGATGTGGGCTTCACCGCCACATGAAAACTCTCCCTGATCACGACGCCCGCACCAGGGGCACTCGATTAGAAACATCAGCTATCCTCTCTCAATGGGCAACACCGGCTGCACCATGTTCATCTATTAATGCTCCACTGCTAAACCGTTCCAGTGTAAACGGCAGATTGAGCTCATGTGGACGGTTGTGTGCGATGGTGTGCGCTAAAACCCATCCGGAACCAGGAGTTGACTTGAAGCCACCAGTCCCCCACCCACAATTAATATAGAGGCCCTTGAGAGGTGTGAGCCCAATAATCGGGCAGGCATCGGGTGCGACATCAACGATACCGCCCCACTGGCGCATCAATCGTATCCGACTGAGTGTCGGAAAGAGTTCAACGATCGCCGCTACGGCCCCTTCAATAACGTTATAGCCACCACTCTGGGAATAGCCGTTATAGCCGTCGATACCCGCACCGACCACAAATTCGCCCTTATCTGACTGGCTGATATAGGCGTGGACGGCATTGGACATGACGACGGTATCAAGCGCTGGCTTGCAGGGCTCTGAGACAAAGGCCTGGAGTGGATGACTCTCGATGGGGAGCCGTAATCCGGCCATCTGGGCGATCACACTGGAGTGACCGGCAGCCACCACACCCACTTTCCGGGCCCTGATAACACCTCTGGTGGTCTCAACACCGACCACATGGCCGCTCTCTTTCAGTACTCCGGTAACCTCACAGTTCTGGATAATATCGACACCGAGGGCGTCGGCAGCCCGGGCATAACCCCAGGTAATGGCATCATGGCGAGCCACTCCGCCACGGGGTTGAAAAGTTGCTCCAAGAACTGGGTAACGGGCAGTGGGCGAGATAGAGATAAGCGGAACCTTTTGACGGATCTGCTCCGGCGTCAGTATCTCACTATCTATGCCGTTCAACACATTGGCATTGGCCCTGCGCTCTGCATCTCTCACATCCTGGAGCGAGTGCGCCAGGTTCATCACCCCGCGCTGGCTGAACATAACATTAAAGTTCAGTTCGTGGCTGAGCCCCTCCCACAGCTTTAGTGACTTTTCGTAGAGATGGGCAGCTTCATCCCAAAGATAGTTGGAACGAACAATAGTGGTGTTACGACCTGTATTACCACCGCCAATCCATCCTTTCTCGACCACGGCAATATTGGTCATCCCATGTTCTCTCGCGAGATAGTAAGCGGTTGCCAGGCCATGGCCGCCGCCGCCCACAATCACCACATCGTATTCTCTCTTTGGCTCCGGGTGCCGCCAGCTCTGGCGCCAGTGTTTATGGCCAGTCAATCCATGGCCCAGGAGTCGTAAGGCGGAGAATCGTTGCATCTCAATTTTTACTCATGAGTCATCTTAGGTAAGGCCTTCAATCACCCCTTCATCGTTGAGCCTGATATCAAGGGCTGCGGGCTCTCTGGGGAGCCCTGGCATAGTCATGATATCGCCGCATAAAACCACCACAAAACCGGCTCCAGCAGAGAGCCTTACCTCTCTGATAGGGACCACATGGTGGTCTGGGGCTCCCTTTAGATCAGGGTCTGTGGAGAAGCTGTATTGTGTCTTGGCAATACAGACAGGGAGATGGCCAAGCCCCTGGGCTTCCAGTTGTTTAAATTGATCACGGACCTTCTGGTTTGCCACAATCTCATCAGCCCCATAGAGGCCAAGTGCAATGGTCTCTACCTTCTCCCAAAGTTTCTGATGGTCATCATAGAGATGGCGAAATTGACTAACACCACTATCGGCCAGCTCCACAACCTTCCGTGAGAGCTCAATCGTCCCCTCACTCCCAGATTCCCAGTGTGTGCATTCAATCGCCTCAACCCCAAATGAACGACAATAATCAACAATCGAAGCAACCTCAGCGTCTGTATCTGAGGTAAATCGATTAATCGCGACGACGATGGGAACACCGAATTGACCTAGGTTTCTGATGTGACGTCCCAGGTTATCGAGGCCATTACAAAGCCCCCTCACGTTCTCTTCATCGAGTTTTGTCTTCTCTATCCCACCATGCAATTTCAATGCACGAGCTGTTGCAACCAGTACAGTGGCAGCTGGTTTTAACCCCCCGATTCGGCATTTGATATTGTAGAATTTTTCTGCCCCCAGGTCTGCTCCAAAGCCTGCCTCGGTAACAACATAATCACTCAGTTTGAGTGCACTCCTGGTTGCAACCAGTGAGTTGCACCCATGGGCTATATTGGCAAAAGGCCCGCCATGGACGAGGACAGGATTATTCTCCAGGGACTGCACCAGATTAGGCATAAACGCATCCTTGAGAAGGACCGTCATTGCACTCTCAATACCGAGATCACGAGCCCTGACCAACTCACGGTCGCGTGTTTGGCCGATGACCATATTACCGAGGCGCCGTTCAAGTTCTTCCAGACTTACCGAGAGACACAGCACCGCCATCACCTCAGAAGCCGCTGTAATATCAAAGCCCGCTTCCCTGGGAAACCCATTGGCTGCTCCCCCTAAGGCGCAGGTAATGGAGCGAAGAGCCCTGTCGTTCAGATCCATTACCCTTCGCCAGGAGATACGACGGACATCAAGATTTAACTCGTTCTTCCAGTGAATATGGTTATCAATCATTGAGGCCAGAAGGTTGTTGGCAGAAGTGATCGCGTGGAAATCCCCGGTAAAGTGAAGATTGAAATCCTCCATCGGAACAACCTGCGCATAACCTCCTCCCGCTGCACCCCCCTTCATACCAAAACAGGGTCCAAGGCTGGCTTCTCGAATACAGGTCATGGTCTTATGGCCAGACCGGTTTAATCCATCTCCAAGCGCTATGGTGGTAGTGGTCTTGCCTTCACCGGCAACGGTTGGCGAGATGGCGGTTACCAGAATGAGCTTGCCCTCTTCGTTCCCCTCAATCTGTTTGGTAAATGAGTGAGAAATTTTAGCTTTATGGCGACCGTAGGTCTCAAGGCCTGATTCAGGAATACCTGCCTTTTCACCAATTGCGACGATGTGTTCCATCGTTGCTTCATGAGCAATCTCAATATCTGTTTTTACCCTACCCATCTTAAACTCCTGAAGAAAAGGGGAAGAAGTTCTCTTAACCCAATAAATTGTTCTGTTTTAACCAAGCAATTGGCTCTTTAATGGATCTTGAGAGTTGGTCATTGCTGTTGCCAAACCCTAACAACCACCCACCCTATTTTCGATCCCGGAAACGACACTCGCGAGCGCATATACAGTCAGTGAGTTCCCTGAAAATAAATCATGTATGAAACGTCTCTATTATATAATGCAGCTTTGATTGGATAAGCTCATAACACATTTTTCAACAGACCCGACATTGGTTCTGATTCATAATCATAACTCCCTCACCCGTGGTTATCCAAAAAGGAGGTTGCCCCAATCAACATCATTGTCGTCGGCGCCGGCATGATCGGCTCAAGCCTGGGTCTCTCTCTTGCCAGACGTGGAGCCCGAGTGACTCTGATCGACCAGGATAAACCTGGGTGTGGTTGCTCTTATGGGAATGCCGGAATCATTGCGACAGATTCCATCTTTCCCATTGCCTCACCACTAACTCTCGCCCTTATGCCGCTGATGCTGCTGCAAAAGAGCAGTCCCCTGCGCCTCGACCCCAAGGCAATTCCCAAGCTATCGCCCTGGCTATTGAGGTTT
>DIIC01000017.1:12011-140191 GCA_002420425.1 Proteobacteria bacterium UBA5680 | reverse complement strand
AAACTCACGGGAGGTGCTCTTGAGGCATGGAATCAACTCCTTACCAATAACCCCGGTGCCCGGTTTCAACAATCAGGAGGGTGGCTCGAACTCTACGGATCAAAAGCTTCCTTGCAGGCGCACCGCAAGATGCACCGTCTGCAACGCGCACACGGGATCCTGGTTTCTGATCTTGATCGACAGGCTATCAGGGAGATGGCGGATTCAGTTGACCCGGGTTTTTGCCATGGCGTCCATTTTAACCGGCCCAACTGGTTCTCAAGTCCCTACGAGGTTGTTAAAGCGATGGTTGATGAGGTCTCTGAGCTGGGGGGTGAGATCGTAAACCGCCGGGTTCTCTCCATCACTGGAGAAGATCATTCAGCACTTGTCCACACCGATGATGGAAGCTATTCCGCTGACAGGGTGATCATAGCGGCCGGTGCTGACTCGGCTGCCTTTACCAAAGAGCTCGGAGACCCTGTTCCACTAATAGCAGAGAGGGGGTACCACATCATGATTCCGGGGCCTGGCATTGATCTCTCCCTTCCCGTCTTGTTTGCAGACTATAAAGTGGTCGCCACTCCGATGAGTGAAGGCCTTCGCCTTGCGGGGACAAGTGAACTCACCACTGACGATTCGCCCCCCACAGCAGGTCGTATTGAGAGCCTTGTTAATCTTGCTCCAAAGCTTCTCCCGGGAATTAATCTTGAAGGCTATGAGGAGTGGATGGGAAGACGACCGACCCTGCCTGACTCACTCCCAGTGATTGGCCAGGCACGGCACCACCGTGCAGTATGGTATGCCTTTGGACATCAACATCTGGGAGTAACCCTGGCGGCCATTACAGCCAGGCTTGTAACCCAGTCGATCTTTGGCGAGAAGCCTGTTATCGATCTCACTCCCTACCGTCCCCAACGATTTTGATGACAGTTCAGGCTCATTGTGGTTGTGAAACTGCTCCGGACACGCCTTGTTATGCGATGTAAGAAGTGTCGTTTCAGGTAACGACAAGCCCTCTGATCCCTGCTATCTTGTTGCCCAACAGTGCCACCCATTGAACAAAAGGTTTATGAGTGCAGTACCGAGATCCGGGGATAACACCGCTCCTCCATTAGCCACCACAGTGGCTATTGTTGGCTGTCGAGATTCCCAAACCACCTCTCGGGACGATCTGGTCGCTATTGAAGAGCCTCTTGAGATCAATGTTCTCCTCAACCCTGAGTCCGGAGCCAGGGAGGCCGACCCCAGTTTCACCCTCAGCATCACCATGCGATCCCCCGGTGAGGATAGGGCTCTGGCAACCGGCTTTCTCTTTACCGAAGGGATCATCCACTCACTGGAAGATCTCAATGAGATAAGAACACCGAACCCCGCAGTTGGGAAATATCAATTAAAAAATACGATTCAATGCTCGCTTAACCCTAATATTTCCTTTGATTACAAAAGGTTTCAACGATATTTTTATACTAATTCTAGCTGCGGGGTGTGCGGCAAGACATCGATTAACGCCCTTTCGTTAATCCATAAACCCCAGTTAACCCCGGATCACCCCAAGATAGGCAGCAAACTCATGCGCTCCCTTCCACAATGCCTTGCCTCTGATCAACCACACTACCAGCAGACGGGGGGTCTCCATGGGGCGGCGCTCTTCTCTCCGGATGGGACGTTAATCTCACTCCAAGAAGATATCGGCCGCCACAATGCCGTCGACAAGGTGATTGGGAGCGAACTGCTTGCCGGAAGAGCATCATTTGACAACCTGATTCTCCTTTTGAGTGGTCGTGCTGGCTTTGAGCTGATACAAAAAGCGCTGGCGGCGGATATTCCGGTTGTGGCCTCTATTGGGGCTCCCACCTCCCTGGCGATCGACATGGCCAAAGAGCACGGCATGACCCTGATCGGTTTTCTCTCCGGCTCAGGTTTTAATATCTACAGCGGCAGAGAACGCATAGAGGATTAGAATATTCTGATGTCATCCAATATCAGCAAACTGCTCTCTCGTCGTGGAATTGACCACTCCCTTCTTGAAGCCTTTCACCACCATCAGAAATCCCCGGCCTCCTCCAGGGAGCGCCTGATAAAAAAACTGGCGAAGGAGCATCAGATCGGTGAGGCCCAGGTTGCCGCCAGTTTCAGCTTCTATGACCACCTCGACTCGGCAGGTGACCCCAGAGAGCTTGCCCTCTGCAATGGAACCGCCTGCCTCTGTGCCGACCCGGATAACAGGCTCCTCGCAGCGCTCAAAAAACGTCATGGAAAAGAGGTGACAGAACGAGTCTCCTGCCTGGGTCACTGCTACGCGGCCCACGCCTATCTCGATCGGGGCCAACCCTGTTCAGGAGACCCCGCCCCCTCTAGGGAGCCCGAAATCACCAACACCATTAGTGATGAGCTTGTTCGTTCTAACTTAAAGGAGCCGCTGCTCACCACAACACCCCTTTCGATCGAACAAACAGCCGAGCTTATCACCCGGATCACAACCCAAGCTCCCTATGATCTGCTTGATCAGATTCTGACTTCAAAGCTGCGTGGCTGTGGCGGTGCCGGCTTCCCAACCGGGGTCAAATGGGAATCCTGCATGAGGGTTAAAAGCACCACGAAGTTCATCATCTGCAATGCAGACGAAGGTGACCCCGGGGCCTTCTCCGATCGTTATCTGCTTGAGTCACAACCTCTTCGAGTGCTTACAGGGATGATGCTCGCGGGGAGAGTGATCGGTGCCACCACCGGACTCATCTACCTGCGGGATGAGTACCCGCACGCCAGCACAACGCTTCAAAAAGCGATCAGCGACCTTAGAGCCGCCGCTCTTTTGGGCAAGGGGATCAACGGAGGTGAATTTGATTTTGAGATTAAAGTCATCCTCGGCGCCGGCGCCTACATCTGTGGTGAGGAGACAGCCCTGATCGCCTCTATTGAGGGGAGACGTCCAGAAGTGGCCGTTCGCCCTCCCTATCCGACCCAGAGCGGGCTCTATGGTTATCCCACGGTGGTCAACAATGTAGAGACCTTTGCAGCAACCACAGCTATCCTGGAAACGAGTGGTGAAGAGTACGCCAGACTGGGCTCCACCCAATCAACCGGGACAAAACTGATCAGTCTCTCAAGCCTCTTCAATCAACCGGGTATTGTTGAAGTTGAGATGGGTACGCCCCTCGATGATCTGCTCTACCAATGGGGTGACGGCTTTAGCCAGCCTGTCAAAGCGATACAGGTGGGCGGCCCATTGGGCGGTGTAATCAGAACTGATCAAACCACTTCATTGACCCTTGATTTTGAGTCCTTTGCCGAGCATGGTTTTGTTCTTGGTCACGGCGGTATTGTCGCGATACCCGAATCGATGCCGATGAACCGCTTCATCCACCACCTCTTTGGTTTTGTGGCTGAGGAGTCCTGCGGAAAGTGCTTTCCCTGCCGCCTTGGCTCAAAACGGGGTGAGGAGATGTTTCAACACGCTCTCGACGGCTCTCCTCTCAATCCTCAACTCCTGGATGATCTGCTTCTTACCCTGGAACAGGGCTCACTCTGCGGGCTTGGTGGAGGGATCCCTCTCCCCATAAGGAATATCCTTCAACAGTTCTCAGATGAACTCCCCTGGACCGAGGGGAGGGAGAGATGAACAACCCCTCAGTTGAATCAACGGTTGAACTCAATGGAAGATCCCATCGGTTTACCCCGGGTGAATCCATTCTGCAGCTCGCTCGACGAGAGATCGGTCTCCGCGCCATCCCCACCCTCTGCGATGACCCACGTCTTGCTCCCCATGGGGCATGCCGCCTCTGTACCGTAGAGATCACTCAGGAGGGCTCTGACAACCCACGACTGGTTGCCGCCTGTCATACCCCGGTTGTCTCAGGACAGAAAATCAATACCCACTCACCCACCCTCCATCGATTGAGAAAAAACATCGTCGAACTCGTCCTCACCGACCACCCCATGGACTGCCTCACCTGCAGTGTTAATGGCAACTGTGAACTTCAGAAGGTCGCTGCTGAAGTAGGGATTCTCAAGGTCCGTTATCTGCCAGGGGCCCACCATCTCGATCGGCCTGCAGACCACTCACACCCCTATCTCAGGTTTAACCCCGATAAATGCATCAACTGCGCCCGCTGCATCAGGGCCTGCGATGAAATTCAGGGGGCATTTGTTCTCGGCATGGGAGAGAGAGGTTTTAAGAGCAGAGTCATTGCCGATGATTTTGCCCCATTCGGTGACTCTACCTGCGTCTCTTGTGGCGCCTGCCTCGAGACATGCCCTACCGCCGCTATCGATGATCGCTTTCACTCCAAGTCACTGCAGGCTGAAAAGCGCGTACGCACTGTCTGCTCCTATTGCGGGGTCGGATGCAACCTTCAAGTCAGCGTGGTCAACAATGAGGTGCACTCGATCCGTGCCGCTCATGACAGTCCGGTCAACCTCGGTCACACCTGTCTTAAAGGCCGCTTTGCTTTTGGCTTTTATAACCACCCCGACCGTCTGCAGACCCCTCTCATCCGCAACAATGGCGTACTGGTAGAGAGCAGCTGGGATGAGGCCATCAGCTTGATCGCGGCAAAACTCAACAACATCAGAGAAGAGTTCGGCCCTGATTCGATTGCCGGCATCTCCTCATCCCGCTGTACCAATGAAGAGAACTACCTGATGCAGAAATTCTTTCGTGCTGTCATCGGGACCAACAACATCGACTGCTGTGCACGGGTCTGTCACTCACCTACTGCCCTTGGGATGCAACAAGCGTTTGGTACCGGTGCCGCTACCAACTCAATCGAGGATCTGGCACACACCGAGTGTATGCTTGTCGTCGGCGCCAACCCCACTTCAGCCCATCCGGTTACCGGGGCCAAGCTCCTTCAGGCTGCTCTCGGTGGCAAAATCCTGATTGTCATTGACCCGGTAAAGACGCGCCTGGCGCAACTGGCTGACCACCATCTCCAACTGCGCCCCGGAACCAACATCGCCCTGCTCAATATGATGCTCTTTTTCATTATTGAAGCTGACCTGGTCGATCATGACTTTGTTGCCCGCCGTTGTCATGGTTATCAAGAGCTGGGCGACAACGTTCGACAACTTGATATCAACCGGCTGGCCAAAATCACCGGTGTTCCGGCCGGTGTGGTTGAAGCGGCCGCTCATGCCTATGGCAGAGCAAAAAGGGCGATGTCCTTTCACGGCCTTGGAGTGACCGAACACAGCCAGGGAACACCCACTGTGAGGCTGATCTCCAACCTGGCCATGATCACCGGCAACCTCGGCCGACAAGGGGCAGGTGTTAATCCGCTTCGGGGGCAGAACAACGTTCAGGGTGCTGCGGACATGGGCTGTCAGCCCCATCAGGGGGCCGGCTACCTGGATCTCTCGGTCGAGGAGAACAGGGCCCACTACGAGACCTTCTACCACTCACCGCTGTCTGCCACTCCGGGATTGAAAATACCCCAGATGTATGAGGCTGCCCTCGACAACCGACTCAAAGCCCTCTGGGTGATGGGCGAAGATATCATCCAGACCGAACCCAATACGGACCGGGTTAAAAAAGCGGTCGACAACCTTGATTTCCTAATCGTTCAGGAGCTTTTCCTGACCGAGACAGCCAAACGAGCCGATGTGGTGCTGCCGGGCACCTCCTCTTTCGAAAAGAGCGGTACATTCACCAATGGAGAGCGTCGAGTTCAGCGAGTCAATGCCTCCGTCGATCCCCTTCCCGGATCTCAACCCGATGGCCAGATCATCATCGATATCATGAATCAGATGGGCTACCCACAACCCGACTATGATCCGGCAGTTCTCCTTGGGGAGATCTCCCGGGTGGTCCCCTTCCTGGCTGGTGTGAGTTGGGAGGGGCTGGGTGATTATGGCAAGCAGTGGCCGGTAAAAAGCGATGGCTCAGAGACCCGGATCCTTCATACCGAAACCTTCAAACACGGCAAGGGGATTCTCGGCCATTTCGACTTTGAAGATACCCTGGAACTGGTTGAACACAGTGATCACTACCCGTTCATCCTCACCACCAGTCGTGATCTGGTCCACTACAACTCAGGGACCATGACCCGCCGCACCCATAATGTGGAGATCATGGGAGAGGATGCTCTCCTGATTAACACTGAAGATGCAAGGAGTCGGGGCATTGAGGAAGGTGATCGGGTGAGGCTCAAATCGGCCCGTGGAGAGGTAGAACTCTCCGCCTCTGTTTCATCAACCATTAAGCCCGGAATTCTCTTCACCACATTTCATTTCCCGGAAAAAAACGTCAACCACCTGACCAGTGATGTGGCTGACCACCAGACGCTCTGCCCGGAGTACAAGGTGGTTGCTACCGATATCGAAAGAGTTGGAGCTTAAGGGATCTCAATCCATGAAATAGCGCCCCGGGAAGATGACTTCAGTTGAAGACCAGATAAATTGATGCTCTTGCGAGTCACCTGTGGATCCTGTATTTACCCAGCCTAGCCTCTTTTTCAATATCTGAGTGCCAACCAGAAAACAGGTATCAGACCGGGCTCAGTGAGGATTGCCCCTCAACGACTATATTGAGGTTGCTTCTCGCCATCATTGGTCACCAGTGCTACGCCAAGGACAGCAACTGACATGCCAATAATGGCGACCCATCCGAGTTCTTCACCAAAGAGAAAATAACCAAGAACGGCGACAACGGGAGGGAACAGATAGAAGAGACTGGCCACTTGTGTGGCCGCACCACGGTGGATGAGGATATAGAGCAGTGTTATTGCTCCCAGGGAGAGGACCATAACCAGCCACACCAGGGCGAAGAAAAACTGCCCAGTCCAGGTGATCTCCATCGATTCAAATTGTGATGCCAAAATCGCCATCAGTCCGACACAGGGAATAAACTGAATGGCAGAACCACTGCGCAGGTCCATGCCACTACAGTGCCTCTTCTGGTAGAGCACCCCAAGGGTGATGCCAACAAGGGCGATAGCGGCAGAAACAACGCCAACACCCTCAAGTGAATTGAAGGCTATTTTTCGGGTTACCACGAGAACAATTCCACAAAATCCAAGAATCAGTCCAGTCCACTGTTTTGGGCTTATCTGCTCTCCCAGGTAGGATCTGGCAACAAGGGCGGTCAGCAGGGGTTGCATCCCCACAATGAGGGCCGTTATCCCGGTGGAGAGTCCAATACTGATTGAGTAGAAGACGGCCCCGAGATAGACCCCATGAACCAGAAGACCGGAAACCATCAGGTGGAACACCTCAGCCCGGTTCTTTGGCCACGGTGCCCGGAGGATTAGACTGGCCAGCACCAGGATGACGGCAAGAGTGGTAAATCGAACCAGCAGAAAGGTAAAGGGCTCTGCATAGGGGAGCCCCAGCTTTGCACCAATAAAACCGGTGCTCCACAAGAGAACAAATAGCGCCGGCATGGCGCCAACCCAGCTGAGTGGGGCAGGACGGGTATCAACAGTTGCCAACTATTGCACCAGAGAGCGTGTTTTGGCTCGACTACTCTGTTTGAAACTGCTCAAAACCGGGGCTCATACTCTCGCTAAAGCCTTCTCCCTCCCTTACCAGCAAAAAGACACCGAGTCCCTGCTCTTTGGCAAGTTTAAGCCCCTGTTCAGGGCCAAGCGCCATGATCGCGGTCGCCATTCCATCGGCCTCTGTGGCCGTAGGTGCGACGACGGTTACCGATGCGAGTCGATGGGTGATCGGCCTGCCCGTCACGGAATTGATGGTGTGTGAGTAGCGTTGGCCATCGCGCTCAAAATAGTTGCGATAGTCGCCCGATGTGGCAACACCGAAATTTTTCACTTCAATCAGTTTCTCAATCTCTCTCCCCTCTGCGTCGGGGCGTTCAATGCCAATCCGCCACCCCTGTCCATCGGGGTTGTTGCCCACCGCTTTCATATCACCGCCGATATCGACGAGGTAGTGGTTAAATCCCTCTGATTCAAGAAGCTCACCCACCATGTCGACACCAAAACCCTTGGCAATCGCCGAGAGATCAACATAGAGCCCTGGGCTGCTCTTGCGCAATGCCGGGTCCACCTTCCGGGTTGAGAGCTGTTGGTAGCCCACCCTCTTTTTTGCCTCTTCAATCTCCTGGTCGCTGGGGATAAAGTCCTTCTTTTTTACCGGTCCAAAACCCCAGAGATTGACCAGAGGACCCACCGTCACATCAAAAGCACCGTGGCTGAGTTCACTGATCTTTGCCGCTGCATCAGCGACGTCTACCAGATCCTCCGAGACCGTTATCCACTCGGTGGATTGAGAGCGGTTGAAGCGGGAGAGCTCAGACTCTTTTCTGTAGGTCGACATCTGGTCATTGACCTTTTCAAGCACAGCATCGATCCCCTCTTTAAGTGAAGGTCCGACCTCTCTTCCCTCCTCAACTGAGAGAACCACCTTATAGTAGGTGCCCATGGTTTTGCCTTCGATAACGGCTCGAGTAAATTCTTGGGTGGTAGGAGTACACCCCCCGAGTAGCAGGTAACAGCCCACCCATAATAGAGTGGGTGCAGCAAAAAGGGTTCTTCTGATCATGTATTGTCCTTTTTAATCATTTTCATTGAAATAATTACATTGATAAATACTAGTGTAGCCCAAAAAATTAGCCAAGTAGAAGCCCTAACGCAGAAAATTATGGACAGTCTGATTAACATTGCTATTGCAGGCAGCCTTCTTGCCACCCTGGGTGTGGTGCTGGCTGGTATTCTGGCGATTGCAAACCGCAAACTCTATGTCTACGAAGATCCTCGAATTGAGGAGGTGGAGGATATGCTCCCTCACGCCAATTGCGGGGCGTGTGGCACTCCTGGGTGCCGACCCTTTGCTGAAGCAATGGTCAAAGGTGATACCGATCCGGGGAAATGCACCGTAAATTCCAATGAGATGACCCACACTATCGCTGATTTTCTCGGTGTTGAGGTAGGAGAACATGAAAAATATGTAGCCCGCCTTGCCTGTTCCGGCGGAACTCACGTTTCCTATACCCGTGCAAACTATCAGGGGATGGAGACCTGTCGGGCCGCCAATCTTGTCTCTGGAGGTGGTAAGGGGTGCACATGGGGTTGTCTTGGCTTTGGTGACTGCATGGATGTATGTGATTTTGGCGCCATTGAAATGAACAAATTCTCACTACCAATGGTGGATCCACTCAAATGTACCGCCTGCAATGACTGTGTCGAAGTCTGCCCCAAGGAACTCTTCTCCCTTCAACCTGTCAGCCATCGCCTCTGGATCGCGTGTAAAAACGAGGATACCTGCGATGCGGCGGAAGCGGAATGTGAAGTCGTCTGCAATGCCTGCAGTCGATGCGCCGCCGATGCCCCTGAAGGGTTGATCACCATTCAGGCCAATCTGGCCCAAATCGATTATGAAAAAAATGACCTGGCCTCGAAAATAGCTATTGAACGCTGCCCAACGGGGGCCATTGTCTGGCTTGATAGCCGTAAAGGGGTCGTCAAGGGAAATATGGCAAAACGGGTAATTCGAAAAGAGCCGATGCCCGTTATCAGATAACCCCTTGCAATGAACGCTCAAGGCACCCACCTCATTATATAGTATTGCATAATTTAATCATAAGAATTGAAATAATTGGTTTGATTAATACATAGGAAATATCCAAGATTTACCCTGCACCGAGTGCCGTTTCAGACACGCTTGTCAGTTTGTTTTTTTATCAGGGTTGATTTTGTAAAAGGACACACCAGATATGATGATGAAAAAAGCCAGCAAAACCTTCCCCTTTCCAGGTGTTAAACAGGCTATGGACGGGAATACAGCCGTCATTATGTGTGAGCGAGAATCTACGGATGGTGCTGGCGCCTATCCCATCACCCCATCAACCCAGATGGGCGAGTATTGGGCAGAAGAGCGCAGCAAAGGCCATATCAATATTTCCGGTCGCCCCCTGATCTTTATCGAGCCTGAGGGCGAGCATGCGGCGGCCGCGGTAACAGCCGGTCTCTCGATGACCGGTCTCAGAGCCACCAACTTCTCTTCAGGCCAGGGTATCGCCTATATGCATGAGTCTCTCTATGCGGCTGTGGGCAAGCGTCTCCCCTATATTCTCAATGTGGGTTGCCGGGCGATCACCAAGGCGAGCCTCAATGTCCATGCCGGCCATGACGACTACCATGCTGTAGACGACACCGGCTTCTTTCAGGTGATGGCCAAGAGCGCCCAGGAGGCCTGCGACCTCAACATTATCGCCCACAAAATCGCTGAACACGCCCTGACCCCCGGCATTGTCGGCCAGGATGGCTTTTTGACCACCCATCTGATTGAGTCTCTCCTCCTTCCTGAAAGAGCGCTCATCGACACCTTCCTTGGAAGACCTGAGGACATTATTGAGACCCCCACACCGGCCCAGCGCCTGGTCTATGGCCCACAACGCCGTCGCATACCCACTGTCTGGGATGTCGATAACCCACTGCAGTCCGGAACAGTACAGAACCAGGATGCCTATATGCAGGCAGTGGCGGCCCAACGCCCTTTCTTCTTTGACCACCTTACAGAGATCACCGAAGAGGCGATGGAAGCGTTCTATCAGCTCACCGGAAGGCAATACCAGCGAGTCTCCTCTTATCGAACCGATGATGCGGACTATCTGATCGTCGCCCAGGGCAGCGTTCTCTGTACTGCAGAAGCGGTGGCCGACTACCTTAGAAAGACCCGAAAACTCAAAATTGGTGTCATCAACATCACTATGTTTCGCCCCTTCCCGGGAGAGCTTGTCGGTACACTCCTTAAGGGTCGTAAAGGGGTTGTTGTCCTTGAGCGAACCGACCAGCCGCTGGCTGAAGATCTGCCACTGATTCGTGAAATTCGGGCAAGTCTGGCAAAGTGCACTGAAAATTTTGTAGACCGCAGGGAGTCTCTCCCCCATCCCGCCTATCCGGCATTTAACAAACCTGGGGATATGCCGCCCCTCTACTCTGCCTCTTTTGGATTGGGCAGTCGTGATCTCCAGCCTGAAGGGATAATTGGTGCGGTGGAGAATATGCTTCCTGATGGTGAAAAAAAGAAATTCTTCTATCTCTCGGTCGACTTTCTGAGCAAGGATCCCGATACACCCAAACAGGAGATCTATCAGGATCAATTGCGTGAGGCCTATCCCGAAATAGGCTCACTCTCCCTCAAGGGGAGTGAAAACCCCAACCTTATGCCTGAAGGATGCATAACCGTTCGCCTCCATTCAGTAGGAGGATGGGGCGCCATTACCACTGGCAAGAATTTGGCACTGACGCTCTATGAACTCCTCGACTACCACATCAAGGCCAACCCAAAATACGGCTCAGAGAAGAAAGGACAACCAACGACCTACTATCTCTCTGCTGCACCCGAACCCATTCGGGTCAATAGTGAATACATCTATGTTGATGTGGTGCTCTCACCAGACCCCAATGTCTTTAAGCACTCCAACCCCCTTAACGGTCTTACCAAAGGTGGAGTCTTTATTATCCAGAGTGATACGGATGATGCCGATCTCCTCTGGCGCTCCCTCCCCTTCTCGGCCAGGCAGTATATTACTGATAATGAGATCAGGGTCTTCTTTGTGGATGCCTTCAAGATTGCCAGAGAAGAGGCGTCTGATATTGAACTTCAATTCCGCATGCAAGGTAACGCCTTTCAAGGGGCCTTTTTCGCTGCATCAAAGGTCATGGAATCCGCCAACCTCAACCGCAAATCCCTCTTTCAGGCGATTCGCAACCAGATGGAGAGCAAATTCGGAACCAAGGGACGAACGATTGTTGAAGACAATATGCGGGTTGTGACTCGAGGCTTTGATGAGACCCGGGAGATCACCGACAAGCCGGTGATCCTGCCAGAGGGTGATGAGCTCCGGGTGATTCCAGCCATGCCCATTCTGCTCAGGCAACAACCCACAAGCAGTGAAGTGCGTACTGACATTCACCGCTTCTGGGAACAGACCGGAAACTTCTACTCTCGCGGCAAAGGAAGCGACAACCTTGTTGATCCCCACATCGGCCTCAGCCTGGTGCCAGCGGCAACGGGTGTATTCAGAGACATGACTCAGATCCGCTTCGAATACCCCGAATGGATTGCCGATAACTGCACCGCCTGTGGTGACTGTTATACCGTTTGTCCGGACAGTGCTATTCCGGGACTGGTCAATACTGTCAGTGAGGTCTTTGAGACGACTGTCCGCCGGGTTGAACGCCAGGGGGTAACCACCAAACATCTTCGTCGTGGACTGCGTACTGTTGAGAAAAAACTCCGAACTCTAATTAGTGAAGAGGATGGCCCCGGGACACCGGTAAGAGCCTCCATCGACCAGGCGATTGACGTCACTCTCAACGAGACGGTACTTGAAGTTGAGGACAAACAACTGCTGGAACAGGAGTTTAATCAGTTTCGCGATCAACTCGTTGACTTCCAGTTCTCAATCACCAAACCCTACTGGTCTGTCCTTGAAAAACGGGGCAAGGGCAGTGGGGGACTCTTTTCAATCACCGTCAACCCCTACACCTGTAAAGGGTGTATGGAGTGTGTCTCCGTCTGTGATGATGACGCACTGGTTACCGTTACCCAAACTGAGGATGCGGTTGCCTCCCTGAAAAAGAACTGGGAGTACTGGCTTGACCTTCCCACTACCTCACCCCAATTCAGCCGCATCGATGATCTTGATGAGAAGATCGGTGCACTGGAGACACTGCTCCTGAATAAACAGGCTTACGACTCGATGATATGCGGGGATGGAGCGTGTCTGGGTTGCGGTGAAAAAACCGTCATCCATCTCTTTACCGCTACCATGACCACTTTGATGCAACCGCGCGTTCGCAATCATATCGATAAAATTGATGATTTGATCAATCGCCTCGACAACCATATCCGTCTGCAGATGGCCAAAGGGATGGATCTTGGAGATACGGAGACCATCCAGGGAGTGATCAGCAATCACCAGGAGTCAGACCTCACCCTCTCCGAGCTCTCTTCTGCACTGGAACACGACAGCAGTCAGCCGCTTGACAGTGAGTGGGTTCAGTGGGTCACTCAGCTTTTGAATACACTCAAACACCTGCGCTGGCTCTATACCGATGGCAACACCAATCAGGGTCGTTCTGCGATGGGTATTGTCAATGCTACCGGTTGCACCTCTGTCTGGGGATCCACCTTCCCCTATAACCCCTATCCTTTCCCCTGGACCAGCCATCTCTTTCAGGATTCACCCTCGGTTGCGATGGGTCTTTTTGAAGGACACATGGTCAAGATGGCAGAAGGGTTCAAGGCCATCCGGATGGCCGAACTTGAACTCGAAGGAAAATATAACCCCAAAGAGCATGATCCCTTTTTCACCATGTTTGACTGGCGCCAGTTCTCCGAAGAGGAGTTCCTCCTCTGCCCGCCAGTGGTCTCTATCGGCGGTGATGGTGCAATGTATGACATCGGATTTCAAAATCTCTCGAGGATGATGATGTCAGGAATGCCAATCAAGGTTCTGGTACTCGATACCCAGGTCTACTCCAATACCGGCGGCCAGGCCTGTACTTCAGGATTCATCAGTCAGGTTGCCGACATGACCCCTTATGGCTCTGCCCAACACGGTAAAGAGGAGATCCGCAAGGAGATGTCACTGATTGGCATGGCCCATCGAACATCCTACGTACTACAAGGATCGATCTCCAATATCACCCATCTTCTTGAAGGCTATATCGATGGCCTCAATTCACGTCGCCCCGCGCTATTCAATATCTATTCCGTCTGCCAGCCCGAACACGGCGTTGGTGATGATGCATCAGAGTTGCAGAGCAAAATGGCTGTTGAATCGAGGGCCTATCCACTCCTTCGGTTTGATCCTGATAGTGGTGAGACCTGGGAGGAGTGTATTGATCTAGAGGGCAACCCGGCCTTAGATGATGATTGGCCGGTCTATTCCCTCACCTATAAGGAAGAAGAAGGTTCCGAGCAGAAGCTGGAACTCCCCTTCACCTTTGCTGATTTTGCGGTCACCGAAGGTCGGTTCAGAAAACAGTTTCGTATCCCCCCGAAAGAGACCTGGGATGACGAGAACATGATCCCACTGGTTGATTTTCTTGATCTGGAGAGTGATGACCGGGAAGACCTTATCCCCTATATCTGGACCATAGGGAAGAAAAATGAACTGGTGCGAGTTGTCCCTTCTGCTGAACTGGTCGCCTCCACAGAGGAACGACGGCATTTCTGGCGACAGCTCAAATCGATCTCTGGGATCAATGAAGCTGTAGATGCCGATCAGATTGCCAATACGGTCAGGATGGAGATGATCGAAAAAATTTCATCAGGCCTTGTTGCCATGACCGCCAATGGGAACGCATCACAACTCTCAGCCGCCCTTGCAGAGGGCGTGGCCGGTTCTACGAGTTCTGGATTGAACGGTTCGACACCCGCTTCAACAGATACTGGATTTGAACCCGTCTGGATTGAAACATCAGAATGCACCACTTGTGATGAGTGTATTGACATCAACCCCAAAATCTTCTCCTATGATGATCAGAACCTTGCCTATGTTCTTGATCCACAGGGTGGCTCCTATAAAGATATTGTTCGTGCTGCAGAAAAATGTACTGCTGGCTGTATTCATCCTGGAACACCCTTCAATTCGGTTGAAAAAGGTGTTGATAAATTGATCAAACGAGCCGCAAAATTTCAGTAGTCGATAGAAAATTTAAGTTATTGGAGAATTGCATTGGCAGGACTTATTCACCGGGCGTGGCGCAACAGTTTTCCACACGGCATACACCCGCCAGGGAATAAGTTCACCAACAGGCTGCCGATAAAACGGCTCCCTTTTGCTGATGAGTTGATTATTCCTCTCTCACAGCACATCGGGGCACCGGCCGAACCCATTGTCCATAGGGGGCAGGAGGTTGTCAGGGGTGAGCCCATTGCTAAAGCGAGTGGATTTGTCTCCGTTCCGATGCACTCACCGGTAACCGGTGTTATTGCCGGGATTGAACTCACACCGACGGCTAAAGGTCCCAAAACCAAAAGCATTATTGTTCGGCCCCATCCTGGAGCGGGGCAGAAAGTGCTCTATGGGGCGCCGCAGGATTATAGCCGGCTCGATAGAAATGAGTTGATCACAGCCGTCCAGGATACCGGTATTGTTGGTCTTGGAGGGGCTGCCTTCCCCCTCCACGTCAAACTCGCGACTCCTCCGGGGACGATTATCGATACCGTAATCGCCAATGGCTGTGAGTGTGAACCCTTCCTCACTGCGGACCACCGTTTAATGATCGAACACGCCGATGAGATAATCTCCGGCATTCAGCTTGTGATGAAGTTATCAGGGGCAAAACAGGCGATCATCGGCCTTGAGAACAATAAAGGAGACGCCTTCCATGCGATCAAGATGCGACTCCCTGACAAGAGCCCAATTTCAGCAAGGCTGCTCGAAACAAAATATCCCCAGGGATCTGAAAAAATGCTGATAACCACGTTGACCGGTCGCGAGGTCCCCTCCGGAGGGTTTCCCTATCAGGTTGGGGTGATTGTCCATAACGTAGCTACCCTCGCCCAACTGGGCACACTCATGCCGTTAAGGCGGGGCCTGATTGAACGTGTGGTGACCGTAACCGGGCCGGGTGTTAAAAAACCGGGCAACTATCTCACTCCTCTGGGCACCCCCATTCGCCAGCTTCTTGACTACGTTGGATTCTCCGGAACGGCCAACCACCTTATACTCGGTGGTCCAATGATGGGCTCCTCAGTGGCCTCGCTCGATGTCCCGGTGACAAAAGCAGTGGGGGGGATTATTGTCCTCGCTGAAGAGCGCAAGATAGATGAGCACCCAAAAAATGCAGACCCCTGTATAAAATGTGGCAGATGTCTCCAGGCCTGTCCTCTAAAGCTCAATCCGTCACAACTTGGTCTTCTGGCGGCCAAACGTCAATACCAGGCGATGGAAGAGGAGTTTCATCTGAATGACTGTTTTGAATGCGGTTGCTGCAGTTATGTCTGCCCCTCCTCCATCCCACTGGTACAGTACTTTAGAATTGCCAAAGCCATCAATCGTGAACAGCTGATAACCGCATGAAAAAACGCCTAAATGCTCGTGTTGAGATACGCACTTCTCCCCATATTCACTATGCGCCGAGTGTCTCTCAAATCATGCGTAATGTGGTCTATGCCCTTGTGCCAATCTCGCTGTTTGGCATCTATCAGTTTGGTTTGAGTGCGCTTGCGCTTATTGTTGTTACCACAGCCAGTTGCCTTGCCACTGAACATCTCTTTATGAGAGTGAGCGACCGGGCTTCATCACTGCATGACTTCAGTGCGGTGATTACAGGCCTTCTCCTCGCCCTCACCCTGCCCCCGGGTTTTCCACTCTGGATGGCAGCCGTTGCCGGGTTTATTGCCATCGCACTGGGTAAAGTCATCTTTGGCGGCCTGGGATACAACATCCTCAACCCGGCACTGGTAGGCCGTGCCTTTGTCCAGGCTGCATTTCCTGTAGCCATCACCACCTGGACCCCTGCATTCATCCCCGGCCGGTTTAGTGAGTTTGTCCCCTCCACTTTGACCCTGCCTTTTCTCAAGCCCATCTCTCCCGCAGAGTGGATCAACGCCAATGCCATTGACGGTTTCACTGGCGCCACACCCCTTGCACTCCAAAAATTTGAACAGATCCAGACCAGCACGATAGACCTACTGATGGGAATGACCTCAGGTTCGGCAGGAGAGTCCTCTGCGCTGTTGATCATGGCCTGCGGCCTCTATCTTGCTTTTCGAAAAATGCTTGACTGGCGTATTCCTGTCGGCATCCTTCTCTCTTCTGCCCTTTTTAGCGCACTCTTCTATCTGATCAACCCCGATCTCTATCCCCCCCCACTGTTTACTCTTCTTTCAGGCGGAATGATGCTCGGCGCTATCTTTATGGCCACAGACATGGTGGCTTCACCGCTTACTCCTCTGGGGGTGTGGAGTTATGCCATTCTGATAGGAGTGCTCACCGTCACTATCCGCTTCTTCGGTGGCCTCCCTGAAGGCATTATGTATGCGATTCTGCTGGGTAATGCCGCCTCCCCTCTCATTGCATCGCTTACCCAGCCAAGAGCCTATGGTAAAGAGCGAAGATCGCTGTTCAATCGTCGGCAAAAAGAGGAATCGTGAATTCACCCTCCCCACACTCTACCCAGCCGTCAGCGCTCTCACTGATAGCAACCCTTGGTGTTGTTGCCCTGATCTCAGGCGTACTGGTTGTTCTTGTCTATCAGCTCACTCTGCCGGCCATTTTGGAAAACCGCCGGATAGCGCTTGAACGTGCCATCTTTACCGTCCTCCCCGGAGCGCGTTCGAGAATCAACTTTGCACTCACTGCAGAAGGGCTTGAACGGATTGATGACCAGCAGACGGACGGCCCAAGAGTCTACGCGGGATATGATCTATCAGGGAAGCTCACAGGTGTCGCTCTAGAGGCATCAGCACAGGGCTATCAGGATATTATAAGAATACTCTACGGCTACTCACCAAAGTGCAGCTGTATTACCGGAATCACAGTTCTTGAAAGCAAGGAGACGCCCGGGCTTGGAGATAAAATTGAGACTGATCCCGAATTTCTTGTCAACTTTGAAGCGCTTGATGGCCGACTCAATGCCACCGGAGAACGACTCAATAACGAGATTGTCACCGTTAAGCATGGCAAGAAATCAAACCCATGGGAGATTGATGCCATTTCAGGTGCAACCGTCTCCTCAAAGGCAATCGGGCGGATGTTAAACAACAGTGCCCAAAAAACATTCCCACTGATTATGCAACAACTGCAAAAACTGACTCAGGAAGAATCATAATGGTCGATCTGCATCCCAATAAGCCGATCACCCTCGAGACCTTTACCCGTGGCATCTGGGAAGAGAACCCCGTCTTCGTGATGCTCCTTGGAATGTGTCCGGTTCTGGCCGTTACCAACTCAGGGGCCAATGCCCTCGCCATGGGCATTGCCACCACCTTCGTCCTGGTATGCTCCAGTATTCTGGTCTCTCTGTTGCGCCATCGAATTCCAAAACAGGTGCGCATCGCCACCTATATTGTCATCATCGCCACTTTTGTTACCATCGTCGACTACGTCATACAGGCGATCAGTCTCGAACTCTACCGGGCACTGGGTGCCTTTATTCAACTGATCGTGGTCAACTGCATTATCCTGGGCCGGGCAGAATCCTATGCTTCAAAGCACCGCCCTTCGAAAGCCATCATCAACGCGCTGGGAACGGGTCTTGGCTTTACTATCGCTCTGCTCTGTCTGGGGCTGGTTCGTGAACTTCTTGGAAGCGGCGCCCTCTTCGGCATCAATATCTTCGGCGACTCGTTCCAACCCTGGGCAATCATGATACTTCCGCCGGGCGGTTTCTTTGTGCTTGGAACCTGGTTGCTCCTCTTCTCCTGGATGCGCTTGCGCAAGGAAGGGAAACCAACATCTCAAGAGAAGGAGGCGGGTTACCATGAGCACTGACTCCCTGACATTTATCTTTCTCAATGCACTCATTATCAATAATTTTGTGCTCAGCCTCTTCCTTGGAATCTGTCCCTTCCTCGGCGTATCGGCGAAACTCAATACTGCCTGGAATATGGGACTGGCCACCACCTTTGTCATGTTTGTCAGTTCACTGTGTGCCTTTGGTCTCAATATTCTGCTGGTAGCACTCGACATGGAGTACCTCAGGCTGATCGCCTACATTGCGGTCATCGCCTCTGCGGTGCAACTGGTTGAGATGGTGATGAAAAAATTCAGCCCTACCCTCTTTAGGGCGCTGGGGATATTTCTTCCCCTGATCACCACCAACTGCGCCATTCTTGGACTAGCCCTCTTCCAGACTTTCCGCGACTACTCATTTCTTCAATCTCTGGTCTACAGTCTGGGCGCTGGCGGTGGGTTCGCCCTTGCCATTATGCTGATGGCTGGGCTGCGGGAACGCCTTGATCTCTCTTTTGTTCCCGATGTCAGCCAGGGGGCCGTCCTCAGCCTTATGCTCGCCGGCCTGCTCTCGCTCTCGTTCATGGGTTTTGCCGGGCTCGGGAGTTAACCTATGTTAAAAGTGATCACTGCTGCTTTAATCATCCTCGTCCTGTTGTTTGCATGGCTGATGGTGCAGTCGATCACACGCAACTTCTCAAAGCGCCACCCAGAACTTGGTATTCACAAAGAAGAGGGCGAGGGGTGCGGCGAGAGTTGTTCCTGCATCAATGGAAAGTGTCATAGGGAAGAGTAACCCTCTCTGATTATTCTGCTCTCTCTGCCGACTGCTCTCTGGCGTCGGCAACCAGAAGGAAGATAGTCGAACACCCTTGCTTCACTTGTTAATTTTGTTTTAACCGCCGTTGATATACAATTTACTGATGAACAGGTTCTCTGCTGCGTGGTATAGACGCTTTTTCGAAAATCGATTCTATGCCCTGATTTTTCTGGCCCTCTTCTGCTTTACCTCTATCGCACAAGCAAATGAAGAGAAGGCGCTGCAACTGATTGAGGGCACCCTCGACCAATGGCGCTCCGACTACTCCTACTCCGTCACCGAGATGGTGGTCCACCGTCCTGACTGGGAGCGCTCACTCACACTCCAGACCTGGACCCGGGGAAAGAAAGATTTCCTTGGCCGCTTCACAGCACCCTCAAAGGATGCGGGCAATGCCACCCTCACTTTAGACAAGGGGATGTGGATCTTTACCCCAAAGATCAATCAGGTGATCAAACTGCCGGCAAGCATGCTGTCCCAATCCTGGATGGGATCTGATTTCTCTTATAACGACCTCTCTCGATCAGATAAGATCATTCAGAACTTTGATCATCTTGTCACCGACATCTCAAACCAGGATGGACATACTCTCTATACCATTGAATCCATTCCCAAGGCCGAATCCCCGGTAGTGTGGGGAAAGCAAACGATTGTTATCCGTGAAGACTTCATTATTCTTGAGCAGACCTTCTATGATCAGGATATGGTGCCGGTAAAACGTATGGTCACTACCGACATATCTTTACTCGGTGGACGGCTCTACCCTGTTGAGATGCGCATGATCAGTCTTGAAGAGGAAGACCATTGGACTCAAATACGAGTTCATGAAGGGGGATTTGATATTCCTCTGCCCGGTTATCTCTTTACCCTATCCAATCTTCGCAACCCAAGACCCTGGTCGGCACCATGATCTTTGCCCTGGCAAGGCGCAATCTTTGGCGTCAACCCCGCCGGACCATTCTGAGCACACTGGCCATCGCTCTGACCACCACTTTGATGGTCTTCATGCTCTCCTTCCAGTTTGGCGGCTATCTCGGCATGATCGAGAGTTCGATGGCCCTCTTTGACGGCCATCTCCAGATACAGGTCAAGGGCTATAAAAAGGATCCCTCTATCCGCAAGACGATAGACAATCCCAATAACCTCCTTAGCAAAATCATCCAAAACCCTAAAGTCAAACATGCAGGGGGGCGGGCGAACGGGTTCGGGCTGCTGAGTTCACCGACCCGTAGCTTTGGGGCGATGATTATTGGCGTTCAACCCGAGCATGAACCCGGACTCTCCACAGTTCCCAAGAAGATCGTCGAAGGTCGTTTTTTCTCCCAGGGGGCTGATAACGAGATCATTCTTGGCCAACGTCTGGCACAAAACCTTGGGCTCAAAGTGGGAGATGCTGTCACCCTGCTGGGTACGGGGCTTAACGGATCAATGGCGGTAGACTCCCTCCAGATCATTGGCCTCTTTAAGTCCGGTATTCCCGAAATCGATCGCCGGTTTGCTGAAATGCCGCTGACCCGTTTTCAAGAGACCTTTTCAATCCCGGATCAGGCTCACTCTATCGTCCTCTCGGGTGCTTCAGCGATCGCCCTGCAGGAGGAGAAGGAAAACATCCTCGCTCTCCTCGATAGCGACTCGAACCTGGTCGTCCTTGACTGGACTGAACTCCAGCCCCCTATTTTACAGGCGATCCTGCTTGATATGTCATCCGCTTTGCTGATCTATGTTGTCCTTATCATCGTTGTCACCTTCAGCCTGCTCAATAGCCTGCTGATGTCAGTCCTTGAGCGTACTCGAGAGTTTGGGATGCTGATGGCCCTGGGGATGAAACCAGCAATCCTTGGAAAGGTAGTCTGGGTAGAGACCCTGATGCTCATCCTCTTTGGCGTGCTGACCGGCCTGCTCTTTGGCTATGCGATCTCCGAGTACTACCACCAGACGGGAATCTACTTTGAGGCGATGGAGGAGATGATGGCGGAATTTGGCATGTCCGGATCAATCTATCCGATCATCCACCCGTTCACGCTCTTCGCCGGCCCTCTCTTTATCAGCCTCTCTATCGCTCTGGCCGGCCTCTATCCCATTCTCCGTATTCGTCGCCTTGAGCCGGTAATGGCGATGCGCAAAATCTAGGGCTGGAGAGACAATGACACAAAAAACCCTGATTATCCCCATCGCCTGGCGAAGTTTGTGGCGCAACAGCCGGCGCACCCTGATTACCTTTGCCGCGATCGCTGTTGGCGTCTGGTCAATGATCACCCTCGCCGCTTTTATGGATGCCTGGGTGGGGAGTGTTGTCCATGAAGCAACCAACAACCTCACCGGCCACGGCCAGATACACCAGCAGGGCTATCTCGATGATCCCAGTGTTGAGTATCGTTTCTCACTTCCGCCAGCCTCTCTGGATGAGGCCATGGAATCACCCCAAATTAAGGCCTGGAACCGTCGTGTCCGTGTCCCTGGGATTGTCCGAAGCGAGAGAGAGAGTGCTCCGATTACCCTTATAGGCCTTGACCCCGCCAGAGAGGTTGACCTCTCCTTCTATGGCAATGAACTCTCAAGTGGCCGCCAGCCCAAAGAGGGACACACTGCCGAAATTGTTCTTGGCCGTCGACTTGCTGAACGACTCCACACCCGAATCGGAAAGCGGGTGGTCATCCTCAGCCAGAACAGCAGCGGAGAGATAGCAGAATCCGGCCTCAGGGTAGTTGGACTCTTTGATGCCTCTTTGGAGGAGATTGAGCTCGGCTTTGTCTTCATTACCCTGCAAAAAGCCCAATCCCTCCTCGACATCAAAGATGCTGTCCATGAGGTCGCCTTCACCCTTTATAACCCGGAAGAGGTCCAGAGCGAGGTTGATCGGTTAAAGCAGGTATTTTCAGATCTTGATGTATCCACCTGGAGTGACCTCCAGCCCTTGGCCCAAACCATGCAGGAGATGTCAGCAGCAATGATCGGTGTCTGGACCGTCATTATGTTTATTATTATCGCCTTTGGGATGGTCAACACCCTGCTGATGGCCGTCTATGAGCGTACCCGAGAATTCGGCCTGCTCCAGGCGCTGGGCATGAAACCCAGGCTCATTCTCTCCCAGGTACTGCTGGAAGCCGCCTTCATGGTGGGGATTGGGGTAGTTGTTGGGATGGTGATCAGCATATTGAGTATTTACGCCTTTACGAACGGCCTCGACCTCGGTCCTCTTGCGGCAGGGGCCGATCTTTTTGGCTCCGGGAGAGTGCTCTATCCCAAACTTGATCTGATTATCATATTTGCCATCTCATCCTTCGTCTGGATTATGGGAATTCTCTCCTGTCTCTGGCCCGCCTGGAGAGCAGCCCGCCGAGTACCTGTCACCACCATCAACCAGTCCTATTGAGGAGAAACTGTGACTACCATTGTCCACTGTAATGCAGCCACCAAAACCTATGGTCAGGATGAAGTCGAAGTGCATGCCGTACAGGCTGTCACAGTTGAAGTCACAAAAGGTGAGTTTGTCAGTCTCTCAGGGCCATCCGGTTCTGGCAAGACCACCCTGCTTAACCTCATCGGTGGACTGGACAGGCCCACCTCTGGGGAGATTACAGTTGATGGATCCAGAGTAGACCAGATGAAAAAAGCAGATCTCGCTGAACTCCGACTGCATAAAATTGGTTTTGTCTTTCAAGCCTACAACCTGATTCCGGTATTGAGCGCATTGGAGAATATTGAATTCATCATGCAGCTTCAGGGGATAAGCCCTGACATCAGGCGAAAACAGGCGCTTTCAATTCTTAATGAAGTCGGCCTGGAGGGCCTGGGCGATCGACGCCCCGCCGAGCTTTCAGGCGGACAACAGCAACGTGTTGCTGTGGCCCGGGCGATCGTCAGTGAGCCGGCTATCATCCTTGCGGATGAACCCACAGCAAATCTTGATTCAGCAACGGCAGAAGAACTCTTAAACCTCATGGAGTCACTGAACCGCAACAAACAGATCACCTTTATTGTTGCCACCCATGATCAGCGCGTTATTGACCTTACCCGCAGAAGGATTAGAATGGTTGATGGACGAATTGACACGGATGTGACAGAGGCGGATTAGGTCTAGAGCCATGTTTAAACCGGCACTCTCTTCAAGACTGGTGTGGAGCACACTCCTCACTCTGCAGTTGAGTGCGGCGCTTGCCAGCACCGAACCTCTTAAGGGAGAGCTCCAGTTAAACGGAAGTTCAAGCGGACCTTATGAGAACTCCTTCCTCTACCCTGACCGTACCTCAATATCAAACCGCTCTGCCTCACTGCGACTGATTGAGGGCTTTTCCGAAGGACCCTGGAGCGGGACAGTCCACTATCTCGCCTCTCTCCGTCATGGAGACTCAGTCTCAGTCTCCAACCCTTATAGCCAACAAGAGACGCTTCCCTGGTTTGACCTCGACAATACTCTCAGTTCAACAACCAATGAGAAGAGTGAACACAGGCTTGATCGAGTTTTGCTGAGTTATTCGGGGGACAACACCATCTTTCGACTTGGGCGTCAATCTCTGACATGGGGGAATGGACGGGTCTTCCGGCCTGCCGACCTCTTTAACCCATTTGCACCGAACTCAACAGATACCCGATATAAACCCGGCGTTGACATGCTCTATGTGCAGCACCTGCTGGCTCAGGGTGATGATATTGAGTTGGTCGTTATCCCTAGACGCTCAACAGAGTCAAATGCCATCGATAGTGACCTGAGCTCAGTCGCGGTTCAGTGGCATGGCTATGGTGATATTATGGAGACCACCACCATGCTTGCCCGTGACTACCTTGATACCACACTGGCCCTTGGCCTGGTAGGGCCGATTGGAGAAGCCATATGGCGTATTGACCTGGTCACCACGATCTCAGAACTTGACACCACCTATACCTCACTGGTCGCCAATATCGAACACGCCTGGAGATGGGGAGAATCTGTGGTTACCGGATTTGCAGAGTACTTCCATAGTGGTTTGGGGCTGAAAGATTACGCTCTTATCTTTGATCCAAGCGAACCACTGCTCTCCAAAATGGGTCGAGGGCAGCTCTTCACCCTCGGCCAGGACTATATTTCAGCCGGCCTCAATACCAGCCTGACCCCTCTGCTCTCAATCGGCTCTCTTGGAATTTTCAATCTGGCGGACTCAAGCGGACTGGCTTCATTGAGTGCTGAATACAGCATCCACGAGAACGGCTCATTTTCACTGGGGATAGACATACCCTTTGGCAGTGACAATACGGAGTATGGAGGGCTTGAGATCCTTCCAAACCAGTTCTTGGGCCCGGCTCCAACTCTTCGGGGCAGTCTTATCTGGCATTTCTGACTCTCTGCTTTTTCCCTTGCAAACCCTTGCACGCTCTCTGTTGCTCTTTTTCTCTGTCACCGGCCCACTCCACGCCGCTGACCACTGCGTCATACTTCAATATCACCACATCAGCAGCGAGACTCCCGCCTCTACCAGTGTCACCCCAGCCCTATTCAAAGCCCACCTGGACTACCTTAATGAGACAGACTTCACCCTTCTCTCGCTTGAATCAGTCGTCACCCATATTCTTGAAAAAAAGCCCCTCCCACAACGGTGTGCAGCGATCACCTTTGATGATGCCTATCGTTCCATCTATGAGGCCGCTTACCCACTTTTGCGCCGCTACGACTACCCCGCCACTGTCTTTGTATCCACACGTGGAATAGATAAAAAATTTGGCGCTCTGATGACCTGGGATCAAATGAGAGAGCTGTCAGATCACCAGATTGATTTTGCCAACCACAGTGCCAGCCACAGCCACCTGATTCGCCACCAAGCCGATGAGAGCTCAAAAAAGTGGAGAGAGCGGGTTGTTTCAGATCTTCGTGAAGCAGAAAGCCGGCTCTTGGAAGAGGTCGGCAGACCCACCCGACTCTTTGCCTATCCCTATGGTGAATTCACCCCTGAACTGCTGGAAATTATCAGCCAACTCGGTTTGATTGGCTTTGGGCAGCAGTCCGGGCCCGCCTGGTTTGGCAGCAACCCTCTGGTGATCAGTCGCTTCAATATGTCCACCCGATATGCCGATTTGGCCCAATTCAGAATGAAGGTCAACACTCATCCACTTCCTGTCGTTGAGAAGAGTTCCAAAAGCCCTCTGGTTAGCGAAGATAACAACCCGCCTGGGCTGACGGTTAAACTCACCCCGGGGCGATTCGATCCCCAGCAGATCGCCTGTTTCGCCTCTGGGGAGGGAAAGATCCCTATCTCAATAAGGACCGAGACCTCTTCCGGGCTGATCTCGCTCACTCTAAAACCCTCCAGGCCTCTTCGCCCAGGCCGCAGCCGCTACAACTGCACTGCTCCGCATCAACAGAAAAAGGCTTATTTCTGGTTCAGCCATCTCTGGATCAAGCCAAAAGCAGATGGAAGCTGGTATTCTGAATCGTTATAAAACAAAATATTAACAACCTTTATTAAAGACTATTCTTGTTAATTGCATAAGTTTGACAATATTAGTTTATTAGGTTATTATAATGTTTATTGCCGTTGTTGCCACTGTAATGAGGGTTTCAACCAAAAACACGAACCCCGGCCGCCCGAATAATGCGTTTTTCTCAGATAACTAACCCCAAACTCCTCATTCCTACCCTAAAAGAGCCCGACTGTAATTTTTAACACACTGATATTAATCAGATATTTATACCAACCTTGAATTTAATTAAAGAATAACTTGACACCATGTGTTCAACTCTATATTGTGCATTGCAACATATGGTGCATTGCAACAAATAGTTACGTTGTTTGTCATCTTAATTCACTTTTTTATTTATTCAAGAGGATATGAATCATGAAAAATCAAACTATTAATCTTATTACTGAGATCGCTGAAAAGAGCGTTGCTACAATCAAGAATGTGGGTGAACTCAACCAGCGTTCACCGGAAAAAGTTCACTGGACTGGCTCGAGTGCTCAGCTGTCTGATGCCCTGACTGACGTCAAGGTAATCAACGAAGCCGAAGAAGCAGTAAAGGCCACCAAGGTCAAGAATGCTGCCTAAGACCGGTATTGTGGCAATCGTCCTCGCAGGGTTGTTATACTCTGTGCAGGCCTCTGCCTTCTCACTCTTCTGGTTTGGACGCTCTGACAATAGCGTTGCTGAACAGACGACTACAAATAAAGAGCAACAAGATAACTATGCGATCAAGGTCTATCCCATTGATACCCAGGATATGCCTGCAAATATGGCTGAGATCTCCAATCAGGAGCGTAAGCAGCTGTTTGTCGATATCCTGCTCCCTCTGATCCTTCTCTCCAATCAGGCGATTTCAGAAGAGAGATCAGACCTGGTCGTTCTGTTTAGAGGAACAACCCAACAAAGTGATTTATCCGGGCGTCAAATCCGTTATTTAAAGGTGCTGGCCAAGAAGTATAAGGTCAAGTATGACCCTCAGCTTGGAATCCCTTTCCGTCAGGAGATGCTCAGTCGTATCGATATCATCCCCGTCGATCTCGCACTTGCCCAAGCCGCCAATGAGAGTGCTTGGGGTCGTTCACGCTTTGCCCGGGATGCGCGGAATATTTTTGGCATCTGGACCTGGAACCCAAAACTGGGCCTTGCGCCCAAAAGACGCGACAAGGGCTCGCGCCACTATGTGAGAAAATTCAACTCCCTTGGTGATTCAGTGGCTGAGTATATGCGCAATCTCAACACCCATCGTGCCTACTCTGACCTCCGAAGACTGCGTGCTTCTCAGCGCCTCCACGGTCAACCCTTAAGTGGGGAATTACTCGCCTCCGGACTCCTCTCCTACTCTACCCGGGGCAAAGATTATGTCTCCTCTCTGAGGATAATCATCAGTTCTAATCAATTTGATCGATATAACAACGCTACTCTTGTCTCCTCACTCACACTGGCAAGCTTATAACCCCCTCCCAGAGCAGGCATTTCTTTTATCGGGTTGATGGGGCATTCTCTCATCCTCCTGTCGAGATCCATTTTGATACAAAATCATCTTCTACGTTAACTCAACTCCTCGGCCAACGGGTTAACCGCCTGAAATGGCATGGACAAACTCAATTGAGTCTCCACTCTTTACCGCGTGCTCACTCTCACCTGAGAAGATAGTCTCCCCATTAACCACTACCAGTGCCAGTTCATCATCAAGCGGCTCTCTGAGTATGGGATAACGGCCAATCAATCTCTCTCTCAGCTCAACGATGTTTTCCACCGGCTCATCAAACACTGAAGGGATCTCGGTACCACCCAAAAGAGAGTCCGGAAACTGGACATTAACCCAGAAGCCTGTGACTTTTTCGGCAAGCTCCCTGTGTTTGTCTGCCAGCACCATACCATTCGGGCCAACCCCAATCAGAGAGTAGTATCGCTGTATTAAATCATCAAAATGAGAACGTTCTATCTTTTCACCTTCATAGGGACCACTCTTGATAGACTCATTAAACCAGCGATCAGGAAGAGTATCGTCAGAGGCTCTCAACCCTATCCTGAAATTAATCAGCCTCTCAAGGAGATTAATGTTCTGTCCGGCACTCTCAACACTCTCTTCAGTAAAAGGCAGTCCGGTCAACTCTTTGAGCTGAACCGCAAAATCACCACAATGGGGCAGCGACGGAGAGTTGAACAGCTTGGTATTAAACCGACACATCCCGGCCGCATCTCCTGCTGCAAAAACCTGTTCACATTTTGAAACAGCATATTCCTTGCCGTTATAACTTGCCGGATTGGCGTCGACCATCCCCCCATAGAGACTCTTTTTATAGTCGGGGTCATCATTGATTCTCGGATTGATCTCGAGTGTAACCCTGTTTCTGAGATGATCCATTCCCCGTGTTGCCACCGCAAGACCCAGGGCAAATGCCTTGATGATGCGTGAATCGTGGGGGTCTGACTGAAACAGACCCTTGACAGCCATCCGGTAATCGAGCGCCTCATCAGGATAACACCCCTTCTCCACTGCACGCCCTGACTCAGCAATAGTCGAACCGAAGCCCTTGCGTGCAGCCGTCATCTCCAGGAGTTGTTCTACCAACGCCCCATCACCCCACTCAAGTACCAAACCCCCGGTCTCCTGGGTAGTAATAATGCCTCGCTGATAGAGTTCAAAAGCCCAAGCCAGCGCGCCCCCGGTACTGGCTGAATCAAGACCAAGATCATTCAGCCTGTTGTTCAGTCTGACCACCACTTGAGGATCAGAAATCCCAAGATTGGGCCCAAACTTGCCGACAGTGACATATTCAGGACCATCACCCTTTAGCAGGGTGCCGGGAGCGGCCCCCTCCTCATCAAGCTGATTGAGCATACGACAGTGTACGGGGCACTTGTAACATCCTGTCATCCCCCTCTTATAGGGAGTCAAGTTCTCTGCATCCAGGCTTTTGCTCCACTGGGTCTTCTGATTATTCAAAGCACCGAGGGCATGGAGCGTTCGGCTTGCTTTATAGAGAAAGGGAGTGCCCACTTTTTTAAGTACGTTCTTCACTACACTGGTGCTCAGGATCTTCTTTCCAATTGCCTTGTTGTTACTTCGAAACAGAGCGGTCGGCGTGTGTTTGGGAACATCGCCCTCTATCAGGAGAGCTTTTAACTGCATTGACCCCATTTTTGCACCGCCTCCCCCTCGCGCCCAAATTGACTTCTCTCCCCCCATGATCCCACTGGTTAGGACCTGGTTTTCACCCGCTTGAGTAATCCGCGCAAGGGCCATGTCTTTGCCCTCTTTGCAGTGGTAGTGAGACTCTATCTGTTCGGTTAGAGATTGGTTGTTGAGCCCGCTGTAGGGGGTGGCATCATCAAAAAAGAAAGAGCCCTCTTTGTAATGAAGGAGTGTCAGTGAGGGCGCCTTGCCATACAAGACCAGATGATCAATCCCGTGACGGCGCATGAAGGAGGGGAAAAAATCACCCGCATTGGCATCAAGGATAGCTCGACTATCGGGCGAGAGGCTGGAGACATTCCCTCTTGGGGCCCCCGGCACAAATCCCGTGAGAATGCCCGCCCCAAATATAAGCGGAACCTGCGGGTCTAGTGGGTGACAACCCTCATCGAGGAGGTTATAGAGCAGATACATATTTGCCCCACGTCCACCAAGAAATGCGCTCGCAACGTCAGATGAAAAGTAGGCAGAGTGTGATTCCCTGTTTGTCAGATCAACAAACTGGACAGCACCCTGGTTGGGGTACTGCGGAGCTTGGTGCATCCGGGAGCAGAGCCGATCGATTCGGTTTTGTATATTCATCACCCTCTTCTATGAAGCTGTTAAAACCCCGGCATTGATAAACGTGACTCACCCAGAAAATAAATTACCAGCTGGTGCAGGATAAGGAAAGTATGTTTTAACCTGCCCGGTGAACTTGGCTTGTGACAGAGCTCAGTAAATCAACCCCCTGGAGACAATTAATTCCAGTCACACAACAACAATGAGGCTGGTGATTACACCAGCCTCATGCAGGTTTAACTGAGTAAACCTTACGCCACTTAGAGTAGAGTTACCTCACCCGTATCACCATCAACTCTTACCCTATCACCTGTCTTGATGGTTGTTGTTGCAATCCCGGTACCTGTTACAGAGGGAATACCATACTCACGGCAGACTATCGCTGCATGGCTTGTTAAACCCCCTATATCAGTAACCGCCCCTTTGATTTTGGTAAAAATTGGCGCCCAGGAGGGGTTTGTTGAGGCACAGACAAGAATTTCACCGGGTTGGATATCAACAATTTCTTTAAGACGTTTCAACACTCTTGCGGGTCCTTCTACAACCCCGGCAGAGGAGGCAAAACCACTAATCTCCGAGATTTCATCACCCGAAGCAGCATCCACCCCTTTTAACCACCCTTGAACTCGATCAGTGGTAATGCCCCAGAGCATCACAGTGAATGGTTCGGCAACTTCCTCAGGGGGTATTCCCAGGGCGGGTTGTGCATTCCACTCCGTTGCGGCGTCAAGGATTTTACGACGCTTATCAACCGTAGCCTTATAGTGAGCACTCCGCATGGGAATATCGACACCTAATGCCCACCCTGTTGACGTCTCGGTCAATAACTCTGGTATCTCATAGCGATTGAACATGAAGATATCATCAATATTATCCAGCATGTTCATCTTAACCAGCACTGCTCCGATTTCTCGAATCTTGGCATACCAGATTGTATGGAACCAATGTTCAACCCAGAACAGATGGTCTTCTGCGTAGCGGTAAATAGAGCGGATATTGTTGTAGGTGTCATCAAAGGTTTTCTTATCTTCATCCGTTTTTATCAGGCCGCGATATTCGGCTATGATCTCATCGCGATCCTTTTCGATTTTCTCAAGGGAACGCTCAATGGTTTCACCATTGTCAAGCTGTTCCAGGTAACCCTTGATATAACCAAGGGGAATTTCCAGGTTTGTGACCCAACTTCCTTCATGGTGATACCAGCCACTGCCGCAGGAGACATAAAACCACGGCTCCTTGGCATTATGAAACTGTTCCAGCCAGCTTTTACCTTCAGCCAGCTCTCCTAGCTGGTCTATTTTCTCATTGGCAGAGCCCTCTCCTTTGAGGATATCGGCCACGCCATTCTGGGAATGCGCCAGCCTTGCCAGTTGGCAGAGTTCCTCCTCTGGTCGGAACATGGCCACATTGGCACCCGCCACCATTTTCCCGATCGAACTTTCGCTTATTCCAGGGAATAGATTCCTGGCAACATCGGTAAACATCAGATAGGCAAGATAGGAGAGATTCAGCATCTCGAAATGATACTGCCAACCCTTAAACATCATATTGACGAGTTTATCGAAGCCCTCCATCAGGTCGTATGAGACATAACACCCTTTGGGTACGGGCAACACCTCTTCCTCAGGAATGAACTCTGGCAGTTCATTAGGTATTTTCAGATTATCCATCTCTTCGCCAAGGGCCTTAAATTTGACTAACCACTTCTCCCAGAGGGCATCATAATTCTGAAATACTGGAAATACCCGCGCCCCGAAACGTTCCGCTTTTGCTCCCTGAACTTCGTCTGGGGGTGGGGCAATAGCACAGATGTAGAGGTAACAACCAACCATTCGCTGCGCAATGCCTTGGGCGGGCGGGATACAAAAGACTCGTGTTGTATATTGAGATAGTGAGATCTGCCATGCTTCCTGGAAAATATGGTCAAGCGGTGGAATTGCTTCAGGGGCATGAATCTTGTCTTGAAACCAAAACTGGTTTTTTTCCCACTCCTCCCGATCAGCTGAAAAAAGCTGATGAGAGGGGTACATCTCTTCCCATCCTGCAAGTTCGCTCGGGACCTGGAATTCATGTGGATCTGGAAAACGTCCTACTGTATCGCTAGACATAACTACCTCCTTTAGGTTTTTATGGATAAATGAGTAAATCCATCCATCCTCTTTATCTGGCCTGCAAAGGGTTGAAGAACCTTCTTAGACCTTAACATATTGATCGGGGTTACCCTTAAACATTGGTCTTCCGATTTTTTTTGAGCCATTAACATCAATAATCTATTCCTTTATATGAAATCGTTTTGCCTTCATCTCAAAGCGTGGGAGTGATCCAAAGGGAACAACCAAGACTTCCGGCCTTAAACCAAGCTCATTCTGCATTGTCTGAGTAACGTACGCTTGAGCAGCTTCATCCTCCGCCTCTTTATTGAGTTCGATCTCAACTTGGAGGCTTTTCATCTCACATTGAGTCGAGACAGTGATCCGAAACTCCCCGACTGTGTGACATTGCCGTATTAGATTCTCTACAGCACTTGGATAGATGTTCACACCTCGCACTACCACCATGTCATCAGCCCTGCCCAGGACCCCACCCTCAAATCTTGCAAACGTTCTCCCACAACTGCATTGCTCCTGATTCAATCGAACCAAATCACCTGAGCGGTAACGAATCGCTGGAAAACCAGTGCGACCCAAGTTGGTGATTATCAGCTCGCCTTGTTCTCCTGAAGGAACTGGCTTTAAATCAATGGGATCAAGCACTTCAACAATAAACTCGCTCTCAATGAGATGTATCCCGTTTGGCTGCATCTCACACTCAAAACTATGGGCCCCAATTTCAGAGGCACCGGCATGGTCATAACACTTCACATCCCATAAGGTTTGAATCCTGGCTTTGGTTGCGGGAACATTGGCGCCGGGCTCACCGGCATTGATGAGCGCTTTGAGTGGCATTTTGCTTAAATCTATTCCTGCCTCATCCGCCACTTCTGCCAACCGCAATGCATAAGTAGGTGTGCAGCACATGGCCGTCACATCGAGCTCTTTCAATAACTGCAATCGCTGCAGTGAATTTCTTCCTCCTCCGGGTATCATCATTGCCTTTATTTGTTTTGCGCCCTCTACGGCTGCCCAAAAACCGATAAATGGCCCAAATGAAAATGGGACAAAGATCCGGTCTTGGTCACTCAATCCTGCACCGCTTAAAACATATCCCCAACATCGCCCCCACCACTCCCAGGATTCCGGGGTATCAACGACTCTTAATGGTTCTCCGGTAGTCCCGGATGTTTGGTGAAAACGTGTGTAGGCGGCCTGATTGAATGTTGCGTTCAATCCGAAGGGGTGATCCTGTTGTTGGGCCTCTACTAATTCAGCCTTGGTAGTAAGCGGCAATCGGGATAGATCATCAAGTGCTTTGATGGATCCGGGGTGTACTCCCGCATCATCATATTTGGCAGTATAGAATTGGTTCTTGCCGTATATTGATTCAAGCAAGGAACTCAATTTCTCCATTTGAAGAGCCTGTAACTGAGTACGCGTCAGTTTCTCTATTTGCGGATCAAAGAAATTCATACTACCCCTGGCTATCCAGATGAACTTCTGTTCGATGGCCCAATCGAATTGAATTATCAATAAAAAAAAGACGAGTCGGGGTGAGTGAGTACCAGCAGATATTTTCCATTGCCTGTTTGATCTGTGTTGGCTTTTGCATTGCAATAAAAGGGAATTTGGCGGTATAGCGAGCGATTACACTTAATTGTTTTGAGCCTGTGATAGTCTTGACCTCTCCTTCTATTTGAATCCCTTTGATCTCTTTCCAGTCATCATAATCCTCATAGATCGTTGCCGCTACTCTTGGATCAGATTCGATATTCTGGCAGTGACGAGTGGTGGGCGAAGAGAGAAAATACAAACTGAAATCATCACTGGCATAATAGAGGGGTGAGGCCCAAACCCCTTGATCTCCAAATGTCGCCAGTGAAAGCACCTTGTGCGCTTGCAAGTAATCCAATGCTCTCTCACGGAGGCTCATTATTTAATCAGCTCTGTTGATTAGCGGGGCCTGACCAACGGTCAAAGAGATCGTGCTCAAGCTCAATGCCAAAGATATCAAGTGTTCTATTGACGGTCTGATTTACAATATCATCAACTGTTTTTGGCTTATGATAAAAAGCAGGCATCGGCGGCAGTACAATTGCTCCCATCTCTGTGACTTGTACCATCAGCCGAAGATGGCCAAGGTGGAGCGGGGTCTCGCGAGGAAGCAAAACAAGAGGCCGTCTGTCTTTGAGAGTGACATCTGCAGCTCGTAACAGCAGATTTTCACTGAATGACGATGCGATGCCGGAAAGAGTCTTCATCGAACACGGCACAACGATCATCCCCATTGTCTTGAAGGAACCAGATGAAATAGATGCAGCAATATTGTCAATAGAGTGATGTACATCTGCCAAAGCTATAATTTGCTTGGCAGTTGAATCCGTTTCATAGGCAATTGTCTTGTGTGCCGCCTTACTGAGCACCAGATGTGTTTCAATATCTGAAACATCACGCAATACTTCAAGAAGACGAATCGCATAAATCACCCCACTTGCCCCTGCAACACCGATAACTAATTTTCTCATTCCTACCTCATCTATCTCATATGTAAATTAGATTCAGTTTTGTCTACTGATGCGGTTGCAACTCAATTCTCATCTGATCAAAGAGTGCATCTTCCATCTTTTCCATTCTCTTACTCTGCCCTGCCGGCCATTGATAGGCCAATGGTGTCACGCTGACCCCCTTCCAGGATTGATCTTTTATTTGCATTTCACTCATTTCAGCGATCAATAAGCTCAGGGACGCCATCTCTATTGGATCAGAGATAAAATGGGCTTGTCCTTTTAACAGGTAAAGCAAATTCTCCGGGCCTATTATCTGGATTGCACATCTGCCGTTTCCCTCCAAATTGATCTGGGTATTACTCTGTTGATCGACAGCAAAACGAGCAGTTTTTCGATCGCTGGCCACTACCCAGGTATAAGCCGTATTGGGTAACTCATCTTCTCCAATTGTAATGACCAGCCCTGGAGTTCCCGACCCCAGATAGTTGTAGAGCTTTTCAGGAAAATCAGCCAAGATGTTCAAGCAGATGATTTACATCTGGAAGTATGAGATCAGGCTTGATTTCATCAGGCGCATCCTGCGCCTCTTCGAGTGTACTGCCTCCGGTGAGCACCAGGACAGTATAAAGACCGGCCACTTTTCCCATTGCAATATCCTGCTGCAAGCTATCACCAACAACCATTCCCTGATCTGGAGAGACATCAAGCACCTTCATTGCCATCTCGCCAGACCACTCGGAGGGTTTTCCAGTAACGAGAGGTTCTTTGCCGGTAGCGTAGGCTACTGCCTTGATGAAGGGACCTGATGCAGGAATGAAACCACTCTCTACCGGTATTTTTGGGTCATAATTTGTGGCGATAAAATCGGCGCCACGCCAGATGGCCTGACAAGCCAGAGCAAGGCGTTGTTGGCTAAAATTGGGATCTTTGCCCATTATAACAACTTCCGCTTCCTCCGCATGATCATGGTCCACCAGATCCAACTTCTGATCATTCAAGGCCTCAATCAAACCGGCTCCACCAAAAGCAAGTATCTTGCTGTTTGGATGGAGTTCCCGGGCTGCACGAGCAGCAATAATCGCTGAGGTCAACACCTCATCTTCGTTGGCAGGGATTCCCATGGCCGACAATTTCTCAGCGAGAAAGTGACGCGTGTTCTGGTTGTCATTAGTGAGAAATGCAAAACGGATCTTTCGTCTTCGTAATTCAGTCAGTGTATCCGGCACACCTGGAATTACTTTCTTCCCTCGAACAACACAACCGTCTATATCGAAGACAATCCCTTTTATCTCACGATCCACCATTGACGCACCCCGACTTGTCAAAGGCCAAGTTCTGACCAGCGTGATTTAACCCGATCAACGATCTCAGGATCGAGTTCAATCGGTATAGGCTTCTTTTCCCATTCATATGGAATGGTGGCATCCATCAACAGTCTCCCGGTGATCTCCCGTGCACTAATGGGCAGGGAAGGATCGAGTGGGGTTGAACGCCCTCTTTTAATGACTTGAGAACGGTTCGGCTGGAAGCGGAAACTAAGGGCATACATCACCCGAGGAATATCCCAGGGATCAATATCCTCGTCCACAACAATGACCGTTTTTAATCCGTATGCGCCCATCTCTGTTGAAATTGCGGCGGTTAAAACCTGGTCTACATGGCCCGGATACATCTGTGTTATTGAAATGATGGCCAAAAAACGCCCCGACCCTTCAGGAGGACAGTAGCATGATTTCAGGCCAGGGATTTTCATCGTATTAAGCTGTTGCCATAGAGTGGCCCCATAAGAGAGCGCCATGGTCATATGGGTATCGGTCACAGCACGACCTACTGTTGTGCCATGGTGTATAGGGTTATCACGGTGGGTCATGCAGGAAACTTCAATAAAGTTTCTTGGGTCTGTACCAACACCTGAATAGTATCCCGTATATTCACCGAAGGGCCCTTCTTCATAGAAGGCTTCAGGATCAACAAAACCCTCCACAACCATTTCAGCAGTGGCCGGAATGGGCAGATCGACAGTTTCTCCTCTGATGACCTCTACAGGTTGGCCTCGGAGTGCCCCGGCAACATCATATTCTGAAACAAATGCGGAGACTCTCGATGCCCCGAGGATAAAGAGGAGTGGATCACAGCCTGAAATAGAGGCAACTGGCATTTTTTCCCCACGGGCCTGGTATTTCTTCAGCATGATGTCGGCATGTTTGCCTTTAATGAACTGAGTCCCGATCTTATCTTTTTCAAGCAGTTGACTACGATAGGTTCCCAAATTGACCCATCCAGAATCAGGGTCTTTAGTTATGATGAAGTGAGCTGTTCCATAATACGGCCCTCCATCAAGTGGGTAGTAGTGAGGGATCGGGAATTTATACAGATCGATATCATCTCCCAACAGAATATTTTCCTTACAGGGAGCAGAGTCAACCCATTTCGGTGGAGTCAAATCATCCCCGCGCTTTGCCCATTCCTCATACAGATCAAACAGCGATGACTCCCGTGGCTGACCCATAATAAAAGCCAGACGTTCTTCAGTTGTACAAACACTGGTGATGACCGGTGAGCTATAACCTTTGATATTTTCAAAAAGCAGGGCAGGACCACGCTCTTCTTCATTCAGTTTTGCAATGTGAGATAGTTCCAGATAGGGGTCCACTTCAGCTGTAATCCGTTTTACCAGGCCAGCTTCCTCACCTTGCGAAATAAAATCTCTCATATCTTTCATCGAACAATTTCCTCATAGAATAAAATAGAAAAACTACAATTTTTGAAACAACAGAAATTCAAGTCATCTTTATCGTCTTCAGCCCCCTTTCCATCATAATGTCATAGCCGCTTTTTCCTCCAAGAAGTGGCTTACCCTGCTTCTGACTCCAAACAGTTTCCGGCCGACTCTGAACGATAAAAATGTTGTCTGGGAATGAGTCCTCCTTATCTATAGTCCACTCAATATCCTGAGGGCAGCCATAGTGGCGTTCGATCGTTCTTGCTATCGAGACCAGTTCCTTTATTTCGTCATCATTCAGACAGCGCTCTTCCTGCATATCCTCATCAACATCTTTATGAACGATGCAACCCTTATCCTGATCATAGACACACTCAATATGCTTTTGAGAGATCTTTCGTTGGTTAATCTCTTTGGTTATTTTATCCACTACAAATTTATCCGGATTAACATAACCTCCAACAACGGTTTCACCAAACCCCCAACTGCCTTCAATAACCACCTTTGAGGGATCACCATTTGTAGGATCAATCGTAAACATCACACCTGAGGTCTTTGAACTCACCATCTTCTGAATGCCGACACTGATAAAAACATCCTGATGTTTGAAGTTATTTTTAATTCTGTAACTGATCGCCCGCGAAGTATAAAGACTTGCCCAGCAACGCCTGATGTTTGCAATGACCTGGGCAACCCCAATCGTCCAAAGATAGGTATCCTGTTGTCCTGCAAAGCTTGCGGTGGGCAGATCTTCTGCGGTTGCACTTGACCGAACTGCGACCGGGAGTTTGAGGTCGTGGTACGCCTTGCCCAATCCTTCGTATGCCTCTTCAACCTCTTTTTGAATCTTGATGGGCATTGGGTTCTTTTTAATCAACCCGCGGATTGTTTCACTCCGGCGATCCAACTCGGCGATATCATCGGGGTTGATCTCATTTAGAGTGAGAAAGATATCCTCTTCTATCCCTGTCTCAGAGATAAACTCTTTGTAGCATCTGGTGGTTACAGCAAAACCATGCGGCACCCGTATCCCTGCATCCAGTAGCTCACCCAGACTTGCACACTTTCCGCCCACTTCCGGGATATCACTCTTACCCACTGATTTAAAATCAATTACACGCGTCATTTCGATCTCCGAACCAACCGACCACTCTCCAACTACATTAGTTCAAACCAAATAATAACCATACAAGATAAATAGTTTATAGCTCAACTAAATGCATACTGGAAGTTTTTTTTTGATTGATAGGGTTTTTTATCTGCCTCGAACAGTCAGATGGCGAAAATACTGAGCCCTTTCAAATGCTTGACGATCTTTTACTGCATTATGGCTGATCGAGCCCTTTAACTCACTGATGGAATCAAAGCCGAGTTGTTCCATTTTGACCTTCAGCTCTGTAAGAATCTGGGCGAGATATTCCGGGCCTTTTTCAAACAGAATGGTGCAGAGCTGAACAACATCTGCACCGGCGAGGAGAAACTTAAGGGCGTCATTGCCATTTTTAACCCCCCCCGTCACGCCAAGTGATAGCCCGACCTGGGAGTAGAGGATGGCTATCCAGCGCATCCTGAGAAGCATATTAGTCTCAGAAGATGAGGGTGGCGTAGGAATCACCTGAAGAGTATCGGTACTGATATCAGGCTGGTAAAAACAATTAAAGAGAGAGACTCCGGCAGCTCCGTTTATCTCCAGTTGTTTTACCAGATGGGGGATAGAACTGAAATGAGAGGAGAGCTTCATACAGATAGGGATCGAAACGTTCTCTCGCAGTTCACGCAGCAGTGAGGTATATCGATCTTCGACTTCGGCACCACTTTGGTTACTATCCGTCGCAATAAAGAAGACATTGAGTTCAAGCGCATCAGCACCCGCCTCTTCAAGCTTTCTGCCATTATCAATCCAGCCATCAAGACTGATTCCATTCAAACTGGCGATGACCGGTATCTCGAGTGTGCTTTTTAACCGCTGAATCTGTTCAAGATAGGCATCCAGACCATTGGCGTAATCTTCATATGTCGGAATAAAATGGGAACCCTCACCATGACTCAACTCCTGTTGCTCCATAAGCAGCATCACCTCTTCATGCTCATGGCTGATCTCCTCTTCAAAAAGAGAGTGCATGATAATCGCAGCTGCCCCCGCATCTTCGAGCTTTCTGACACTATCAAGACTCTTCATCATCGGTGAGGCAGAGGGCACCAGTGGGTTCTTGAGATCAAGACCGAGATATTGAGTTGAAATATCCATAATCAATCTTCCTCAACTTGTAGTTCAGAGAGTTGTTGGTAGTGGCGGTAACGTGCAATAACCTGTGACTGACTCTTATTTAGATGCTCTTCTGCAATTTCTGGGCGTGTCCGCCCGAGAAAACTAAATCGGGCCTCAGTATCTATAAAATCACGATAAGCGATAGAGGGCTCCTTTGAATCAAGAGTCAGCGGGTTTTCACCCCGCTCACTGCGCCTTGGATCAAATCGGAACAGAGGCCAATGACCACTTTTTACCGCCAGCTCTTGTTGTCGCAAGGCATTTTTTAGATCAACACCGTGAGCAATACAAGGTGAATAAGCGATAATCAGTGAGACCCCCGCATAAGATTCTGCCTCAAGAAAGGCACGAACTGTCTGGACATCCTTGGCGCCTGAGGCTATTTGTGCGACATAGACATTCTCATAACTCATGGCCATCATCGCCAGATCTTTTTTCCCTGATGGTTTTCCTCCGGCTGAAAATTTAGCCACTGCTCCACGGGGAGTGGCTTTGGAAGTCTGGCCTCCCGTATTTGAGTAGACCTCAGTATCAAGAACCAGAATATTGACATTCTTTCCTGATGCCATGACATGGTCCAATCCACCAAATCCAATATCATAGGCCCAACCGTCTCCACCTATAATCCAGACACTACGGTGAACCAGATAATCTGCAAGATCAGCCAGTTCACCAGACTCCGGGGTCCCTATTTTTTTCAGTGTTTGCTTGAGAAGATCAACTCGCTGTCGCTGCTCCCATATACCTGACTCATCGGCCTGGTCTGCATTGATCAAGGCATCACAGAACTCCTCTCCCAAAGGCTCTTTAAAACTGCTTAACTTCTGTCGGGCTACAAGGGCATGGTGGTCAATTGAGAGCCTGAAACCAAGGCCGAATTCTGCATTGTCTTCAAACAGAGAGTTACTCCAGGCCGGCCCCCTTCCCTGATCATTAGTCGTCCACGGCGTAGTGGGCAGATTGCCGCCATAGATCGAGGAACACCCCGTAGCATTGGCAATAATCATTCGATCACCAAAGAGTTGAGTAGCCAGCTTAATATAGGGTGTTTCACCACAACCCACACAGGCCCCGGAAAATTCGAACAAAGGCTCTAACAACATTGCCCCTTTTATGGTCGAGGTCTTGATTAGGCTACGATCAGACTCTGGAATTGTGGTAAAAAAAGACCAGCTCTCTTTTTCATCTTCAAGAAGGGGAGCCTGGGTCAACATATTCAGTGCTTTTTTGTCAGGCTCCTCTTTGCTTCTTATTGGGCAAACCTCAACGCATAACCCACAGCCAGTGCAATCCTCCGGCGCGACTTGATAACTGATCATGGTGCCCTGGGGGAAATCCTTGCCTTTGACTGCTACTGACTTAAATGAGCGTGGGGCATCAACCAGGAGGCTTTGGTTAAATATTTTGCTTCGAATTGCCGTATGAGGGCAGACGAGTGGGCACTTTCCACAGTGAGTACATAGGTCGGTATCCCAAACCGGAATTGCCAATGCCAGATTACGCTTTTCATAAGCCGCCGTCCCAAGCGGGAAAGTGCCGTCAGCAGGAAACAGGCTCACAGGTATCTCATTCCCCCGGCCCGCAATGATCTCACCAGTGACCTCTTGTACAAAAGGGGGTGCATTTTTTGATACGGCTGGTGGTTGCTCTTGTGTCGAGGTGACAGACTCCGGTATATCAATTTTATGAAGTTGATGAAGTGACTCATCAATTGCCTTATGGTTTCGCTTGACGAGTTTACGGCCCTTGCGGCCATAACTCTTTTCAACAGCAACCTTTATCACTTCTATCGCTTTATTGGTCTCAAGAATACCGGTAACCGCAAAAAAACAGGCTTGCATGATGGTGTTGATCCTTGCCCCCATCCCTGTCTTGCGAGCAACCGCATAGGCATCTATCAAATAAAGCTCAATCTGTTTATCGAGGATCGCCTGTTGATAGAGTCTGGGCAAGCTTTCCCATACCTCTTCAGCTGGAGCAGGGGAATTAAGAAGGAATATTGCCCCCTCTGCTGCCTGTGCCAACATATCGTAGCGCAACAGGAACTGGGGTTGGTGACAGGCAACGAGAGCGGCCTCACCGGTTTCAACAAGATGGGCTGATCGAATAGGGTCTGGCCCAAAACGAAGGTGAGAGATCGTTACTGCTCCCGCTTTCTTTGAGTCATACTCAAAATAACCCTGAACGTAATTATCGGTCTCTTCACCGATTATCTTGATCGTATTTTTATTGGCACTGACCGTCCCATCGCTGCCCAAACCATAGAAAACGGCTGACATACTCCCTTTGACAACAGAGACTCGATAATTGCGGTCGTAATCAAGGCTCTTATGGCTTACGTCATCATAGATTCCGACTGTGAAATCATTTTTTGGTTCGGGTTTTGCAAGCTCATCAAAAATCGATTTCACCATTCCTGGAGTAAACTCTTTTGAAGAGAGACCATAACGCCCACCTACGACATTAATTTGCTGATCGAACTCATGATTAGACTGGTTTTGAGCAAGCGCGGTTACAATATCCTTATATAATGGCTCACCTTCAGCGCCCGGCTCCTTTGTCCTGTCAAGAACTGCAATCTGCTTAACTGATCTGGGTAGCACATCAAACAATGCTTTTGAATCAAATGGACGGAAGAGCCTGACCTTGACTGCGCCGACCTTCTCCCCTGCTGCATTCATCTGGTCAATCGTCACATCTACCGTCTCAGCCCCAGATCCCATCAGAATAACAATCCGATTTGCATCACTATTCCCAATATAATCAAATAACCGGTATTTACGCCCTGTCAACTGGGCAAAATGGTTCATTGCCTTTTGAACCACTTCAGGCATTCTCTGGTAATAGCTATTGACCTGCTCACGAGCCTGAAAAAAAACATCGGGGTTCTGGGACGTTCCTCTGATGACCGGATGCTCAGGTGACAGGCTGCGATCACGATGTGCCTGGACCAACGACCTCGGAATCATCGCTTCTACCGTTTCACTCTCTAGCATAACGATCCGATTGAGTTCATGGGATGTTCGAAAGCCATCAAACATATGAATAAGTGGAATCCGTCCCTCCAGTGTGGCAGCCTGTGAGATCAGGGCCATATCCATCACCTCCTGAACGGATCCAGAAGCCAGAATCCCAAAACCCGTTGTCCGCGCAGCCATGACATCACTGTGATCACAGAATATGGAGAGTGCGTGAGTAGCAACCGTCCGCGCAGCAACATGAAAAACCGTTGGGGTTAATTCACCCGCAATTTTGTACATATTGGGGATCATCAGCAGCAGACCCTGGGAGGACGTGAATGTGGTGGCCAGAGAACCGGCCTGGAGCGCGCCATGAATGACTCCAGATGCACCCCCCTCGCTCTGCATTTCAGTAATATTGGGAACACTCCCCCAGTGGTTGGTACGACCTTCGGATGACCACTGATCGGCAAGCTCTCCCATTGTCGAAGAGGGTGTGATGGGGTAGATCGCAATCACCTCATTAGTCAGGTATGCCACCCAGACAGCTGCTTCATTCCCATCGATAATGGTTGTTCTTGGTGTGCTCATATAGACAACTTTTTGAAAAATGTGTCCAGTGCCAGCTACGTGCCCCTTGATGAGTTAAAAAAGTGTTTCAATCCAAACAAGATCAATCAGAAACAGTTGAATATAGAATATTGAGATGGCCGGCTATGGCCAATAAAAAAAGCTCAGGTCTCCGTTCCAGATCATATCCAACCTCAAGTCTGCGCTTAATAGTGTTTCAGCACAAGATGGAGGCAGGCCACACAGAGAGTAACCCTCTATTTTTCAGAGGAAAATTTATTGGCATCCTCAAGCTTGCCGATCAACTCATCAAACGTTTCAAAGAGGAGCATGCTGAATCTGGATGAATACGGAGAACTCAATGCGCTGTTGCGACCGCAATTGCCACTCGTTGGGAGGTAGAGATGTTCGGACCCTCAGACTGAGGCTGATATATTGGCCAGCACCTTTGCTGATCTCTATATTCATGAACAGAAGAAAAGATTGAGCTACCACGGCGTCAGCTCCCTATTCGAAAATGGCAGAAAATACCTTAAAGCAAGAGAAATCTATGCCACAGAGTATCCGGGTGGATGGAATTTTTTGACAGGCTTCGCTGTCTGCAATAGTCTCAGTATCATCAATAATGATGGAGTTGTTATTAAACCCACTCTCTGTGTAGGTCTGACTTGCGGTATAATCCAGAAAGAGCTGATGTTTGGCTGGATGAAGACAACACTGAGCGACAATGATCACTATGCCGACACTGACAATACTGGTTAATCAATCTGAGGAGTTAGGTGATGACCATTAATTCTATTATCTGGTCAAGTACAACGCTGCTGTTCGCCTTTGGGGGCCTGAGGATTCGATTCAGCCTGGCCAGGGATTCTGCGGACATAATGGTCAGCCATCTGATTCTGTTTATGGCGCTGTGGTCACTGCTGATGGTGCTGATCGATGGTTGAGCTTCTGTTTGGTTCTGGCTGGATCCTGCACCTGCTTCTGATAGCAATTCTCTACCTCATGTTGCGGTCAGCGCGCACGCTGTCACTCAGCCAATTGATTAAACGAGATGCCGTCCAGCACCACATCAATCACCAGTATCACCTGGAGAACCAGCACGGTGGAAACTGGAGCAACTACCAATCATGGCTCCGGAAAAACTAAAACCAATCAAACCCTGACCAAAAAAGCTCAAACTCAGCAAAACACGCCTAGAAGGGCTGGATCTCCACCTCCATCCCCGGTTCAACAGATGATGACTCTTCGGACAGAATGATAAAACAGTTCGCCTGACTCATTGAATTGAGAATTCCCGATCCTTGTTGACCCGTAGTCGTGACACGCCAACTTCCTTCTTTGGTTTGAAAGAGAACTCCACGCTGAAATTCAAGCCGGCCCGGAATTTTTCGAAGATGAGCATCACACTGCACCCTGAATCTAGGCATCAGTGTTGTACTCTCACCCATCATTCGCCGAAGCGCAGGAACTACGAACTGATGAAAGGTGACCATTACCGCTACAGGGTTGCCAGGAAGCCCGAAAAACTGGGCATTGCCAATCTGACCAAAAGCGAGAGGTCTGCCTGGTTTGATCGCCAATTTCCAGAAATCAACACTACCCAGGGAAGCCAGCGTCTCTGCAATATAGTCAGCCTCACCCACTGATACTCCGGCAGAGGTGATCAGCATGTCGGCTGTGGCCGCTGCAGCGGTAAACGCTTCACGGGTCATCCTGCGATCGTCAGGGATAATTCCCATATCCTCAATCTCTACACCAAGATCCTTCAGCATTCCCATTAGGGTGTAGCGATTACTATCATAGATTTGACCGACCTCTAAACGCTCTCCAATGGATCGCAACTCATCGCCTGTTGAGAAGAATGCTACTTTTGGCCTGCGTGTGACAGTTAGATCCGAAACCCCAATAGAAGCCAGTAGACCCAACTCTGCGGGCCGAATTCGTTTTCCTGCGGCAAGGGCCACCCCACCTTGTTGCAGGTCTTCTCCGGCCTGCCTGACATTCTGTCCCTTGCTGATCTCACCCCCTATCAAAGCACCGCTGTCAGTAGCTTCAACCTGTTCCTGCATAACTACCGTATCGGCCCCTTGAGGGAGAACTGCACCGGTCATAATCCGGACACATTCACCAGACTTTACCTCTCCGTCAAAGGGCTTCCCGGCAAGTGCTCCGCCAATGATGATTAGATGGGTTGGCTCACCTGACGGTGTGATGTCATCAAAACGGAATGCATATCCGTCCATGGCCGAGTTTGTATGAGCCGGTACTGCGATCGGGGAGTTAACGTCCTGTTTGGCAACCCGGCCAAGGGCATCCACAATTGAAACCTGTTCAGAGCCTGAAAGAGGCGTGATTGAAGATTCAATTCGAGTCAACGCCTCTTTGAAGGTGAGCATCTTTTGTTCACTATTGTTGGCCATCAGATCTCCTGCACTTGGTTACTATTTCTTTGATGTTTGCTGTTTGAAGGGAGTAAAAGCGGATGAATGCTCAGATTGACCTCAGCTTTCCTCCCACAATCTCATAAGTCATGTCGGAAAGACCGGCCTCCTCTGTCAGCTCATGACTGGTCAATATCATAGCCATTCCCTGTTCACGCAGCCGATGGACAAGTTCGAAAGTTTTATTGCGTGACTCGGCGTCCATTCCTGATGTGGGCTCATCAAGGAGTAATACTTCTGGATGGACTACCCGGCCGCGAGTTAAAGCGACCCTCTGGCTCTCACCCCCGGAAAGTTGACGGGCGTGACGGTCTGCAAGGTGCGTTAACTGGGCCCACTCGAGTGCCTCTGCAACCTGGCTTCTTAATGCCTCACCCTTGACGCCCTGTTGACGAAGCCCGTATTCGATATTCTTTGTCACTGTAGTATCAAAAAGATAGGGCTGTTGATGAAGATAGACGACCTTGTTGTGAAGTATTTTTTTTGCTTCAACCCACTCAAGTAGCTGCCCTTCCATTTCCACACTTCCATTGTCTGGCTTCAATAACCCGGCAATAACCTTGAGCAAGGTTGTTTTACCGGACCCATTGGACCCCGCCAGTCGAATACACTGGCCTGATGCGATCGTCATGGTATCAACATCTACAACCGGCCTTCCACCGACTGATACTTTAACCGTCCGCCAGATCATTGTTTTCGTACTCTTTTTCATTCGCTCAACGTTCCATGACCTCTGAACTGACTGACCATGAAGTTAAGCAGAAGAGCCAGAAAAAGAAGCACCATACCCAGAGCAATACCCTGAGAGAATGAACCCTTGCTCGTCTCCAGAGCGATGGCCGTTGGGATATTACGGGTAAAATGGAGAATGTTGCCGCCCACCATCATTGAACATCCCACCTCTGCGATAACTCTGCCAAAACCAGCAGCAATTGCTGCCATTAATCCAAAGCGAACTTCATACAGCAGTGTAAACATGGCCCTGAGTGGTGATGCGCCCAGAGTGATGGCGGTCTCCCACACTCTGCGATCTCCACCCTGTATGGAAGCATGGCTCATTGAGACCAGGATGGGAAAACAGAGAACCATCTGCCCAAGAATCATTGCTGATTGAGTAAACAAGAGCCGCCAATCCCCAAGCGGACCTGCTCGAGAGAGCAGGACATAGAGCAATAAGCCCACCACAACTGCGGGGAGCGCAAGGAGAGAGTTGAACAGTGAAATTAAAAATTGACGTCCCGGAAAACGGGTGTAGGCCAGTATAAAAGCCACTGCCAGTGCCAATGGGGTTACAAACACGATCGCTCTTAGGGAGACACTAAAGGAGAGAAGAATAATCTCCCATAACTCCCGATCACCTGAAAAAAGCAAGCGATAAGCATCAAGAGTAACTTCACCAAGTGTCTGCATTAATGTCTACTCACCACTCATGGGTACAAAGAGTTGTTCACCCCCCACTCGATAATTGGCAATCAACCTCCCTGTGGCCGGTGTCACCAACCATTCAGCAAAACGACTTGCGGCCGCGTAGTTGACATGGGGATGTCGTTTTGGGTTGACTGGAATTATCCCATAAGGGTTAAAAAGGGCCGAATCACCAGAAAACAAGAGATCCAGATCATATTGGTCTCGAGTAGCCAGCCAGGTTCCTCTGTCAGTCAGCGTATAGCCTTGCAGTTCATTGGCAATCTGAAGGGTCCTTCCCATTCCCTGCCCTACTTCCCGATACCAGACACCATCTGGGTCGAGAGATGAACGCTTCCATAGCAGGAGCTCCTTTTTATGAGTACCTGAATCATCACCCCTTGAAATGAAGAGTGCACTTTTATTGGCGATTCGGTTAAAGACGGTGTCAATATTCGATGCGTTCTTGATGTCAGCCGGATCAGATAATGGCCCAACGACAACAAAGTCATTATACATCACCTGTCGACGACCCACGCCACTGCCCGAAGCAACAAATTGGGTTTCTGCCTTAGGCGCATGGACAAGAACAATATCAACATCACCGTCGACCCCCATCTTTAGCGCCTTGCCCGTGCCAACCGCAATCACCTTGACTCGAATACCGCTTGCACGCGTAAAGACGGGCAACAGTTGATCAAGCAGACCTGAGTTGACTGTACTGGTAGTGGTTGCCAGCTTGATCTCTCCATTCTCCATAGCAACGCCTGAATTAAACAGCATCACGGTACCCAGCAACAATACAATCCTTTTCCAGCCAATAAAGACCCGCCTCATCACTTCTCCTCAAATCATCTCTTCAGCACGATGACAGATTGTATATTCTGACAGTCGTATTTAATCCTCTTCTCTCCACGGATTGATGCTATGCCCACTTGCTCCCAAATGACTCAGGGTGCCTCACTCTGCATGACTATGTCATTTTGCACCAGAAAAAAACCATCTGATTAAACCCAATTCACCACTAGGAGGTGTCAAATTACAAGACAGATAAAGTGAATCAGATCTGGAGAATCAATTTTCAATGTTCTACCTCGCGCTTCGCAGTGGTAAAAACACCGCAATATCTCAGAGATCAATCTCAGACCTGTCAAGTGAATCCCAAAATACCAACGCTGTAATGTGGAATAGAGTGGGCTTTAAGATACTAACCTGTTGTGCCCTCCTCCTTGGACTTCAATCCCCCCTTTTGGCCACCCCAATCAAATCAAATTCTCAATATTCAGACCCGATTTTACCTAATCTTTCAGAAATCAGGCAGGGTTCATTTCTCTTTCGCAGCATGACGCCATCTGAGGAGTCCTTAAATCTGGATATCGATTTGGCAACGCTGATCAGCACCGATGTTGAGATGGATATTTCAGGCATTGTAGCCAGAGTAGTTGTCACCCAGAGTTTTAAAAACCCTGGAGACGAGTGGATTGAAGGGCTCTATATCTTCCCATTGCCAGAAGATTCAGCAGTAGACCAGCTCTACATGGAAATTGGAGATCGGATCATTGAGGGCAATATAGAGCCAAAAACCAAGGCAAAAGAGATCTATTCGAGAGCCAAAAAAGCCGGGCATCGCGCCTCACTGGTTGAGCAGCAACGTCCCAATATATTTACTACCTCTGTAGCAAATATCTCACCGCACGAAGAGATTAAAATACGCATCAGTTACCTCCAGACACTGACGTACAGTGATAATCGTTATCGAATACGGTTCCCCATGGTGGTTGCACCCCGTTATCACCCAATCCCAGTTGATCACTCCTCAAGTCCATCCGAAGAGACAGAGGCTGGCGGCCTCAATCAAGAGAGCCAAAAAATCGAGTTGTCAATCATTCCCCCTGATGCGCCCTTTATTAATCCCGTCTCATTAACAGTGAGGCTAAATCCAGGGTTTCCACTTCAATCTATTGAAAGCACTTACCACTATGTGACCAAAAAAGAGGGTCCGGATAACAGAGTGACCCTCTCCCTGGCAGGTACGGTTCCTGCTGACCGTGATTTTGAACTGACCTGGCAACCGCGCCTTACAGCAAAACCCCAGGCAACCCTTTTAACGGAGTCATTTTCGCACCACACCTATGGGCTGCTGATGGTGTTGCCACCCAAAGCGACAGCTGAAAGAGCGCGCATTGCTCGTGAAGTTATTTTTGTCATTGATAGATCTGGGTCGATGTATGGTTCATCGATCAGTGAGGCTCGATCGGCTCTGATCAGTGGTATTAAACGACTTCATCCCGAAGACTTTTTTAATATCATTGATTTCAACAACACCACGGGTAAATTGTTTTTCATCCCCTCTGAGGCCACCCTCTCCAACAAAAAGCGGGCGATCCATTATGTTTCCCATCTCAGTGCTGATGGGGGGACCGAGATGGCACCCGCGCTTGATCTTGCACTGAGAGATAGCTCAACCGACGGTCGGCTACGGCAGGTCATTTTTGTTACCGATGGTGCAATTGGCAATGAATCTGAGTTGTTTTCACTCATCAAGTCGAGGCTGGGTGACAGTCGCCTCTTTACGGTCGGCATTGGATCAGCCCCCAACAGTTTTTTTATGTCAAGAGCAGCATCGCTAGGCAGAGGAACCCACACCACAATTGGCAAGACCGAAGAGGTTCACCAGAAAATGACTGCCCTCTATCATCAGCTGGAAAACCCGGTTTTCGCCAATCTCTCCATCCGGAGTGAAGATCAGCCTCTATCCGTTTTCTCTGATTACTACCCCAACCCTCTCCACGATCTCTATCAGAACCAGCCGCTTATTATTGCAATGAGACTGAATACACCCATCGATGAGCTTGAGATCACAGGTACCCTTGCAGGAGCGCCCTGGCACCTTCGGGCCGTTTCACAATCTCCAGATTCCGGTGCCCAACTCTCTTCCTTATGGGGCAGAAAAAAAATTGCACAACTTGTCATCAACCAAAACTCCAATAATCGCAGCCAAACAAGAGCGTTGATTACCGGACTGGGGTTGGATCACCACCTTGTCACCCCCTACACCAGTCTGGTAGCTGTAGATAAAACTCCCGCCAGAACAGCAAACAACCCTCTTAAGAGAATTCAGATGCCGACCCATCTTCCGGATGGTTGGAGACTGAAGAGCTCATCAAACTCAACACCTCGTCCATCCCTTCACACTCTCCTGCTTGCAAAAACCGCCACCCCTGCTACTGAGTATTTTATTTTGGCAATAGTGTTATTCCTCCTGGCACTTTTGGTGTGGCATTATGGCCGACAGCGACTTGCATGAGTCGCTGTTGGCCCTCTTTTTTATCCCTCGGGCTTGGGTTGCTTGCGTCAATTTTTTTGTTAAATGCGGGTTGGATTCATACCAAAGCACTGATTGGCCAATATTTGGTTGAGAGTGCCTGGAGCAGTTCTATTGAAGATCTCAATATTCATCGACCCTGGCCCTGGGCAGACACTTATCCGGTAGCCCGCCTTCGGGTGCCGGATAAAGATGTTGATCTGATTGTCCTCTCGGGCACCAGCGGCCGCACACTTGCTTTTGGTCCTGGCCATCTTGAAAGCAGTCCGCTCCCCGGAGAGAGAGGAAACGCCGTCATCAGTGGCCACCGAGACACTCACTTTAGGTTTCTCCAGCTCATCCACTCCGGGGATCATCTGCTGATCGACAAAACCAATGGTGAGACGACCCAATACAAGGTTATCCATACCCAGGTTGTTGAGAGTGACTCTGTCTCACTTGGACTTAAGACTGATGACAGACGACTTACCCTGGTTACCTGCTGGCCTTTTGATGCGATCCCTACTCACCCCAGCAATGATCTGCGTTATGTTGTTGAGGGCATAGAGATTTAATTTTTCTCTTTTACTCTCATCGTCAACATGAGTCAGAGAAAGCCGCATCATCACTCTACCCTATTGAAATTTCGCACTCCGAAGGGCGAGCGGTACTGACCTCTGGACACACCCCAAATCCACCTCTTCCGATTTATTGGAACCTCCTTTTACTCTTTGTTTATATTGTATTTTTTTATTCTCTTTTTTATCCATCACGATGTGCTAATGGGGTATTGACTGAGCCTGCCAACAGGCGTATAAATCGCGCGCCCAGGATTCTTTGATCCACTATCGCGAGCCCTCTTTCTATGGGTGCTCTTGACTGTCAACTGTGTGAACCCCCTCACCAAAAAGGGACTCTCCAGAGATGTTTGATGCGCTGAAAACGCTCTATGCACTGTTCGCCTTGATGACCTCAGTGGTATTGCTGAGTCTGGGTAATAGTGCATTTGGTTCATTTATCGTCCTGCGCGCCGATCTGATTGGATTTTCCGATGAGATGATTGGTGTAATGAGTTCTGCGTTCTTCTTCGGAATGATAATTGGAACCCTCTACTGCCCTCGAATTATTGCTCGTTCCGGTCATATCAGATCATTTGCTGCTTTTTCAGCAATTTCAGCAGCGACCGTCCTTAGCTTTTCACTGGTTACCCACGTTGAAGCCTGGACTGTGCTGCGTGCAATCATGGGCTTTAATGTGATCAGTATGTACGTCATCGTTGAGAGCTGGCTCAATGTACGCACATCATCAGAGAACAGAGCAAAGGTTCTCTCCCTCTACATGATGATCAACTACTTCGCTCAGGGGGGATCTCAACAACTTCTTAATATTGGCATCTACGATAATGATGCTCTTTTTTCTCTGGTCGCTATTCTTCTCACACTCGCTGTAGTCCCTGTTGCCCTGACCCGCGCCACCAATCCTGATGTAATCGACAACAAACGATTTGGCATTCGCCGCCTTTTTGAAGTATCACCGACGGCGGTTGCGGGGGTCTTTACCCAGGGGTTGATGCAGGCACCCATATTTTCGCTCGGCAGCATTTATGCCAAAGGGATTGGGCTCACTACAGTCGAAATATCGTTATTTATGAGCATTACCCTAATGAGCGGCCTGCTGTTGCAATACCCGGCTGGTTGGCTGTCAGACCGTTTTGATCGGCGAAAGGTTATTTTTTCAGTTACTTTTATTGTGGCAACAATCTCGACGCTTATGAGTATATCCACGTCATTTCCACTGCTCTATCTTTTCATCATAATGTCGATATTGAGTGGATTCTCCACCACTCTCTTTCCTCTGTGTATGGCCTATGCGAATGATTATGTGGATGCCAACGAAATGTTGAAAACAGCAGGCGGACTCAACCTGGCATGGGGAATTGGGGCCGCAATTGGACCGCTTTCTGCCGGTATGGTGATGCAGTGGTTTGGTCCGGCTGGACTTTTTATCCATGGTGCCGTAGTGGCAACCCTCTTTTTCAGCTATATCCTCTGGAGAATGACACGAAGATCCTGGGCTCCGATTGAAGAAAAAGAGACCTTTGTCCCCATGCCTGATATCACGGTCTCCCCAATTCCAAATGAGATTGACCCTCGTATTGAAGCGGAAGAACCTCTCCCCCTGGCCGGGGCTGACCCCATGATCTTGCAGGAGACTCTTGATGGACAATTCGAACAACTGGAGGAGGGAGATGCCAACAGTTAGAAACACTTCTGTGTATTTGGAAGATAACCCTACTTTACCAAAGTGATAAATCTGCTTATCCTTGGTCTAATTGTTGAACTGAAATACCACCCTTTCGAGACATCACTTGATGGGATTAAAACCACTCGATTTGCCACTACCAATTCCCTATCCAAACATACTCCATGATCACCTCACCCAACGACACCATTGTGGTTAATGAAGAAGAGGAGTTATGTGTCCTTACACTTAACCGCCCGAAGTCACTCAATGCCCTCAATCGAGAGATGACGACTGCCCTGGACGCGATTACACAACAACTGACCAGGAGCGATCATATTCGAGCCGTTATCATCCAGGGTGCGGGGGACCACTTCATGGCTGGGGGTGATATCAAGGCTTTTCACCAGTGGATTAGTGAGAGTGACGATAAGCGCGCACTCAAAGAGAGGTTTCAATCACTGATTATCGAAGTTCACCACTCCATTACCCGGCTGGCCCATCTTGATCAACCTGTTATTGGTGCTGTACATGGGGCAGTTGCCGGGTTTGGCATGAGCCTTGCCCTCAATTGTGACATCGTTCTCGCAGCTGATAATTCCTTTTTCTCGACCGCATACAGCCAAATTGGCACCAGCCCTGACGGAGGGTTAACCTACAATCTGCCAAGAGTGGTTGGAGTAAAAAGGGCATTTGAACTCATTGCATTTGGGGAGAAAGTTGATGCAGAGCACGCGCTCAGGATTGGTCTCGTCAACCGAGTCATTCCACTCTCTGAGCTGCAAACAGAATCACGCTCACTTGCAGGAAAACTAGCCGAACGATCTTCACAAGCGAATGCAAGAATGAAATCTCTCCTTCGTTCATCCCTGGACAATACCCTCGAAGCGCAACTACAGGCTGAATCCATCCATTTTAGTGAGTGCGCAACATCTGACAATTTTTATGAGGGAATCAGTGCATTTCTTGAGAAACGCCCCCCAAATTTTAAATAAAAAAAAAGGCTCTTAGCGGCAGGTTCTTCCGGCCTTAATGACTTGATGCTGTTTCTGTCTATTCAGGGGGTGTAACAAAACACCCCCTCTCCCGCCACTATTAATAGAGTCCTAACGCTTTTAAGGTCAGTGGTCCGGCAATTCCATCTGCCTTCAAGTTGTTTTGACTCTGGTATTTAATAACCGCCTCTTTAAGGGTTGATGAAAAAACACCATCAATTGGGCCTTGATAGAAATCTCTCTCCTTCAACGCTTGCTGCAGGTTTTCAACCTCCATTCCAAAGCTTCCCTCCTGCAACAGGTATTTGGCTTGTTTCCCCTTCGAGGCATAGAAGAGTTGTTGCTTTTTAGACTTTAGGTATTTTGATCTTTCAGCCGTACTCGATGAAGCCCTGTCCATCTCCTCCAACTCCATTCCCAGCCCCTCTAGTTTTTTCTCTATTGAGATATCTCCAAGAGCTTGGTTGGACTCCTTGAGGAATGTAACCAGCCCTGCGACCTTTTCTTTGGCTGATTTAATATCACCTTTCTCATATAGATTGATCACTTCTGCATGCTCTTCACCGGCTTCAGCAAGCACTGCTTTTGCCAATGCGTCCTTATCGAGAGAGGCATCAACCAGTATCTGGTCATCGCTAACATTCAAGTCAAGTGTTCTTGTGATTGACTCGCTTTTTCCACGTTCACTATTTTTATAGTTCAACACCAGAGTGCCTAATCTCATTTCGCCTGGAAACTGAGAGGCAACCTGAAGCCTGATGATCAGAGTTCTCTTCTCTCCAGAATAGAAGTCCTCCATAGGAATACTGACAATAGAACCATTCTCGGTGGTCTCATATCCAAAAACATCAACCTTTGAGACCCCCTCACCTGGGGTGAATACCACTTCTGCATTACTGGCAACCGTGTTTGCCATGGCATACATCTCTTGGCGGAAAATCCGTGAAATAGAAGTTGGGCTCTCTATGTAGTAGTAACTTCCGCTTCCCGCCTCAGCGATTCCCTGCATCAGGTTCTCATCGTATTCAAGCCCCAGCCCCATGGTTGTGATCGTCATTCCCTTTGCCCTCGCCTTGCGGACGAGCCTTTTAATTTGATCTGGGTCTGTAATACCGCGGTTTGCCAGCCCATCCGACATCAAGATCACTCGATTGACCCCATCCGGATTGATCTCATTCGACACCTCTTCTGCCCCTTTCATAAGCCCCCCTGAGAGATTGGTACTTCCTCTTGGGTAGAGCTCTGAAACCCGTGATTTAATCAGCTCAGGTGTTTCGACAGGAGATGAGGGCCACAACACATTGATCAAATCATCATACTCAACAATAGCCAGCTGGTCCTCAACGCTCAGCATATCAATAATGTTCAGAGTTGCCGCTTTTGCATAGCTCATCTTGCCTGCTGACTTCATTGAACCTGAGCGGTCCAGAACCAAGGCAAGATTGATCAATGGCCTCTGCTCTCTTCTGATCTTTGATTCTGGCGCAGAAAAATCAACTACCACATAGTGCGTCGCTGCCTGGCCTGCCTTGACTGCACTGTGGTCCATTTGGACATCGATCGAGAGTGGGGGAAGTTCTGCATCATCGGCTAATGCTGGGAGGGAGATGACAAAAACCAGAGTGACTTTGACGGCTAACCGGACAATACTGTGTTTAATAGGTTGCAGCATTTCAATTTAATCCTTGTGTATAAAGTAACTCAAGAAAGTGTAGATCCTATTTTAGTCAATTGCTGTGATGGCCATCACATCACGCCATACTCATGTCAATTGCGTGACCGAACAAGAGATAGCGTTGCAAACGGGGGGTAGTAGAGAGTTAAACCAGGAAAGCGAGAATTTTTCTCATTCAGGAAAGTCAAGAATTTTGGCGTGGGCATCTAATCTATCCAGTATATCTGTGATCATTTTACTCTCCTCCTCACTCAAAAGGGCGCAGAGTGCTTGATACCTCCTATTCATTACCGGAAGAGCCTGGGTATAGAGCTGACGTCCAAGGGTGGTTAATTTCAACCTGTATGCTCTACGATCAATGGGATCACGCATAACAGTAATCAATTTCCTATTGTCAAGACGTCTGACCCCATGGCTGATTTGTGCCGTATTGATTCCTGAAACTCGGTTTAATTCCCGTGCAGTTGAATCCGGTCGATTTACCAGAAGACGGATCAATCTCCATTCAAGAAGACTGAGGTTGGACTCTTTTGCCAACAGAACAGTTGCTTGCCGCCCAAGTGCTGAACTCAGTCGGTTAATACGAATCGTTAAGAACTTGTCCAACGCAAGATTTGCATAATCTGTGTCTGTAAAATTATTCATACTCATGTTCTATCTGAAAACAGGAATAATGTACATAAAGAAATAATATTCAGGGCTGTTGTTTGCCAACATGGCCCGCAAAACAAGATAGAATCACGGCTTCTCTAGGGATTGGAATACAGGCTCTTTAGATCAAGTGGATATCTCTTTTTGGCAGATCACTCTCATAACCACAACAGGATTTATCTCCGGCATCATTAATACCCTTGCCGGAGGTGGATCTAATCTTACGCTTCCTGCACTGATGGTATTGGGGATGCCGCCTGAAGTCGCCAATGCCACCAACCGTGTTGGCGTCCTGCTCCAGTCAATGGTGGGTGTTTTTGGATTCAAGCGGCATGACCGCCTCCCTACTCATGACATTGTTCCTATCTTGTTATTGGTACTGCCCGGCGGATTGATTGGGGCAATCATCGCGGCCTACTCTCCCAGTACTCTTTTAAAGCCATTACTGCTGGGAACCATGGTTGTGATGGCTGCGATTATTCTAATCAGACCGAACATCATCTGTCCGCCCCCCAACACACCACCCAATCCTGTTGGCAATAACCGAAGCGCATGGTTTTGGTTATTTTTGTCAGGACTCTATGGCGGGTTTGTTCAAGCTGGAGTGGGCTTCATCCTGATTACTGCTCTTGCAGGCAGCCTTCGTTATGACCTTGTCAGAACAAACGCGCTCAAACTGGTCTGTACGTCGGGATTTACTGTAGTAGCTCTTGTCATTTTTATTGCCAATGATCAGGTACTATGGATGCCTGGCCTGATTCTGGCAGTGGGGGCAATGGGCGGAGCTCACTTTGCAGTTAAATTTGCAATCAAGGCTAATCCGGATACACTCAAATGGCTTCTCTTCATCATGACGCTATGCGCTAGTACAGCGGCATTGTTGTTTTAATCGCTATAACATAATGCGGAATCACCACCTTCTCTTTTTTCTTTTACTGCTCTTTCCAGGTGCCAATCTCTACGCTGAACACCAAGGCATCATGGTGGCATCGGCCTCAAACCTCCGTTTTGTTATGGATGAGATTACTGCCCGCTACACCCGGTCCGGAGCACCTGCCCCTAGAGTGATCTATGGTTCATCCGGCAACTTGGCAGTCCAGATTGAACACGGCGCACCTTTTGATCTTTTTATCTCTGCAGATCAGGATTATATCTATCGCCTAAAAGAGCAACAATTGACAAACGGAGAGGGTGTCCTCTTTGCGCAGGGGCAACTTGCTCTGTTCACTCACCACAACTCACCCCTTGTTGCTGAAGAGGGGTTGGATGGGATTGATCAAGCACTGAATGATGGCAAAGTCAAAAAATTTGCCATCCCCAACCCCAACCATGCTCCCTATGGACGTGCTGCAAAACAGGCTCTTGAGGCGGCAGGACTGTGGCAACGAATACAACCCAAGCTTGTTTTAGGCGAGAATGCCTCTCAGGCCGCTCAATTTACCTTTCAAGGAGGCGCCGCAGCAGGCCTGATCCCCCTCACTCTTGTCCTCTCGCCCGGCCTAAACCAACTTGGACAATATCAGGTGATTCCAGTTACCCAGCATATTAAGGAGCCATTAATCCATCGGATGGTAATATTAAAAGATGCCCATCCCGCTACAGAACAATTCGTTCGCTACCTGCAATCTGACACCATTCGTGATCTGCTGGTTGGCAATGGATTTATTTTTAACCCCCAACTCCCCTGATTTCTATATGCTACAGGCAAAAGACTAACCGCTTGGTATGGATATCACTGCAATTACACTCTCCGTAAAGCTGGCATTCTGGACGCTGCTCTTTCTTGTTCCATTATCAATTGGAGTGGGCCGATGGCTTGCCAGAACCACATTTCGGGGAAAGCTCTGGATTGAGGCCCTAATTGCCCTCCCGCTTGTCCTCCCCCCCACTGTAGTGGGTTATTACCTTCTGGTATCGATGGGCTCACACTCCCCTCTGGGTCGGTTTTTTGAACAACTTCTTGGCTCCACACTTGCCTTCAGTTTTGAAGGTCTGGTAGCCGCATCAATCCTAGTCAATATTCCCTTTGCGGTTCTTCCTGTTCAACGCAGCTTTGAATCAGTTTCCAGAGATGTTCGCGAAGCGGCTCAATGTTGTGGAATGAGCACATGGCAGGCATTAAGGCGTATTGAGCTTCCCCTGGCCTGGCCTGGAATTCTCTCGGCCACCGTGCTTACTTTTGGTCATACCCTTGGCGAATTTGGTGTTGTACTCATGGTCGGCGGAAATATCCCAGGAGAGACACGAACTGTCTCTATTGCAATCTATGATCGCATCCAGGCCTTTGATCAGACAGCGGCCGGACAGATGGCTCTGATGCTGCTCCTCCTCTCTTTAGTGACCGTTGGGGTCAGCTATGTCCTGGCAGAAAAATGGCTGCATCGCTTCAGGTCCCAACACTGATGATAGAGGTCTCACTCAACCATGATGCTCCACCGCTCGATCTTGACCTTAAGATCAAGAGCAATCAAACAACCGCTCTGGTTGGCCCTTCTGGAAGTGGTAAAACCTCAATCCTGAGGGCGATTGCAGGATTGCTTAAAACCCAGCGCTCCTGCATAAAAGTTGACAAGACGATCTGGTCTGACAGCGATCAGGGGGTATGGAGAGCAACAGCAAATCGTACACTGGGTTATGTCTGCCAGAATTATGCTCTATTTCCACATCTGACCGCACTCCAGAACGTGGAGTCAGCATTGCTTCATCTGCCTGAAAGCGAGCGCAGGAAACAAGCGATGGAGTCGCTTGAGAAAGCCTGTATCGCCGGGCTTGAAGATCGCCTGCCAGCCAACCTCTCCGGAGGCCAGAGGCAACGTGTTGCGATGGCCCGTGCAATCGCCCGCCGACCCAGTGTACTGCTTCTTGATGAGCCCTTCTCGGCCCTTGATCGAAGTACCGCCAAGAGACTCTATATCGAGTTGAATCAGCTTTTTTTGGAACTGCATACAACCGTTATCCTGGTCACCCATGACCTCGATGAAGCCGCCCAGCTTGCGGAGCATCTCTGTCTCATACACCATGGCAGACAAGTTCAGTATGGCACTACCAATGAGATGCTGCGTCGACCCACTTCAGTTGAGGCGGCCCAGCTACTGGACTTCAAAAATATCATCAGAACGTCCTGCACCGCATCAAACAGAGAAACCTCAAACAGCCAAATCCAATGGGGAGATCTACTTCTTGAAGTAGAGAACGCACCAACTCTATCTCCTAACTCACCACTATTCTGGACCGTCAGGCCTTCAGATGTGACCCTCGTTCGCGCTGACGGCAAAAATACGAGTGAACTTGGGAATCTCCTCCATGCGATTGTTGATGAACTGGTTCTTCTTCGAGAATGGGCTGTAGTCACGCTCAAAGTCGTCAATGGGGGCCCTGAACGATTACAGATGCAGCTTCGACCTTCAGCTCTCTCTCGACATCAAGTCCGTATTGGGGCGAAGATACAGATTGCCATTCACCCATCTGTGATCATTATCCTGGATGAATAAGACGAAAAATGGTCGGGGCGAGAGGATTTGAACCTCCGACCACCTGCACCCCATGCAGGTGCGCTACCAGGCTGCGCTACGCCCCGAGTGACTTTTAGGGAAGTTCTGAAAAAACCAGAGACTCTCAAAAAAATTCAGGCGTGATTCTACCTATTTCCAACCTCATGAGGTAGCCTGATTTTGTCCCGAACGGTCTGATCTCACTCCAGACAGACCTGCCCTCCTGCACAAAATGCATAAAGTCAGAATAGGAAATCTCTGGGATCTATAGAGACAATACTGGAGTGGGCAAACAAAAAAGGGGTGGATCTGGTAGAGGCTTCTTCTAACGACCCAGATAATCGATCAGTTCGTTGAGCTCTGCGACGGACTGTGAAACAACATCGATAGAGCGTTTGTCGATCGCCTTCTGTTTGGATGGTGATTTTTTCTTTTTTGAGCTTGATTCATCCTCTGAGAGCTTCTTGCATGCACCCGCTATGGTGAACCCCTCAAAATAGAGCAGTTGACGAATATCCCTGATCAACTGTACCTCATGACGTTGGTAGTACCGCCGATTGCCTCTTCGCTTAACAGGCTTAAGCTGGGTAAATTCCTGCTCCCAATATCTGAGCACGTGTGGTTTTACATTGCAGAGTTTACTGACTTCTCCGATAGTAAAATAGCGCTTTCCAGGAATGGGTGGCAGATCACTTTGAGCCGAAGGATCCAACACTTAACTTTCCCTTATCTGTTGGTATTTCGCTGCCAGATATTCAGTATTGTCTTCAACTTTCCCCTTAAGTTTCTGACTAGCCTTGAAGGTGACCACCCGACGGGCTGAAATTGGAATCTCCTCACCTGTTTTTGGGTTTCGACCCGGTCTTTGATTTTTCTGGCGAACATTGAAGTTGCCAAAACCAGAAAGTTTTACTGAGTCGGACTCTTCCAGTGCAAGTCGAACTTTCTCGAAAAACATCTCCACAAAGTCTTTTGCTTCGCGCTTATTCAGACCTATCTCATCATTTAATGTTTCGGCAAGGTCTGCTTTGGTAATCGTCATCGTTACTAACCTCTTCTTATCTCAGCTTTGCTCCAAATTCTGAAGCCAGTCTTTTGACTACTGAGGCCACAATGGCATCAACTTCAGAGTCATCAAGAGTGCGTGATCCAGACCGCAAGGTCAAGCCCACAGCAATACTTTTTTCATATTTCTCAATCCCTTCTCCACGATAGACGTCAAACAACTGTAATTGGCTGAGTGTCTGCCCTGCAACCCGACGAATCTCTTCAACCACTCTTGAGGCTGAAACCTCCTCATTGACAACCAGAGCAAGATCTCGTCGGGTTGCAGGAAATCGTGAAACGGTGTGATATTTTGGCAGGACACCTCTCTGAAGGGGGTCTAACTTAAGTTCAAACAGAAATACCGGTTGATCAACGCCGATACGCTTTGTCAGATCCGGATGAAGCTGGCCAAGGATCCCAACCTTCTCCTTGCCACGATATAGCTCGGCACATTGGCCGGGGTGAAGGGCAGGATCTTTTGCCGGCAGAAAGGAGAACTGGTCTACACGCCCTGTCAATCCCAAAAGATGTTCAACATCACCCTTGAGGTCAAAAAAATCAACGCCTTTGGGTGTTGAACCCCACTGCTCTGGTGTCAAATCTCCGGTAATCAATGCCGAGAAATGACGAACCTCCTTATATTTATTTCGGACTTTGGTAAAGGTATGGCCAATTTCAAAGAGCCGAATCCTGCGGTGCTGGCGATTGTAGTTTGTCATCATCGCCTGGAGCAGCCCTGACCACAGGGAAACACGCATCACTGACATCCCGGATGCAATGGGGTTTGCCAGCTTGACGACTTCAGCTTCTGGTTGAAGTAGTTTCTGAAGTTTATCGTCTACAAAACTGTATGTTATAGCTTCATGATACCCTAGGTTGATAATGGTTTGACGTATCAAGCGTTCATTAACCCTCTTCTCCGGAGCCATTTTCGCCACCATCTTTGCCCTGGGACTGGCGTCAGGAACTTCATTATAGCCATAGAGACGAGCAACCTCTTCAACCAGATCATGCTCGCCGGAGATGTCAAAACGCCATGAAGGTGGAATTACATCCCACCCTCGGCGAAGTCGTCTAACATGCATCTCCAGTCGCCTTAGAAGCAGATCTACCTTTTTTTCTGGGATCTTTATGCCTATAACCTGTTCCACCCTGTTATAGCGAAGTGTAATCCGGTCTCTTTTTGGCAGGTACCGTTTATCCTGGCCCTCAAGCAGAGGACCCGGCCGACCACCGACAATTGAAAGCATCAATGAAGTGGCACGGTGGATCGCACGGGCCTGGAGCGCTGGATCGACGCCCCTTTCAAAACGGTGAGAAGCATCTGTCTGCATGCCGTAATAGCGGGCTCGACCGGCAATGGCGCCAGGCCTGAACCATGCTGATTCAAGCAGAAGCGTCGTGGTCGTCTCACTGATGCCAGACCCTTCTCCACCCATGATTCCGGCAAGGGCGATTGGGCGTTCCTGATCACAGATCAGCAATGACCCCTCGGTAAGATCAATCTCACTCCCATCGAGCAGCCTGAGCTTTTCTCCCTTTGTCGCATGCCGAACCACAATCCCGCCTTGAAGATTATCGAGATCAAACGCATGCATGGGCTGCCCCAGTTCAAGCATTACATAGTTGGTGACGTCGACAACCGGGCTGATCGGTCTTAGCCCGGAACGTCTCAACCTCTCCTTGATCCAGTCCGGGGTCTTTGCCCCAGGATCGATGTCTTCAATTATCCGCCCGATATAGAGCGGGCAATCTTTCCGCGCCTCCAGCCTTATCGGTATTCGCTGCTTTGACTCCTCTTTTACGGTCTTAAATTTTGGTGTCTTCAGACCCGCCCCAGTCAGTGCTGAGACCTCCCGTGCCACTCCAGCAATACTCAGACAATCACCCCGGTTTGGAGTTAAATCGAGTTCGATGACTCTGTCATCGAGCTCAAGATAGTCGGTTAGAGCAACTCCTGCCACAGCGCTCTTGTCGAGCTCCATTATTCCGGCGGAATCATCATCAAGGCCAAGTTCTGCCGAAGAACAGAGCATTCCGGATGAGCCCATATCTCGTATCCTGGTTTTTTCAATTTTTATTCCATTTGGAAGACGAGCGCCTATGAGGGCAACCGCTGTCTTCACTCCAATCGATACGTTGGGTGCACCGCATATGACCTTCAACGGTCGCTTACGACCAACATTGACTCTACAGATCTGCAGTTTTGAAGAATGAGGGTGTCTCTCGCACTCAATCACCTCACCAACGACCAATTTGCTGCCAAGCCGTGGAGCAGCATCACTGATGCCCGCCACCTCAAGCCCAGCCATGGTTAGAATTTCAGATAACTCTTCAGTATCCAATTTTGGAGATGACCATTGACGAAGCCATTTTTCACTTATTAACATCAGCGCTACCTAAACTGCCTTAACATACAAAGATCATTTTCAAAAAAAAGTCGGAGATCATCTACGCCATAACGTAGCATCGTAAAACGCTCCACTCCCATCCCAAAAGCGTACCCTGTATAGCGGTCGGCATTAACATCACAATGCCTGAACACTTCTGGATGAACCATTCCACAGCCCAGCACCTCAAGCCAACCCGTCTTTTGGCAGATTCGACACCCCTTCCCATGACAAAAGACACAGGTCATATCAACTTCAGCAGAAGGCTCTGTAAACGGAAAATAGGAGGGCCTGAACCTGAGCTCCAGGTCTTCTTCAAAAAACTCGCGAACAAAATATCGAAGAACCCCTTTGAGATCAGCAAAGGTGACATCTTCGTCTACCGCAAGCCCTTCAACCTGGTGAAACATCGGAGTATGGGTGACATCCGAATCACATCGATAGACTCGGCCTGGAGCAATCACTCTATAGGGAGGTTCTCCAGCCTGCATATGACGAATCTGAACCGGAGAGGTATGGGTTCTCAACAGGGCCTGGCTATTGATATAAAACGTATCATGCATCGCCCTTGCCGGATGATCCTCAGGAATATTCAACGCTTCGAAATTATGAAAATCATCTTCAATTTCCGGCCCTTCAGCAATATCAAAACCGAGTCTTGAAAAAATCTGTTCAATTCTCTCAAGGGTCCTGGTGACGGGATGGATGCCGCCCGAAGCACTCCCACGGCCCGGCAGAGTCACATCGATGGAATCACGCAGAAGAGCAACACTCAATGCGATCTTCTCAAGCTCATCCCGGCGTTGAGTAATGAGTTCCTGAAGCGTGGTTTTTGACTGATTAACCTTTTGGCCCGCCTCCCTACGCTGATCTGGAGGGAGTTTTCCAAGCTGTTTGAGCTGTTGAGTCAACAACCCTTTTTTTCCCAGATAACGAACTCTCAGTGACTCAAGTGCAGTCAGGTCAGTAACAGCATTAATCGACGAGAGCGCTTCATGCTCCAGTTTCTCAAGAACTTCAGGTGTGGGCGTCTCCACGCAATTCCTCCAAACGAAAAAAAGAGGGAAAGGCTGTACCTTTCCCTCTCCGCTCTTTTGATTTTACCAGCCAGATTGCCGGTAGTTGCTAATCCAGTCTATACAGCGATCAAGCGGACAGGGCGGCACTGGCTTTCTCTGCAAGCACCGAAAAACCTTCTCTGTCATGAACAGCTATATCTGCCAGTACTTTTCGGTCAAGTTCGATAGAGGCAAGGTTGAGGCCATTGATAAACTGACTGTAACTAAGCCCGCATTCACGTGCCGCAGCATTGATTCGGATAATCCAAAGTGCCCGGAATTGGCGTTTGCGCTGGCGACGATCACGATAGGCGTATTGACCTGCCTTCATTACCGCCTGATTTGCTGCACTGAATGTACGACTTCGTGCACCACGATAGCCTTTTGCTCGCTGGAGCACCTTCTTATGTCGGGCGCGAGCAGTTGCACTGCTTTTTGCTCTTGGCATTTTAAATAAACCTCTAGGCGTAGGGCAGCAACTTCTTGATAGCTGCCTGGTTATCTTCGTGTAGTATCAACTGAGCCCGCAAGTGCCGTTTACGCTTGGTCGACTTGCTGGTCAGAATATGATTCATATGGGATTGGGAGCGTTTAAATTTACCTGTAGCGGTGCGTTTAAACCGCTTAGCCGCTCCTCTATTCGTTTTTAGCTTTGGCATCGCACTATTTCCTGTTTCTTAAATTTAATCAACCTGTTTCCGGGTCAAGCACGCTTTGGAGCAAGCACCATCACCATCTGGCGACCTTCCATTTTCGGGAACTGCTCTACAGTACTGATCTCAGCCAAATCACCTTCCACTCGCTTCAGCATTTCGACGCCCAGCTCCTGGTGTGCCATCTCTCTGCCCCTAAAGCGGAGAGTGACCTTGGCCCTGTTCCCATCACCCAGAAACTTGAAAAGCTTTTTTAACTTTATGTCGTAATCACCAACATCAGTGCCGGGTCTGAACTTTACCTCTTTGACCACAATCTTGGTCTGTCTTTTTCTGTTCTCCTGGCGCTTCTTTGCTTCAGCATAGTGAAACTTTCCCAGATCCATCAATCTACAGACTGGTGGTTCTGCCTTGGGTGAAATCTCAACCAGATCAAGGCCAATCTCTTCTGCCTTCAACAGGGCCTCAGCGGTTTTCAAAATACCGGCCTGATTGCCCTCTTCATCGATCAAGCGTACCTGGTAAACATCGATATCTCCATTTGCCCGCGGTCCGCTCTTAGTCGGGACAACCGATTTTCTTCTGGCTGCTATCTGTCAGTCCTCCAAAAAATGTGTTTAATTAAGGGGAAAATTAAATGCCGTGGGTCACGATCTCTTGTGCGAGTCTCTCGGTAAAGCTCTCAAGCCTCATCGATCCCAGATCCTCGCCACCTCGTGTCCGCACGGCGACTGTCCCATCTTCTGCTTCGCGATCCCCAACCACAATCAGGTAGGGAACACGTTGTAACGTGTGTTGGCGAATTTTATAGCCGATTTTCTCGTTTCTCAAGTCAGTTTCCACCCTGATACCCTGTTTTAGCAGTGTTTTTTCAACTATTTTTGAATAATCAGCCTGTCGATCCGTAATATTCATGATTATCGCTTGTACGGGCGCCAGCCAGGTGGGTAATTTACCTTCACAATCTTCAATTAAAATTCCGATAAATCGCTCCAGAGATCCCAAAATGGCGCGGTGGATCATCACCGGCTCCTGTTTCGAACCATCTTCAGCGATATAGTGAGCACCCAGCCTTCCTGGCATGGAAAAATCAACCTGGATGGTTCCACACTGCCAACGCCTGCCTATTGAGTCCCGAAGGACAAACTCATGTTTTGGCCCATAAAAAGCCCCTTCACCGGGCTGAACCACATAGGGGATTCCCTTGTCATCGAGTACTTTTGCCAGCGCGGCTTCGGCTTTATCCCAGAGGGCATCTTCGCCGACTCTCTTTTCGGGACGAGTTGAGAGTGCCACTTCAATATCACTAAAGCCAAATGCACTGTAGGTTCGATAGGTAATCTCAATCAGGGTGGCAATCTCCTCCTCTAACTGATGTTCTGTACAAAATATATGCGCATCATCCTGGGTAAATCCGCGGGCCCGGAGTAGGCCGTGGAGGGTGCCGGATGGCTCATTTCGGTGGACTAGACCAAACTCGCCTATTCGATAAGGAAGATCACGATGGCTACGCACCCCCTGATTATAGATCTGAATATGTCCCGGACAGTTCATCGGCTTGATTGCAAACTCGCGTTCATCAAGATAGGTGGTGAACATATTTTCCTGGAACTTATCCCAGTGACCGGATCGTTCCCACAGGGATCGATCCAGAACAAGAGGTGTATTGACCTCCTGGTAGTCATATTCTGTGAGCATTCCACGAATAAACTGCTCTACCGCAGAGTAGAGCTGCCAACCCTTCCGATGCCAGAAGACCATGCCTGGCGCTTCAGGTTGAAAATGAAAGAGGTCGAGCTGGCGCCCCAGCTTCCGATGGTCCCGCTTTTCAGCTTCAGCCAGCTGATGGAGATACGCTTTCAACTGTTTTTTGTCTGGCCATGCGGTGCCATAGATGCGTTGCAACATCTCGTTGTTGGAGTCACCACGCCAATAGGCTCCGGCCACTTTAGTCAGTTTGAAGGCACCAAGGCGCCCTGTTTCAGGAACATGAGGACCACGGCAAAGATCAATAAAATCACCCTGTCGATAGAGAGAGAGAGGCTGATCGACTGTGATCTCCTCAATAATCTGAACCTTATAATCCTCTCCCAGGGCGTGGAAATGCGCTATTGCCTCTTCTCTGGTGACAAGCTCACGGCGGATGGCCGAATTAGCCTTTACCAGCTCAGCCATCTTTTTCTCAATGTTTACCAGATCCTCTTCGGAGAAACCGGGAGGATAGGCAAAATCATAATAGAAGCCATCTTCAATTACAGGCCCTATCGTCACCTGAGCTTGGGGGTAGAGCTCTTTTACCGCCTGAGCGAGCAAGTGCGCCGTTGAGTGGCGAATGATCTCCAGCCCTTGTTGATCACGATTGGTGATAATGGCAAGCTGGCAGTCCTTTTCGATGGTGTGGTTGAGATCCACCACTTCCCCCTCAATCTGGCCCGCCAGGGCTGCTTTGGCCAATCCTGGCCCGATATCCGCTGCGACCTCGGTTACCGTCAGTGGGGTCGAGTATTCTCGTTGACTACCGTCGGGCAGTTGGACAACAGGCATATCAGAGGACGGCGCAAAATGCGCAGGAAAATAGGGTTAACAAGAGTTGCCGAAGGTGCACGCTTATACCTCTAGAGGTTATGAACTGGTAGGCACGAGTGGACTCGAACCACCGACCCCCACCATGTCAAGGTGGTGCTCTAACCAGCTGAGCTACGCGCCTTCAGTGAGCGCGGAATTCTACATGGGCTGATGGGTGGAGATCAAGGCAGATAGAGCCAAAAACAGCAAGTAATCACTCTCCTTCGCTGAGGTTTACGATACCGAGCCCACCCGCTTTCAGGGTGGCGATCTTGTCTCTGACTGCAGCGGCCTGCTCAAATTCAAGATTCTGCGCATGCTGATACATCCTTTTTTCAAGTTTTCGAAGAATTCCGCCCATATTTCCAAGCGCTGCCTTGCCAAATTCTGCCTCAATATCTGTTATCGCATCATTGACCCGATCCGCCTGTCTCTGTTTATTGCCCCTTTTTCGATCTCCACCAACCCCATCAATGATCTCCCTGACCGCTTTTGAGATACTCTGAGGGGTGATGTGATGGTCACGATTGTATTGTTGCTGACGAGCCCGTCGGCGGTTGGTCTCGTCAATAGCCGATTCCATCGACCCGGTCACCCTGTCGGCATAGAGTATTGCCCGACCGTCCACATTTCGTGCGGCCCTGCCGATAGTCTGAACAAGAGAACGGGCAGAACGCAAAAACCCCTCTTTATCGGCATCGAGAATAGCCACAAGAGAGACTTCGGGGAGATCGAGCCCCTCACGAAGCAGGTTTATCCCTACCAGAACATCAAAAACACCTGCCCTCAGATCACGCAGAATCTCCACCCGTTCAACGGTATCGATATCGGAGTGAAGATAGCGCACCTGAATCTCATGCTCGCCCAGGTACTCGGTCAAATCCTCAGCCATTCGCTTGGTCAGGGTCGTCACCAAGACGCGTTGATTTCGACTTACAGTGATACGTATTTCTGACATCAGGTCATCAACCTGGGTAGCAACTGGACGGACCTCAACTTCAGGATCAACCAACCCTGTCGGTCGAACCACCTGATCGATGACAGAGGAACAATGTTCACTCTCATAGGTGCCTGGCGTGGCTGAGATGAATAGGGTCTGCGGCATCAGAGACTCAAACTCATCAAATCGAAGCGGCCGATTATCGAGTGCAGAGGGGAGCCGAAATCCATACTCAACCAATGTCTCTTTTCGGGATCGATCCCCTTTATACATGGCTCCGATTTGGGGCACAGTAACGTGACTCTCATCGATCACCAACAACCCTCCTGCAGGGAGATAGTCCATCAGGGTTGGGGGGGGCTCTCCCGGCTGTCGCCCCGACAGGAACCGTGAGTAGTTCTCGATCCCGGTGCAATATCCCAATTCACGCATCATCTCCAGATCATAGTTAACCCTCTCCTCAAGCCGTTGAGCCTCAACCAATTTTTCCAATTTTCGAAGCCTCTCAAGACGCTCCATCAATTCATCCCTGATTTGATCAATTGCCCCAAGAATCTTCTCCCGGGATGTGACATAGTGGGATTTCGGATAGAGGGTGGTCCGAGAGACCTGCTCCTCGACTTCACCCGTCAAGGGGTCAAACCAGGAGAGCTTCTCCACCTCCTCACCAAAAAGCTCGATCCGAAGGGTGAGTCTCTCAGATTCTGCTGGAAAGACATCAATGACATCACCCCTGACACGAAAAGTACCTCTGCGCAGCTCCACATCATTACGTTTGTACTGTAACTCGGCGAGGCGGGAGAGCAGTGTCCTCTGGTCAAAAAGCCCGCCTATCCGCAGATGGAGAATCATCTCGTGATAGGTCGATGGATCCCCCAGGCCGTAGATTGCCGAAACCGTAGCCACGATGATGACATCTTCACGTTCGATCATCGCCTTTGTCGCTGAGAGCCTCATCTGATCGATATGCTCATTAATAGAAGCATCCTTCTCAATGAAGGTATCAGAACTTGGGACGTAGGCTTCTGGCTGGTAGTAGTCGTAATAGGAGACAAAATACTCCACTGCATTGTGAGGAAAGAAATCCCTGAATTCAGCATAGAGCTGGGCAGCAAGGGTCTTGTTGTGCGCCATGACAATTGTCGGACGCTGGACGGCCGCTATTACATTGGCGACAGTGTAGGTCTTGCCTGATCCGGTCACCCCAAGGAGGGTCTGATAGGCTTCTCCGTGGTTAAGCCCCAAAAGCAGTGCCGAAATAGCCTCAGGCTGATCTCCTGACGGGGTATAGTCACTGACGAGTGAAAACTGTCGCATTTCACTCGCTCACAGGGTCGGATACCGTTAAAATTCGATACCTATTTTTATTTCTTATTTTCATCTTCAGAGGATTCCAACATTGACCGAATTTACGTTATCTGATCGAGTACAGTTGATTAAGCCTTCACCCACCCTGGCGGTTACAACCCGTGCTCGTGAATTGCGTGCACAAGGGCGTGATGTCATTGGCCTGGGTGCCGGTGAACCTGATTTTGACACCCCTCAGAATATCAAAGATGCGGCCGTTGATGCTATCGCCAGAGGAATGACCCGCTACACCGCAGTTGACGGTACTCCAGAACTCAAACAGGCCGTTCTGGATAAATTCTCCCGCGAGAATGGCCTTGACTATGACCTCAGTCAGATCCTGGTCTCTGCGGGGGCCAAGCACTCTCTCTACAACATGATAATGGCCCTTATTGGTGAGGGTGATGAGGTGATCATCCCAGCGCCCTACTGGGTCTCATACCCCGATATTGTGAAACTGGCTGGGGGTAAACCTGTCATCGTCGAAGCAGATATGGCCTCCGGATTCCTCATCACGCCTGATCAGCTTGCGGCCGCAATTAGCGAAAAAACCAAACTGTTTATTCTCAATAGCCCAAGCAATCCAACAGGTGCCGTCTACAGCCGAGGTCAACTTGAAGCCTTAGGAGAGGTGCTGCGAGAACATCCAGAAGTATTGATTGCCAGTGATGATATCTATGAACATGTTCTCTGGACAGATGAACCCTTCACTAATATCGCCATGGCCTGCCCGGAGCTAAAAGATCAGGTGATGGTCATCAATGGCGTCTCCAAAGCCTATGCCATGACAGGATGGCGAATCGGCTATGCCGCTGGTCCCGCTAATGTGATTAGAGCAATGCGCAAGATCCAGGGACAGAGCACCTCAAATGCCGCCTCCATCTCCCAGGCGGCAGCCCTTGAAGCGCTCACCGGGCCTCAGGATTTCATTCCGCCGATGGTAGAGGCCTTTAAGGTACGACACGATCATGTCGTCGATCGCCTGAACAGAATCGACGGCGTCAGCTGTCAACCCTGTGCAGGCACTTTCTATGCCTTTCCTGATTTTTCTGGAGCAATTTCCGGCATCGATAATATGACTAATGATCTTGAGCTCTCCGCATGGATTCTGGACAGTGCTGAGGTCGCCCTGGTTCCGGGAACTGCCTTTGGAGCACCCGGTTTTATTCGCTTCTCGTATGCCACTGACCTTAAGACACTGGACGAGGCCATTGACCGCATCGAGAATCTACTCAAGGGATAGATGCCCTAAGTTCCCCTCCTGACCCTTAACTTCAGAGCCAAGATGAACCAACCCTGGTTTTTGGGGTCAAAATAACCACACACTCGTACAAGGATGTACGGCAATGACACCATTTGGAGACATCTATCAGGCTTCCTGCGGAGACCAGCCCCACAGGAAGCCTGCCTACCCACACCAGAGTGATGCTGGCCTTACACTTATTGATCTGCTCCTTGTCGCCATTATTCTGGCCGTCCTGTCGATGTTTGCAGAGATGCCATTAAATCAGCTCTTGAGCGGCCAACGTTATACCTACTTGATCGAACGACTGGAGACCACTCTCGCCAGAGCACGTAATGAGGCAGTGCTCCAGGGCATCACTACAACGGTATGTCAAAGCAGAGGGGGTGACCCCTCGCCTCAATGTGGCAATGGAAACGAGTGGAATGAGGGATGGATACTCTTTGTTGATGAAGATGGTGATGGCCGGCGCAGTCCGGATGAACTCATCCTGGAGAGGATTGACCCAGGTGATGACAAAACGACCATCTCATTCAATAATCGATCACAAAGCTACATCACCTTCAAAGCCAGCGGCCTCACCAGCCAGTTCGGCAGCTTTAATTTTTGTAACCGAGAAATTTCAAAGACTCAACAGCGAATCGTCGTCTCCATCATGGGGCTGACCCGGCAGGACAAAGCCAAAACATGCCCGGGGTGACTGGAGATAGCCCAAGAAGAGTGTAGAGCAGGAACTGATGTTGATAATTTTTTAACTCACCGCTTGACCCATCGTGGACATCGACTTAGGATTGCCCTCCCAAACTATTCCCCGGTAGCTCAGTTGGTAGAGCGGGTGGCTGTTAACCACCTTGTCGGCAGTTCGAGTCTGTCCCGGGGAGCCAACTTCATGCCATGCACCCCCTTCAAATGCCGTTCAGCAGAGATGATGGTTTATCAGACTTACTCAACCTCTTTGAGACAACAGAAGATTAAGATGTTATCACCCATGACTACTATTCAACTCAACCAAACTATGCTTTCCTGTTGATTTTTATACCTTAATTTTATTGTCTATTTTTTAAGCAGCCAACCATAGTCCATCACTTAATACCCCTTTGCCAGTTGCTCACACCCTTATCCACAGGCGGTGTGAATAACAAAAACAGATGACTCGATCAGGTTCGTATCACTAACGTCTATCAAGATCGAGAAGAAGGGTATTAAAGATCTGCCTTCGAGTCGGGTCATCAGCAACCAGTGCCTGATCAATGATCGGTTGTCTCAGATGGTCAGCAAGCAGATTGATAAAATCATAGGTGTAACTTCTCAAAGCTGCCCGTTTTCGCAAAATAATACAGACTGTTTCAACCTCAAAAAGATGGTCAACTTTTTTTACCGCCAGAGACTCGTCATGATCTCCCTCAAGTGCCATGTGTTCGAGAAGCCCGACAGCATATCCACTTTTTACATAGGTCTTTATGACATCAGCATCAAGAGCCTGGATCACCCTGTTGGGCTTCAGCCCTTTGCTCTGAAAGGCCCGAGAGAGCGGATTACGCCTCCCCTCCCGATCGCTCACGCCATAGCAGGCCAGAGGAACCTTTGCCAGCGCTTCAAGCGTCAACGGCTTCCTGTTAACAAGAGGGTGATCCACAGGAAGGAGCAGGCGCCACATAGAACGAAAACAGGGGAGCACAACCAACTCATCAAACTCAACAGGCAGGCGAGAGGTTATGGCAAATTCAACTGCCCCGGTTTTAACTTTTTCGGTAAGGTCACTCTCATCCCCCTGGCAGAGAGAGAGGGTGATTTGTGGATAGTGCTGCTGATAGGTATTGATCAGATCAGGCATAAGATAGCGTGCCGGCAGGTGGTGAACTCCTACCGCAAAGGCCCCGCGATCCGGGCTTCTGTTTTCCTCCGCAACCTGGACAATATTGGCAACTTCTCCCATCAGACGTTCGGCATGAACCAGTATCTCCCGTCCGGCAGGAGTGATGGCTATAAGATGACGGCCATTCCTTTCAAAACACTCTACCCCTAACTCCTCTTCTAACTGTCTGATCTGACGGCTGATCCCTGGCTGGGCCGTATGGAGACTCTTCGCGGCCTGAGTGATGTTCAAGCCATTTTGAGAGACCTCAAGGAGATACTGGAGTTGTCGTAGTTTCACTGATTACCACCGATTCTTAATGCCTATTAATTATTATAATAGCATTTTATATTATTATTTATATATATTTTAATCGCCTATATTACCCTCCAAGAGAAGAGAACTGGATTATCACACTGTCATTGAAGACAAATCAGGGACGCCTGACACTGTCTAGGAGAGATACAATGGGACCGGCGAACGAACCCCACCAAAACCAACTTCAGCCCACCGCCCCCGATAACAATGTGGCATCTGCCGCCCTTTCTGACACCCTGAAGCGCAAGATTGAAGCGACAGGCGCACTGTTGAAACATGCCTCCCAACGCCATGGCCCTGCTCTTTTTCTCTGCGGCAGAGACAGGGAGTGTGCGGTACTCTTTCACCTGGTTAAGACCTTTTCGCCAGGTGTAACTGTGGTAAGAGATGACCCCTCATCACAGACACCCGTAAAGGAGATACTCTCAGAACGTCGTGGATGGATAACGGTTGATCGCCAGGAACTCTCTCCCGATGAGGAACTTCCTCAAAAGGAGTGGGATGATTACCACAATCTCTTTCGATTCAGCCCCCTGTCAGAGTGGGATCGGGAGGATATTGACCGCTACATCGATCTATTCAGAGTAGCTGTTCCTGCTCCGGCTGCCAGAAACTAGGCGTTTTTGACTCAATCACTCTGTTCAAGATGTACAGTGCGTGTTGGAAATGCAAAGTCCAGCCCCCGTTCAGTCAGCAGCTTCATTATCTTTAGGTTGTTGGCTTGAACGACGCTTGAGTGCCCCACAAGGTCTGTCGGTGTTGTGTAGTAAAGAACCATGATATCCAGTGAAGAGGGGCCAAACTCCGTGAAGCGGACCGCCATAAAGTCCTGATTAACCAGGGGATCATTCTTTAATATTTTTTCAATCCCATCGACCACCTCTTCCATCTGGGAAGGGGTCGCGTCGTAGGTCACTCCAATGGTCTGCCTGACGCGGCGCTTATCCATATCTGCCCAGTTCTTGATTGATTTGTTGGCAAGATCATTGTTGGGTAAAATCACGATTGCCCGATCATAATTTCTCACTTTGGTTGATCGAAAACCGATCTCTTCAACAATGCCATCGATATCACCACTGAGTTCAATCCGGTCTCCCACCCGGAAAGGCTTGTCGAAGAGGAGAGTGAGAGATCCAAAGAAGTGTGAGAGTGTATCTTTAGCAGCCAATGCCAGGGCAGCACCGCCAATTCCAATCCCTGTAAGCAGTGTTGAGACCTCATATCCGGCATTCTGAGCTATCATTGCACCACCCAGCAGCCAAACAGTTATGGCCATGAATCGGTGCAGGGGAGAGAGGAAGCTCCCTCTGTGGGTGGGGTCTGAGCGGGTAAAGAGATGATCCATGAGCTGAGCAACGACATAACTCAGGCGATGAAGCGAGTAGACGACAACCAATCCGGTCGCCACACTCATGACTGAGTAGAAAAATCCACTGACATCAACAGGTTCAACAGGGGGAGGTACGATGGATAGAGCGAAATAGATCCCTGCCAACACCACTGCAGCGGCAAGTGGAGGCTTGATCGCCTCAACCACCCGGTCATCAAGTTCTGATTTTGTGCGTTGAGAGAGGATCGCCAGTGGCTTAATGATCACACTGGCTAGCCCCCTTCGAAAAATGAGGGCCAACAGAAGAGTGGCCGCTGCGATCCCCCACTCCCAGAGTTCTGCAGAATCAAGCCAAACGGTGAAAAGTCTCTCCACTGTCTCTATTCCATTCATCTTGCTCTCTCCATCCAATCTTTTTTATCACTCTAATTGATTTTACCTTGATGTCCATTGAGACGGGATCACTCCAGTTAGAACCCCTATGGTAGTGGGTTAACCATGGTTAACGCCAACTTCTAAAGGCAATAATCGGCCAATTACAAATTTTATGCAATTCTAAGGTCGAGGAAGGCTTGCTCGGCTCTCCATGGATCAGGAGCAGGAGAGAAGATAAATCCAGGATAGGCACCCCACTCAGAGTGTTTTGGCACTCTTCAGGAGAGGGGTTTTTCAACAGCTTCTTTGAGGAATAATCAGGAGCACCCAAACAGGAGATTGTCCTCCACCCCCACAGGGTGGGATCACTTTATCCGCAGCTTCTGCTACAGCTTCAGCCTCCGCCTCCGCACCCTGAACAGAGTCCACTTCCTCCTACTGACTTGAAGACATTATTGAACATGAATGAGGCATTGACGCCATTATCCATGTAATCAATCTCTGCTCCCGCCATAAAGTTGACGGTGATGGGGTCAACAAAGACTTTGTATCCTTCTCCCGCAATAATGCCGTCAGTATCATGTTCTGTGGTCGAAAAGGTCATACCATAGGTCATCCCGCTACAGCCGCCTCCAGCAACAAATACACGAACACCGGTGATCTCATCATCTGCTTGATTAAGCAACTCGACAAATTTCTCTCCGGCCGACTGAGTGATTGAGATCACCTCTTTGGTTATCTCTTTAGCATATTCAGGAGCTGTTTGAACTTCTGCAGTACTTTGCGTCATCACTTCCCCACTTGAATCAAATTCGAATTAATGAAATTATCGCAGATTGTAGACAAATAGAGAACTAATCATCTATTTTCCATTGAAACTGCAAGGTTTTTCATTTTCAGATTCTTCAACAGGTTGGTATTAAAATTATGAGTAGAATGGTTTATTGTGTTGTCCTCAAGGAAGAGGCCCCAGCTCTGGAGTCACCCCCTTACCCGGGAGAACTCGGAATTCGTATTTTTCAGAATGTCTCTGCTGAAGGCTGGAGACAGTGGCTCGAACGACTCACTGCCATTATCAATGAATACCAGATAACCACTGCTGATCCAAATGCCCTTGAGATCATCGAAGCGCACATGGTTGGGTTTCTCTTCCAGGAAGGTGAACTGGGTGATCGACCTTCAGGCTTTATCTCCCCACACTAAATGAGTGGCCAGCGCAGGATGTTGCTCTTTATGGAGCCCGCTTTTTTCTCAAGCCCTGGCCTTGTGAGTGGATCTTGATCCCCATCCTCTCTCAATCCGGCATCGACTCCAGCATCAATCTTTTCATCTCTCCAACGGCAGAGTGGATGCCGGTAAAGAGCGACTGAGCGATAATGGAGTGACCAATATTAAGCTCTGAGATACCCTCAATTGAGGCCACCTCCTGTACATTGTCGTAGTTAAGGCCATGGCCTGCATTAACCCGAAGACCATGTTCAAGACCGGCTTGAACGGCCCCATGGATACGGTCTAGTTCAACTTTACGCTGATCACCCAAAGGGGTCTCGGCAAACTGCCCCGTATGGATCTCTATTGCCTCAGCACCCACTTCGGCACTGGCCAGGACCTGTGTCGGATCAGGATCGATAAACAGAGAGACTCGAATTCCGGCCAAAGCGAGGCGTTGGCAGACAAGTGAGATCACATCCCGCTGCGCAGCAACATTAAGCCCACCCTCTGTGGTCAGTTCCTGTCGATGTTCAGGAACCAGGCAAACATCATCAGGTTTTTCTCTAATCGCGATGTTGACCATCTCCTCGGTCGCAGCCATCTCTAGATTTACCCTATTGGAGATTGCTGCTCTCATTCGTGTGAGATCATTATCCTGAATATGGCGTCGATCCTCACGCAAATGCAATGTAATCAGATCTGCTCCCGCATCAATCGCTGCTATCGCCGCTTCTACAGGATCAGGAAAGAGGGTTCCTCTGGCCTGACGAACTGTAGCAACATGGTCGATATTGACTCCAAGTTCAATCAACTTCTTTCTCCTTTGGTTGCCGCTTTTCGATCATTTTTCCTATACACATCATGGAAAAGCCGGCGACTGTGAAAAGGGCGTCCTTCCAAATGTCGGTCAATCATCTCTCTGAGCAACCGCTTCCCCTCTATCATGGTCTTAGAGTCAAAAAAATCGGCTTTATCCATTGCAAGCAGTGTGGCTCCGTGGACAACAATAGTGCCTTTTTCAGGATCTGATATTACCCGGGGACCGTGCCCGGGAATATAGTCATACAACTGATCTGGATCCAGTGGATCGCCACTGCCTGCTTCAGCATCAAGGACAAGACCGTATCCTAGCTCACGTAACAGGGTGATCTCAAACCGTCGTAATGATAATTCATTGTCATCACTCGTTGACAACCTCTCGATAGTCTCCCTGTAAGCTGTAAAAAGGGCTTGGTGTGGGTCATCGCGATGCAGAAGTCGAACAACCAGTTCATTAAGATAAAAACCGCACATCAGTGATTCACCCGCCAGAGGATGAGTCAGGCCTGATATTTCGGCAGCAGTTAACGTTGGTAGCTGTCCCTTGCCAGCCCAACTCACCAACAATGGGGAGAAAGGGTGGAGCAGGCCCCGGTGCTTTGACTTGAGACGCCGGGCACCTTTTGCAATAACCACCAACCTTCCATAAGAACTGGAAAAAAGATCAACCAGTAGACTGGATTCTGAAAATGGGCGACGATGCAGAACAAATGCAGCTTCCTGTTGAACCCTTTTGACCATCTTTATTAATCAATATAGCCTAGTGTTTTCATCACTCTGGGGTTTTCAGACCACCCCTCTCGAACCTTCACGAAGAGGCCAAGATAGACCGGGGAATTATACATCTTGATCATCCCCTCTCTTGCCTTTTTACCTATTTCACGAATTGAGCTTCCATTTTTGCCCAGCACAATGGCCTTATGACCTGGTTTCTCAACCCAGATTACCGCGTGAATATTCAGGCGGTGTTTCTCCTTGGCAAATGATTCAATCTCAACGGCACAAACATAGGGCAATTCTTGGCCAAGCCGACGAAAGAGCTGCTCTCTGACCAGCTCTGCTGCCATAAACTCCGGACTTCGATCGGTTACCTGATCTTTTGGAAAACCGGGCAACCCCTCCGGGAGGTGGCGCTCAATATACCCCATCAACTCTTTTACACCTTTCCGGCGTAACGCCGAGATTGGAATTACAGCTTCGATCTCTCCGGATTGGCTTATTCTTTCAATCAGAGGGAGCAGCTTATTCTTGTCATCCAGTCGGTCAATCTTATTGATGACTACGATTACTTTCAGATCATCTCTTTTAACCAGTTGGAATGCCGTCTCATCGGCTTCCCGCCAGCCATCAGCTGTCACCATAAAGAGAACAAGATCCACTCCTTCCAGGCTGGATGAAGCTGTTCGATTAATAATCTTGTTAAGGTAGCTCTTTTGATTTTGATGCACCCCAGGGGTGTCAATAAAGACGGTTTGGGCCTGTTCAGAAGTACGGATTCCTAAAATTCGGTGACGGGTCGTCTGCGGCTTGGAAGAGATGATGCTGATCTTCTTCCCAATGAATTGATTAATGAGGGTTGACTTGCCCACATTGGGTCGTCCCAGAATGGTTACAAACCCAAAGCGATGTGACTCAGCCATCAGTCACTCCAAGCTGGGCAAGTAACCGGGAAGCGGCTCTCTTTTCTGCATCACGTCGACTACCTCCCTCCCCCCTAACGGAAGAGTCAATACCTCTGAGATAACACTCAACAATAAAATGTTGGCGATGGGGCTCCCCTGTGATTGTTATGACACGATACTCAGGAAGAGGTTCGCCACGACTCTGGAGCACCTCCTGAAGTTGACTTTTGGGGTCACGCTGTTGGTTGGCAGGGTCGATCCCGGCCAAAAGCTGTTGATAGAGTCGATGAGCACAGCCAAAGACAGCCTCACTCCCACCGTCAAGGTAGATGGCGCCCAGAATAGCCTCAAAGGCATCTGCCAGGATTGAATCACGATCACTGCCGCCACTTTTGAGCTCACCTGATCCTAATCGAAGATGATGTTTGAGTTCGATACTTCGAGCAAGGCCAGCCAGTGTCTTTCCACATACCAACTCAGACCGAGCCAGGGTCAACTCCCCTTCATTACACTCGGGGAACTGATGATAGAGAGATTCAGCGATAAACAAATTGACAATACTGTCGCCAAGAAACTCAAGGCGTTCATTGTTCTTCTGACCTGAACTCCTGTGGGTCAGTGCCTGCTCCAATAGCGCTCGATCGCCAAAAGAATAACCAAGTGCGCGCTCCAGAATTCCAAGATCCGGAACAATCATTCGTTAATCCTATCGAATGGATTGACCAATTCTACTCCAGTTGACCCCTCCACCATTCAAAGAGTCCCAGCTAAACCATATAAAGAAGGCTCTTCCCACTACATTCTCATCAGGCACAAAACCCCAGTAACGACTGTCATTACTATGATCACGATTATCCCCCATCAGAAAGTAGTTGCCTTCAGGGACAACGATGCGCTGATTTACAGCTCTTGAGGAGAGATCCATGACTACATCATGATCATGTTCTCCAAGCGTTTCCAGAAATCGGTCTGTCTCTTTTCCATTCTTGCTCTTCTCTTCATAGGTATAACGACCGTCAGGAATGAGCGGAACGGGCTCGCCGTTAATGATCAATCTCTTGTTCCGAATAAGAATCTCATCACCAGGCAGGCCGACAATGCGTTTGATGAAGTGGACAGAAGGATCTTGAGGAAAACGAAAAACCATCACTTCTCCCCGTTGAGGGCTATCCAATTCAACCAGCTTTTTATTCAAAATGGGAAGACGGAGGCCGTAATCGAACTTGTTGACCAGAATGAAATCCCCAATGTTAAGGGTCGGCAACATTGAACCCGATGGAATGCGAAAAGGCTCAACCAGGAATGATCGCAGACAGAAGACAATCAGGATAACCGGAAAAAAGGCTTTCCCATAGGCCACCAACACGGGTTCATGCTGTCGTCCTTTGGCCTCTCTTCCTTTTCTTCCCCACAATACATCCCAAAGGGTGATAACCCCGGTAACCACTGCCGCGCCAAACAACCAGACGGAAAAATCCATTATTGATCTCCCCCAACACGAAGCACCGCCAGAAATGCTTCCTGGGGAATTTGAACTGAACCGATCTGTTTCATTCGTTTTTTACCTTCCTTCTGTTTTTCAAGCAGTTTTCGTTTTCGTGTGATATCACCGCCATAACATTTTGCTGTGACATTTTTTCTTAATGCTTTTACTGACTCTCTGGCAATTACACGAGAACCAATTGCGGCCTGGATGGCCACATCAAACATCTGGCGAGGAATAAGTTGCCGCATTTTCTTCACCAGCTCCCGCCCCCGATAGAGACTTTGATCACGGTGAACCAGAATTGCAAGAGGATCAACCCGGTCCCCATTGATCAGCACATCTACTCTAACCATATCTGAATCCCGATGTTCAAGAAACTCATAATCAAGTGACGCATAACCTCGGCTGACAGATTTGAGCTGATCGAAGAAATCCAGAACCACTTCATTCAGGGGCAGTTCAAAACGCATCACCACCTGCCTTCCATGGTAGCTCATATCGCGCTGAATCCCCCTTTTCTTGATACATAATTCGAGAACTGGACCAACATACTCCTGAGGAAGCAAAATAGTGACTTCAATAATAGGTTCTCTCACCACCTCAACACGTCCAGAGCCCGGCAATTGGGCCGGGTTATCTATGGTTACCCGACTGCCATCAGTGAGCACGACCTCATAAAGAACCGTTGGTGCCGTAGTGATCAGATCAATGCCGTATTCCCGTTCGAGACGCTCCTGTATGATCTCCAGGTGCAACATCCCGAGAAAGCCGCATCGAAAGCCAAAACCCAATGCCGTCGATGTTTCAGGCTCATATCGCAAAGAGGCATCATTCAGGCTCAGTTTATCCAGCGCATCCCGCAGCTCTTCATAATCTGCACTGTTCACAGGGTAGAGACCGGCAAAAACGGGTGGCTTGATCTCCCTGAAGCCATCAAGTGGCTGGGAGGCCGGTTTTCTGGCATTGGTGATGGTGTCACCAACGCGGGCACTTTTTACATCTTTTACCCCGGCAATAACATAGCCCACATCACCGGGTGCGAGTTCATCTACCGATTTGCGTTTTGGCGTATAGACACCAACCTCATCAACCATGTGCTCATTTCCAGTTGCCATCATCCGGATTTTCATTTTTTTTCTGACAGCTCCCTCGATCACCCTGACCAAAGAGATGGTGCCCAGATAGTTATCAAACCAGGAGTCGAGTATTAAGGCCTTGAGCCGCTTTTCCTGATCACCATGAGGAGGTGGAATTCGTTTAATCAATGCCTCCAGAACAGCAATAACGCCCTCTCCTGTTTTTGCGCTGATTGGAAGGGCTTCTGTTGCATCAATCCCAATCACATCTTCAATCTCTTCGGTTACCCGATCCGGTTCTGCTGCAGGGAGATCTATTTTATTGAGAACAGGAACAACCTCCAAACCAAGATCAATAGCGGTATAACAGTTTGCAACAGTCTGTGCCTCAACACCCTGAGCAGCATCGACAATCAATATCGCCCCTTCGCAAGCTGTCAGAGAGCGAGAGACCTCATAAGAAAAATCGACATGCCCCGGTGTGTCTATCATATTCAGCTGATAAAACTGGCCATCAGAAGCTTTGTAATTGAGGGAGACACTTTGTGCCTTGATCGTAATCCCTCTCTCACGCTCCAGATCCATCGAATCAAGAACCTGTGAGGCCATCTCTCGATCAGGTAATCCACCACAGATCTGGATAAAACGATCTGCCAGGGTCGACTTACCATGATCAATGTGAGCAATGATCGCAAAGTTGCGAATATGGTTCTGTTGGTATCCTTCCATCTGTTTTAGTGAAAAATAAAATAATCAGAAGTATGAGTATTGACTGATGGAGCTGTCGTGATAAAGAAGATCGAAGCGTAATGCCGGATATGGCTCTGGCGTTATTCAGGCTGCGGATGATGGAGCGCTATCATACTCTGTTCTACTCCCAGCTTGAACCGGTTTATTTCTACTTGAGAGGGGGATTTTACTAAGAACAGAACCACAACATCACCAAAGAATAGTGCCAAGGGCGCACTATCTCTGCCACCTATAGCGAACGATGGAATCTCTGTTACGGTTTTATTGCAATAAAGAGCGAACTTCCACCTCTTCGAATGAGAACTGCAAGGGACTTTCCTTCAGGTGTCTGATCAATAATCTCGGAGAGCGAGTGAAGGTCTCTCAACACAACACCGCCCGCCTGGATGAGAATATCACCCTGTTTGATCCCTGCCCTCAAACCGGCTCCTTCTCCAACTTCTCCAACCAGCAATCCATTGTTGAGATTTGACTCGTCTTTTAACTCATTGGTTAATGGCGTCAAATTCATTCCCAGGATCAACCCATCCTCAGGAGAAGAAGCATCCTCTGAAGGAGCCATAACCACACCATCATCGAGCTCGCCGATCGTGATTTTCAATGTAAGTGAATGACCCTTACGAATAACTTCTATATCAACCTCACTGCCCACAGGAGTACTGCCGACCACAGGAGGGAGATCGGACATCCGGTCAATTTCAATGCTGTCAAAAAGGGTTATTACATCGCCTGGTGCGATGCCACCATGACTGGCCGGACTTCCTTCCAAAACTTCAGTGACCAAAGCACCTCTTGGGCGTTTCATCCCGAAAGACTCAGCGAGGTCCTGGGTAACGTCCTGAATACCGACTCCCAACCATCCTCGCGAAACCCTGCCCTTGGACTTAAGCTGATCCACAACCCTCATTGCCACATTAATCGGTATGGCAAATGAGAGCCCCATGGACCCGCCTGTACGGGTATAGATCTGAGAGTTGACCCCAATCACTTCACCATTCATGTTAAACAGTGGCCCTCCTGAGTTACCCGGATTGATCGGCGCATCAGTCTGGATGAAGGGAACATAAGTTTCATTGGGCAGGCTTCTGCCCAAACCTGAGACAATGCCGGAAGCGGCAGAATTCTCAAAACCGAAAGGCGAACCAATCGCAAGAATCCACTCACCTACCTGAACACTTTCCGAATCACCCAGTCTGACAACAGGCAAATCGTTAGCCTCAATCTTCAAAAGAGCAACATCACTGCGATTATCTGAGCCGACAATCGTGGCTTCAAATTCCCGGCGATCGGTGAACGTGACCAATACCCGATCCGCCTTTGAGATAACATGGGCATTGGTCAGAATGAAGCCGTCTCTGGAGATGACAAAACCCGAGCCAAGAGAGCCTGTTTCGGGAAGGTTTTGCCTTGGCATCTGCTCAAAAAACTTTCGAAACAATTCACCCGTTGGATCGTCTTCATCAAAATCAGGCATAGGCAGTGCTGGGGCCTCGGTGTTTTTGGAATGGTCCGATATTTCAACACTGATATTGACCACTGCAGGCCCCTGCTCTTTAACCAGAGAGACAAAATCGGGAAGGGCCTCTGCCTGAGCCACACCGAGGGGAAAGAGAATGACAGCAGTAACCGAGAACACCGATATTCTTAATATTCTGCTTAAATATTCACTCATTATCTTTTGTTTCTCCGTCTTTTTTATTTTAGTTAATTGTATTTCTATAAGTTAGGGGCTTCTCATCATTGAGCTCAACCTCTGCCCGTTGGAGTAAGGTCTCTTCAAATTAGGGTAATCCTGATCAGGAGAGAGCCACTTCATTCCACCTTGAAGTGGAGACCCAGCCACTGGATGAGTAATTTAGCCGATTCTCCCCGGAATTTCTATTGCAACAGAGGCAGAATCTTTTTCTCTACGGTCTGTCTAGCCCGAAAGAGTCGTGATCGGACTGTGCCGACAGGACATGCCATCTCTTCGGCAATCTCTTTGTAGCTCAACCCTTCGAACTCTCTCATTGTTATCACATCCTGGAGTTCTGACGGCAGAGTTGACATTACCTGAGCCGCCTGGCTCGCCAACTCTCCACCCCGCACGAACTCTTCAGGTGAGAGTGGTGCACTGCCAAACAGGGCGCCCTCCACCTGTGGGAGAATTCCATCAAGATCGATAGTGGAAAAGTGGGGTCGGCGTGCCGCGGATGCAAGACTGTTTTTGGCAGTATTAATTGCTATGCGATAGATCCAGGTATAAAACTGACTCTCACCCCGAAACCGAGGCAATGCTCGATAGGCCTTAACAAATGCCTCCTGAACCACATCCTCGGCCTCCCCGTGGTCTTTAACCAGCCTTGATACGACTGAAATCAGCCGACATCGATAACGGCCTACCAAAATATCGAATGCACTGTCATCACCACAAAGCACTCTAGCTACAAGTTCACCATCTTCAATTTGACGATCCATGTCATTTCCTTCTGATTGCAGTCGCCAGACCACATGCTGGCCACCGGGCATGATGCCATTGTTGTCGGAATCGGCAGCAGTCTGGATCAGCAAAAACAGATTCAGACCCTCCCGTCTCTCACTAATCGACTATAGATCAGTGAGTACACTATGGTACCTTTAGCTTTCTGATTATCCTGTTGTGAATGTGATGGCGATCACACAAATACCTGAAGTTATTGTCGTTGGAGGAGGCCTTGCCGGCCTCAGCCTGGCTCTGCGTCTGGCAAAAAGTGGAAAAGAGGTTGTCGTGCTCTCAAAACAGGCTCTTACTGAAGGTTCAAGCCTATACGCCCAAGGGGGAATAGCAGCAGTTCTGGCTGAAAATGATACCTTCGAATCTCATATTGAAGATACGCTGATTGCTGGCGCAGGGATTTGCCACCGCGAGACGGTTGACCGAGTTGTCCGGCAAGGGCCGGCTTCTATCGACTGGCTGTTGAATGTAGGCGTCTCTTTCAGTCAAGCTGAATCTGTTGAAGAGAGCCCTTTCCACCTAACTCGCGAGGGGGGCCATAGTCACCGACGCGTGATCCATTCTGCAGATGCAACAGGAAGAGCCATCGAGTTAACCCTTGAATCACAATTACGATCACACCCCAAAATAACACTGCTTGAAAACCACCTTGCGATTGACATCATTACCTCTCACCATTTGAACATCAAGGGTAAAAATCGGGTGCACGGCATCTATGTGCTTGATCGTCATTCAGGCAAGGTAATCACCCTGCCGGCACGTCATATTGCTCTTGCTACAGGTGGAGCGGCAAAAGCCTATCTCTACACCAGCAATCCCGATACCTCAACCGGAGATGGCATTGCCATGGCCTGGAGAGCCGGCTGCAGGGTCGGCAATCTTGAGTTCATTCAATTTCATCCGACCTGTCTCTACCACCCACAAGCCAAATCATTTCTGATCTCAGAAGCCGTCCGTGGTGAGGGTGGCCGACTACTACTCCCTGATGGCAGTCCATTCATGTTAAATCATGATCAGCGTGGTGAACTTGCTCCCCGTGACATTGTTGCCCGAGCAATTGATTATGAGATGAAACGACGGGGAGTTGATTGTGTCTATCTTGACATCAGCCATCGGTCTACTTCATTTATCAAAGATCATTTTCCGACCATCCACCAAAAATGCCTTGATTTTGGGTTTGATATGGCCACAGAACCCCTGCCTGTTGTCCCGGCTGCCCACTACACCTGCGGAGGAATAGTGACCAACAAGGACGGCTCCACTGATCTGGAAGGGCTCTATACGTTAGGAGAATGCAGCTTTACCGGGCTCCATGGGGCCAATCGTCTGGCCAGCAACTCACTACTCGAATGTCTTGTCTATGCCAGCGCCACCAGTGAAGCCATTCTTCAGCGAAACGGCTCCTCAACCCTTCCAGACCCAGTGTTGCCCAGCTGGGATGAGAGTCGCGTTACTGACGCCGATGAGAGAATTGTTGTCTCCCATAACTGGGATGAACTTAGACGATTTATGTGGGACTATGTCGGTATTGTCAGGACCACCAAACGACTGGAGCGAGCCGCTCACAGAATAGCCCTTCTAAATGAAGAGATACTTGAGTACTACTCCCATTTCAGAGTCACTAATGATTTGATTGAGTTGCGCAATCTGACACTGGTGGCAGAACTTATTGTTCGCTGCGCGCAAATGAGGAAAGAGAGCCGGGGGCTCCATTACACTCTCGATTATCCTGAACCTGACAACCAAACCCAACCGGGTGACACCATCCTCTCACCCAATCCTTAATCGATAAGTCTTAGGCGCAAGCGTCTCAATGTCTCACTACCCTGGCCTTCTGATGTCAGAACAAGGGTCTCTCTTCGATCTGCACTAAACCTTAGGATAAGAAGACGGGTAGCTGAAAAATACCATAATACTCGGCCGATCGAGTGGTGCCCTCCCCCCTCCCGTCCAAGTTTCCAGTTTCCACCTTCGAGCTCCTGAAGGCAGGTCACTGATTTAGGGCCATTAAAATACCCACAACGTTTTGCAGAAAAGACCCCATGAATAAAAATAAAGATCAGAAGAGGCAATTTCAAAATTGGGTCATTGAGAAGATTAACAACCACCAGGGCCGATAGTACGTGCACCAGGACAAGGAGAGACCAGAGAAACCTGGATCTGCCTATCTCAACCCGATGCGACATCTTTGGCTGATTTTTTAATCAAGTCCACCATCTCTTTTAGCGCTGATTCATCGGGAGATGTACGTCCAAGAAACCAGTCAAGTATCAGCGGATCCTGCTGGTTAAGAAGTGCCTGAAAAGCCGCTTTCTGTTCTTCATTCAGAGTTGCATAACCGGTATCAAGAAAGCGGGTAAAGAGAATATCCAACTCTCTTGCTCCACGTCTGCATCGCCATCGCAATCGGCCAATTTGCTGCCGGGTCTGTTGATCGATCTCTACCAAGAGAGTTCAATCTCACTGTTTTCGAGTTTAGCCACTCTTCTGGGTGGCCAACATCTTCTTGATCTCGGCAATGGCTCTACCTGGATTAAGCCCCTTGGGACAAGTTCGGGTACAGTTCATGATGGTATGACAACGGTAGAGTCGAAATGTTCCATTTAACTCTTCCAGCCGCTTTTTTGCAGCATCATCTCGACTATCAACAATCCATCGATAGGCCTGCATCAATACAGCCGGCCCAAGATATTGCTCACCATTCCACCAGTAGCTCGGGCAACTCATTGAGCACGATCCACACAAGATGCACTCATAGAGCCCATCCAACAGGGCGCGCTCAGCCTTGCTCTGAAGACGTTCCCCTTGTTCCGGTGGTGGTGAATCTGATTTCAACCATGGCTCTACAGAAGCATACTGCTGATAAAAATGCGTCATCTCGGCCACAAGATCTTTGACAATATTCATATGAGGCAGAGGGTAGATCTTGACCACGCTCTTAATCTCATCAATTGGCTTGGTACAGGCGAGGGTGTTTGTCCCATCTATATTCATTGCGCATGATCCACATATTCCTTCACGACAAGAGCGTCTGAAAGTCAATGTAGGGTCAATTTCATCTTTGATCTTTATCAGGACATCAAGCACCATAGGCCCGCATTGATCCAGATCGAGGGTGTAAGTGTCTATTCTCGGGTTATTTTCATCCGCCGGATCCCAACGATAGATCCTGAACTCTTTTTTGCGAACCGCTCCCTCTGAAGCATCAAAGTGCTTTCCCTTTTTATTAATCACCGAATTGGGGGGTAGTGTGAATTCGACCATTTCAGTTTCTCATCCGGTTACCATTTGGTTCAATAGACTCTTGCTTTGGGTGCTATGGTTTCAACTTCATCCGTCAGGGTCTCAAGATGGACTGGACGATACTGAAGCCTTGGCACGCCGTCTGATTCAAACCAGACCAACGAGTGCTTCATCCACTTGTCGTCATCTCTGTCTGGAAAATCCTCACGGGCATGAGCACCACGACTCTCCTCCCGATTCAGTGCTGAGTGGAGGGTTACCATAGCCTGCCTGATGAGATTATCCAGTTCGAGGGTCTCGACGAGATCTGTATTCCACTCCATGCCACGATCAGTAACACGAATATCATCCATTCCCTGCCACACATCAATCAGTTGCTTAAAACCCTCAGAAAGAATCTCACCATTTCTGAAAACAGCACAATTATTCTGCATGATGCGTTGCATCTTAAGGCGAAGGACTGAAGTAGGCGTATCGCCGCTTGCTTGCCGATATCGATCAAAATGAGCAATGGCCTGCTCTCCACTCTCGGCACTCAGAGGTTGGCGATCACCCTCCTTGGCCAATTCAATAGCGCGCCGGGCGGCAGCGCGACCAAATACCACAAGATCAAGAAGTGAGTTTGAGCCCAATCGATTTGCACCATGGACCGAAACACAGGCAGACTCACCGACAGCCATCAATCCCGGAACCAAACCATCATCACCACTCCCATCCAGGTCAATAACCTCACCATGATGGTTTGTCGGAATACCGCCCATGTTGTAGTGGACTGTTGGTAGAACGGGTATTGGGTCTCGGGTCACATCAACGCCTGCAAAGATCATCGCAGACTCAGAAATGCCGGGAAGACGCTCTTCAAGAACGTCAGCCCCAAGGTGCTCCAGATGAAGGAGAAGATGATCCTTCTCTTCACCACACCCCCGCCCGCCTCTGATCTCCATTGTCATGGACCGACTGACTACATCTCTTGATGCCAGATCTTTTGCATTGGGTGCGTAACGCGGCATAAAGCGCTCACCCTCTGCATTGGTCAGAAAACCACCTTCACCCCGAGCCCCTTCCGTAATCAATGTGCCTGCTCCATAGATACCCGTTGGGTGGAATTGAACAAATTCCATGTCCTGCAGGGGTAATCCTGCACGCAGTACCATGGCATTACCGTCTCCGGTACAGGTGTGGGCAGAGGTACAGGAAAAATAGGCCCTTCCGTAACCACCTGTTGCCATAATGGTTATCGAAGCATTAAAACGATGGAGTGTTCCATCATCCAAACACCAGGCCAGAACACCTCGACAGGCTCCATTCTCCATGATCAGATCAAGGACAAAGTATTCGATGTAAAATTCGGCGTTATGTCTGAGTGACTGCTGATAGAGCGTATGAAGAATGGCGTGGCCTGTACGATCTGCTGCCGCACAGGTGCGCATCGCCTGCTCTTGACCAAAGTGAGTGGTCATGCCTCCAAAAGCACGTTGATAAATCTTTCCCTCTTCAGTCCTTGAAAAGGGCACCCCATAATGTTCCAGCTCAATAATCGCATCGGCAGCCTCTCGGCACATATATTCTATGGCGTCCTGATCACCAAGCCAGTCAGACCCTTTGACCGTGTCATACATGTGCCAGCGCCAGTCATCCTCGCCCATGTTACCCAGCGCCGCACTGACTCCACCCTGAGCAGCAACCGTATGGCTTCGTGTGGGGAAGACCTTTGTCAGATTTGCAGTTTTAAGCCCCGCCTCGGCAAGTCCCATCGTCGCCCTCAGACCGGCTCCACCGGCGCCCACCACAATCACATCATGTTCATGGTCAATAATCTGATATTTACTTTTCATCTGGAGATAACCTGATTAACTCAAAGGGTGAGCGAAAGAACTGCAATTACCGAAAGCAAAGCGAATAGCAGATGAATCGCCTTTACCGATAGCGAGGACCATTTTTTTAATGCCCTGCCATGAATATAGTCATCAATCACTGCCTGTATTCCAATTTGAGAGTGAAGATTGATATTTATCAGGAAGAGGATAATAAGGAATGCATTGAAGGGTGCGCCAACCCACCTTGCAAAAGCCTCCTGATCTGATCCGACATGAGAGACCACTCCGGCAACAAACCAAAAAGAGAGGGGAATCAATGCGACCGCTGTAATCTTCTGCCACCACCAGTGGGAGACACCGCCATGGTCAACGTGATTGTTTTTGATTGGGCTACTCACGCTCCAGCTCCTGCACGAACGGCATAACCAAGAGACCAGGCGGCAACGGTGAGCAGCAAAGAGAGGAGGACCACAATCCAGCCCGTCTTATAGAGGGTGGGCATATCCATGCCCCATCCTGCATCCCATCCCAAATGGCGAATTCCATTACAGAGATGGTAGAAGAGAGAGAAGGTCCACCCAAAAAGGGCGAGGCGACCGATAAATGAGGAGATGAGTAGATCCATACAGTAATAACCCTCACTGGAAAATGCCAATGTGAGGAGCCAGATGACAAGAACTGGAATTCCGAAAGAGAGAAAGATGCCGGTTCCCCGGTGGATCACTGAGAGCAGTGATGTCAATTGTGGCTTATAAATCAGAAGATGTGGGGAGAGGGGTCTTGCTCTTTTCACTTGCTGGGCTCACTGTCCGATCTGATATTTGTGGTTAATCTGGAAACCGCGGCATTATAAAATAAAATGATATTAAGAATCATGGTTTTTATCAAAAATCGATGCAACGACCCTTCTTCTCCCAGTCACCATAACGGGTGGGATCAGGCCCCTTCCGTCCTCCAATCTCTCTTGGGGCTCCTTCTGTCTTTTGATCAGAATCCCCATCAACGCGACTCTTTTTCTCTGGATGAGAGGGTGACTCTTCTGGACCAAGATCTCTGGTTTTTGATTTGTTCATTTTTGAACCTGGATTTGAATTCGAATTCAACCCGAGAATTTAACGGCTACAGATCGAGGTTACAACATTATTTCCCTGTTTTTACAACACCTTTACCTATTACTTGACGAGCAGAATGATCGCAATTGTCTTGATCTCACCTGATTATGATTATCGGAAGAAATGGTCCCAATAACAATGAAGCGAGTCACAATTTCTCATTATCACACCCTCATTGGCGGCCAGTTTAAAGTCAAAAGCACAGATAGAGCGAGTGGTTTTTAACACCGACAGCGCATACCCCCGGAATGGGAACCAGAGCCTATCCAGACCATCGTAGATCAGAGCGAAGCTTCGATAAGTGCTCGAGTGTTTTTATACTCCATCTTAATGGGATTACCAGCAGCACTCGGGTCTTCAAGAGCCATTCTGGTCAAGACATCAATATGTTTCCTATCTACACCCAGGTCGGCCAGTTTCTGGGGTACATTCAGCTCTCTGCTCATTGCTGTTAGATGACCATGAAAACCGTCAAACCCTCCTGGCATGTCAAGATAATTGGCAGCGCCTGAGATCTGCTTCTCAATGGCTTCTCTATTCATCTCAAGGACATAAGGGATTACGACCGCATTTGTCATCCCATGGGGAGTGTTATAGAGGGCACCGACAGGGTGTGATACCGCATGTGAAGCACCAAGCCCCTTCTGGAAAGCAACAGCGCCCATTGCCGCTGCTGACATCAGATGTGACCTTGCCACAATATCACCTCCGTCATTAAATACCTTTGGCAAGTTATTGAAAACAAGTCTCATACCTTCTAGAGCTATGCCCTGACTCATCGGGTGATAGTGTGGCGAGTAGAAAGCCTCGATACAGTGAACCAAGGCATCCATCCCTGTTCCAACAGTGACAACTTGAGGCATCGTAACCGTCAACTGGGGATCACAAATAACTTGTGACGGAAGAATCTTAGGATGAAAGATAATTTTTTTCAGGTGATTTACAGAATCAGTAATAACCGATGCCCTGCCTACCTCAGCTCCTGTTCCCGAAGTGGTGGGTATTGCAATTATCGGGTCGATCACTTTTTCATCAGCCCTCTTCCACCAATCTCCAATATCCTCAAAATCCCAGAGTGGTCGTTGCTGCCTCACCATAAATGCCAGTATCTTTCCAAGATCAAGGGCAGAGCCTCCACCCATTGCGATCACTCCATCATGGTGCCCACTTCGATATAGTTCGAGCCCTTCCTCGACATTTCTCTCTGTTGGATTGGGATCTACCTTTGAAAACAGGACAGGATTGAATCCACCCTCTTTGAGGATGGAAATTACTCTGGTGATCATCGGGAACTCTGCAAGGACCCGGTCAGTCACCAGAAGTGGATTGCTGATGCCTGATTGTTGACAAACATCTGCCAGCTCACAAACTCTACCCTCTCCAAATCTAATTGATGTGGGAAAAGACCAGTTAGCCGATAGGGTCATCTTTTTATTCACTTTTTTAGGGAGAAATTGGGTTTAGGCTGTTGCTTTTTTCTGCACCGATACTATCTCTAAAATGTGGAAGTTAGTTAGCGTTTTTTAGTGATAAATCCAATCCTCATCCATCGTTTAACACAGTTTCAACCGGCGTATCAATACAATCCATTTGTAGAGTTTAAATTGATCGATGAACCAGAATTAGCTGATCCGATTATTTTCTGGATGACACATACTGACACCATGCGTCTCTTTCGGTAGGCTTATCATATTAAAGCCAACCTGATGAACGAATAATGCAATACACGCCAAATAATCCATTGGATCCAAAAGAAAGGCTTAGGGCTGATCTGCCTCCTGAAGCCAATTCAACTGCATCCTCGTGCCCATCTTCTGAAGGCATTGTTATCACTGAGTGTGGTTTTGGTTTGATCTATGTCAATGGCGAAGATGCTGATGAGTTCCTCCAGTCTCAGCTGACCTGTGATATCTCCGCCCTTACTTTAAATCAATCAACCTATTCTGGTTGGTGCAATCCCAAGGGTCGTCTATTGACCACCTTTATGGTTCTGCGATCACCTCTTGGATTTATCTTGTTGCTCCCTTCAAATAATATTGATCCAGTAACATCAAGGTTAAAAATGTATATTCTGCGGGCCAAGGTTAGTGTCGAAAAAGCGCCGCAAACTATCGAGGTGGTTGAACTTTGTGGGGGTCAGTTGATTCACAACATTAAACTTCTTGTCGATACACTCGACTCTAAGTGTGGAATCACCCTCCACAACTATCCCAACAATCAAGAGAGAGCTTTAATCATAGGCGAAGCTGAATCTCTTAAAACCCTACGGGCTGAACTTGATCAACCCGTTCTGGCAGCTGATGAGAATCATCACCACTGGCTCAATATCCGTCATGGAATTCCAGAGATTTCGATCACCACATCCGAGTTGTTTGTCCCCCAGGAGGTCAATCTTGACCTTCTTGATGGAGTAAGCTTCACAAAAGGCTGTTACCCAGGACAGGAGATCGTTGCAAGGATGCGATACCGGGGAAAACTCAAAAGAAGAATGTTCTCAGGCCATATTGATATCTCATCACTTCAACCCGAAGATTACCCCAGTGCAGGCGATACCCTAAGAGCGACTGATGGTGACCAGCAAAAAGTAGGCACTCTTGTAGCCACGGCCTGCACCCTCAACAAGGGGATGGATGTACTCGCTGTCCTCCCCGCCCAAAGCGAACCCGGATCACGCTTTTCGCTCAGCAATCGAGAAAATCAAATGATCACACTCCACACACTCCCCTATTCAATTGGGCAGGAGAGTTGAGTTGGTTGAAACCTGTTTAAAGAGACGGTATTACTCTCTTTGAGCGAATAGTTGACACTTATTTAATCGGAACTCGTCAAAAGGTGATTACTGCTGGCGTTCAATGGTTTGATAAAACACCTCTCCCTGCTTAATCATCCCAAGTTCTGACCTTGCCCTGCCCTCCACTACTTCATAGCCATGCTTGAGATCCTTGACTACTGCGGTCATTTTGCGGTTTTTTTCACGCTGTTTTTCATTCTCCTCACCCATTACTTCAACCTGGTTTTGCAGGTGTCGAAGATCAAGAACGCCATGCCGGCCAAACCAGAACACTGACTGAATCAGCAGGAGCAAAATTATAAGTCCGGCAAGAATCAATCTCATAGAGTGCTCAATAGGCCATACTCAACAGAGCGTATTATTCTGGATTTTCTCCTGAGATATTGGAAAAGGCATCGACCCCGGGGTAGATCGCCGAATCACCCAATTCTTCTTCAATTCTCAGGAGTCGATTGTATTTTGCTACCCGTTCAGATCGGCAGAGTGAACCTGTCTTGATTTGACCTGCCCCTGTTGCAACTGCAAGATCTGCGATTGTTGTATCTTCAGTCTCTCCAGATCGATGAGAGATAGTCACTCCATAACCAGCAGCCTGAGCCATTCTTATTGCTTCCAGAGTCTCTGTCAGCGTCCCTATTTGATTCACCTTGATAAGAATAGCATTGGCGACCTTGCGCTCAATTCCCTGCTCCAGGATTGCAGGGTTGGTAACAAACAGGTCATCACCGGTGAGTTGCACCCGATTTCCCAGCCTTCTTGTATGCTCTTCCCATCCAGACCAGTCATCTTCGGCCATCCCATCTTCAATAGAGAGAATGGGGTAGTTATCAACCCACTCTTCCAAAAAAGAGGTAAACTCAGAGGAAGTAAATGATCTGCCCTCAGATTCAAGCCGATACTCTCCCTCTTGGTAGAATTCAGAGCTTGCTGCATCAAGCCCTAGCATGACCTCTTTTCCCGGTTGATACCCCGCTCGATTAATCGCCTCTATTACAAGGTCAAAGGCGTGGCTATTTGACTCTACATCAGGTGCAAAGCCTCCTTCATCACCTACAGCAGTATTCATGCCCAGCTCTTTCAACACTTCTTTAAGGGAATGAAAAATTTCAGTTCCACAGCGGAGGGCTTCGCCAAACGTTGGAAGACCAACAGGAAGAATCATGAACTCCTGAAGATCCATGGCATTGTCAGCATGTGCACCTCCATTCATAATATTCATCTGTGGCACAGGCATAGTTAAAGGGCGATCCTGAGCAAGATGACGATAGAGAGGTAACCTTTTGCTTGCTGAAGCCGCGCGCGCGACCCCCAGAGATACGGCCAGAAGTGAATTTGCTCCAAGTCGACCTTTGTTTTCGGTACCATCGAGTTCAATAAGTGTCTGGTCTATAGCACTCTGGTCATGTGCATCAAGCCCTTTGAGTTTTTGAAAGATCTCACCATTGATATGGGCAACTGCTCTTTGTACCCCTTTCCCACCAAATCGGCTTTGATCGCCATCTCTGAGTTCCAAAGCTTCAAGGGCCCCTGTGGAGGCACCAGATGGGACGGCTGCACTTCCCCTGCTGCCATCCTCAAGTATCACATCTGCTTCAACCGTAGGATTACCTCTTGAATCTAGTATTTCTCGTGCCTGAAGTGTGCTGATTATTGTCATTGCCCTTCCGTTCTGTTTTGATTAGACCAGTCGTATGTTCTGGTGCATATGTTGAACTTCAGTTAACTCTGTTTACCACTTTGTCAAGATCAACAAGCTTCTGAAGCAGGCTCTCCATCTGCAGAAGAGGCCATGAATTGGGGCCATCGCTCCATGCTTTATCAGGATCAGGGTGAGTTTCCAGAAAAAGACCGTCAATCCCGACTGCAACAGCGGCCCGGGCAAGTGATGGAATATATTGGCGTTGACCGCCTGTTGAGTCTCCGCGCCCCCCTGGTTGCTGAACAGAGTGAGTGGCATCAAATACAACAGGGCATCCGGTTTCACGCAACTGCTTGAGAGAACGCATATCAACAACAAGATTGTTATATCCAAATGTTGTTCCTCGTTCACAGACAAGGGTCCTTGAACGAGCACCGGCTTCAAATGCCTTCTCAACCACCTGCATCATCTCGTGTGGAGAGAGAAACTGTCCTTTTTTGATGTTGATCGGTTTCCCTGTCTTGGCTGCAGCCTGAATCAAATCCGTCTGACGACAGAGAAATGCAGGAGTTTGCAGCATATCAACAACTTCGGCGGCAATTGATGCCTCCAGAGCAGTGTGAATGTCGGTAATGACTGGAACCTCAATCTCACTCCTGACCTCTTCCAGGATTTTCAGTCCTTCCTCAATACCAGGCCCCCTGGGAGAGGATGATGACGTTCTATTGGCTTTATCAAATGATGATTTGTAGATAAATGGAATATCCAGCTTGTCGGTAAGACGTTTTAAATATTCTGCTGTTTGGAGTGCAAGTTCTCTGGACTCAATAACACAGGGACCGGCAATAAGGAAGAAAGAAAACCCCTTTCCAATTTCCCAATTCAATAATTTCACTGCTCAGGAATCCTCTTTGCTTCTGGTTTGGGCGTAATCTCTTGCCGCCTGGATATAACTCGAAAAGAGTGGGTGACCATCTCGTGGCGAGGAGGTGAATTCAGGATGAAACTGACAGGCTATGAACCAGGGGTGATCCTCAAGCTCGATGATCTCTATCAAGCGATCATTAGACCGGCCTGAAAAAATCAATCCCTTTTCATTCAACTGGCTGAGATAGCCGTTATTAAATTCATAACGGTGGCGATGGCGTTCTCGTATTTCAGATTGGCCGTATATTTTTCTAGCCAGGGTATTGTCATCAAGATAACAGATCTGGCCACCCAATCGCATGGTGCCGCCTAAATCTGCTGATTCATCCCTGACCTCAATTTCACCTTCCTCAGTAGTCCATTCTGTAATCAAGGCAATCACGGGGTGTGGGGTTATCGCATCAAACTCCGTGCTGTGCGCCCCGTCAAGATCTGCAACATGTCGAGCATACTCAATCACGGCAATCTGCATCCCAAGACAGATCCCCAAATAAGGGATCCCCTTCGTTCGAGCCAGCCTGACTGCAGATATTTTTCCCTCGACTCCGCGTTCGCCAAATCCACCCGGGACAAGGATGGCATCAACTTCCTCAAGTGTATCGACCCCCTCTTGCTCAATCAGCTCTGAGTCAACATAACGTACGTTCACTTTGGTATGGGTATGAATACCCGCATGGGCAAGCGCTTCTGATAGAGATTTATAGGATTCAGTGAGATCAACGTATTTTCCAACCAGAGCAACAGTCACCTCAGCTGTTGGATTTTCCCGGGCATCAACAGCCCTATCCCACTCCGAGAGATCTGCAGGAGGAGCATCCAGCCTCAATTGATGGACCACGATCTGATCCAGACCCTGCTGATGAAATTCCCTTGGAATCTTATAGATACTGTCGAGATCAACGGCAGAAATTACCGAGTTGATAGGAACATTGGTAAACAAAGCGATTTTTTTCTTTGACCCGTCTGGAAGTCGGTTCCGGGCACGGCAGAGAACCACATCAGGCTGAATACCGATTGAACGCAACTCTTTGACTGAGTGCTGGGTGGGCTTTGTCTTGATTTCTCCTGCTGTCACCATCTCAGGAACCAGCGTCAGGTGAACAAAAAGTGTATTTTCTGCCCCTAGATCAATTCTTAACTGCCGGATAGCCTCTAAAAACGGGAGTGATTCGATATCACCGACAGTGCCTCCGATTTCAACAATACCTACATCATCGTCTCTGGATGCCAAGCAAATACAACGTTTAATCTCATCGGTAATATGGGGAATAACCTGAACGGTCCCGCCCAGATAATCACCTCGGCGCTCCTTGCGGATCACCTCTTCATAGACCTGACCTGTAGTGAAGTTGCTCTCCCGACCTGTACGACTTCGAACGAATCGCTCATAGTGGCCAAGATCAAGGTCGGTTTCCACCCCATCATCAGTAACAAAAACTTCACCATGCTGAAATGGGCTCATGGTGCCCGGATCCACATTGATATAAGGATCGAGCTTCAACAGACTAACCTTGAGCCCACGGGATTCAAGGAGGGTTCCAAGAGATGCTGCTGCGATTCCCTTCCCAAGGGAGGAGACCACACCACCGGTAACAAAAATATATTTGGTCATGCTGTTAGAAATAGACGGGTTTCACCAACGACTCCTTCTCATTTGAAGCCCTGGCGGGAGATCTGATTATACTTCAAAAAAGCCATCTCGCTGACTTCATTTTAGAGACAACTCACCCCACCAGAATATACAGACTCGTTCCTCCTCTCACAATACGGATTACAGCATCTCGCTGCCCTCGATTCTTATCACAACTCCTCTCTCGTCAGGAGCCGCTTTAAAAGATTGGCACGTTATAAACCCGGGAATGGCTGCCAGCTCGCCATTGACCCCTATCAGGGGAAGGGCCTGACGTTCCCAGGGAGGAATATTCGCCTCTTGGTATACTTTCTTGAGTGCCTGGGAGTGGTTACGGCCAGGAAGATGGCACCGTTCTCCCCCCTGACGCCAAAAAAGTGTCGCCTGAGAGCTCCATTTCAAAGCAAGCCCCTCGCCTTCTGCCTCTTCAGGGATCAACCTAATCGAAGAGCAAGGTATATTGAGAGGGCTCTGAAACTTCCACTTTGGAAGGGGACCCCCCTGACTTGGAGGGTTCGAAAGGAGATAGAGTCGTCCCCTGTAGGCTCTAATCTCTCCCCCTGTCCAGCTGCAGACCCCTTTTCCACTTGAGTTTAATTGACGATAGAACTCATTAAGCCGGATGCCCGGGATATTGGAGAAATGGGCATCTTTTACCCAGAACCGCAACAGATGAATCGCCCGATCGTCACCAAGGGATAAGATTCTGGAAATATCAAGACAGTATCTTCCATTTGAGAACAGTGCCGGCCCCGGGGAGATACACCCATCTCGATCACCTCGAACGAGGTCATCCAGCACAGCAACTGAACCAGCATTATTTCGAGCACTTCGTCCAATCTGTTGGGCAGCTGCCGCCCACCGCTGCTTAAGCGGTGGAATGATCTTGTGGCGGATATAATTCCGATCATGATGGGTAGTGTTGTTTGAAGGGTCTTCAATCCATCTGAGAGACCACTTTTTTCCATACGCCTCTATCTCATGGTGTGGAACAGTGAGCAGGGGGCGTGCGAGAACACCGGGATCAAATGACCTGAACTCAGGAATTCCGCTTAACCCCTGCAGGCCGGAACCTCTCATAAGATGGAGCAGGATGGTTTCTGCCTGGTCATCAAGATGATGTGCAGTCAATAATGCATCACCTCGTCCCATTTCACTTCGCAACCACTGGTAGCGAAGGCGACGGGCCATCATCTCCTGGCTTTCACCCTGAAGTGGTGCTGATTCACGATTCCCTCGAACAAAATCAATATCCAGTGTCTTGACCACCTGTTCACAGTGTTCAGCCCAACTCTCAGATCGCGGATCAATACCATGGTCAAAATGTGCTGCTGTCAGCTGAATCGGCCTCTGCTGACTCAAGCGCCATAGAAGGTGGAGCAGAACGGATGAATCGAGTCCGCCGCTATACGCGATCACCAACCTGCTCTGTGGGTCAAGTTTTAACTGGTCGTAGAGAATGGACTCAAGTTTTTTGAGCGAAAGCAATGGAACCCCCTCACCAGAAGCCATCAACGGAGTTCAAATTCTCCATACTGCATCAGGCGCATTTCCCGATTGGCGAGCAGTTCATCAGCTGGAACTGCCTGTAACAATGATAGCTCTTTGACTAATATGTCCTGAAGACTGCTGGCCATCTCATCGGGGTTGCGGTGCGCCCCACCCAGAGGCTCTGGAATAACCTCGTCAACAAGCCCGAGCTCTTTGAGTCGCATTGATGTCAACCCCATTGCTTCTGCTGCATCCGCTGCCCGTTCTGCCTTTTTCCACAAGATGGATGCACAGCCTTCAGGTGAAATGACTGAATAGGTTGAGTACTGCAACATTAACAATCGGTCGCATACTCCAATTGCCAATGCTCCACCTGATCCACCCTCACCGATGACAACCGATATTACCGGCACTTCCAGCTCTGCCATTACAAAAAGACTTCTGGCAATAGCCTCACTCTGCCCCCTCTCTTCAGCATCAATTCCGGGATATGCGCCAGGTGTATCGATGAAAGTGATAATCGGGATCTGAAAACGATTAGCAAGTTGCATCAACCGCTGTGCCTTTCTATAGCCCTCAGGCCTTGGCATGCCAAAATTCCGTTCGACCTTTTGAGTGGTATCTCGTCCCTTCTGATGTCCAATAATCAGAACCGGCTGGCCCTGAAGTCTTGCCAGCCCCCCAAGAATTGCCTGATCATCCCCAAACATGCGGTCACCATGCAGCTCCTGAAAATCAGAAAAGATTCGATCGAGATAGTCCTGAATATAGGGACGCTGTGGGTGACGTGCGAGTTGTGTGATCTGCCAGGATGTGAGAGAGCTAAATATGGAACGAGTGAGTGATCGACTCTTCTCTTCGAGGCGATTTATTTCATCAGCAATATTAAACTCACCATCAGGATTTACATGTCGAAGCTGTTCTATCTTTGCTTCCAGCTCTGCGATTGGCTTTTCAAACTCCAAAAAATTCATATCCATAGAGGTAAAAGTATATCAGAACGATCAATTTTACGATTGATCATGTTTTTTGCCGTCGATTACGCCATCTGCCCTTGGACTGTGATGATTCTGCAGCTAAGGCTCTAAGTTCTTCAATGGCATAGTGAAGGTTGATATTCTCCTCCCCAACCACATGGGCAATTGATTGAAATGATTCAGGGGTCACCACAATGTTCCAATCCTCACCTCCCTGAAGGGCGGCAGACTCGCCCGCTTCTGTCAGATACTGAAACAGAATAGGAGAGCCCTTACCTCTATATTTATCAACCATACCCTCCAACTTCTGGAAGAAAGGTGTTCCGCAATCAGCAGGATTTAACTTGATCACAAGCGCACTGCTGTAATGCTTTCTAAGAAAATCGATGCTGAACAGGTGATCTGCCTGCATTTGATAACCCCGGCTGTATTCATCAACAGTAATTTCACCGCATACAACCGCCAACTGGTCTTTCACCAGCTGCTCTCTCTGGCGACTATAGAGCTCTGGAAAAATGCGGATATCCAGTTGAGCTCTGCCGTCATCAAGGGTAATCACTGCCATTCTCTCCCCTCTCCGGGTATTCATGATACGAACCACCTGGATTTCACCAGCAACCCATTTGATACCGTTGTTTTCAGCACTCAGGGTCTCCAGTGAACCCTTGGTAAGCGGGTTTAGCTCATCACGAAAAGTGTCCATCGGGTGTCCAGTCAGATAGAGCCCCAGACTCTCTTTTTCAAAGTGCAGTCGGGTAAAATCACTCCAAACATCAATACTCTTGAACACTTCAACCCGCGATTCCATCTCAATTTCACCAAAGAGTGAGCCTTGCCCCGCTTGTTGATCACGGGTTTGTTGATCAGCCAGATCGACAGCAATAGGCAATGTTTCAAGAAGGCTTGCACGATGGCTTCCCATTTCATCCATTGCCCCTGATTTGATCAATGCTTCAAGAACTCTTCTATTGATCCGTTTTGAATCCACCCTTCGACAAAAATCAAATAAATCGGCAAAAGCCCCCCCACTCTCCCGGGCATCTTCAATCGCTTCAATGGCTGAAAATCCAACTCCTTTTATCGCTCCTAATCCATAGAGTATTTTCTCTGTCTCAACCGGGAAAAAGCGATAGAAACATCGATTAACATCCGGTCGAACCACCTCAATAGAAAAATTCCTGCATTCATTAACCAACACCACAACCTTGTCGGTATTTTCCATATCTGCGGAAAGAGAGGCCGCCAGAAAAGGGGCTGGGTAATGAGACTTAAGCCAGGCCGTCTGATAGCTCACCAGGGCATAGGCAGCGGAGTGTGATTTGTTGAACCCATAGCCGGCGAATTTTTCCATTAGATCAAAGATATGCTTTGCAATGCGCTCATCAATTCCACGCTCTTTTGCTCCATCACGGAATATCTCTCCCTGACGTGACATCTCTTCAGGCTTTTTCTTGCCCATCGCTTGTCGAAGCAAATCAGCGGCACCGAGGGTATAACCAGCAAGAACCTGGGCAATCAGCATCACCTGCTCCTGGTAGAGAATAACCCCATAGGTTTGTGAGAGTATTGACTCAAGTTCCGGATGAGGATATTCGATCTCTTCCCGTCCATGTTTTCGGTTAATAAAATCATCGACCATCCCGGATTGTAGAGGACCGGGTCGAAACAGGGCGACCAGCGCAATAAGGTCTTCAAAACAATCCGGCTGCATTCTCTGCACCAAATCTCGCATCCCCCTTGATTCAAGCTGAAAAAGAGCGGTTGTCTTGCAGGCTTTCAGCAGATCAAAGGTTTCACGATCATCCATATCGAGGAGCGCTATATTGAGTGGGGTTTGGTCGCTTCTGAGGAAATATTGGTTAACCATCTGAACTGTCCAGTGGATCACCGTCAAGGTCCTAAGACCAAGAAAATCAAACTTTACCAGTCCGACCGCTTCCAGATCATCCTTGTCAAACTGAGTGAGCGCCTGGGTACTATCTTGTTCCAGATAGAGCGGTGAGAAGTCTGTCAATGGCGAGGGCGCAATCACGACTCCGCCAGCATGTTTTCCAACATTTCGGGAGAGCCCCTCAAGTGCTTTTGCGCTATCGATAAGTTCTTTGACTTCTTCTTCCTGCTCATATCTCTCACGCAACTGAACTTCCTGACGGAGTGCTTTACTCAACGTCATCCCTACTTCAAATGGAATCAATTTTGCCAAGGTATCGACATAGCCGTAGGGGTGGTTCATCACTCTTCCAACATCCCTGACCACTGCCCGTGCAGCCATGGTGCCATAAGTTACTATCTGAGCTACATTGTCGCGACCATAACGGTTGGCAACATAGTCAATTACTTTATCTCTCCCCTCCATACAAAAATCGATATCAAAGTCGGGGAGTGAAACACGCTCTGGGTTGAGAAACCGCTCAAAGAGCAGCCCATATCGAATAGGATCAAGTTCTGTAATTCCCAATGCCCAGGCAACCAATGAACCTGCTCCTGAACCCCGTCCCGGCCCTACTGGGATATCACTCTCCTTGGCCCAGGAAATAAAGTCCGCAACAATCAAAAAATAACCGGCAAAACCCATCTGCCTTATTACATCGAGTTCAAGATCAAGCCTCTCACTGTAGTGCTCAAATGTTTCAGCATGGTCATTTGTGGAGAGTCTCTGCTTGAGGCCCTGTTGTGCTTTTTTAGCAAACACGGTATCAACCTTCTGCCCACGGGGAAGCGGGAATTCTGGGAGATAGGACTTGCCAAACTCAATAGTGACATTACACCTTCTGGAAATCTCAAAACTGTTTTGGAGGGCCTCTGGTATATCAGCAAACAGCGTCTGCATCTCTTCTGTCGAACGCAGATACTGTTTGGCCCTAAACTGCCTGGAACGGCGCTGATCAGAGAGAACCCGCCCTTGATTTATACAGACACGGACCTCGTGATTCTCATACTCATCTTCATCAAGAAATTGAACCTGATTGGTTGCCACTACGGGCAGTCCTACCTCACTTGCCAACGTTAACGCCTGACTAATGTACTCCTCTTCATTACCATGCCCGGTTCTACTCAACTCCAGATAGAAGCAGTCTGGAAAAAGTTTGGAATAATCGACTGCCAGCTTTTGAGCCGCACTGTAGTTGTCCGCCAGCATGGCCTGGCCGATCTCACCATCAAGACCAGAAGAAAGGGCGATAAGCCCAGCGGTAGAATCTCTAAGCCATGACTTTTCCAGTGCAACCTTGCCTCCACTCCATCCATCACGATAAGCACGTGTGAGAAGCTGGCACAAAGAGCGATAACCCTGATCTGTTCGACACAGCACAAGAAGACGTGGTGAGCGTTCGCTGTTGTTTGTCCCTTTGAGGGAAAGATCGATACCAAGGAGTGGCTTGATCCCTCTTTTACATGCAGCCTGATAGAATTTAACTGCACCAAATATATTCATTACATCAGTGACGGCCACCGCCGGCATTTGAAGAGAACGCACTCGATCAACCAGCTGGCGAATGCGCACTATGCCATCAACAAGTGAGTACTCAGAATGAACACGCAAGTGGACAAATGGCGCCGAAGATCTGGCTGGCTGTTCACTTTTCATGGAGAGCAAGAATTTCCTTTACTGGTTTGTAGGAGGTCCTGTGAACCGGTGTTACACCCCTCGTACGCAACGCCGCCAGGTGCTCACGTGTGGGATAACCCTTGTGATTGGCGAAGCCATACCCAGGATAGGTGGTCTCAAGTTCAGTCATAATTAAATCACGGCATACTTTTGCAATAATGGAAGCGGCTCCGATCGCCAAGACTCTATGATCACCCTTGACCACTGTTTTGACCCGGCAACCTAACAGTGGTCTCTGATTGCCATCAACCAGCGTTAACTCAGGATAGTGAGTGAGTGCCCTTACAGCCCTTTCCATGGCCAAAAATGTGGCCTGAAGGATATTATATTGGTCAATCTCCTCAACTGAAGCCATTCCCACCCCCCAGTCATCTGCCTGTTCATAAATCGCCTGTGCAAGGGATTTTCTCCTGGCAGGAGTAATTGTTTTAGAATCGCCCAATCCTGAAATAGAACTACCCTGCCCCAGGACTACAGCAGCAGCAACGACTGGCCCGGCAAGTGGCCCTCGGCCTGCCTCATCAACACCTGCCAATGACACGGGCACCGGCATTACGATCAACCACCCCTTTTATGTGCCAGCTTGAGTACAATTTCTGCCGCCATGGCTATTGTTGGTTGTTTCAGTGTTTTATGTATCTCGGAGAACTTAGACGAGATCTCCCTCCTCAGATCTGGGCGTTCCAACAGATCTGTAACAGCCGGAACAATTCTTTTTGAAACAGCATTATTCTGGATGAATTCAGGAACAACAGAAGGAGTAACCAGATGGTTTGGCATCGAATAGAAATCCACATGACCAAACAATTTAACCAGTAGATAGGTAGCCATAGAGACCTTGTAAGCGACCACCATGGGACGCTGAAGCAGAGCAGCTTCCAAAGCCGCGGTGCCCGAAGCCAAAAGTACAACATCGGATGCAATCATCACCTCTCTTGATTGTCCGTCACACAATGTTATTGTGAGAGCAGGATCAATTATTTTTTCGAGTTGATTTTTGATCTCTGCACTCGCACACGGGATCAACAACTTTAGATTGGGATTTTGTTTTTTCAACACTCCTGCTGTCTCAATAAACACAGGTCCAAGACGCTTGATCTCACTTGATCTGCTTCCCGGCAAGATGGCAAGCACAGAAGTATCAACGGCAATACCCATTCTCTCCCTGATCGTTTTTTTTTCATCCCCCTGTTCGATGTCTGCAGCGAGAGGATGTCCTATAAAGGTAACAGGGACATTGTTATCCCTGAAATAGTCAGCCTCAAAAGGAAAAAGTGCAAGCATATGCGAAACGGCCCGCCTTATACGGTGAACTCGATATCCTCTCCAGGCCCAGACTGTAGGACTTACCAGGTGAACTGTCGGAATACCTGCAACTCGAAGGCGCTCTTCAAGCCAAAGGTTGAAGTCAGGGACATCGACACCAATAAACACATCAGGTTTGAGTTCATTAAATCTCTTAAGAAGGGTGCGTCTGGTTTTTAGGACGTTGTAGAGTTTACTGAATAGTTCTTCAAGCCCCATAACCGTTATGGTATCCATGGGGACAATACTCTCTACACCAAGAGCCCTCATCCTCGGCCCGCCAATCCCAAAAAATTGTGCCTGGGGGTGCTGCTTCTTGATCTTGGCAACCAGGCCAGCCCCTAGATGATCACCTGAAGTTTCACCCGCGACAATTCCGATCAACATCAAAAAACCCAGTAGGAGAATTTTGGAAGAGAAGGGATATGTCTAGAGGTCATAACCTGTCAGTGGCCACGGGGTCTAAATTAACGAACAACACCCCGGGTGGAATTCTCAAGAAAAGCAGTCCACATTGCAATATCAGGATTATCTCTGGCTTGTTCTGAAAGGCGAGCCAAGGCTGTTTTAACTTCAAGACCTTCACGAAAAATAACACGATAGGCTCGTTTGATATCAAGAATTCGATCCTCACCAAAACCACGGCGCTTAAGTCCCTTGATGTTGATCCCATGTACTTTTGCAGGATTTCCAGCGCACACTACGAATGGTGAAACATCTTTTACTATGACAGATCCAATACCCGTAATGCAGTGAGAGCCGATCTTGCAAAACTGATGAACCAATGAAAATCCACCAAAAATAACATTGTCACCAACCTCTACTTGACCTGCTAGACTGGCTGCATTAGCAAAAATGGTGTGATTGGCAACCTTGCAATCATGAGCAATATGCACATAGGCCATGAAGAAATTATCATTGCCGACTCGGGTCACACCATCACTGCAGGTGCTCCCACGATTGATCGTACAGTACTCTCGAATAGTATTACGATCTCCGATTTCCAGTTTAGTCGGCTCACCTGCATATCCCAAATGCTGGGGTTCATCACCAATTGAGCAGAATTGTGAGATACGGTTGGACTTGCCGATTTGTGTCCCGGATCTTATGACACAGTGTGAACCTATTTCAGTATCATCACCTATCTCTACATCATCTTCGATAATCGTGAACGGACCTACTTTGGCGCCATTCCCAAGACGAGCACCGGGATCAATCAACGCCTTCTGGTCAATCATTCAAAGCTCCCGATAGGTAAAAAGCACTTCTGCGCTGCACGAGAGTGCACCATCAACAGAAGCAGTACCCCCACATTTCCAGACATTCCTGACCTGGCGAATGAGTTCTATCTCAAAAACAATTTGATCCCCCGGCTCAATGGCGCGCTTAAAACGTGCCTTATCGACTCCGGCAAACAGATAAACTATATTTTTCTCGGGTTTTTTGTCCAGCCCGCTAGCGGCAAGAATAGCCGATGCCTGAGCCATCGCTTCAAGTGTCATTACCCCAGGAAAGACGGGCCGCACAGGGAAGTGGCCCTGAAAAAAAGGCTCGTTAACAGTTACATTTTTTAATGCTTTCAGAGTGACGCCAGGGTCAAGCTCAATCACCCGATCAATCAATAAAAATGGATAACGATGAGGGAGATACTCCATGATTTGGTGAATATCCAAAGTGATCAATCTAATCCTCCTTATGCTCTTGTTTTAGTTTCTTCTCAATCTTCACAGCCCAACGATCGAGATTTCTTATTCTGCCTATATTTCTACGCCATTTCGCTACAGATTGTGCCGGAACAACAGATGAGTACATCCCCGGCTCGGCAATCGAACGAGTGACCACACTAGTGGCTGCAATATGGACATCATCGGTAATTTCGAGATTATCAAGGATACCCACCCTGCCTCCCAAACGACAGCGGTTTCCAATTTTGACACTCCCTGCAACAGCACTGCATCCTGCCAGGATAGTGTGAGCTCCTATATGAACATTATGTCCGATGTGAACCTGATTATCGATTTTTACGCCATCCTCGATAACAGTATCTCCCAATGTGCCGCGATCAATGGTCGAGTTCGCACCAATATCAACATTCTTACCTATAATCACTGACCCAAGCTGGGGTATTGGCAGCCACTCCTCATCTAAATGGGTGTAGCCAAACCCAGTAGCCCCTAAAACTGCACCCGGTTCTATTTTACACCTCTCACCTAGGGTGACCCCTCTACCAATAACTACATTTGCACCAATCCGACATGACCTGGCAATCTCTACTCCTCGATGAATAGAACTGCCATTGCCAATCAAAACCTGTTCTCCTATAACAACACCCGCTTCAATAATAACGCCTGCACCGATTGTGGCATTGTCGGCAATGACTGCAGAATCATCAATTATGGCACTTTGGTCTCTTTTCGGTATCGGCTCTTCTTCCACCTTCATTATTCCAACGGCCTGAGAAAAAGTAGCATACGGATTTTCTGAGTAGATACTGTTCCCTGGAAAGAGCAATGAGTTCTCTTTGCTTAGGATGACAACGCCGGCTTCAGTGGTCTGGAGATCACTCAGGAAACGTTTTCCAGAAAAAAAGGAGAGCGATCCAGAATCGGCGTGTTCGAGATTGGCCACGCTTTGAATTTTAAACTCTGGATCACCTCTAAATTCAGCTTGAAGCTGGCCAGCAAGCTTTTCTAATGATATTGGTGATTCAAGTTGAATTATTCGTGTCACTTATTGATATCTTTATCTGGGACGACTGGGTGTGAATAAAACAGAGCGATTGTTCAACGTTGCTTCGACAATTGATCGAGGACCTTGTTAGTGATATTCACCTCAGGGCTTGCGTAGACAGGAAACTCAACAATCAGATTGTAGCCTTCGGCAACCGCCACCGTCATCACTGCTTCACGAACTATAATCTGAACTTTTGTCAACTCTTCATTTCTTCTCAAGCTGACATCCTCACGATACTCTTCACTCCCTCGTTTCAACAGACGTTGTAATTCACGCAATCGTCGTTCTTTTTGGCTCTGCTCATCCGAACTCATGATCAGGCTGTTTTTTTGGATATCGGCTTCCAGATCGGCAATCTCTTGCTGATAGGATTTCAGCATCTGTTGCCGTTCACTAAATTCCTCCTCAAGCATTTTTTGCGATGCGATAACCTGAGGGGCCTCCTTCATTAATCGAGGGGTATCAACGTATCCAATCTTTGTCCCTTGTGCAGAAACAGAAGAGGAGTACCCCATCATCGTCAAACAAATGAAAAGTGAAATAAATATTTTTGATGGTATTTTCATGTCATTATATTCTTTATGTATTCTAGTTAAATATGAACCCCATGCTGACTTGGAATCGCTCTTCCTGATCTCCGGTCTGTGGATTAATCGGAACCCCATAACTTAAGCCAATGGGCCCAATAGCCGACAACCAGTTAAACCCAATACCCATGGAGTAGCGGATTTCACCAAGGTCGATATCATCCCTGGGGGTGTAGACCTGCCCCCCATCTACAAAGAAGGCAAAGCGTTTATCCCGGGTTTTTTCAGACCCTGGATAGGGTATCAATAACTCAAGGCTGCCAACAATCCGCTTGCTTCCTCCAATTGGTTTTGGATCGGCGCTATCATCATAGGGGCCAATTGAGCGAGAGCGGTATCCACGAACAGTACTTGGTCCTCCCATAAAGAAGTTCTTGTAAAAGGGCAACTGACCCAGTTCACCATAACCATCACCATAACCAAGCTCTGCCCGGCCATGAAGTGAAATAGTGTCAGAGAGAGAAATGTACTGTGATCCTTTCAGGAAGAGACGATAGTACTCAATTTCGCTCCCAGGACCAGTAAATTCTACAGATGCAGTTCTCACTCCACCACTCATCGCCCAGGTCTTACTGTCACGAGTATCATAGGTTAACCCGGAAGTAATTTTATAGTTCCAGGCCTCTGGATTGGAGTTTATAAATGCATCATATTCTGATGGTGTTGTATCAGTTGACTTGAGCGACAACTTCTCTACAGAGAGACCTGACTGCAGTGAGTAGAACTCGGTCATGGGGAACTGGTAATTCACGCCTAAGCGTGCTGAATTCATCAGATAACTAGAGGTGTTTGCTTCATCTGCAGAATATTTCTCTGATTCAGCATAGAGTTCACGGCTTACCCCAGAGAGGGTAGTATAGGGATCCTTATAGATAATCTTGTATTCCTCGCGTGCTGAAGTATTATCGATCCGAATCTCAAGCCCTTTGCCTTCACCAAACAGGTTGCGAAACTCAACCCCTGCCATGAGCAGTAATCCATCTTCAGTCGAGTAACCTGCCCCTCCCATAAAGGAACCGGTGCTTTTCTCTTCAACCACTACATTCACATCAACCTGATCTATGCTGCCTGGAACAGCAGGTGTTCTGATTTCCACATTGGCAAAAAGATCCAGTCGCTGTAGCCTGACTCTGGAACGTCTTAACTTTATTGCTGAAAACCAGCCCCCCTCTATAAGCCGCATCTCACGACGAATCACCTCATCCTGAGTGGCCATGTTCCCAGAAATATTGATCCGTCTGACATAGACCCGTCTTCCAGGATCAATGTCCAGAGTAAACTCAACCGTGTGATTCTGTTGATCAATGTTGGGCAGCGCCGCTACGCTGGCAAAGGCATAACCTTCATCAGCCAATTTATCAAGAATCGCACGACGGCTGTCATTCAGTTGTTTTCTGGAGAACTGATCACCCGGTTGAATAGTGATCAGTTTGTTCAGTTCACTTCGAGTGAAAACGAGATTGCCGACAATCTTGACCTCTTTGATCGAGTACTGCTCTCCTTCTGAGAGTGCAATAGAGAGATAGATAGATGTTTTATCTGAACTCATTGAAACCTGGGTCGATTCAATCTTGAAATCAAGATAGCCCCGATCAAGATAGAAGCTCTTCAGACTCTCAAGATCACCTTCCAGTTTATCTTTAGAATATTGATCATCTCGACTGGAAAAAAACAAGAACAGGCCAGGTGTGGTCAGAACAAATTCGTCTCGAAGTCGATCATCACTAAAAACCTTGTTCCCAATGATTTTAATCTCATTTATCCTGGCAACCGCTGCTTCGTTAATATCAAAAGTAACAGCAACTCGATTGCGCTTTTGAGGAGTGACTGTGATCTCTACAGAGGTTCCATATCGTCCCTTTGCAAAATAGAGTTGCATCAACTCCTGCTTTACGCTCTCGACCAGCCCCTTATTATAGATGCGTCCTTCTGCAAATCCGGCCTGCCTCAGGTTGGTTACCAACTCATCTTTATCGATGATTTTGTTGCCCACAAAATCGATCTGAGTAATGGAGGGCCGCTCATGAACCTCAACGATCAAAACCGTGCCCTCTTGCTTGAGTTGAACCTCCCTAAAAAAACCAGTCTTATGGAGTGCCTTGACCCCCTCTCTGGCTGAAACGGCATCAATCTGATCCCCCACTTTGAGTGGAAGATAGTTGAAAACGGTTCCCGGGGAGACCCGTTGTAATCCCTCTACCCGAATATCACTAATGGTGAAGGAGTCAATAGCTCCAGCTGTGGATATGACCACCCATCCCAAGAGTAGGAAAAATAAGAATTTTTTCACATTCAAGTTCAACATTCAGCAAAAGAGAGGCTATGAAGACAATCTAACTATATCATTATAAACAGCAACACTCATAAGCATAACTAACACAAATATGCCAATTTGCTGACCGATGATCATAAATTGCTTAGATACGGGTCGTCGGGTAATAAATTCAACAAGAAAGTAGAACAGATGACCTCCATCGAGGAGCGGGATCGGGAGGAGATTGAGAACGCCAAGACTAACGCTGATGATTGCCAAAAAGAGGATAAATTCACTTATTCCGAGTTGGGCGGTCTGGCCCGCATATTGAGCGATCGAGATAGGACCGCTCAAACTGTCTGTAGATGTTTGAAAAGTTATAATTTTACCTAACACCTTCAGTGTCAGTGTTGACATGCCCCAGGTGCTTTCAACCCCTTTAAGCAGGGCTTCACCCAACCCAAGCTGAATTTTGACTTTAAGCTCTTCCGGGAACGGAACCGGTTTCAGATAGGCACCAATTTGCCCAATCACCTCACCCTCAACGGCAACCGCCCGAGGAGTGACCTCGACAATCCGCTCAGAGCTATCAAAAAGGAGCATCAGTTCAATCGGTGTGGAGGGTCGTTGGCTTATATAGTTAACGACCTCCATCCACTCCTCAACAGCAATGCCATCGACTGAGATCACTCGATCGTCGAGCTTCAGTCCAGCCAGGGCGGCTGGCGATCCTTCCATCACCCCGCCAATGACGGGTGGGAGAGGTGGTATATAGCTGTAAATACCCACCACGCTCTCAAGCACATCAGGGGTTAACTCATCATCTGTCCCCCCTGGCGCAGAGATATAGTGCTGACTATTTCGTCCATCCTGATGTCGGACTGTCAGTTCAATGTCAGATCCTGAAAAAACCTGATCAAACAGAAAGAGCCTGTTCTCACTCCAGCTGCTATTCGATCGCCCATTGATGGCAACCACTTCATCCCCTTTGACAATCCCTGAAGTTGCCGCTGGGGAGCCTTCGACAACGTGCCCGACGATTGGCCTGATATCTTCAACTCCAATCAGGGCAACCAGCGCATAAGCGGCAATCGCGAAAAGGAAATTAGAGAGCGGCCCGGCAAATACTATTGCTGTACGACTAAGGAGCGGCTGCCTGTTAAAGGCAAAGGGGCGATCCTTCTCTTGGACTTCACCCTCCCTCTCATCCAGCATCTTCACATATCCGCCAAGAGGCACCACACCGAGCAGATACTCAATACCATCCTTTCCCTTTCGCTTCCAGAGCGGGCTGCCAAATCCAACTGAAAACTTGATTACTTTTACACCTACCTTTCTGGCAACCCAGAAATGGCCAAACTCATGGATTGTGACGAGGATACCTAAAGCCAGAACAAACCCCACAATACTGTATAAAAAACTGGTCATATTTTGATTTAACTCACAATCACAGGTCAGACAATAAGGGAGGATCCCTAAGCAGAATATTTCTGCTCGATTCGCTCTAGCGTACTCGCTCTTGCCCTCTCATCAGCCTCAAGCACTTTCTCAAGAGTAACATCATCCGAGTAGGCCACGATCCCAAGAATCTCCTCTATTATTCGCGGTATTTGATCAAATCTGATCCTCTTGTTCAAATAGGCATCAACAACGATCTCATTTGCTGCATTCAAAATGGTAGGGAGCGTTCCCCCTGACTCAATTGACTCTCTTGCCAACCTTAGACAGGGAAAGCGGCCTGGATCAGGGGGCTCAAAGTCAAGATGAGCGATTGCCCCAAGGTCAAGGCGAGAGGCCCCTGAATCTAGGCGTTCTGGCCATGCCAACCCATAGGCAATTGGAATACGCATATCTGAGGCCCCAAGCTGAGCAATAATGGAACCATCGCTATATTCCACCATGGAGTGGATCACGCTCTGTGGATGAACCACCACCTCGATAGCTGTGTGTGGTGTCGAGAAGAGCCAGCAGGCTTCAATGATTTCAAGCCCTTTGTTCATCATTGTTGCTGAGTCGACTGAGATTTTCGGTCCCATAACCCAGTTCGGATGTTGACAAGCCTGCTCTGGAGTAACTGTTGAAAACTCTTCAAGGGGAAGGCCTCTGAATGGCCCGCCAGATCCGGTAAGCAGTATTTTTCTCACGCCAACCTGAGCGATATCCTGACCCACCTTGAAATGCTCAGGCAGGCACTGAAAAATGGCATTATGCTCGCTGTCGATGGGCAGTAGAATGGCATTGTTTGCTCGCGCTTCTTCGGTGATCAATTCACCCATCATCACCAGGGGCTCTTTATTCGCGACCAGCACTCTTTTTCCAGACCGGACTGCAGCAAGAGTGGGCAGCAATCCCGCAGCGCCGACAATTCCTGCCATCACCGTATCGACCTCGCTTAAAGCAGCAATTTCCTCAAGATGGTCAGCCCCCAGCAAAACCCGGGTCTCTGAACCGGCACTCTTCAGGTGTCGTTCGACACTCTCAGCACTCTCCTGATCGACAACCACCGCTATTTCAGGTTTGAATTCAACACACTGGGCAACCAGCATCTCCACCTGACTGAATGCCGTTAGAGCAACCACGCGATAACGATCTGGGTGATGGCGGATAACATCAAGGGTATTCCTGCCAATGGTTCCAGTTGATCCGAGTATGGCTACTCCACATCGGTCCGGGCTCCCGGCGAGTTTTGCCATATTCAGTCCCTCCCCATCCGCCACAGAAGTTGATCAAACCGGTCCTGCCCATAGAAGGGTTCGGTTTTGTAAACCATCAGCGGTACTCCCCAGTGACCGACCTGTTGCATCGCCTCATTGTTGGCCTGCAGGTCCTGTTCGACGCTTTGCCAGCTATTTGCTTCAAGAATTTCGTCTCTGTCCAAGCCAGCTGCCGCCATGGCGTGTTTAAGATGGTCACCCTTGTCCCAACCGGGAGTTGAGCCATCCCACAGCATGCGCCCGACACAGTCGAGGAATTCAAGCCCGCGCCCGGCCCGGATAGCGCCAACGAAAAGCTGGTGCAGGTGTTGGTTTCGGGGCTGGTCAGGCTTTGCCCGCCAGATCTGGCCCGGCGCCCAATCTATGGGCGATGGGTCGGGGCAGGCGTAGGGCAGGCCCAGATATTCCGCCGTTCGCTGAGTATCCGACTCAAAATAGTGTAATTCCAACTCGTCACGATCCCGGTAGCGTTCAGGGATGCGCAGAACGCCCCCCAGAACTGGGCGAATGAAGACCTCAACTCCCTGCCCGGCCAGACTCATCAGTCGATCCAGCAGGAAATAGCAGTAATCGCTCTGCATGGAATAAAAGACATCAACCCGGGGCGCGGTTACTTTCACCAGATCTTTATCAACAGTCATCGGTGGTTCCTCCGGACCTGGGCAAGCAAAAAGACTTCGAATACGCTCTGGTAATCATTTCGATAGGATTACTGCTTGTTCCCGATGACCATCGATTTCGCCACCAGCAGCAGGCTCTCTGGCAAAACTGGCTCTTCATCCTGATACCCCTGCAAAGAGTTGAGGGAGAACATAGAGCACTAACAACCCATAGACTGGGGCCGCTGCCAGGAGACTATCTATACGATCAAGAATACCCCCATGACCAGGAAGAAGCGTTCCACTGTCTTTTTTTCCGCATCTTCTCTTTATCCGGCTCTGTGCAAGATCACCAACGACTGAGATCGATGAGACCAATATTGCAACAACTGTCCATGTGACAACTTCGATAACATCCCGAAAACCCAACAAGAGGGCGGCTACAAACCCAACCAGCGCAGCCGAACCTATGCCACCTATCAACCCCTCAATACTCTTTCCAGGGCTGATCAATGGTGCAAGGCGGCGCCTCCCCCAACGTTTTCCAATGAAATAGGCGCCAGAATCAGCCACCCAGATAATTGCGAGGAGGATAAAGACCAGTTTCTCACCCCCTTCAGCTTGTCGTAGGGCGGTGAAGGAGAGCCACGCTACTATCAATCCGATCGTACCAACGGTAAGTCCAATCCATCTCTGCCCAAAATTCGCCAATACGGGACGGTTTAGAAGGTCAATAAAAAGGCCGCTCCAGACCAAAGAGGAGAGCCCAAGAATCCACAACAGCACATCATCTGAATTGCCGATATAGAGAACAAGAGCACCCACGACCCCAAGAATAATCAAGGCAATTCGAGGGGCCGGATGTTTGATCTCATAGAGACCTGACCACTCCCAGGCGGCCAGTAACAATGGAAAAGCAATGAGAGCGGCGAACCAAGCCTCTGAAAAGAAGAAGACGCCGATCAGGAGCAATGGAGCAAGAATGAATGCGGTTAACAACCTCTGCCTAAGCACCCTTAGTGTTCCCCTTTAACAACCTGTTCGCTGGTACGGCCAAATCGTCGTTCTCTGCCCATATACCATTGAAGTGCAGCCTCTAGATCACCCTTGCCAAAATCTGGCCAGAGGGTATCGGTAAAAAAGAGCTCTGTATAAGCCAACTGCCAAATCAGGAAATTACTGATCCGATGCTCTCCACCTGTCCGGATAAAAAGGTCCGGATCAGGTATGCCCCCGGTGGAGAGAGAGTGTGAGATAGCCTCTTCTGAAATCTCATCAGATGAACAACCCCCGGCAACCATTTTTTGGATGGTATTTACAATATCCCAACGACCACCGTAGTTTATGGCAATGTTGAGGTTCATGACCTGGTTGTCTGCGGTCAAAGATTCGGCATTACGAACCATCGCTTCCACCCTGGAATCAAAACGTTCCAGATCCCCAAGAATCTTTAATCGGATCCCATTTTGATGAAGATCATCAACTTCATTTTCGAGCGTATTGTTGAGCAACTGGATCAACAGACGTACCTCGAGAGCAGGACGTCTCCAATTCTCACTGCTAAAGGCAAAGAGAGAGAGCTGCGAGATGCCTGCATCAACCGCATTTTTAATCAGCTCCCTGACAGCAACAACCCCCTTCTTGTGTCCTTCGGATCTCTTCAACCCTCTGTGTTTTGCCCAGCGGCCATTACCGTCCATGATGACAGCAACATGATTCGGCCCAGTTCCAGTTGAAGAAGCCACTACCATCGACCCGTCAGGCAATGAATTGACCCGCAACACGATATTAAGCAGCGTGATGGGAGATGAAGATGACGATTGTTAAACATAGATATGAAGAGATGATTAGAATCAATAATTACTCATATAGTGTCATGATATCAATCCAGCTCTAGCCCAATCAGGCAGATCGTTCCAAAAAAACAACCAATAAAAATAGGTGTATCCAAAATTGGAGTTGATGATATGGAACGAACAAGCGTTCTCAAAAGATCCCAAAACCCCAGTTTTAAACTTCCATCACCTCTTTTTCTTTATCAGAGACAATTTCATCAATTTGATGGATATAAGTATCTGTCAGCTTCTGCATTGTCTGCTCGAATCCTTTTTCTACATCTTCAGAGATCTCTTTGTGTTTGAGTTTTTCACGAACCTGGTGGATTGCATCCCGACGGATATTTCTTACCGCAACCTTGCCATGCTCACCTTCACTCTTGACCAGTTTCACCATCTCTTTTCGACGTTCTTCGGTAAGGGGCGGCAGAGGAATTCGCATTGTTTCATCAGCTGTGGCTGGATTGAGCCCAAGATCAGATTCAAGGATAGCCTTCTCAATGACACTCATCATCGATTTATCCCAGGGAGTGACACTCAAGGTTCTGGCATCAGGAACACTTACCGTAGCTACCTGGCTGATTGGAGTCGGCGTGCCGTAATAATCAACCCTGAGATGTTCAAGCAACGCTGGACTGGCTCGACCGGTCCTAAGTTTGACCATTTCTGAAGAGACCGACTCAATGGTCTTTTTCATTCTTCTTTCTGCGTCTTGTTGAATTTCCTGAGTCATGTGATTGCTTCACCTCCAAAAAGAGTACCTAGAGTTTCACCCCTGGCCAAACGCACAAAGGCTCCTGTTGCATTCATATTGCAGCCACGGACAGGCAGATTATGATCTCGGCATAGTGTGACTGCAGTTGTATCCATCACTTCCAGGCGATCCTGGAGTACTTCATCATAACTCAGATTGTCATAACGTACCGCATCCGAATAGATCGCAGGGCCCTTATCATAGACCCCATCGACCTTGGTCGCCTTGATCATCAGGTTTGCTCCGATCTCAACGGCTCGATGGGCTGCTGCCGAATCAGTCGTAAACAGGGGTTTCCACTCCCGGCAGCAAAAATCACCACCTTGCCCTTATCCAGGTGTTTCAATGCCCGCGCGCGCACATAGGGCTCGACGACAGAAGGTATCGCTATCGATGATTGTGTCCTGGTTGAGGTTCCAGAACGTTTGAGTGATTGTTGCCGCGAGAGTGCATTCATCACAGAAACCAGCATGCCGATGTAATCGGCGGTAATTCGATCCATCGATTTCGCAGCAGCCTAAGCCCCACGAAAGAAATTACCGCCTCTGATTACGACTCCAACCTGAACACCCAGTGAGGTAACACTATTGATCTGCTCAGAGACCTGATCAAGGAGGTCATTATCAACGCCAAAACCTGTTTCTCCAGCAAGCGCTTCACCACTGAGTTTGATCAACATTCGTGGGTAAACAAGCAACCTCTCACTAGAGGACATAATTCAGCCCCCTTTGGCCTGCGCCATCACCTCTGAGACAAAGTCATCCTCTCGTTTTTCAATCCCTTCACCCACTTCATAGCGGATAAATCGAAGTATGCTCTCACCTTCCGCCGAAAGGACTTTTTCAACACTCAAATCAGGATCCTTGACGAATGGCTGGCCTAACAGAGTATTCTCTTTCTTGAATTTATTGACTCGCCCTTCAACCATCTTTTCCATGATGGCCTCAGGCTTCCCGCTCTCCATCGCTTGAGCCTTATAGATTTTCCGTTCCTTATCAATCACATCCCGGGGAATCTCGTCTGTCGATACACAAAGTGGCTGGCTCGCTGCTACATGCATTGCAATATCTCTGCCAAGATTCTGATTTGAACCGGTATGCTCAACCAGGACGCCGATTCGAGAACCGTGCAGATAACCACTCAACTGGCTTCCCTCTTCTGCCTGCCAGAAGATAAAGCGTCTAATACTGATATTTTCACCTATCTTTCCAATCAAAGCCTTTCTCGCCTCTTCCACCGTTTGGCCTTTATCTCCGAGTGATAAAGAGGAGAGGGCTTGAGTATCGGCTGGATTATCACGCTGAACAGATAAAGCCACCTGAGAGACAAAGGAGACAAAACCCTCATCCTTGGCTACAAAATCCGTTTCACAATTCACTTCCACAAGAGTGGCCGCCTTTCTGTCATCACTGAAGGTGGCAAAAACAACCCCTTCTGCTGCAATCCTTCCTGCTTTCTTGTCTGCGCTTGCTGCCCCTTTTTTTCGCAACAACTCGATCGCAGCATCAATATCACCTTCAACCTCTGTGAGCGCTCTCTTGCACTCCATCATTCCGGCACCTGTCCGGACCCTTAGGTCCTTAACCATTGAAGCGCTAATCGTCATATCCTATTCCTCTCCAGTTGACTTGGGTTCAACCGAATCAGTGGTTTTCTCATCCGCTGCTTCGGGCTCTTTGGCTTTGGTGTTTTTGGTTTCCGTTTTCTTTGCAACCGTTTTCTTTGCAACCGCTTTCTTTGTTGTTGCTTTTTTAACCACTTTCTTTTTAACCACTTTTTTGGTGGTATCGCCTGGTTCTGCTTCAGCTTTATCCTTTGCCTTTGCAACTACCTTTTTTACTGCTTTCTTTCGGGTCACACTTTTTGCCGGCTTCTCTTCTTCATCTGGCTTCGCTTCACTGGAGGCAACAACTTTTCCTGAGTCATCGACCTCGACATACTCATCACCATCTTTATTTAAGGCCTGAACCTGAGCCGCAGAGCGTGCTTCAATAATCGCATCAGCAATACCTTGGGTATAGAGTCTGATCGCACGAATAGCATCATCATTACCGGGAATAATGTAATCAACGCCGTCAGGTTTGCTGTTGGTATCGACCACAGCAACAACTGGAATACCAAGCTTATTGGCCTCTTTTACAGCGATTGATTCTGAATTGATGTCGATAACAAACATCGCATCGGGAAGTGAGTTCATCTCTCTGATGCCAGAGAGTGCTCGATCTAGTTTTGCCCGCTCCCTTTCAAGTCTCAACTCCTCTTTTTTGCTCAATTGGACTGCTGCATCTTCGGCAAGAGCGGCCTCCAGGTCCTGCAGACGTTTAACAGAGTTGCGAATTGTCTTGAAATTGGTAAGCATCCCTCCGAGCCAGCGGTGGTCCACATAGGGGGATCCTGACCGTTGTGCCTCTTCTTTTATAATCTGACTCGCCTGACGCTTGGTCCCGACAAAAAGGACATTTCCACCATTTCCAGCAAGATTTCCAAGAAAATTCACCGCCTCACGGAACATCGGCAGTGAGCATTCAAGGTTGATGATGTGGATCTTGTTTCTGCTCCCAAAGATATAGGGAGCCATGCGAGGGGACCAGTAGCGGGTTTGATGTCCAAAATGCACGCCAGCCTCTAACATCTGGCGCATGGTTACTTTACTCATGCCAGTTTCTCCGTTCGGGTTAGACCTCCATGGGGGTGGCTGCCAGCCTCTTGGGCACCCGGACAGACACCTTGATCCCATGTGTGTTTTAGTAAAATCCGCGCGGTTTATACCATATCCTTTTAAATTATCCAAATCCCACTCCATCACAAGCCTGTAATGGTGTAGGATCGCGACGCAACAAGATCAATTCTTAATTGTTTTTAATAGAAGCGAGAAGATGAATGGCGGTTTCAATAAAAAAGCCAGATGAGATAAAAAAGATGCGTGTTGTCGGCCGCCTGACTGCCCAGGTGCTCGATATGATTACACCCTACGTGGTTCCCGGGACAACCACCGAAGAGCTCAACCAGAGATGCCACGACTACATTGTCTCAGAACTCAATTCGATCCCGGCACCACTCAACTACAGAGGTTTCCCAAAATCCATCTGCACCTCAGTCAATCATGTGATCTGTCACGGTATACCTGGTGAAAAACGGCTAAAACAAGGGGATATCATCAATATTGATGTCACCCTGATCAAAGATGGCTATCACGGAGATGCCAGCAGGACCTTTTTTGCCGGCAAACCCTCGATCCTCGGTGAACGTGTCACTCGAATCAGTAAAGAATGCCTGGAGAAAGCGATCGAACTGGTGAAACCGGGCCTCTTTCTTGGTGACATCGGCTCTGCAATTCAACAGCATGCAGAAAATGCCGGTTTCTCAGTGGTTCGAAAGTATTGTGGCCATGGCATTGGCAAGGAATTTCATGAAGACCCACAGGTGCTCCACTATGGAAACCCTGGCACTGGCCTGGAACTCCAACCAGGAATGACTTTCACAATTGAACCGATGATCAATACAGGCAAGGCGGATACTCGTCTGCTCGGAGATGGCTGGACAGTAATCACCCGGGATCATGGGCTCTCCGCCCAGTGGGAACATACCGTACTGGTCACCGAAACAGGTGTTGAGATTCTCACCCAGAGTGAGCATGCCGACAACTCATGACCAGCCATCTTGCCAAGTCAAAGGTTTTTGATAAGCCCCGGTTCAAGCATGAACTGGAGTCAACCGATCATCCCATAACGGTTTTTAAAGAGGCCCTCTTCCGTGGACAGGAAGCCCTGAAGGGCTACCACTTAGAGGGAGGTAATGCGGCAGAGGTTATCACTCTCAATGCCTGGCTGGTTGACCATCTTCTGGAACACTCCTGGAGACGACTGACTCTCGAATATGACACCCCCAGGATAATGGCTCTGGTTGCTTGTGGCGGCTATGGGAGAGGCGAACTTCACCCAGCCTCTGATGTGGATATATTGATTCTCCTGCAACGCTCTCCCAATAAAGAAGCCAAAACGTTCATTGAACACTTTATCCGCTTTCTTTGGGATATTGGACTTGAGGTGGGCCATAGTGTTCGCTCCATCAAGGAGTGTATTTCAGAATCGCGCAACGACATTACTGTTGCCACCAACTTGATGGAATCGAGACACCTTCAGGGTGACCCTGACCTCACCAAAATGATGCTGGAAAAAAATGCGCCCCCCAGGATCTGGCCGGTCAGACAGTTCTTCACTGCAAAATGGGAAGAGCAGATCGCCCGCCACCTTAGATTTCATGACACCGCGTACAACCTGGAACCTAATATCAAAGAGGGGCCTGGTGGACTGAGAGATATCCATATGATCGGCTGGGTGACTCGACGCTATTTTGGGAGTAATTCACTTCAGGATCTTTTGGATCATCAGTTTCTTACTGAAGAAGAGTATCGAACTCTGATTCGGGGAAGGAATTTTCTCTGGCGAATTCGAAATGGCCTCCACTTCCTGACCGGTCGCGGAGAAGACCGATTACTGTTTGACCATCAAAAAGTCCTTGCCCAGCAGATGGGGTATGAAGATACCCAGTCCCATCTGGCTGTAGAACAGCTGATGAAGAAGTATTTCAGAACAGTAAAGGAGCTCCGATTACTCAATGAGATCCTCCTCCAGCACTTCCAGGAGGCCATCCTCTCAAAAGGGAGAAGATCGCCAAAAACGATTAACCGCCGCTTCAGGGTTGTAGATGGATTCCTTGAGACCCGCAACCCCAACACCTTCAGCAGCTCCCCCTCTAGCCTTCTTGAGATCTTTCTGGTTCTTCAACAACACCCCGAAATAAAGGGGATACGTGCCAGCACCCTTCGGCAGATGCGAACCAATCTAGGGCTCATCGATGCTAATTTCAGGAAAGACCTTGGCTGTCGTACTCTGTTTATGGAGATCCTGCGTCAGCCCAATGGACAAACCCATGCCTTCAGAAGAATGAATGCCTATGGTGTTCTTGGCGCCTATATCCCAGTTTTTGGCAATATTGTCGGTCAGATGCAGTTTGACCTCTTTCATGTCTATACTGTTGATGCGCACAGCCTCTTTGTACTTAGAAACCTGCGACGCCTGAGCGTTCATTCACACCGGAGTGAACTCCCTGAAGCAAGTGATCTAATGGGTCATATATTCAAGAAAGAACGTCTCTATCTGGCCGGCCTGTTTCATGATATTGGCAAAGGGCGTGGTGGAGACCATTCGGTCTTCGGTGAACAAGATGCTTATACCTTTTGTAAGCAACACGACCTCAGTGATTATGATGCTCATTTTGTCTCCTGGCTGGTCCGTCACCACCTGATCATGTCGTGGACGGCTCAACGAAAAGATATTGCAGATCCAGAAGTGATCTTTGAGTTTGCACAGATTGTCGGTGACCAGGCCCATCTGGACAACCTCTACCTTTTGACCATCTCTGATCTGCGCGGGACCAGTCCAAAAGTATGGAATACCTGGAAGGGCCGGCTTCTTGCAGAGCTCTATGCCGCCACAACCCGCCTCTTAAGCCATGGTCTTCAGCACCCGACACAGCTGGGTCAACGAGTTGAAGAGATCAAAAAGGATGCGTTGTCACAACTCGATTCCAGTGAGACAGATATGACCGCGGTAATCGATTTCTGGGACCATATCGCCGATGACTATTTTGTTCGCTATGATGCCGATGCCATTGCCTGGCATGCCAAGATGATCATCAGGACAAGTGCCGTCACCCTCCCTCTGGTTACCGCTCGTCATACCATAGATGTTGGTGCAAACCAGTTTCTAATCTGTGCCCCTGATGCAGAAGATCTGCTGTTGAGGGCAACCAGCGGTTTTGATCGACTCAGGCTCAATATTGTTGATGCCCGAATTCATACAACCAGAACTGGCCTCTCTCTAATGACCTTTGCCGTACTCACTCAAAGCGGTGAGATGATTGAAGATCAGTCCAAACTTGACCACAGCACCAAACAACTTCGTAATCAGCTAATTACCTCGGAAGATTATGAGAGTCCACGGCGCATCACCCTCTCCAGGGCAGCTCGCTCCTTTCCTGTGCCCACCAAGGTTGAGTTCTCAGAGTCTCCGGGTGGAGACCACACAATAATGGAGGTTGAGGCACAAGATCGACCCGGCCTCTTAAAGCAGATTGCACTTGCTTTGTTACAGAGTAAATTCAAATTAGATCACGCCCGAATCACCACTTTTGGAGAGCGGGCTGAAGACGTCTTCTTCATTACAGATCGGGATAATCTGCCAATCCCTGAAGGCAAAGCCCGTGAACAATTGGTGAACACCATCAAAACTCGACTGGATCTCTCTAAATATCTTGATTCCGGACGCCTCACCCAGTAGCCTCCGCAGTTTCACTCTTTTGGAGATTGATGAACTCAATTGAACCTCACCATGGTGAGGACTACCACCTGGAGAATGAGCAATGGAAAACCTGCAAACAGTTATTGAAACAGCGTTTGAGGAACGACATCAGATCGAGCCTGCAAATGTAACCCCTGAAGTACGTGAGGCGGTGCATGAGGCGATTGAGCTTCTTGATCACGGCAAATGCCGTGTCGCTGAAAAATCTGATGATGACTGGGTAGTCAACCAGTGGCTAAAAAAAGCAGTCCTGCTCTCATTCCGTATTGAAGATAACCAAATCATTCGTGATGGCTATACCCACTACTTCGATAAAGTAGCAACTAAATTTGCAGATTATGGCGAGGAAGAGATGAGACAGGGTGGGTTCAGAGTGGTCCCCCCTGCTACAGCCAGGAAAGGTTCTTTTATTGCCCCAAACGTGGTCCTCATGCCAAGCTATGTCAATATAGGCGCTTATGTTGATCAGGGAACCATGGTCGACACCTGGTCAACGGTGGGTTCATGTGCTCAAATTGGCAAGAATGTCCACCTCTCCGGAGGTGTCGGTATCGGAGGTGTTCTTGAGCCACTGCAGGCAGGGCCAACCATCATCGAGGACAACTGTTTTATAGGGGCACGAAGTGAGGTTGTTGAAGGCGTCATTGTTGAGGAGGGATCTGTCATTTCGATGGGTGTTTTTATTGGCCAGAGCACTCGCATCTTCAACCGCGAAACAGGGGAGATCAGTTACGGAAGAATCCCCGCAGGTTCTGTGGTTGTCTCGGGCTCACTACCTTCTGATGATGGAAGTTACAGCCTCTATTGCGCAGTAATCGTTAAGCAGGTTGATGACAGAACCCGAAGCAAAGTAGGCATCAATGAACTTTTAAGAGCTATATAAAGAAGTCCCGGCCTGGCTTGAGCACCCTTCCAACAGGGATCAAGAATAGATTAGCCTACTTCGGTAAAAGCGAGACTGTAGGGGTGCACAGGCCTTAAAGACGGTGTGCCTTGTCAGCCTGCATCTCCATCCGCTGCATCTGATCCATCGAATACTGATCTGTTCTGAACCAGATATCGTAGCTCACCAGGGAGAGCAGTAGATAGACCCCATCTCCAAAAAGCTCTGATCGATCGCCATTAATCAAATCAAAAAGTGAGAACAAGATAAACAGCAGTACCGTTAGTTTAAAGGCAACCCGATGCATGATTCTGTCGAGATAGAGCACTCTCCATCCAGACTCGACGTAAGGTTTATGGGAGGGGCTTTTTCCCCAGACAATGAGTGATATGAACAGTAGTGCCAATCCCGCCTCTCCAATTACAATCAGATAGAGAAAGAGTTGAGCAATATCAGCGGATATCCCCATCCACGGGAAAAAAGCCCCATTGAGATAGAGTTTACTGCTGCTGATTAACCAGAAAAGGGCCCAGAACAGAATCAGAATAAATGTTAGATTTGTTTTATTATCTAACTGTTGCATCATTTTTTTCATAATATTATAGATTAAGCTTTTTGGATTAAAAGCCAACCCCTCCTCACTAGTTTTGTTAATCAAACCTCAGCAGGCAGAGAACGTTTGGAAGCAACCTGAGGCTCCAGCAACCCTGACTTATGTCAAAACAGTTGTTGCAAGACCTGATCAACTCTTGGCAGTGCAAGCACCTCCAAACCATCAATCTTCTCCTTTGGTTGATTCCCTTTTGGGATTATCGCTCGAGTAAAACCGAGCTTGGAGGCCTCCTTCAATCGCTCCTGACCCCGTTGTACCGGCCTGATCTCTCCAGAGAGCCCCACCTCACCAAAAATAACCGTACCATGTGCCACCCTCTTGTCACGCAGGCTTGAAACAACTGCAGCAAGAAGAGCCAGGTCTGCCGCGGGCTCAACCACACGCACACCGCCAACAACATTGACAAAAACATCCTGATCATAAAGAGAAAAGCCACCATGCCGGTGAAGAACGGCCAACAACATCGCCATCCTGTTCTGTTCCAAACCGACACAGAGACGACGAGGGTTAGCCAGTGGAGAGGCATCGACAAGGGCCTGTACTTCAACCAGCAGGGGGCGTGTTCCCTCTTGGGTGGCGAGGATGACACTTCCCGCTGCAGCAGCGCTTTCACGACGGACAAACATGGCAGAAGGATTAGTGACTTCACGCAGGCCCTCTTCGACCATGGCAAAAACGCCAAGCTCATTGACTGCTCCAAAGCGATTCTTGATCGCCCGAACAAGACGAAAGCTGGAGCTTCGATCGCCTTCAAAGTAGAGCACTGCATCCACCATATGCTCAAGTACTCGTGGCCCTGCCAGATGTCCCTCCTTGGTGACGTGCCCTACCAGAATAACGGTGGTTGCGGTCTGTTTGGCATACCGTACAAGGTGGGCACTACTCTCTCTAACCTGTGCGACACTTCCTGGTGCTGACTGCAGAGCATCAGAAAAGAGTGTCTGCACTGAATCTGCGACCACAACATCCGGCTGTTCCTTGATCACCGTCTGCAGGATCAGATCGATATTCGTTGCCGCCAGAAGCCGGACTTTTGAATCCGAGACTCCGAGCCGTTTCGCTCTGAGCGCCACTTGCTGTGTCGATTCTTCTCCTGTGACATAGAGAACCTTGTCAGTTGTTGCCAGCTTGGCGAGCGCCTGAAGGAGAAGTGTCGATTTGCCAATGCCGGGGTCTCCCCCGATCAATATCACTGATCCCGCGACCAGGCCGCCGCCAAGAACGCGATCAAACTCAGAGATCCCTGTATTGCGGCGGACCATCTCATCAACGACAACTGAATCAAGGCTTGTTACCGTCTCCGAGGAGTTCAGACCAGAATACCGATCCCCCTTTCCACTTCCTGCTCGCTGGAGGATCTCCTCTTCGAGAGTATTCCACTTGCCACAATCAGAACACTGTCCCGCCCACTTTGGGAATTGGGCACCGCACTCAGTACATGAAAAAACAGTAGAGCGTTTAGCCACGATCAGCCATCACCCTGGTGGTTACCTTGGTCATAAGCTCATAGCTGATGGTCCCTGCTGCTGCGGCAATCTCTTCAATCGGAAGGCCCTCTCCCCAGAGTATTACCGGGTCTCCTGCACTCACCTCAGGCAGTCCCCTGAGGTCAATTGAGATCATATCCATCGAGACCCTTCCAATGATCTTCGCCCGATGACCGCCCACAAGGACCTCTGCCTGTTGAGAGAGCACTCGTGGATAACCATCGCCATAACCACACTCTATAAGACCAATCGGCATCGCCTCCGGGCATTGCCAGGTTTTCCCATATCCAACGCTCTCCCCTCGATTGAACTCTCGCCTATCGATCAAAGTGGATTCGAGAGTCATCACCGGTCGTAAACCGAGTTCCTCAGCACTTTGCCCCTTCAGGGGCGAAGCCCCATACAACATCAGCCCAGGCCTCACCCACTCGGCATGACTCTCAGGCCACCCCATAACGCCTGCAGAGTTTGCCAGGCTACACTCCAACTTGAACCCTTTGACGGTGGCGTTGAAGCATTCAATCTGTTGCCCTGTTGCAGTGTCATCAAGATCATCGGCACTTGAGAAATGGGTCATCAGAGAGATCTTCCCGACCCCGGGTGTGACTCGTAGAGCCCGTAATGCCTCTTCGACATCATCTGGGTCAAATCCTGCCCTGTGCATCCCAGAATCCACTTTCAACCATACATCCACAGGGTCTCTACCCTTATCTTGACAAACAAGCTGCAATTGATGGGCGCAGTGGATGACCGGCTGTAACTGATATTGCCGACAGATTGCAGGGTCATCACGATAAAAGAAACCGGACAATACAATGATTGGCGCATCCACTCCGCCTTTTCGCAACGAAACCCCTTCGCCCATACGGGCCACAGCGAAACCATCAGAATCGGCCAGAGTACGGGCTGTCTGCAGTGCACCATGTCCATAGCCCTCTGCCTTGACCACACTCATCACCTTGCTTTTCGGTGCAAGCCCCCTAACCCGCGCGAGATTATGCTTTAGCGCATCATGATTGATCCTGGCAACAGTACAGGATGTCATCCGAAGTTTGAGTCATAGGCAGGACTCGCATAATTTTCGAAACGAGTGTACTCACCCAGAAAAGTCATGCGGACAGTCCCTGTCGGTCCATTTCGCTGCTTTCCAATAATCACCTCAGCGATGCCTTTGTCTTCACTCTCCTCGTTATAAATTTCGTCACGGTAGATAAAAAAGATAACATCAGCATCCTGCTCAATCGCGCCCGACTCTCTTAGATCAGACATGACCGGTCTTTTATTGGGGCGTTGCTCAAGGCTTCTGTTTAACTGAGACATCACAATAACAGGGATGTTCAACTCTTTCGCCAGCATCTTCAGGGCTCGGGTCATTGCTGAAACTTCTGTAGCCCGATTTTCAGAGGAGTCAATAGACTGCATCAACTGGAGATAGTCAACCACCAGCAACCCCAGCTCACCATGTTGACGCTGTAACCGTCTGGCTCGAGAACGCAGTTCGAGGGGGGTCAGTCCTGGCGTATCATCAATGAAGATGGGAGCCTGGTTGAGCAGTTCAACGGCTGAAGTCAATCTTGGCCAATCCTCATCCGCCAACCTGCCCGTCCTGATTTTCTGAGCATTGATTCGACCCAGAGACGACATCATCCTCATGGCCAACTGCTGGCCCGGCATCTCCATACTGAAGACGGCAACGGGTTTCTTTAACCCAACAGCGACATTTTCTACAATATTCATCGAAAGAGAGGTTTTGCCCATAGAGGGACGACCGGCAACAATGATCAGATCCGAGGGTTGCAATCCCGAAGTCAGCTCGTCGAGGTCTGAAAAACCCGTGGCCAGCCCGGTGACCGTCTGGTCTGAACCATAAAGTTCCTCAATTCGATCGACCGCTTCAGTCAGCAATCCGGCAATATCTCGAAAACCGGCTCCCCGTCGTATTGAGTGCTGGGCAATATCAAACACCACCTTCTCCGCATGGTCCAACACCTCATCAGAGGTTCTTCCTTCAGGGTGAAAGGCGGTGTTGATGATTTCGTTGGCAGCATTGATTAATTTACGAAGAACCGCACGTTCATGAACAATTTTGGCATAAGCAATTAGATTGGCTGTACTGGGAGTGTTATGGGCAAGGGAGCCGAGGTAGGCGAGACCGCCCACATCTTCTATCTCCCCGGTCTGTCCGAGACGCTCGGATACGGTGACGACATCGGCAGGTTGGCCGCTTCCACACAGACTCTGAAGAGCGGTAAAGATTTGACGGTGATTCTGGCTATAGAAATCATCTGCAGTGATGGTCTCAGCCACCTCCTCCCAAGGCAGATTATTGATCAGGAGGCCACCGAGCACTGATTGCTCTGCCTCCAAAGCTTGCGGCGGAAGTTTTAACCCCTCACCCATCTCTCCTGCCCCTCTCCTTTCGTAATCCGGCCTGAAATAAGTTGAAGACAACCCCAGCAGTTATCTTAACCCATATTCCAGCAGTAACGGCCATATCAACCAAAAAAAGGTGGTCACAAGACCACCTTTTTTAAAAACCCGTTCTTTTTTGCCATTGATTATCCAATGATGAAATCCGGACAACCCAGCTTATTTTATGGTGCGTTAGTGGCTACTCACCCTCCTGAGGCTGACTCTCATCGTCCTGTTGGTCATCTTCTTCAGGGCTTTCGACAACAGGCATATCACCATCGCTGACGACCGAGACAGTCACTCCAAAGCGAACGTCGGCTTGCAGAATCACTTCGATCTCATAATCACCAAGTTGTTTTAGAGGACCATCAGGCATCTGTGGTTCAGAACGTGATATTTCCGTTCCTTCTTCACTCATTGCCTCAGCGATATCAGAAGCTGTCACCGACCCAAAAAGCTTGCCATCCGCATCGGCAACCCGTCGCTTCAAGGTGATTGCTTTTGTTGCACCTGCAGCTCGCTTTTCTGATTCGCTCATTTTTTCAGCCGCAATAATCTCCAGCTCTTTACGGCGCTCTTCAACCTTGGCCTTGGCCTCTTCAGTCGCGCGGACTGCTTTCCCATGAGGGATAAGGTAATTCCTCGCATAACCGGCCTTCACTTTGACCTCATCACCCAGGTCACCCAGGTTTCCAATCTTCTCCAGAAGAATTATCTGCATGATCTATTTACCTCTAAAGAATCAGTGACTGTCACTGTATGGAATAAGTGCAAGAAAACGAGCATGCTTGATTGCAGTCGTTAACTGGCGTTGGTAACGCGCCTTAGTTCCTGTATTGCGGCTAGGGATGATCTTGCCTGACTCGCTCACATAGGCCTTCAATAGCGAGAGATCCTTATAATCAATTGAAGTAATTCCTTCTGCAGTAAAGCGGCAAAACTTGCGTTTACGAAATTTTCTCTGGCGAGGTCCACCTGACCGTGATTTTTCATTCCTTTTCATGTTGCTTTATCCTCCTCGTCACTATCTTCTGCAGTTTCACTTTCAGCCTCTTCACTGGCAGTCTCCACTTTTTCAACAGCTGTCTCACTGGTTGCTGCCGGAGTCTCTTCGGCTGGCTCGACAGCTGGGGTTGCTTCGGCTGGCTCAACAGCT
>DIIC01000017.1:0-11628 GCA_002420425.1 Proteobacteria bacterium UBA5680 | reverse complement strand
TCGGCTGGCTCAACAGCTGGAGTTACTTCGGCTGGCTCAACAGCTGGGGTTGCTTCGACCGGCTCGACAGCTGGGGTTGCTTTGGCTGACTCATCCTCAGCGTATGCCTTCTCTTTCCCATCTGAAGCGGCTTCGTCAGAAGCACTGCTTTCGGTTTCTCGCCGGGCAGCGGTCTCTGCCCTCTCTGCTTCACGTTCAGCCTCTTTTTCAGCTTCCTTAGCCATTGGCGAGGGCTCAGTAACAGCATTATTTCGCCGAATAACCAAATTTCGAATCACGGCATCGTTAAAGCGGAATGCGGTCTCAATCTCATTCAGGGGCTCTTGCTCACACTCAATATTCATGAGTATGTAGTGGGCTTTATGAATCTTATCTATCGTGTAGGAGAGCTGGCGTCGTCCCCAGTCTTCAAGCCGGTGGACGGAACCACCTGAACTCTCGACAATGGCCTTGTAACGATCAACCATCGCAGATACCTGCTCACTCTGGTCGGGATGGACCAGAAATACTATTTCATAGTGTCTCAAAGGGTGCTCCTCTCGGTTTGGTAGTCTCCCGGATTACGGTGAGACAAGGAGTGAATTAATGTTGCCTTGGCGGCGAGCGCGGGATTCTACAGCATTGGCCGGCGAGTCGCAAAACCCAGCGACCTACACTTTTAAATCACATATCCTCGCTCTTCATGAGAGGAGATATCCAGCCCTTCAATCTCCTCATCAGGCGAAACCCTGAGCCCGGTCACCAGGTCAACCAGCTTGAGGACAATATAGGTCGCCACAGCTGTATAACCCACTGTCGCAACAACCCCGATGGCCTGAACCGAAAGTTGCCCGCCCATGGAAAGAATTCCATCTGCAAAACCCTGGCCACTGAAGAGCCCAAGCCCTGTTGAAGCAAACACCCCGGCAAGCAGGGTGCCCAGAGCCCCTCCCACCCCATGGACCGGGAAGACATCGAGAGAGTCATCAATCTTCAAAACACGCTTGATGAACATGGTTGCATTGAAACAGACGATGCCGGCAAGGATCCCAATAACCAGCGCCCCTGCAGGACCGACAAAACCTGATGCCGGGGTAATGGTGCCAAGACCGGCCACCATTCCTGTCACGGTACCCAAGACCGTCGGCTTTCCAAACCTCTTCCACTCAGAAAACATCCAGGTCATCGCTCCGGCTGCAGCGGAGATATGGGTTGCAAGCATCGCCATGGCGGCATCTCCATTGGCTGCCAGCGCACTCCCTCCATTGAAACCAAACCATCCAACCCACAACATTCCCGCACCGATCACCGACATCGTCATGTTATGAGGCGGCATTGCCGTCTCAGGAAAACCCTTTCGATTTCCAATCACCAGCGCGGAAACCAGGGCTGCAACCCCTGCAGTGATATGAACTACCGTTCCACCGGCAAAATCGAGAAGCCCCATCTCGCCGAGCCAGCCACCTCCCCACACCCAATGGGTGATCGGGGCATAGACCACCAGCAACCAGATTGCACTGAATAGGAGAACTGCTGAAAAACGCATCCGTTCTGCAAAACCACCAATTATCAGTGCAGGGGTGATGATGGCGAACGTCAACTGGAAGAGGGCAAATACAGATTCCGGTATGGAATCACTCATACTCTCCTCCAAAACCCCTGAAAAGAGCACTTTCGAGAGCCCCCCTACCAGCGCATTGCCCTGATCAAAAGCGATGCTGTAACCCACGATCAGCCACAGCACAGAAACAATTCCTGTAATGGCAAAACACTGTATCAGAACTGAGAGCACATTCTTTGAGCGAACCAGGCCGCCATAAAAGAGAGCAAGACCCGGAATGGTCATAAAGAGCACCAGTGCGGTAGAAGTGAGAATCCATGAGGTATTACCACTATCAATACCCTCTCCAGCCCATACTGATCCAGTAACCAAAAAACCACTCAGCATCCCTACTATCCAACGCCATTTTCTATTTGTCATTTCTACACTCTCAATCGGCTCAATTAATTTAGTCTGGTTTTTTCTTCGGCTGCAGGGTGATACCTACAATGCCTCAAGATCGGTCTCGCCCGTTCTGATTCGCATAATGCTGTCGAGGTCGTGGACAAATATCTTGCCATCCCCGATCTTCTCTGTTCTGGCCGCCGCCACTATCGCTTCGATGACGTTGTCTACCACTCCACCATCTACAGCAATCTCAAGCTTTACCTTGGGAACAAAATCAACCACATATTCAGCCCCACGATAGAGCTCAGTGTGGCCCTTCTGTCGGCCAAAGCCTTTGACCTCGCTGACTGTTATCCCCGTAACACCCACTTCAGAGAGAGCATCTCGTACATCATCGAGCTTGAAAGGTTTGATGATCGCAGTCACCATTTTCATTATGTTTATCCTCAAGTAAGGGCCGGGTTTGATCCCGGCAAAAAAATAAAAGCATAGCCGGTATAGTCTTACCGGCATCATGCCCAACAATAATGCAGAATGCCAATTTTAAGCCAGAATAATCAAAAATATAACACTCTATTCTTAGTTGGTCTTTAGATTTGATCAATCATGATGTTATCAACCAATGCACCGTAGTTACGCATTACAGGGGGATCATGTACCAAAAAGAGCACGTCCTTTCAAGTATCACTTTGTCTGATCTGAGTGCTTTGATCAAAGTGGATGAAGAGTAAGACCGATCAAAGGCCAAACATAAAGCGTGGGGGATTGAACCAACCTGAACCAGCCCTTAAGCAGAGATGGCTATCAAAAAGAGATTGATGTCTTTATTTAAGACCCTGTTGGATAAAGATCGAATAAATCAGACTGGAGTGAGGATTGCCTTGAAGGTTTACTTAAGAGACAAAGTAGCGCCGGGAACCCTCACGATTTTTTAACTGTTCACAAGCAAAGAGTGCGAGGAATATAAATCCAGAAAAGAGAGTCCAGGGATATCCCGAAACGAAAAAGTGGCTGGAACTCCCCGAGAGGGCAAATACTACATTGGTCAATAACAAGACGATGGCTACAGTCGTCAGCAGCATGACACCGCAGGCATAAAGTCGCTGGCCGGTTTTATGAGGATTATGTACAAACGCGGCTAAAAACACCACGCTGATGGTTCCCGCCAGAATCCAGAGGAGAAAAAAAAGACCTATCATTCCTTCACCTGTAATAGGAATTTGGGCAAAACTCGTAATCAACAGTTGGTAAGCAAGAAAGATCCCACTCACCACTGCACCCCACATGTTAATGGAACGGTAGGTTGCTGGCACACGATAGGCCGTTACCACCTATACAGTCCTCCTCAGAAAACGATCTTGATAATCCTCATTAACTTTATTCAATAACCAAATATAATTTATATAAAATAATAATTTGATTCTCTTCTTGATATTTCATTCGATAACCGAGATATAGTATTAATTTATATAAGGTTTTACAAAGTAACATAGAGTTCTGCAAAAGAAAAGGTTTTTACCAAAAACTACTGGATTGTGATCATGATGAAGTGGATGGCTCGTGGTTCTTATATCAAGGAGACAATGTTCTTGACAACACAGGTCGACCCGCAGATAAACCGCTGGCATCTTAATTGAAGACTACTGCCCGAACCGTTCGGCAGCGGCGGGTTTGTTAGCGACGATTGTCTCGATGCTTTTTATTACCTTCGGCGTCAGTTTTTCGATCGCGTCGAGTGATTTCAAATTGTCTTCCAATTGCACCAGTCGTGAAGCACCCAAAATGACTGTAGAAACATTCGGATTTTTAAGACACCAAGCCAGTGACAAATGCGTGATGCTGATGCCAATGTCCTTTGCCAGTGCCGTTAGTTGCCGCACTTTTTCCAGTTTCTGTTGACCGTCTTCGTTGGTCCATAAATCACGCAACCATTCGTAACCAGACAATGCCAAACGGCTATCACCTGGAATGCCATCGTTGTATTTCCCGGTCAGCATACCACTGGCTAATGGAGACCAAATGGTGGTACCTAACCCAAAATTTTTATATAACGGTGCGAACTCCGCTTCTACTTTATCACGATGGAACAAATTATATTGAGGCTGCTCCATCGTCGGTGGCGTAAGATTGTGAGCTCGGGCAACGGCATGCGCTTCGGTGATTTGCTGGGCACTCCATTCGCTGGTGCCCCAGTAAATCACTTTGCCCTGCTGAATCAGGTTATGCATCGCACGTACGGTTTCTTCAATCGGCGTATCGATGTCCGGACGGTGACAAAAAAACAAGTCAAGATAATCCACTTTCAGCCGTTTCAACGCGGCATCACAGGCATCGCGGACATGTTTCGCACTCAGACCCAACTGCATTTGCTTGTCGCCCCCCCAAAACACTTTTGAGGAGACGGCAAAGGTGTCATGTGGCAAACCCAAACCATCAATAACATCCCCCATGATCTTTTCTGACTCACCAGCTTCATAGACTTCTGCATTGTCAAAAAAGTTGATCCCGGCATCGTAGGCCGTTTTTAATAAGGTTTTGACATCGCTCTTATCAAGCTGTTTCCCAAAGGTCACCCATGAACCTAATGACAAGGTCGATACTTTAAGCCCCGATGTTCCTAAACGACGATATTCCATTTTTTCTCCTAATCATTACCAGTGCAAAAGCGGCTGCCTATCGATGGTTAAATCTTCCCATAAGGATTCGTTTTGCTTGAGCGTTTGCGTATTATCTTCATAAAACTGTGATGCAGGGTAAACGCAGTGTAAAGCTTAGCAAGGGATGGGAATTTGCTTTTAACAGATCCGAGGCTTTGGGTTTTACCTCTGCGGGGTCTGGCCGGAGAGGGGTTTACCGGTACTGTGGCAACCCTCAACGGAGAAAAATCAACCTGATTATGGCATGATCGGCATTCCGAATAGGTAGGGATGGATCAGAACCAGTACGGCATAGCCGGCGGCACTGACAACCAGCACAACCAAATCCTTGCCATGGGAGACCTTACCTGGTTTTTTCCACGGTCCGTCACGCCGGTTAAGCAGCAGGATACTGCTGGCTGCCCACAGGCCAATTCCACCAAACAACACCAGCGAGGGCAAATCACCATTGGCAAACAGGTGGCCCAGAGCCCAGAGAGACACCCCTGTTAACTGCGGATGCCTCAGCCATCGCCTAATATTGGTTTTCATCGACGATGCGGTAAACAGCAGCAGGGAAAACAACATCAGCAATATATTTAAATGCCAGCCCCAATTGGGCGGTTCATAGACCTCTGTTGCAGACGCTGACATCCAGCCCAGCACAATCAAGACAACCGCTAGCAGTATGGTCAGGGCAAACAGGCCACTGTAGGCTCCCAGCCCTAATCTGCTGACCAGTCGTTGCCGCAGGCCTCGAGCGGCTATGGGCAACAGATGCACCAGGCTCCATAGCAGAACCCCGGCAATTAATAGTGTCATTTTCCAGTTCCTTTTTTTTCTATGATTTAGACCTGGTGTAGATTTTACCCCTGTTTAACCGCAGAGGTTATGGGGTACACCACAGGCTGCTGCAATTAAGAGCCATGCTCGCGCTAGGTATAATTCACGCCAGAAAATCCTATGAAGGAGACACATGTTCAACCTCTAATCCTCCTAAAGAAGACTACACTAACTCGAAAAACCCTATATAACGTAATGATTTATCAGCGATTTAATTAAAATAAGGCAAGCCAAGCGGTTCTTTTTATGTTTACAATAAGAATAATTCTTATCCATAAATGGAGAAGAGTTACCTGAAAGTATTTTTTCATCAAACAAAGGGAGAAGCAAAGTGACATTAACACATTTATTTAGAGCACAAGCTTTATTTGCCTGGTTATGGGCGGTGATGCTTTGGTTTGCACCAGAGATGGTAGCTCAAGGTCCTGGCTGGGAAGTAACTCCGGATGCGATTTCTTTTGGCCAGGTCGTATCGGTACCTATGTTTGGTATTGGCATGATTTCATGGATGGCCCCAACCTGGGTTGTTGATAATCTCAAGAAGCTCGGTATGTTAATGGGTGTTTATATAAATGGTCTGTTTATTGCTGTGCAGTTATTTCATATATCAACCGGTGCTTCTACTTTTGATCCGCTTGGAATGATTCCAACAATAATTTTTGCTGCTTTATTCTTCTGGAAGTGTCGCGCTGCGGACTAATCATTGAATACAAAAAAGCCGAGTTAATCCTACATTAACTCGGCTTTAATTGGTGGTAGCCACACCCAGAATTGAGCCGAGGGACACAGGGATTTTCAGTTTCTTGCTCTAAGGGATTAATAAATATTATCGAAATCTAAGGAGAAAATGATATGTTAGGAGAAAAGATTGGTTCAATTTCTGGACCTGTATCAAATAAAGTGATGCCAGCTGAAGGTGCATTACCTAAGTTCAGCACTTCTGCAGAAGGCACAGGAACACTTGCAGGAGCAGAAGTTCAAAGTATGGCAACTTATAGTTCTACTATGAGAGCAGATGGCACACTTTACGGCGAGTGCCCTAATCAAGGTGTAATAATGACACAGGATGGAGTAGCTACATTCACGGCAACAGGAATGGGTGCTTTTACAGCTGACGGCGGGTCAACCTTTAGAGGGGCGTGTTATTTTCAAACATCTGCACCATCACTTTCAAGTCTTAATGGTGTTTGTTGTGTTTACCATTTTGATGTTGATGCAGAAGGCAATTCCACTTGGGATATTTGGGAGTGGAACTAGTTTGAAGTAATCTTTTTAATTATTGGAAAGAAATAAGATAGTCGTAGAGAACCAGAACAAGATGAGGCCCTTATATAGGGCCTTATCTTTTTTTAACCTTCACTTACACATGAAACGAAATTTAGACTTTAGTTTCAACTTGCTCTTCCCCGTTTTTTTAGCAATGTTGGTATTGCTTGCGTACAATAGTCGGCTTAATCATTAACCGCCGATATTATGAGTATTCTCGAAGTTTGCAATTTGAGCAAACAGTATAAACAGGTAAATGCTGTAAATGGCATTTCCTTTGTTGTACAACCGGGCACCTGTTTTGGCCTACTAGGGCCGAATGGTGCAGGAAAAACCACCACCATTGAAATGATTGAAGGTATTACTGAACCTTCTGCCGGAGTAATTCTTTACCAAGGCAAGCCGAGAGACTCATTATTCAAGCAAGAAGCGGGAATACAATTTCAAGAGACCTCCTTAACGGACTATATCACTGTTCAGGAAACCCTTGAGATGTTTGCCAGTCTTTACAAAAAACCCATGCCGCTTTCTCAGGTTATAGACCTTTGCAAGCTTCAGCCTATTCTAAAACAACGCACTACTCTTTTATCTGGTGGACAAAAAAAACGCTTATTGCTAGCACTTGCTTTAATAAACGACCCAAAGATTGTATTCTTGGATGAACCCACAACAGGTTTAGATCCTCAAGCGCGACACAACTTTTGGCAATTAATTTCGGATATTAAATCTCAGGGAAAAACTGTTATTTTAACAACCCATTATATGGAAGAAGCGGAGTTGCTCTGTGATGAGCTCATCATTATGGATGCAGGAAAAATTTTAGACCAGGGCTCTCCGAAGGCTTTACTCGAAAAACATTTTAACCGTCAACGAGTAACGCTCAATAAACGCGATATTCAAACATCTCAGTTAAGCTTAAGTGAGAAACTCATTGAAGAAGAAGATAGGTTGATTATTCTATCTGAAAACATTGAAAGCACCCTATCCTCATTGAAAAAGCAGGGCATTGATTTAACATCAATCAGCATAGAAACACCGAATCTGGAAGATTTATTTTTAAAGCTAACCGGCCACACGCTGCGTCAATAATATGAAGCCGTTTTTTACGCTTTGGATGACAAGAAACAAGGAGTTCTATCGAGATAGAGGTTCTTTGTCTTGGGCCTTTATATTCCCCATTTTGTTGATTATTGGTTGCGCATTGGCTTTTTCAGATCAAGATAAAACGCTTTTACAAATCGGCTACTTCCCTGACAAAGCCGAAGTTCCAGGTTTAGCCGCAATCAATTCAAACTATAGTAAAAATATTAGTTACTCCGACCTGGAAAAAGCCAAATTACGCCTACGTAACCACCAACTTCATGCCGTAGTCGATACTGAAAGTAAAACTATCTGGGTCAACAATTTGGCCACTGAGAGCCAATTGATCAAGCAATTGCTAGAAAATACTGATCATTCTTTTTTATTATCAGAAATCAACGGCAAGCCAGTACGTTATGTCGACTGGGTTATCCCCGGTGTGCTGGGTATGAATATTATGTTTTCTGCGCTCTTTGGCGTCGGTTATGTTCTCGTCCGCTATCGCAAAAATGGTGTCCTCAAAAGAATACATGCCACTCCTGTTTCAGCCTTTGAATTTTTGGCTGCACAAGTCGCTTCTCGACTAATTATTGTTGTAGTAGCCAGTACCGTCATTTTTGTGGGTAGTGACTTAGCTCTTGATCTAATGGTTGAGGGAAGCCGGCTCAACTTGCTGATTGTCTCTATTTTTGGTGCTTCCTCGATGATTAGCTTGGGCCTGTTAATTGCCTGTCGAACCGATAGTGAGGAACTGGCAGGAGGTATTCTAAATGCCGCTACCTGGCCTATGATGTTTTTATCCGGTATCTGGTTTTCAATGGATGACTCACCGCTTTATCTTCAGCAACTGGCGCAGTTTCTTCCGCTAACACATTTGGTTGAAGCAGCAAGAGATATTATGATTAATGGCACTGGCCTTATCGATGTTATGGATCACATTATGATAATGCTTGCCTTTACTGTCTTTAGTTTATTCTTTGCCTCGGTATTCTTCCGATGGCACAAATAAGTCATTGGCATATTCTTGGTGCAGGCAGTATGGGCTGTTTATGGGCCTATTATTTAGCAAAAGCCGGCCATCAGGTTAGCTTGATTGTTCGAGATACTGATTGCTGCGATGATAAAGAACAAATAATAGAATGCGTTATAGATGATGCCATTTTTACTGAAAAGGCAAGGGTCGTTCAACTACGGCAAAAACCGGCAATTGATAATCTATTAATTTGTTTGAAAGCTCATCAAACCCCCCCGCTAATCGCAGAACTTCGCCCTGTCATTAAAGCCAATACAACAATCGTGCTGCTTCAAAATGGTTTGGGCAATCAAGAGCTGATAGCCAATCAATTTTCTAACAATGCGGTTTATGCGGCAGTCACCACTGAAGCCGCTTTAAGCCAGCAGAAGTTTAAGGTGAAACATACCGGCAAAGGCCAAACGTCTATCGGCCCACTTTCAGATACAACGGATGTGGATCTTCTGGAAAAAATAAGCTGTGCCCTCCACTGTGTTGAGGAGCAACAAATTAATAAAATGCTTTGGGAAAAGTTGATTATCAACTGTTGCATCAATCCGCTTAGCTGTGTTTGCCAATGCAAAAACGGCGCATTAGCCAACAATAAAGAAGCCATTGAACTGATTGAGAAGATCGTCCATGAATGCATCGATATTGCTAAACACGCAGATATTGATATCAGTTTCAGTGTAATGTATCAAAAGGTTATAACCGTTATTAATAAAACGGCTGAAAACACATCATCTATGCGTCAAGACGTTCTCAATCATCGAAAAACAGAAATAGATTATATGAATGGCTATATGATAAAACTGGCTAGGCAGCACTCCCTTGCTAGCCCAGTGAATGCGCAGCTAACGCAACAGGTTAAATCCTTACTTCCTGTTTAGTGCACTCTTATCAATATGACTAAATTCTCTTCCATAAATATCCAACAATGTGGTTTATTCATAGGAGAGTTGATCTTCAGCGATAGTCAGCGTCTGTTCAAACGATACCGTTCTGCTACACGCATAAAGGGCGACTGCGGCCTTAGCTGGGCTTATTGTTTTAAGCAAGTATCGAGCGTCTGTTCACCCTTTTCGATCAACCACTCCTCTCTCGGAGGAAAACCTTGAGAGAAGAGCCTGAGCATCGGGCCATCAAGATGCCGCCTGAAGCAGTTTAGCAGTTCCTCATCAGGTGAACGGAAGGCTTGCCAGCGTGGGTCGTGTGGCTGCGAGCCAGGGAGAAGGGTTGTCTGTCGTTGGGGGGGGACGCACTGAGAGTTAATTTTCTTGTAGACCATCACCCATGAACCATCCGCCTGACGAATGACAGAGGGATCGGCCACAGATCGGGCATTCAGGCGGACACCCTGTTCCCGGTCCCAGCTTTTCCCATGATCCGTTGACAGGTAGCTGCCGATGCCCTGGGGTGAATTCAGATAGAGTCTTGCCTGGTCGCCCATGATCAGAGCAAGTTCCGGAATGCCGGGAGTATTGATCTCGGTCAGCGGATTAAACTTCATGCCATCACTGCTTTCAGCAATAATGATCCGCCCTTTGGAGGCAGTCGCCATCAACCAACTACCGTCTTTAAAACGGATCACCGTTGGATCGGTGATCTCCGGCGCTTCAAAGACTTTTCCGAGGATCTTGAAATGAACTCCATCTGTCGATTCGGCTCGATAGATCGGGTGGGGCTCCTGTCGCGCGGGTACCGGCGTGATAAAATGGCCCAGGTAGTAAAAGAGCTGGATGGTTCCTTCTGTCGGGACCACATCGGGATCCACGGCATCTCCATTAAAAACCCCATCAAGAAGCACCTTGTTGCCGCGTGCCCAGTTGAGGTTTGAATTCCGGCTGGCGGCGTAGATGCCATGGTCACTCTCTGGGTCGCCATTGACATAGTAGATCAACGGTTGCCCCCCGAAGAGAATGATGTCCGGAACAGAAGCATGATCCAGTAGCACTTGTCCATCAGGCTTGAATGATTCTCCGTTATCACTGTCGGCAGCAAGAATCTGGTGGCAGTAGATGCCACTGGCACTGCCGCCGGGCGGCGGAGAGGGGCGTTCGTTCTCAGCCTTCGCTTCGATCATATGGTAGCCGCCAATGAAATGACTGATCAGCACTGTCAACAGTAACCTCGATTTGAGCAACATATTTTCGCTTTAGTTTATGGTTTGGTTTTTAGCCTATCATTCTCCCGGCAGCCTGTCTTCCTGAATGCGTTCAAACTTTGTCATGATAGTCCCCCTTGTCATGGGTTGGGGTTGGAGAGGGATCAATAACACTTTTTCCTAATCGCTCAAGGGCTAAAAATCAAGCCATTAAGACAGGTGCCGTGGCGGTACTCGAGAAACCGATTAACCACCGTGAACTGCTGGGTCTTATTAAACAGCAGGTAAACCAACCCGAGCCGCCTCTTTGATACGTCTCTCGGACCGGCCTTTACCTGGCTGAAATCCCCTTTCTGTCATTCTGTCGTTGTAGTTCATTAAATGATAGGGGCGTAGCCCCCCTGCCAAGATGACAGATGGCACTATTCCATCTGTCATGACTGTTGACTATCATAATGATTAGTTCGACATGGCAAGTTGTCGATGAAGAATCGCCGTTGGTATCGTCGTTCTGTCTGCGAAGAGTGGCAATGACGCTCCACGACATGTAACTCATTGAGTTAAATGGCGCGCCGGGAGGGATTCGAACCCCCGACCCCTTGGTTCGTAGCCAAGTACTCTATCCAACTGAGCTACCGGCGCCTTATTTAAATCAACCGTTTCCAGTACCTGGAGGTCCAACTTCAGAGGGGCTGACAAACAACATCTCACTGAAAAAAAGATCTGGCGGAGAGAGAGACAGCCTCTATTGGGTATCTTG
>DIIC01000012.1:8065-58431 GCA_002420425.1 Proteobacteria bacterium UBA5680 | reverse complement strand
TGGAGGCTGAGCCCGGAATCGAACCGAGGTCAACGGCTTTGCAGGCCGCTGCATAACCACTCTGCCACTCAGCCTATGAGGCAATCGATACTCGATCTGCAAGGCATCGACAATAAAAAAGGGGAAAGAAGTTCTTCCCCCTGAAACTGGAGCGGGAAACGAGATTCGAACTCGCGACCCCGACCTTGGCAAGGTCGTGCTCTACCAACTGAGCTATTCCCGCTTTGGGAGGTGGATTCTATTCGCCAGCGCGCTGTGGATCAAGCGCCAGTTTCAACCCCCCCTTCACTCACTGTCGGTAGCGCGATCGAGGCCCTCTCTTGCAGTCAGGATGGGCCAGGCTGACCGCAGATAGACCACCATCGACCACAAGGTAAAAGCAGCAGAGAGATAGAGCAACAGTTCACCCAGCTTTACCATGGGCAGCTCAAACAGGGTGTCGAAGTAGAGCAGCATGGTGATGGCAACGATCTGGACAACGGTCTTGACCTTTCCCAGAATGTTGACGGCAACACTGGCACGTTTTCCCAGCTCAGCCATCCACTCACGAAGGGCAGAGATCACTATTTCTCGGCCGATGATAGTGACGCAGGCCAGAATAAACGCAATTCGGCTATAGACTGTCTCCATGACGCGATCATCACCAAGCAGGAGCACAAGGGCGGCACAGACAATCAGCTTGTCAGCCACCGGATCCAAAAAGGCGCCGAAGGCGGTCCCCTGTTTTAGTTTTCGGGCGAGATAGCCATCGAGCCAGTCTGTAATCCCGGCAAATACGAATATGGCGGCCAAAATCTCATTGGCCCCTTTTAGCGGGAGAAAATAGAAGAGAATAAGCACCGGAATCATGATAATTCTGGCGAAAGTCAGGATATTGGGTATATTGAGATTCATCTCTATTTTTTGGAGCGGCCTGCTCCACACAGGGTTTATAAATTATGGGTGAAGGTAATCATAAACCCGTTGAGCCAGTTGAGCACTAAATCCTGGAATTTTTTTTATATCCTCTACCCCTGCCCGTGTCACCTCCTGAAGGCCGCCAAAGGTCTTGAGCAGCCTTTGGCGGCGTTGACCGCCAATTCCCGGGATTGATTCAAGTACAGAGTGATGACGGCTCTTCTGGCGTTGGTGACGATGCCCGGTAATGGCAAATCGATGGGCTTCATCACGAATTTCCTGGATCAGATGGAGGGCGATTGAATCGGGCTGAAGATCGATCCTGGTCGAGGTGTGTGCGAGATGGAGCGTCTCCTCTCCCGGCCTGCGGCTTCGCCCTTTGGAGACACCCACCAGGATAATCGCGGTCAGTGAGAGGCTGGACAGCACTTCGTCGGCGATCGATAACTGCCCCTTGCCGCCATCGATAAGGAGCACATCAGGGAGGGCCCCATTCTCAATGCTCTCTCGCCTAAAACGTCTTTCAAGGGCCTGCCTCATGGCGGCATAATCATCACCCGGGGTAATGCCACGGATAGAGTATCGTCTGTAGTTGCCCTTTTGTGCTCCGCTTTGATCAAATACAACACATGATGCCATAGTGGCCTCACCACCCGTATGGCTGATATCGAAGCACTCAATGCGGTTCGGCAGCGTCGGCAAATCAAGCAGCTCGGCAAAGGATTTAAGCCGTTGCCGATGGTTCGACCTGACTGCTCTTCGGCTCTCAAGCGCCCCCCGGGCATTGTCGATGGCCCGCTGCAGCCATTGCTGCCGATGGCTTCTCACCCGGGATCGGATCTGTACTCTCCGGCCCGCCTGTTGTGAAAGCGCCTGTTCGATAAGCGCGCGCTCTTCGGGCGCTCTCATCACCACTATTTCTGAGCAGGAGGGTGAGAGTTCGTAGCTCTGTGAGAGAAAGGCGGCGATGACTTCGCCAACCTCAAGTTCACCCTCCTGACGGACAAACAGCCGGCGATTTCCAAGCTGCTTTCCGGAGCGGATTTTAACCATCTCGATACAGCCCTCTCTGCCGGAGACGGCAACACCGATAATATCAACATTACCCTGCCCCCCTTCTACAAATTGTCTCTGCTGCACCCGGCTCAGGAGCGCTATGCGATCCCTGATCAGGCCTGCTCTTTCATAATCAAGCTCATTAGAGGCCTTGGCCATTTGATCACCCAGCTGATCGATCAGCTTGCGGTCCCTGCCTTCAAGGAAGAGAACCACCTGACGAAGGTCCTCTGCATACGCCGCTCGATCTATTTTGCCGACACAAGGTGCTGAACAGCGCATGACCTGAAACTTAAGACAGGGCCGACTGCGGTTTTTATAGTAGCTGTCGCTGCAGGTTCTGATGCGAAATACTTTTTCAAGGGTGGTGATCGCTTCACGAACGGATGCCCCTCCCGGGTAGGGACCGAAATAACGATTTTGTTTTTTTCGTCGCCCTCGATATTGAAAAAGCCTGGGAGAGCCAGCTCCTTCACTCAGGCAGATCCAGGGATAGCTCTTGTCATCCCTGAGCAGAATATTGAAACGTGGCCTCTGGGATTTAATAAGATTGTTTTCAAGAAGAAGGGCCTCCCCCTCTGTCTGAGTGACCGATATTCGCAGATCCTTGGCGAGAGAGAGCATCAGCTTGATTCTTGAGGATTGCCTTGATCCCTGAAGGTAGCTGTTGAGCCGTTTTTTAAGGTTTTTTGCTTTTCCCACATAGAGACACTCCCCCTTTCCATCCAACATCTCATAGATGCCGGGCAAACCCGGGGCATGATCTACCAGATCACGCAAGGGCACTGCCGATGACGCTTTGGGGTCTTTTGTCATTGCTGATTTAGCAAACGTTGAGCGTGTGCAAAAACCTCTTTGAACATGGCTGGCGTCAGCCGCCGGGTCTGAGTGTTGTAGCGACTGCAGTGGTAGCTGTCGAGGAGATTGACTCCTGTCGGCAGGTGGTGGAGGTTGTCATGGCCAAACTGATACTCGGCCTGTCTCAGCCCCAGGGCCATCAAAGTGGCACGATGAGCGATGCCCCCCAGGGCCAGAATAAGGTTTCCCGGCTTGAGGGTGGCGATCTCGGCCGCCAGGAACGGATTGCATCGGCGTGTTTCAGCACCCACCGGCTTGTTTTCGGGGGGGAGGCATTTGACCGCATTGGTGAGGCGGCAGCGGGACAGCGTCAGGCCATCACTGCGGTGAAGGGATTCCGGGGCGCTCGACCAACCAAATTCATAAAGGGTCCTGAAAAGGAGAATGCCTGCAAAATCGCCGGTGAAGGGCCTGCCGCTGGCATTTGCACCGTGTTTGCCCGGGGCAAGGCCAACAATCAACAGATCAGCCTTCGGATCGCCGAACGGCTCTACCGGTCGGCAGTGATAGTCGGGATAGTCCTCTTTTACCCCATTCATGAAATCAGATAATCGGGAACAGGCCCGACACTCAAGATCAAAATAGTCCTCAAACAAACTCATCTCCTTATTCTGGGTTCAGTGGTGGATACGGCAAGCGCTTGCCGTCAGTCCGGGCAGCACCTAGAATGCGCCATCACAGCTGATCTGATCAAGTGCCAAAATTATGAAAATCTCTGCCTTCGAAATTCGTATTGGAAATTTAATTGAACATCAAAGCAAACTTTGGCGCGTTTTGAAGAAAAACCATGTCAAACCTGGAAAGGGGGGCGCTTTTGTTCAGGTTGAAATGAAAGAGATCTCCCAGGGTACCAAGCTCAATGAACGGTTTCGCTCGGACGACAAACTTGAAAAAGCCCATGTTGAACCCAGACAGATGCAGTTTCTCTACAACGATGGCAGTGGTTTTATCTTCATGGACACTGAGACCTTTGACCAAACCACCCTCTCTGATGAACACCTCGGGGACCAGGCTCAGTACCTGATGCCCAATACCGAAGTCCAGATCAACTACCACAATGACAACCCTATCGGGGTTGAACTGCCTCTATCGGTGATCATGGAGGTGGTTGATACCGAAGCAGTGATCAAGGGGCAGACCGCTTCAGGCTCTGGAAAACCGGCAAAACTGGACACCGGCCTGAGGGTAACCGTTCCCACCTTTGTCAATATTGGCGACAAGGTAAAGATCAATACTGAAACGGGTGAGTATGTCGAACGTGCGAGCTGAATGACGCGCGCTCAGTGATGATTTTAAATTGTCGATCTGAGGTCCGGAGCATTCAGATTCGGTGCTCTCGACGCAGGATCTCCAGCAGTCCTTCCGCCGCATCCTCGATCATATCGCTGACCATTTCATAGCCTGAGATGCCGCCATAGTAGGGATCCGGGACCTCGTCCTCATCGAAGCGTTGACTGTAGCTCATAAAGAGGGAGATTTTTTGGCGTTCATCCATCGAGGCCAGCCGCTCCAGATTATTGAGGTTGGTGTTATCCATTGCCAGGATATAGTCAAAACGCGCCATATCATCCTCAGTCGCCTGGCGGCCACGAAGCCCTGAAAGATCAATGCCTCTCGCTTTAGCGACCTGTTGTGCCCTGGTGTCGGGGGGAGCGTCGATGTGGTAGGCGTGGGTGCCTGCTGAATCGATAACAAAGCGGTCGGAAACCCCACTTGCCTCGACTTTCTCGGTGAAGATCCCCTCGGCCGTAGGCGAGCGGCAGATATTTCCCAGGCAGACAAACAACACTCCAATTTTATGTTCCATTACTTTTCATAATCCTGTTCATATTTTTCTCTTAACTTCATGAGTTCATTCATTATTAAAGGCGGAATAACAGACCTTATCTGCTTGAAAATGGCACTTGCGCGATGATCAGAATCGGCTGTTCGTGTTGAGGGTATGGAGGAGACCTCGCCATCAACAGTCGCCGACATCCACTCCAGTGACCCGCCGACAATGTGATTATCGGCTGACTTCCACTTGCCCGAAAAGGCACCGGAGCGGTCCAGATCCTGATAGAGGGTGTTGAGCTCCTCCCGAGGAAGGGTGAAATACCTCGTCCAGTGAGGTGACCCCACACCCGGGTAGTCAGGAGAGAAGTGGATGGTGCCCTCCCCATTGGCGTTGATCTCTACCGAATATTCGTAGTGGTAGGGGGGCGGCATACTGCCCGCCTGCCAGTGATATTCAAAAATAAATTCAGAGGGAAACGGAGGCATTGCAATAGCCGCAGAGGCCCAGAAGCCAGCAAAGAGGAACGAGAGAAACAGTGACTTCATGACTTTTTTGTTCTGGATTAAAAAAAACTGGGATCATCCGGAGAGGGCGGCATTAAGACGTTCAAGGTCTTCAGGGGTGTCGATGCCGGGACCCGGACGTTCACAGGCCTTTGCCACCACTATGGTTTCGCCATGATCAAGCGCCCGAAGCTGTTCCAGTTTTTCAAGTTGCTCGAGCTCAGAGGGTGTTCTGGCCGCAAAGGTCTTGAGGTAGCCCACCCGGTAGCCATAGATGCCGATATGGCGTTTTCCATGGCAGCCGGTGGCTTCGGATTGAGGACGATCACGCTCAAAGGGGATGGGTGCGCGTGAAAAATAGAGCGCTCTGCCCTCCTGATCGACCACCACCTTGACGATATTGCTGTCCATAAACTCTTCAGGGGAGGAGATGGGTTCACAGGCGGTGGAGATGACCGCTTCGGGAGAGGCAAAGAGCAGCTCAGCGACCTGGTCAATCAGGGCTGGAGGCATCAAGGGCTCATCCCCCTGGAGGTTAACCACGACGCGGCCGTCATCAAGTCCAAACTGCTCTGCGGCCTCCGCAAGGCGCTCAGTGCCACAGCGGTGATTTAATACCGTCATCGCCACTTCAGCCCCCGCATGTAAAGAGGCTGCGGCTATACGCTCATCATCAGTGGCGACGATAACCTGTTCCGCACGGCTCTGGACTGCCTGCTCTATCACCCATTGAATCAGCAGCTTGTTACCCAGCTTGAGGAGCGGCTTGCCCGGCAAGCGGCTGGAGCCGTAACGGGCCGGAATGATGATATCGAATGTGTGTTCCATAGTTATCGCGTCATTGACCGATTCGGGCGAGCAGTGCCTCTTCAAATGAGCTGCCTGGATGGGAGCTGATCCGAAGAATATACCAGCCAGGGCGGGCGAAGGGGCGACATTTTACCCCATCCTTTTCTGTCATTATGACCGGCCGTCCATCGTTCGGTATCTCTTCAGGAACAAAGCGGTGGTGGTCGGGAAAGGGGTGGCGAATAAGGGTAAGCCCCCTCTTCTCCAGCATCTTAAAGAACTGTTCGGGCTGACCAATCCCGGCAACCGCATGGATCTCCCTGGCCGGCAGTTTCTCAATCGGCATCAGGGCCGCCTCAGGATCACCCATTTGGTGTACGCCTTCAATTTCGGTGGTGACCGTAAAGCCCTCTTCAACTCGGCCCTGCCCGCCTCCTGCTGTTACCAGCCTGAAATCGACAGCTCTATGGGGAGGTTCACGAAGAGGTCCTGCCGGCAACAGCCAGCCATTGCCATATCCCGCTCCTTCTCGAACCACCTCTATCTCGATATCCCGGGCCAGAGAGAGATGCTGAAGACCGTCGTCACTGATAATAATGTCACATTGGTGATCAGAGATGAGCTGTCTTGCCGCCGCCGCCCTGTCCGGGGTGACCACTACAGGCACGCCGGATCTTCCAGCCAGGAGAACCGCTTCATCACCCACCTGATCAGGATCGCTCTTATCGGTGACCGCCTGCGGCCAGGTTGTGGATTTTCCCCCATACCCCCGGGCCACGATCCCCGGGCGCCAACCCCGGTCCCTGAGAAAGGCGGCCATCCAGATCACCAGGGGCGTCTTGCCGCTCCCTCCTACTGTCAGGTTGCCGATGACAATGACGGCAACAGGAAGCCGGGTGCTCTTGAGGATGCCGGCAGAATAGAGACCGGTTCGTATCCTGAAAGCCAGGCCATAGAGGAGGCTCAGCGGATAGAGGACGATCGCCGTCACCCCTCTTTTGCGCCAGGCCTGCTGGAGAAAAATCCTCATCGGGATCCCTTCACCTCTCCCTCTCCATCCGGCATAGAGGGGATTGCGACAGACACAGACAGGTGAAAGTGCAGGCTCTTGATGATCTGGTTCTCCAAACGGTCTTTGCTCTAAAAGACAGAATACCAGAGTAATCACTTATCCCCATAGTCACTGTGCCAAATGTGTCTCTGGGCATCCCGTTGACGGGTGAGTTCAACCCCCTCTTCCCTGAAGTGAACGGTGATCGCCCCTGAATCAGCGGTATTGACCAACTCGATCTCTCGTTGTCCATAGCGATCAACCACAACGGGATGGGGGTGACCGTGGCGGTTGTTGTAGCCGCTGCTAATGACAGCACTTTGCGGCTGAACCTGATCAAGGAAAAGAGCAGAAGATGAGGTGCGGCTCCCGTGGTGGGGAACATAGAGCAGATCAGAGCGCAGCCTGTCGCCGTATTCGGAAACCACAAGCGCCTCACCCTCTCTCTCTATATCCCCAGCCAACAGGAGTGAGCCAGAAGGGCTCTCGATATGAAGCACACAGGAGGCGTTGTTGCCTTTCAACAATGAGTCGGTTCCGGGTGAGAGAAAAGTAAAATCGACACCCTCCCAACGCCAGCGGGTGCCGGCGCGGCACGGCTCAGCAGCCGTTAGAACGGTTGTTGAAGAAGTATAGGTTTTCGCTACCGATATATTTTCAACAACACCGGTGTAGCCGCCCAAATGATCACTGTCACCATGGCTAATCACCACGCTGTCAAGGCTGGCCACCCCTTGTGCCCGCAGAAAGGGGATAATGATGTCGCTGCCACTATCAAAACGATCACTGAATCGCGGGCCGCTGTCATAGAGCAGAGTATGGCTGCGGGTGGCCACCACGATCGCTGTTCCCTGCCCAACATCAAGAAAAGTCACCCTGAACTCACCGTCATCAAGGGCAGTTGAGGTGGGGGCCCTGAGCAGCGGCAGGAGCAGAAGCGGCGAGAGCCAGCGTCCCGGGATCCCTCTGGGAATCAACCATACCCCGACGCCAACCGCGACCGAGAGAACACCCCACCAGGGGAGTGCGGGCGGGGAGTAACTGGAGGCTTCGCTTGTTCCAAGAAACTCCAGCAGGGGCCAAAAGAGCTGGAGCGCTCTTGCGCCCAGATCAAAGAGTTCTCCCGACAAGGCGGTGAATCCTGCTACCAGGAATAGATCACCCAGCAAAACCAGGGGCACCACAATAAAGCCGATATAGGGGATTGCCACAAGATTGGCAACTGGGGCAATGAGGGAGAAATTGCCGAAAAAGAGAACCAGTACGGGGATCAGCGCGATCCCGACTGAAAATTGAACCCTTAGCGAAGATTTTATCCCGTTGAAGCACTTTTTAAGCAATCTTGTGACTATCTGATCATTTTTAAATGGTTGATTTTGGCCATCCTCGAGATGTGGGTATTTCACTCTGGAGTAGTGCCCAAGGAGTATGGCTCCGACGGCGACGAATGAGAGCCAGAACCCACCGCTTAAAAGAACCAGTGGATCAAAGATCAAACCGGCAAACAGAGCGACGCCCAGTGCACCGCCCGGGCGGGTGGTGGTGTAGAAGATACGGCTTCCCAGATAGACGGCAAGCATCACCAGTGCGCGCTGGGTAGGGAGACTGAAGCCGGCCATTGCCCCATAGCCAAGAGCAACGGCAAAGCCAATAATGCCCGCCGCTCGTTGAGTGGGCTGCCAGAGAATGAGGTGACTACTTTGGCCCCAAAGCACCGACACCAGAAGATAGACAAGCCCGGCAACAAGACCGACATGAAGCCCGGAGATGGCGACCAGATGTGAGGTGCCTGTCTCTCTCAGGGTGTTCCACTGAGAGGTTGAGATCCCCTCTCGAACCCCCATTCCAAGGGCGGTGACCAAACCTCTCATTGAGAGCCGTTCCCGGCTCACCCACACAGACTCTTGTGCAGAGGATCGAAATTGATCCAATCGGGCCCCAAGCTTTGGGGAGAGCCCCCTGTTTTGGTTTTGATCCGATGACCTGACATATCCCGTGGCCCCAATCCGGTGCCCAAACAACCACCTCTCATAGTCAAAACCAGCAGGATTATGAAAACCACGGGGCGGCTTGAGCCTTATTTTTAACTGCCATCGTTCTCCCGCACCCACCTTTTTATAGCGCCCATACCACTTTAGCCTCACCTTTTCGGGTAGCGCCAAGGTGGCACCCTCTGCGGTTGATGTTTCAATATTGAAATCAAACTGGATAAAACGCTGGCGATTTTGAGGAAGGCCGATGATCGTTCCGGTGACCATCAGATCCTGGCCTTCGAGTGAGGAGGGGAGCCGTTGATCCAGTACTGCGGCTGAGTGGATCGTCGCCCAGATGGCTCCCAATACAAGAAAGAGCAGTGGTGAAAGCACTTTCCAGTAGCGGGCGAGCACAACGATCAGTACCCCAGGGAGAAGAATTTCCCAGGAGTAGATATTAGGAGAGAAGAGAATGAGTGAGTTGCCGCAGCAAAATCCAATTGCATCGTGCAGAATATTTCTATTCATTGATAAATAAAGAGTAGTATTAGTCTTTAAACCTGATTTTTTACCTAGAGTGTGATTTAGACCTGTAACCATGCCCCGCAAGTTCCTGAAAAAACACCTTCCAGACCATAATAAGCTCTCAGACCATAAGCATCTGAAGATGATTGGCCCAAGGTTAATGGCGCATGATCTATGGCATATTAACCGTCGTTCGATCTCTCTTGGGACCGCTGTTGGTCTATTCTGTGCCTATCTCCCCATCCCCTTCGAGTCAATCGTTGCCGCGTTTGCAGCAATTTGGCTAAGAGCCAATGTTCCACTTTCGGTCGGACTTGTCTTTATCTCCAATCCGCTTACCTGGATACCCCTCTACTGGCCAGGGTATCTCGTCGGTTCTGCACTTCTCGGAGAGCCTACCCGCTCCTATGAAAAACTGACCATGGAGTGGTTGGTCCATGAGACTTATTTCACCCTTTTTGTGGGCTGTTTGATTGTAGGCACCGTTATGGCGCCAATGAGTTATTTTGTTGTCCAGTTGCTCTGGCGCCTGCACGTGGTTGCTGCTTGGCGGGAACGCCGACGAAAGCGTAAAGAGATAAAAAAAAAGAGCCGCACCTGATCTAGATGGGCTCTTGTTTGTTGTTCCTTCTCCCGACAACCGCCATCGTTGTGATCAACAAAAGGTTCGAAGAGAACGCGCAGGGTCTTTTCCGGCTATGTCAGTTTGCCATCCTCCAGATGGACCGTCCGATGCATCCGCTCTGCGGTCTGCTGATCATGGGTGACCACAATCAGGCTTGTATTGAATTCACGATTTAGCTCAAGCATAAGATCCAGAACGGATGCGGCTGACTTGCGATCAAGATTGCCCGTAGGTTCGTCTGCAAGCACACAGTCTGGTTGGCTGATCAGTGCCCTGGCAACAGCGGCGCGCTGACGTTCACCCCCGGAGAGTTCACCCGGCTTGTGGTGACAACGAGCGCCCAGGCCCACCCTCTTTAGGAGGTCAGAAGCGAGTGAGAGCGCTTCGGCCGTGTTTTGTCGACGAATCAGAAGCGGCATGGCAACATTCTCTGCAGCGGTAAATTCCGGGAGAAGATGGTGAAACTGATAGACAAAACCCAGTGAGCGGTTGCGAGTATGGCCCCGACTTTTCTCACTCATCCTTGCGAGGTTCTCTCCCTTGACCATTACCTCTCCGGAATCCGGAAGATCCAGGCCTCCAAGAAGGTGCAACAGGGTGCTCTTGCCTGAGCCCGATGCGCCAACAATTGCCAGCTGTTCACCCCTCTCGACATCAAGAGTGATCTCTTGGAGTACATTGACGCACAACGCACCCTCTCCATATCTCTTGGAGAGATCACGACAGCCAATGACGGGCGTGCTCTTCATTCGTATCTCAGGGCCTCTGCCGGTTGGACTTTTGCCGCACGACGAGCAGGATAGAGTGTTGACACTATGCTCATGACAAATGAGAGAGCAGTGATGATAAAGACATCAGGCCAACGCATTTCAGCCGGGAAATCACTGATCACATAGATGTCTGCAGGGAAAAACTGAAAACCAAGCCATTGTTCAAGGACAGGAACAATGGTTTCGACATTCATTGCCGTTAAAACACCAAATACCCCCCCGGCAAGAGATCCAACCAAGCCAATAACAGTGCCCTGAATCACAAATAGGGCCATCACACTTCCGGGGCTCAACCCCAGGGTTCGCAAAATTGCGATATCGGCCTGTTTGTCGGCAACCACCATTACCAAAGCCGAAACAATATTAAATACGGCAACCGCAACAACGAGAAAGAGAATGACAAACATCACTCGTTTTTCAATCTTTAACGCCCTGAAAAAGTTTGCATGCTCCCGTGTCCAGTCATTGATGTAATACCCACTCCCAAGCATTTGGGTAAGCTTACGGTTGACCGACTGCGCCTGATAGACATCTTCCAGCTTCAACCTCAACCCGCTCACCTTTCCTTCTGAATGCAAGAGCCGCCCAAGATCCTCAATATGGGTCAGGGCCAGAGCACTGTCATACTCATACATATTCATCCGAAATATACCGCTAACGGTAAACCTGCGAAGTCGAGGCAGCATCCCTGCCGGGGTGATTTTGCCCTGGGGCGCAACCACTGTGATTTTATCGCCGACCTCTACCCCAAGCTGTCTCGCGAGGACATAACCGATAACGATATGGTAGTTGCCTGATTCCAGTGAGTCGAAAGATCCTGACTGAAGATGGTCCGATAATTGGGAGACATCGTCTTCAAGTGTGGGGACAATGCCGCGAAGCATTGCCCCTGTTACCGCTTTTCCCCGAGTCAGCATGCCCTGGCCAAGGATAAAAGGGGCATCTGCTCTAATATCGGCCAACCCCCCTATCCGCTCACTCACTCTCGGCCACTCTGCCAACCAGCCATTACTCCCGCTCACGGTGACATGTGAGGCAACAGCCAGAATACGATCTCGCAACTCACGTTCAAACCCATTCATGATCGAAATGACAGTAATCAGTGCCCATACACCGACAACAATCCCCATCATCGAGATCATGGAGATGAATGAGATAAAATGGTTCCGCCGGCGTGCCCGGGTATAACGCAGCCCGATAGCCAGTTCCAGTGGTTTAATCACGTTTCGATGGATTCCGCCCGCATGTGAGGAAACAATAAAACATCTCGAATTGAGGGGCTGTCTGTCATCAGCATCACCAGTCTGTCGATACCAATGCCTTCACCTGCAGTCGGGGGAAGGCCATATTCGAGTGCTCGAACGTAGTCAGCATCGTAGTGCATGGCCTCGTTATCTCCCGCCTCCTTCTCCCTGACCTGATGGTGAAATCGCTCGGCTTGATCTTCAGCATCATTGAGCTCAGAAAACCCATTGGCAATTTCACGCCCTGATACAAATAACTCGAAGCGATCACTGACTGAAGGATCATCATCATTTCGCCGTGAGAGAGGAGAGACCTCTACCGGATAGGCCGTAATAAAGGTGGGTGAACGAAGCTGCTCTTCAACCGTCTTCTCAAAGATCTCCAACAGGAGCTTGCCCTCTCCCCAACTCTCCTTTACAGGCAAGCCGAGTGATTCAACTTTTGATCTTAGGGTCTCAATTGAACCCAGATCGCCCAGATCAAGGTCCTGATTGTAATGGAGCACTGACTCACTAACCGTCATTCGAACGAAAGGCGTTTCAAGATCAAACGATTCTCCCTGATAGTCAACCGTGGACGATCCCAGAACCTCTTTTGCACACTCCCGCATCATTGCCTCTGTCAGATCCATAAGGTCATGATAGTCCGCATAGGCCCAATAGAACTCCAGCATGGTGAACTCAGGATTATGCTGGGCGCTGATCCCCTCATTGCGAAAATTGCGATTTATCTCAAACACCTTCTCGAACCCGCCCACCACAAGTCGTTTTAGATAGAGCTCAGGGGCGATTCTCAGGAAGAGGTCCATCCCAAGAGCGTTGTGGTGGGTTTCAAATGGTCGGGCAACGGCACCACCCGGTATCGCCTGCATCATCGGTGTTTCAACTTCAAGAAAGTCCTGATGGCTGAGAAAGCGACGAATAAACTCAACGATCCTGGATCGTATACGGAAGGTCTCTCTAACCTCCGGATTCATGATCAGATCAACATAACGCTGTCGATAACGGATCTCCTGATCAGTTAGGCCATGAAACTTCTCTGGCAACGCTCTGAGTGATTTAACCAGGAGCTCGATGGCATCAACCCGAATGGTGAGTTCGCCTGTTTTAGTCCGAAAGAGTTCGCCCTCTATGCCTAGAATGTCACCCACATCAAATTTCTTGAATTCATTGTTATAGACACCTTCAGGAAGGGTATCGCGCTGAAGAAAGAGCTGGATCTTTCCTGAGACATCCTGAAGGTGGGCAAAACTGGCTTTTCCCATTACCCTCTTGGCCATCATGCGCCCGGCTACTTTTACCCGTATCTGCTCACTCTCCAGCTCTTCACCGCTCTTGTCTTCATGGCTTTGGTGTAGTTGCCCGGCAAGGGCATCCCGTCGGAAATGGTTGGGAAAGGGAGAACCTGCCTCTCTTCTCAAAGCAAGTTTTTGACGTCGAATTTCACTCTGTTCGTTTGCAGGTTCTTGAGTATTCACTTTATATTCCAGTTTTTACTGTTTGTTAGTGTTAATTATTCTACTAAACATTAAAAGAGGCTACAGGCCTGCCTTGAGACTCGCTTCGATAAATTCATTCAGGTTGCCATCCAGTACAGCCTGGGTATTTCCCGTCTCCACCCCGGTTCTCAGGTCCTTGATACGTGACTGATCGAGAACATAGGATCGGATCTGGCTTCCCCAGCCGATATCCGCCTTTGTCGCTTCCAGTTGCTGTTGTTCCTCTTTTCGTTTTTGCATCTCTGCTTCAAACATCCTCGCCTTGAGCATGGTCATGGCCTGCGCCTTGTTACGGTGCTGGGATCGATCATTTTGACACTGAACAACTATACCAGTTGGCAAGTGGGTAATTCGAACTGCGGAATCGGTTCGATTGACATGCTGTCCTCCGGCACCACTCGCCCGGTAGGTGTCGATTCGAAGATCAGCCGGATTGATGTCGATCTCAACTCCATCATCAATCTCGGGATAGGCATAGACCGAGGCAAAAGAGGTGTGTCGACGGTTACCTGAATCAAATGGAGATTTTCTGACCAGCCGATGGACGCCGGTCTCGGTCCTCAGATAACCAAAGGCGTATTCACCATTGACCTTGATGGTTGCACTTTTTATGCCTGCCACCTCTCCTTCGGAGTGTTCAATAATCTCTGTTGAAAAACCCTGATCATCCGCCCAGCGCAGATACATCCGAAGAAGCATATTGGCCCAATCCTGGGCTTCGGTCCCTCCCGAGCCTGACTGAATATCAATGAACGCATTTGAGGCGTCCATCTCACCCGAGAACATTCGTCTAAACTCAAGCCCACCCAGATCGTTTAGCATTCGATCGACATCTGAGGTCACATCATTGAGGGTCTCTTGATCACTCTCTTCCCGGGCAAGTTCAAGAAGATCTCGGGCCTCAGCAACACCCGTCTCCAGCCGTATTAGTATTTCAACTGATTTCTCCAGACTCGCGCGCTCTTTGCCCAGGGCTTGGGCCTCATCGGGCTGATTCCAGATGTCGGGTTGTTCCAAAAGAAGATTGATCTCTTCAAGCCGTTCCTTTTTTAGATCGAAGTCAAAGATACCCCCTAAGCAGTTCTATCCGCCTGTCCAGATCATTGAGTGTTTCCAGGAGAGGGTTTAATTGTTCCATATTTCTGATTGCCACTAAATTTTAATGGTTATTGAATTTAATTGTATTTAAGAGGATCTGTCCCGAGGCCTCATAATAGTATTTTGCATCCTAAGTGGAGTTGTGAAATATTCCTGATTGCTGAGTGATAAAGACTCGAATTACGTTTATCAGACTGTTCATGAGGTTATTATTTTAAATTTACGACTTCAAGAATTTGCCAAAATTCCTTATCATTAAAGGATACCGTAAAGTGGCCCGCCAGAACATCAGAATAACAACTAACAGGCGGAAGTTGATCGAATCATCGATAGAGATTATTCAATTGGGATCACCCAATAAAAGGGGCCCTCAATAGAGGCTCCTAAACTTGATGAAATATTGAAAATTGTTCAACTAACTTGTTCTTCGGTTTGTATTTATCGCTTTGACGGCGTGAAATATTATTTTCTCCACGTCGGTAGATCTGCCCTTTAGGGAGAGGAGAGAGATGTCAATAACACTAGGCATACCCAGCGAAGCATTCGCCGGTGAGACCCGTGTTGCCGCGACTCCAGATACTGCAAAAAAATCAATTGCTCTTGGGGTTGAAGTGCTTGTCGAAGCCGGGGCCGGCAGTGGTGCAGGATACCCCGACGAAAAATACAGCGAAGTTGGCGCCCGTATAGTTGATGGTTCTGAAGCCTTTTTTGCAGACATTGTCTTTAAAGTGCAAAGCCCATCTGAAGAAGAGATCTCACGACTTAAGCAAGGAGCGGTCTATATCGGCTTTATTGATATCTCCAGTGACAGGCCCACTCTTGAATCCCTGACCAATGCCAACATCAGCGCCATTGCGTTGGAACGCATCCCGCGCATCTCCAGGGCTCAGTCGATGGACGCCCTCTCTTCTCAGGCGGGGATAACCGGCTATCGATCAGTGATAGAAGCGGCCTACTACTATGGGCGCTTCTTTCCACTTATGATGACCTCAGCAGGGTCGGCCAAACCGGCAAAAGTGACCATTCTCGGCGCTGGCGTTGCAGGCCTGCAGGCGATTGCGACGGCCAAACGTCTCGGGGCTCAGGTCTTTGCTTATGATGTCAGGCCTCAAGTTAAAGAGGAGATTCACTCCCTGGGCGCCAAGTTTATTGAACTTGACCTGGGTGAGAGTGGTGAAGGTGAAGGGGGTTATGCCAAAGAACTCTCTGAAGCGGCCAAAAAGAAACAGGAGCATCTCCTGACGGAAGAGCTAAAGACCGCTGACATCATTATCTCCACCGCTCAAATCCCGGGTCGCAAGGCTCCAATACTGATCACAGAAGAAGCGGTAAGAGGGATGAGAGAGGGTTCAGTAATCATCGATCTTGCTGCGGCAAGTGGCGGCAATTGCCCGCTCACCAAAGAGGATGAAATCATCAAAGCCTACGGGGTAACGCTCTGTGGACTAACCAACCTTCCGGCCCTGATGCCGGGTGATGCAAGCGCTTTTTACTCTCGCAATCTATACAATTTGCTTGAGCTTATCGTTACACCGAATGATCAGGGCAGTGCGGCCTTAGATGTTCTTCAAGATGAAATTACTGCAGATGCATTGGTCACCCATGAAGGTGTTGTCCGTCAAGCCCTTCTTCCAGGCAACTAAACGGAGTAATTAAAATGTCTGAAACCCTTGTTGCGCTATATATCTTTGCCCTTGCCTGTTTTATTGGTTATCAGGTGATCTGGGGGGTAACACCCTCTCTTCATACCCCGCTTATTGCCCTTACCAATGCGATCTCGGGGATAATTATTGTGGGTGCCATCTTGGTGACAGGTTCTGAGAATACCTCAGCAACTACCCAGTGGATCGGCTTTATCGCCGTCACTCTGGCAAGTATTAATATTTTTGGTGGCTATTTTGTTACCCATCGCATGCTCAGCATGTTTCGCAAGAAAAAATAGCGGCACAAAGGAGATAACCACCTCATGTCACTGGGAACTGATGTTCTTGCACTCGCTTATCTTGTTAGTGCCGCTCTTTTTATTTTAGGTCTTAAAGGGCTGACCCACCCCTCCTCGGCCCGCAGAGGCAACAGTTTTGCCATTTCAGGAATGGTGATAGCAGTGGTCGCCACCCTTCTCGATGGCGGAATCCACTCCTATGGCTTTATTATTGCCGGCATTATTATTGGTGGCACCATCGGTACCGTCATAGCCATGCGTATCGAGATGACGGCGATGCCTCAACTGGTCGCTCTACTGCACAGTTTTGTCGGCCTTGCTGCTGTTCTGGTTGCTATTGGCACCTGGCTGAACCGTGATGCCGCCGGATTGCTCAATCCAACACTCGCTGCAGAACTTGCGGTCGGCACCTTTATTGGTGCGGTGACTTTCACCGGCTCTCTAGTCGCTTTCGGCAAACTACAGGGGCTGGTGAGTGGTGCCCCACTCAGTTTCAGTGGGCAACATCTGCTCAACCTGCTTCTGGGAATAGCCATGGTTGGATGTGCCATCTGGTTTTGGAGTGATTACAGCGCAACCCCCCTCCTGCTGATGACGGCTATTGCACTGCTGCTTGGAATACTCCTTATTATTCCTATCGGCGGTGCCGATATGCCTGTTGTGGTCTCAATGCTCAACTCCTATTCTGGCTGGGCAGCTGCTGCAACGGGGTTTACCCTGCAGAACAATCTGCTGATTATAACCGGGGCTCTGGTTGGATTCTCAGGCGCTATTCTCTCTTTCATTATGTGCCGGGCTATGAATCGATCATTCTTCAGTGTCATTTTAGGAGGCTTTGGAGCAGAAGAGAGTGGGGATGAATCGATTTCTGCCGCCGCTGCAGAGAGGGGAGTAAAAGCAGCTGCCGTTGAAGACGCTGCATTTTTTATCGAAAATGCCTCAAAAATAATCGTCATACCCGGTTATGGCATGGCTGTTGCCCAGGCTCAACATGCACTGAAAGAACTGATGGGTGTACTTGAGGATAAGGGAATAACAGTTGTATTTGCGATCCATCCTGTCGCCGGAAGAATGCCTGGACACATGAATGTACTGCTCGCTGAATCGGATATACCCTATGAAAATGTCAAAGAGATGGAAGAGGTCAATCCTGAATTTTCAACTGCAGATGTAGCCCTAGTGGTGGGTGCCAATGACATCACCAACCCGGCGGCTAAATCAGATTCCTCAAGCCCGATCTATGGCATGCCGATACTTGAAGTCTCAAAAGCCGCTCATGTCTTTGTCATCAAGCGGAGCCTGAAGCCGGGTTACTCTGGCATCGATAATCTGCTCTACTACCAGGATAACTGTTCTCTCATCTTTGGCGATGCCAAAGAGATGTGTGAAGCGCTCTTTACCGAACTAAAAGGCGGGCATTGACCAAAACCCGCTGGGAGTGATTACAATAATTGGAAATAACATTCCGGTTTCATTTTATCGCCGTCTGCCGAGAAAATTATGCGTAAAACAGTCATTGTGCTCCTCTGTCTATCAGTGTTTAACACCATTGTGGTCGCTTCCGAAGCATCGGCATCTGAAAACATCATTGCCAGGATCGATTTCTCCGGACAAGAGGTTGGCAACGCCATTCCCTGGTTAACAACACACGGTTATAAGCTGGAACTTGATGCCGAGAAACTGCACCCCCGCTTTCATGACGGCTCGATCGTTTTGAGCTCCACTGAGGAGGTGGCGGGACTGGTAGTAAAGAAATTCGACCAAGATGAGTATCTCTACAACGTCAAGGCCATTCGAATCGAGTGGGGAGTCAATAGATATCCACAGGGGGCTGATTGGGAGAACGAAATCAATAGGGTACCGATAGCGGTAATGCTCTCTTTCGGTACCGAGGAGTTGCCAAGCGGATTGCCCTTCGGGATCAAGGCGGCACCCTATTTTATAAGCCCTTTTATTGGGCTTAAGGAAGAAGAGGGCAAGGAGTATCTGGGCAAGTTATATAAGAAAGGTGGAAGATATTATTGCGTGGCATCTGGTGATCAATCAGGCAAGACCATTATTACCAATTTCGAAATTGATCAGCGTTTCAAAAGAACATTCAACCAGCCGTCCACTCCTCCGATCACTGCTTTCTCGTTTCAAATGAATACAAAAGACACGGATGGAAACGCCGAAGCTTTCTTGCGCAAGGTCGAATTTATCGGCAACTGAAATGTGTTAACGATTTAACACTATTCAGCGCGATCGCCAGATCAATTTCTGCCTTCTCAACATATTCTGGTACCCTATTATTTTGCAATAGGCTTGTGGCGACTGAAATGAAATACATCTCGGCAAAATGCACACCCGAACCGGGATTACGGCCGCTCCGAACGCCACTGGATCGGTTTCGACCTTTGATAACTCACAACCATGGAAAGAGCAAGTATCCCAGCCGTGCCGGTTAGTGTGCTCTCAAAACGTAACGCAGTGCTGCTGATTATTGTCAGTAGCCTGCTGATATCCGTCAACGGTTTCATGCTGCGCAGCATCGACAGCGCCAACGAATGGCAAGTAATCTTTTGTCGCCAGGTCTTTTTTACCTCTGCCATGCTGCTACTGCTGACACTGCAGTACCGGAGTCAGTTACTGCGATCATTTCTACGTGTTGGCTGGCCTGGCATCGGCGCTGGCATCGCATTGGGTCTTGCCAACCCAATGATCATATTGGCCATGACGCACACGACGGTGGCAAACGCACTGTTCACCTTAAGCGCCAGCCCCTTGATCACCGCCGTGCTGGCAAAGATTTTCCTAAGAGAACCCCTGGCACGAACCACTCTCGTTGCCATCGCGGTTGCAATGGCTGGTATTACAATCATGGTGGCAGACGGTCTCGGCGGTGGCTCGGTGCTGGGTAATCTACTGGCTTTGTTGTGTGCTCTTTTCTTTTCGTTGTTCGTGATCTTTCTGCGCCTGGGCAAAGAGCGCAACATGCTGCCAGCAAGCGTACTGGGAGGCATCATCAGTGCGTCGATCGGTCTTATCGGTGCCGGTTTCGACTACCACCTGGAACTGCACGATGGACTGATCTGCCTGCTCTGGGGCGGCATTATCGTTACCATAGTGCATTACCTGTTCACCCAGGCATCTCGCTACGTAGCAGGTGCCGAAATCATGTTGATCACCCTGATCGAATTTACCCTCGGCCCGATCTGGGTCTGGCTCGGATTCGGCGAGCAGCCTACAACTGTTGCGATTGCCGGTGGCACACTGGTACTGGGGGCGGTTGCTGGGCGGGCGCTGATGCTAATGCGCCAAGCGACAAGCCCGTAATTGCTCAATCTGCCAGCCACAGCCGGATTCATCTCATTTGAGCTGCCATGGATAAACAAGCAGTCATAGCCAGCGCTATTGAATCCAATGTGGCCTACCTGATTGCCGCAGACATGATGTTGTTCATGCATCTCCTGTTTGTTGCTTTTGTCATTGCTGGCCTCGTGTTTGTTTTTATCGGGAAAATCGCATCATGGTACTGGGTGCTAAATCCCTGGTTTCGACTTTTACATCTTGTTGCGATCGCGGTTGTCGTTCTTCAGTCGTGGCTTGGGGTGATCTGTCCGCTGACCATCTGGGAGATGCAGTTACGGGAGAAGGCCGGTGATGCCTACTACGCGGGTTCTTTTATAGCCCACTGGGTAGAAGAGTTGCTTTACTACAACGCACCACCCTGGGTATTCATGGTGTTGTATTCACTGTTTGGTTTGCTCGTACTTTTAAGCTGGTTCTGGGTTCGGCCCCGATCATTCAATCGACAGCTCAGGCGCCCTGTGTAAGCCACTCGTTGCCTGAACTGTTGCTTGACCTCCAGCGGGGTCTCCTCTGGCTGTTGGGTCCTCCGCACCAACCCCAACATAAAACACCTGCAAAAGGAGCACCGAATCGAAAGAACAGTTCAGCCCAATTTCTTTTTCATCAGAGATCCGATTTCAGCAGGGTTGCGCGTTACGGCAATCCCGCACTCTTCAAGAACTGATATTTTCTCGGCTGCAGTCCCCTTGCCCCCTGAGATAATTGCCCCGGCATGCCCCATACGCTTGCCAGGAGGTGCTGTGACCCCGGCAATAAAACCAACTACCGGTTTTTGCATATTTTCCTTAACCCAGAGTGCACAACTCTCCTCATCGGTACCTCCAATCTCACCACACATCACGACAGCATCCGTATCAGGATCATCATTGAACAGCTTTAACACCTCGAGGTGTTTGAGGCCGTTTACCGGATCGCCGCCAATCCCAACACAGGTAGACTGACCAAGGCCAAGTTCACTCAGTTGATGAACCACCTCATAAGTCAATGTTCCTGACCTTGAGACCACCCCGATGCGACCTTTTTTATGGATATAACCCGGCATTATTCCAATCTTCAACTCCTCCGGAGTAATGACTCCGGGGCAGTTAGGGCCGACCAACAGGGTCTTCCTGCCCTCCATCTTCTTCCTTGTCTGGACCATGTCTTTTACAGGAATGCCCTCCGTAATACAGATCACCAGATCCAGTTCTGTCTCTACAGCCTCATCAATCGCTGCGGCCGCAAAGGGGGGAGGAACATAGATCACTGAGACATTTACTCCGGTCTGCTCCCTGGCTTCGGCAACACTATCAAAGACAGGCACTCCTTCTGTGGTCTGTCCCCCCTTCCCAGGGGTGACACCGGCAACATAACAGCTCTCACCATCTGCATAGGCTATGCTGTGATGGGTGTGAAACTGGCCGGTCTTTCCCGTTATACCCTGTGTCACTACCCGGGATTCACTATTGATTAAAATCGACATGATCAATGCTCTCCCTGGGTTGCGGCGACCACACGCTCAGCGGCTTCAGCCATGGTGCGTGCCGTAATAATAGGGAGCCCTGAATCAGCCAGTATTTTCTGGCCCTGCTCTACATTAGTCCCTTCAAGCCTAACGACCAGAGGGACATCAAGGGTGATCTGCCTGGCGGCTTCAACCAAACCTTCAGCAATGACATCACAACGCATTATTCCTCCAAAAATATTGACCAAAATAGCTTCAAGGTCCGGGTTGCGAAGCATGATCGAAAATGCGGCAGTGACCTGATCTGCAGTGGCACCTCCACCAACATCCAAAAAGTTTGCGGGTTCGGCGCCATATAGTTTAATGATGTCCATGGTGGCCATCGCCAGGCCGGCCCCATTGACCAGGCAGCCAATCGTTCCATCGAGTGAGATATAGGAGAGCCCTTTTTCAGAGGCTTCTATCTCAGCAGGATCTTCCTCATCGAGATCACGCAGTGTTCTGATCTCATCATGCCGATAGAGTGCGTTATCATCAAAATTGATCTTCGCATCGAGTGCGATCACACCGCCTGATTCAGTGACGACCAGGGGGTTGATCTCTGCCAGAGAGCAGTCCTTCTCCCAAAAACAGGAGTAGAGACCCTCCAGAAGGTCGACAGCCGCTTCAATCGATAATTCGGGGATCCCAATTTTTGTCGCCAGTTCTCGCGCTCCATCTCGGTTAAAGCCTGACTGTGGATCGACTACAAGATAGTGAATCTTGTCGGGTGACTCCTCTGCAACCACTTCAATCTCCATTCCCCCTTCAGAGCTGGCCATCAGTGTTACCCTTTGAGTCGCTCGATCAACCACCAGACCGACATAGAGCTCACTGCCGATAGCAACCCCCTCTTCAACCAGAAGACGTTTGACGATCTGCCCCTCTTGGCCAGTCTGGTGAGTCACCAGATTCATGCCTAAAATCTCATCGGCATACTGCCTGACTTGATCAAGGGAAGTTGCGACTTTCACCCCTCCCCCTTTGCCTCGCCCTCCGGCATGAATCTGTGCCTTTACCACCCAGACATCTCCACCAAGCTCTTCGGCAGCAGCAAGGGCTTCATCGACACTGAAACAGGGAACCCCCTTGGGCGTAGCCACATCATAGCCATTAAGCAGTATCTTGGCCTGGTATTCGTGAATTTTCATCTCTTCTCCATGCTATAAGTTGTTCCAACAGTAAAACCTTCATCCGGGATTTGGCGTTAACCCGTGGCAATCGCCCTTTCTGGATCGGTAATCCATTCGCTCCACGAACCGACATAGAGAGTGCCGATTGAAAAACCCGCATGCTCCAGGGCAATCATGTTGTGACAGGCTGTTACCCCTGAGCCACAGAGGTGAATGGCATCACCCAGTCTCCCCTCACTGCCAACCACCGTTAAAAAATCACTTTTCAATTCGTCAGCAGGCTTGAAGCAACCCCTCTGATCAAGATTATCCAGACAAGGCCGATTGAGTGACCCGGGTATCCGGCCTGCAACCCTGTCTATCGGTTCATGCTCCCCCCTGAAGCGCTCATTGTTTCTGGCATCAATAATCACTCTTGAGCCTGAACTCATGGCCTCTATGACGGCATCACTATCAACCCAAAGATCTGAATCGAAATGGCAGGAATAAGGACCATCCGCATCAGCCGTTATCACCTCCTGAGTTGAGATCTTTCCGGTTTGCTTAAGCCACTCTCTTAATCCTCCATCAAGCAGCGAGACTGATTTATGCCCCAACCACCGGAGCGTCCACCACATACGGGCAGCCATTAAACCCGGGCCGTCATCATAAACGACCACATGAGTCGATCTGCCCAACCCGAGGCGGGAGAGAAGATTGATAACCAATGTTGTTGATGGGAGCGGATGGCGACCGAGGAGAGGCCCGAGCGGGTCACAGAGCTCTTGTTCAAGGTCAATATAATGGGAGCGGGGAATATGCCCTTGCCGGTACTCTTCTCTCCCTCTTCCTGCATCCCCAAGATAGAAACGGCAATCGAGTACAAGCAGGGAGTTTGGGGAGAGGGATGAGTCAAGAAGCTCATCGAGGGCAAACACAGAAATCAGTGGTGACCGAATAGCGGAAGCTGAACTCACTTGACTCTCTCTGGCAGGGCTGACAACAACAGTGGGTTAAAAGTGGAAGAGGGATTCTGCCAGATTATGGGTAATCAATGTGTAATTTTCTTCACCCAATTTTATCAAACCCATGTAGTATTTCACTGTTAAGAGCATATAAGAGAGTGAGCTGCGATCTCGGGTATCGGACTGATGCCAACATTAGAGTAATTGACATAAAATGGCTTCCAATAAACTCCTCACCCACCTTAATCTAATCAGGCCCTGCTCTGAAACGCCATTAATCCTAGACTGCTTTGTCGTCATTAACGATGACACCTTTGGATCCATCACCCCGGCAAGACCCGATGGGGATTATGATGAGGTGATCGATTGCCGGGGTCGTTATGCGCTTCCAGGTCAGATCAATGCTCATCACCATCTCTATTCTACCCTGGCACTGGGGATGCCTCCCCCGGCCATTGCTCCGGCTGATTTTCTTGGGATTCTTGAACAGGTCTGGTGGAAACTGGACCGGGCATTGGATACGGACTCCCTGAGGGCTTCAGTTCAATCGGGACTTGTAGAGTCTCTGAAATCAGGCACGACAACCATAATCGACCACCACTCAAGCCCTGAGGCCGTAGCAGGCTCGCTCTCTCTAGTTGCTGAAACTGCGCATCATTATGGTGTGGGTAGTGCCGTTGCAATCGAGCTCTCTGATCGGAATGGATCCGATTGTTTTAATAAATGTCTTGAAGAAACGATTACAACTAGAGAGAAATACAGTAAAAATAATAATATCGCTACTCTTCTTGGTCTCCACGCCTCATTCACCCTGGGTGACAGATCACTCCAAACCATTTCAGAGACACTGGCCCTAGACGACTCAATGGGAATCCATCTCCACCTCTCGGAAGATGCGGCCGATGAGCGCGATGCCCAATCTCGCGGATACCCCTCTGTCCTGCAGCGACTCCACCACTTTGATCTACTCAACACCCGCTCACTACTCGTTCACGGCGTCAATTGTCCACAAGCCGATACTGAACTTATGCAACAGCTCGGCACCATGCTGATTCACAATCCGACATCCAATGCCAACAATAGAATTGGCATGCTTGACAGAGAGCGGGCGATCACTCTCAACGCCGGTCTGGGTACCGATGGAATACAGTCTAATATGCTCAAAGAGGCTAAGGAGGGAACTCTTATTCGTAGTGCTTCTATCAACCCGGGCGAACCCTCTCTTGACTACCTCACTCTTCTGTTTGAGCACAACCCAACGATCGCTTCACGTATTTTCAACCGCCCCCTTGGCAGAGTGGAGCCGGGTTATCGTGCTGATCTTGCAATCTATGACTACCTTCCCCGAACCGAAATAACCCCTGAAAACCTGGGAAGCCACCTCTTGTTTGGCTTTCCTCAACCCTCAGAAGTCTATACCAGTGGTGAACTCAGGGTCAGGGAGGGTCAAATGACGCAGCTTGATGAACAACAGATCAAAGCGGATGCCCTCATTCAGTCCAATCGATTGTGGAAACAGCTCCTCTGAACAAGAGATCAGCTCTTATTACCGGCTCCCTCTTAAGATCAACACCATGACCGAACTACAACCCTATCCCTTTGGACTTCTTGTCGAACGAATATTCGATGAGCTTGACAACGCCGACGCCATTTTTAGCCTGCCCAGAAAGAAGTTTTTTCTCGGTGATCCCGGCAGGGATCTTTCGATCTCTTTTCATCGGCAGCGGGCCTCCTCTCCCTTGGGCCCTGCTTCAGGCCCACAGACACAGATGGCGCAAAACATTGTGCTCTCCTGGCTTGGTGGTTGCCGCATCATTGAATTCAAGACAGTTCAAATTCTCGATGAACTGAAAATTCCTCGCCCCTGCATCGATATGGCAACCGTGGGTTACAACATCGAATGGTCTCAGGAACTGAAACTTGAGCAATCTCTGCATGAATATGTCAAGGGAATGATGTTGATCGAGATTCTCAAGGCAAGCGGCCGACTGGATCTGTCACCCGGGTTTGGTGATGTCATCTATGACATGAGTGTCGGCTATGATCTGAAAGGGATTAAAAGCAAACCGGTACAATCATTCATTAAGGGGATTATCGATGCCCGCCAGACCATCGACCACTACAAAAAAGAGATTCCCGAGCGCTTTTCTCACTTTCGATTGATTGACTTCCCCCCCTCTATCTCCAATTCACTCACTCTCAGCACTTTTCATGGCTGCCCTCCAGATGAGATAGAACAAATCGTTGACTATCTTCTTAACCACAACCAACTCAACTGTGTTATCAAGCTCAACCCAACACTACTTGGAGAAGAGCAGGTCAACCACCTTCTCCACCAGCAGTTAGGGTATGGTGATATCAAGGTCCCAACAACCGCCTTCGAAGGAGATGCCACCTGGAGTCAGACCAAAGCCTTTATTGAGAGGCTGCAGACAACCGCTGAGGGACTGGGTCTTGGTTTTGGTATAAAAGTCTGCAATACCCTGATTGTGGAAAACCATCGTGACTTCTTTCCCGCCTCAGAGAAGGTGATGTATCTCTCCGGAGCACCACTTCATGTGCTGGCTGTCAATCTGGTAGAGAAAATCCGTCACCATTTCAAAGACCGGATTCCGATCTCCTTCTCTGCCGGAATTGATCACATCAACTTTTCAAAATCTGTCGCCCTTGGTCTCGTTCCAGTAACCACATGCAGTGATCTCCTCAAAACGGGGGGCTATTCTCGAACCAGCCGATATTTCAGCCGGTTGCAAAAAGAGATGAAACAACTGGAGGTGGACGATATCGATGAATTCATAATCAAAGCCTTTGGCAAAGGGAAACAGGCTTTGAAGCAGTGTTGCCCGGAAGCCGTTGACCCCCGTCTTGCGGCATGCCTGAAGGCACTCGGTGGTGGTCAATCACTTCGCCTGGCGGCGGGAGAAGCACTTCTCTCTAACTGGGTCTCTGAAGCCAAACTGCTCAACACCCACTCCTATGCAATAGAGACAACCTCAGACCCGCGATACAACGCCGGCAACAACTCAAAACCACCCCACAAGGTAGGGTCATCCCTTGAACTCTTCGACTGCTTGACCTGTGACAAGTGCATTCCTGTTTGCCCTAACGATGCCAACATCATTCTTGCAATACCGAGTGTTGCACTGCCTGTTCAACATCTCACCTGGAAAGGGGGGAGCTGGCTGGTCGAAGAACATGAGCCCATCCAGCTGAAAATGAAACATCAAATCGGCAACTTTACCGATTTCTGCAACGAGTGTGGAAACTGTGATGTATTCTGCCCTGAGGATGACGGGCCCTACCTGATCAAGCCACGCTTCTTCAGCTCATTGGAAAACTTTAATCGCTACAGCGGGACCGATGGTTTTTTAATCCTGCGCTCGGAAATTTCAACCATTATCCATGGCCGATTTAATTCTATTGACTACAAAGTGGTTGTGAGTGATGGCAAGGTCATTTACTCAGGGCCCACCTTTTCGATCAATTTCCAGTGTGACGACCCTCTTCAGACCGTTAAGGGAGAGGCTGAAGGAAGCGTAGACCTGACCTATTATGAAATTATGACGGCCATCCGTCAGGCTGTTTTAGACACTGGCAAGATCAACTACATCTCCGCACTAGCCAACCAGCAGAGATAGCCAACCCCTGAGCCCTGTTGGTAGGAGTTGAACAGCTCTTCTTTAAGGGGTTGGAAGAGCGGTCAGATGATCTCGACCTCATCTTCATAAAGGGCTCTGCTCAGGCCTGGTCTGGTTGATGAAATTTTTTATTCAGGAAGGCGCGCGCGGCAGCACTTCCCCGCATTGGAAGCCGATTGCGTCTGATGCCGTCAAATTGATAGAGCGCGCCGGCAACTGCACCTGCCGTCGGCACCAGCCCGATCTCGCCTACTCCTTTGACACCATATTCAGTATGAGGGTCAGGAATCTCCAATAACCGCACCTCAATCTCCGGGACATGTCTGGCTCGAAGAATCTGGAGATCATTCAGCATGGTGCTGACTGGCCAACCGTCGACCACAGGCAACTCTTCAGTCAAGGCAAAACCAAGGCCCATATGGACAGCCCCCTCAATCTGGCCCTCACAAAGAGCACGATTCATGACGCGTCCCACATCATGAGAGGCGATCACTTTTTCAACCTCTCCCTTGTCCGAGAGCGTGACCACCTGGGTGGCAAAGCCGAAAGTGACATGGGTAACCTCTCCCTCGCCGCCACGATCACTGGGTTCGACGGTAAAATCACAGATAAATTCACCTCCAAATTCGTGGCCAACAAGATCTTCAATCGAATTGCCTGAACCAAGCTTATCTGCCAGTTTTACGGCTGCTCGCCTTACCGCTTCAGTCGCCAACAGTGTTGCTCGTGAAGCCGTTGTCATTCCACACTCAACGGGATATGTGGTATCAACCTTTACTTCGACGAGATCTGCATCAACTCCAGTCTGATGACAGACCACCTGACGCAAGATGGTATACAGCCCCTGGCCCATTTCGGTAAAGCCGGTATAGACAACGATGGAGTTGACGCTCTCTATCCGAATCAGAGATCTGCCAATATCCGCCATTCCATTTCCAATCCCGGTATTTTTTATCCCACAGGCAATCCCGGCAAACTGAGCTGACTTATAATCCTCTTTAACGGCTTCAAGCGTCTCCCGAATACCCAACTCTTTACCCATGATCTGCCCGGGGCCAAACATATCTCCTTGTTCGAGGATATTACGATCACGAATCTCATAACCGTCAACACCGACACGCTCAGCAAGGCGATCAAGAAGGCCTTCGATGGCAAATGCAGTCTGGTTGACACCAAAACCACGAAAGGCTCCACTGGGTGGGTTGTTGGTGTAGACCGTCAGGGCCTCTACCTCGACGTTGGGAACACGATAGACTCCGCAGGCATGGCCTGCTGCACGCTCTAGCACCTTATCGCCGACGCTCGCATAGGCCCCGGTATCGCCAACAATATGGGCTTTGAGTGCTGTCAATCTGCCCTCTTCATCTGCTCCGAGGGTGTATTTCATGGTCAGTGGGTGGCGCTTGGGGTGGAGACGAATTGACTCATCCCGGCTCAACAGAGCTTTTACCGGCAGTTGGGTATGAAAGGCAAGCAGCGCGGCGTGCGCCTGGATGGACATGTCCTCCTTGCCGCCAAATGCACCCCCATTGCTGACTAACTCAACCTGCACTTGATCAAGTTTGAGGTTGAGAACTGAAGCAAGTTGTTTTTGTTCATCATGAACCCCCTGCCCCTGGGTATAGAGTCGAATACCACTCCCTTCAGGGGTCGCCAGGGCACATTCAGGTTCAAGAAAAGCGTGCTCGACCCGTTGAGAATAGAAGGTCTCTTCAATGATGTGTTTGGAAGTGGATAATGCCGCTCCGGGATCACCACGGTGGTAGGCGGTCGTCTTCAGGAGATTGGGCACTCCTGGATGCACCTCTGGGGCATCTTGACGCAGCCCCTCCTCTGGATCAGTGATCGGTGTGAACACCTCGTACTCCACTGTAATCGCAGCACAGGCCTTACGAGCCGCCTCATCTGAATCGGCAGCGACGGCAGCGAGAACAGATCCGACACAGTGGGTAACCTCACCTTCGGCGATGAAGACGGGCCAGTCCTTGAAGATCAGCCCCACAAGCCGCTCTCCGGGAACATCTGAAGCGGTGATGATTTTTGATACTCCCGCAACGTTTTCGGCGGCCGAAGTATCAATCGAGAGTATCCGTGCCCTGGGGTGATCAGCGAGGCGAACAGCACCACAAAGCATGCCTGGAAGCGTCATATCATCAACAAAAGGCTTTTCTCCAAGGGCGTGGTCAATCCCCCGATAGCGCGCAGCACTTGAGCCGACGGCAATCTCATCTGAGATCTGGGGTATGGTGCTCCCCTGCCAGTGTTGTTGGGCCTCCTGGATGGCATCGAGAATCTTGACATACCCGGTACAGCGACAGAGGTGAGGGGTCAGTGTTTTTGCTATCAGTGCTCTGTCTGCATCGGGTGTTTTATCAAGCAGTACGGCCGCCCGAACCATAATGCCCGGGATACAGAAGCCACACTGCAGTCCTGCCATTTTTACAAACGACTTTGAGAGCAGCTCTCTTTTCCTCCTGGAAAACCCCTCAAGGGTAGTGACCTGTTTGCCATCCAGTTTTGCAGCACTGTAGCGGCAGGTCATGACAGCACTCTGACCGACAATAGCCGTACAGCACCCACAGTGTCCCTGGGGAGAGCATCCATTTTTTACCGATGTACAACCGGTTGAACGAATAACACTCAGAGCTGTCGCCTCTTGATGATGATCCACACTCACGGCGACTCCATTGAGGTGGAATTGGATGGCTTCAGTTCTGCTTGGTTTTTCGGTGGATTTCACAATTGTTAAGCGGCTGAATGGTTATCGCTCAAAAGCGCCTGGTTATTTGGGTGCTGTTATCAGCGTATAGTTCTGCGGTTCACGATGCTGGGCAAAATCAAAAATGTTCTGTTGGATCTCCTTGCAGCGATCAAGATTACACGAAAAGGTAACAAGCTCATCATCCTGAGTGGTGCACCGGGCAACAATTTCACCGGTGGGTGCAATGATGCAGCTCCCCCCAATAAGTTCACACCCCTCCTCCTTGCCGGCTTTGGCCACCCCTACTAACCAAGTTCCGTTTTGATAGGCCGCCGCCTGCATAACAAGGTGGTTGTGAAACTCCTGAAGATGGTCGTGTTCTGGTGCCGGGGGATAGTGAAGAGGGGTATTATATCCCAGCGTTACCATCTCAACCCCCTGTAACCCCATCACCCTGAAGGTCTCTGGCCAGCGGCGATCATTACAGATGCACATCCCCAATTTTCCATCAAAGGCCTCAAATACCGGAAACCCAAGATCACCCGTTTCAAAATAACGTTTCTCAAGGTGCTGAAAAGGGCGCCAGGGCTGATGATCCCGGTGGCCGGGAAGATGGATCTTGCGGTACTTGCCGACAATAACACCGCTTTTATCGACCAGAATGGAGCTATTAAAGTGATGGATCCTGCCATCAACCCGGATAAGTTCTGCATACCCAAAGCTAAATCCAATCTCAAGTTTGACTGCGGTTTCAAACAGAAGTCCTGTCTCCGGACCCGGCATCTCGGCTTCAAAGAAGGCATCAATCTCTTGTTGTTGTTCAAAATACCACCGTGGAAAGAATGTGGTGAGAGCCAGCTCGGGAAAAACAACAAGATCGACCCCCCTGCTCTTTGCATCCGTCAGCAGGGTGATCATTCTGTCAACCGCGGAACTCCGTGTTTCATTGCGTCCGATAGGGCCAAGCTGGGCGGCCCCAACCACTATTTCTCTGGTCACGTCACTGCCCCCCACCGGCCTTGTCGAGAACCACATGGAGAAGGACATTGGCGCCTGCTTCAATATCTTCGGGAGTAGTAAACTCTTCGATGTTGTGGCTGATGCCGTCTCTGCTGGGGACAAAAATCATCGCTGTCGGACAGTTGGGGGCCATCATCTGGGCGTCATGCCCTGCCCCCGATGGAAGTCGTCGAGTAGAGTATCCAAGTTGTTTCGCATTTCTCTCCACGGTATCCACCATCTGCTGATCAAAGAGAACCGGCTCGAAACGTGCCAGAGTGCGTTTTTCGAGGGCCGCCCCCTCTTCCTGGGCTGCGCTCTCGGCAAAAGCGAAGAGATGGCTCTCTGCATCCTGCAGCAGTCTCTCATCTGTATTCCTGAGGTCGACCGTCATCACTGCACGTCGTGGAATCACATTGACCTGGTTAGGCTCCAGCTCTGTCACCCCCACTGTGGCGACCTGATCTCCTCCCATTCGCTCGGCCATCTCCCTGGCTTCTACTGCAACTCTTGAAGCCACTACGCCGGCATCACACCGCAGCGCCATCGGTGTGGTTCCGGCATGGTTGGAGACACCTTCAATCGTCAGTTCACTCCAGGAGATCCCCTGCACCTTCTCTACGATCCCTATAGTGATCCCCTCTGCATCCAGCACCGGACCCTGTTCGATATGAAGTTCAATATAACAGTGAGCCCTAAGTTGTCCTGTTTCTGCGTCTCCACGGTATCCGATTTGCTCAAGCTCATCTCCCACACGATCACCCTCAATTGAGGTAAGTCCAAGGGCCTTATCCAGATCGAGAAAACCCTGATGGACTGCACTCCCCATCATGTCAGGGGCAAAACGGGCACCCTCTTCATTGGTAAAGAAGGTGACTGCCAGAGGCCGCTTGGTGGTGATGCCCGTCTCATTCAGGGTCTCAACCACCTCAAGCCCGCCGAGAACACCCAGACAGCCGTCATACAGACCACCTGTTCTTACAGTATCAATGTGAGACCCGACCATTACCGGGGGGCCATCTTCACTCCCGGGACGCAAACCCATGACATTTCCAATACCATCAATGGAGACCTTCAAACCCAGTTCTCTCATCCAACCGACCACAAGATCACGCCCTTGTCGATCTTCATCACTCAGGGCAAGACGACAGCAGCCCCCACCGCTGAGAGCGCCTTTTTCGCCGAGACGATTCAATCGCTCAATGAGCCGGTCAGGATTGATCGAAAGAGCCGGTCTGTTCATTTTTCAATTTCCCTCTATTGCTTGTTGACGCACTTCTTTACCGGAACGCCCCGTGATTTTAGTATATGTTTCAGGGTCAGTATCACCTTCAGAACCGACCACTACTATCCTGCTGTTTTTCTCCAGTTTCAAGAGTGAACGCGCCTCACTACTCTGAGAGGCGAGGATTAGGCCGGCTAAACCGGCAACCCCTGACTCACCGCCAACAATTGGCTGGTCTCCGTCGACACCCATAGAGAGCCGTTTCATGGTCTGGGCTGCAGCCTCATCGGGTATTGTCATCGCGCCATGAGCGCCTTTTCTGAGAATGGGCCAGGCATGTGGGGAGATCTCTCCACAGGCAAGGCCCGCCATCAGTGAATCAAGCTCACCCTCTACCACAACCTCTTTTCCGGCCTTGAAGCTCTCATACCAACAACCCGCACTATGAGGTTCAACAATGACAGTAAAAGGACGAGCGAGGCCATAAGCTTGCCAGAGCTGACCACAGACTGCGGCGGCAAGTCCTCCAACGCCAGCCTGAATAAAGAGGTGTGTCGGGGGTTCCGCATTGGAGAGCTGTTCCACGATCTCTTCGGCCAGAAGTGCATAACCCTGCATGACATCGGCTGATGACGTAATACTGCCGCCTGATGCAGTATCCGGAACCACATGCCATCCCTCTTCACGAGCGGTTTCTTTTGCGGCGCGCACCGCATCATCGAATGATCCCGGAACCCGACGCACCTCAGCGCCATAAGAGGCAATTGCTGACTCTCTCCCACTGCTCACGGCCTGATTGATATAGATCACACAGCGACAGCCGAACATCCTTGATCCCCATGCCACAGAACGTCCATGGTTTCCGTCTGTACCTGCGCAGACGGTCACTCCCAAGACTCGCTCCTTGTTGGATCCAGCGAGGATTTCAGTGCTCGAAAACAACTGTCCTGATGAAGCATGAAGCTCTCTCTGTATTACCCTCAAGACCGCATAGGCCCCACCGAGGGGTTTAAAACTTTGGAGGCCAAACCGCCACCCCTCATCTTTATAACTGATTGTGTTGACATCGAGCTGCCGTGCCAGGCCATCAAGCGAGACAAGAGGTGTAGCTCGATAATCTGGCCAGGACGTTATCTCACTCCGAGCCATTGCAAGCCCGGAATCAGTCAGTCCCTCCAAGACCGTCTCCGGATAGGGGGCGGACTCTGAGACATCACTGTTTGAGATAACAAAGAAGTCCCTGTTGAGTTTGTAGTTGACCATTTGAAGATAAGCGGATTGTTAAGAGGCTTGATCCAACAAGAGAGTGGGTATAAGAGCATCATCTCTTAAACCCCTACCGACCACAATTACAAAATCAACTGAGATGGCTGTAGATGAAGCAACGATAGGTTAACCAGACAAACTAATAGAGTGCGTTTGAGATCGAACCCGGGTGCTCGGGTTAAGAATCGGTATCGAAAAAATCAGGCTATTAATTAATCTTTATTATTATAAATATGTTATATATTTTTGTTTAATATATTATTTTTACTTATATTCTTTTATAACTAGTAGTTCTTAAAAAAACACGTCTACGCTTTCTCGCCCAAATAAGCCGCCAAAACGAGGGGATTATTGGAGATCTCTGCGGGAGATCCTTCGGCAATGACCCTCCCCTGATCCAAAACATAGACTCGATCACAGATACCCGTAATAAAATTCAAATCATGATCTATCACAACCACTCCGGCACCGATAAGCTCTGCCATGGTACGGACCTGGGCAATCATATCGATAGATTCACTGTCACTCATTCCACTTGTCGGCTCATCAAGAAGCAAAAAATCGGGCCCAGCCGCTGCTGCACGTGCCAACTCAAGACGTCTTCCATTGCCATAATCGAGCTCAGAAGCTCGCCACTCTTTCTGATCCCAAAGCCCGGCTTTGACGAGGAGTGAGTCGGTAGAAGGCATCTCTTTACCCTGGCGATGACGATGGGCAACAAGCCTGATAACCTCGACATTTTCACCCACGCTCAGAGCAGGGAAAAGCCGGATATTCTGGAATGTGCGGGCAAGCCCGGCTCTTGCTATTTTGATCGGAGTGAGGCCTGTCAAGCTATTACTGCCGATCAACACGGTTCCATTGTCAGACTGAACCAGTCCAGTAATGACATTCAACAGGGTTGTCTTACCGGCTCCATTTGGGCCAATCAGGCCGACAACTTCACCTCCCTTTGCGGTGAGCGCAGCATCATCCAGGGCTATAAAACCACCGAAGCGCACTGAAACAGAGTCAGCCTTTAGTTGTGCCGAAGTCATAATAGTTGGTTTTGAGACTGGCACGGGACTCTTAGCCCCTTTGAATCGTCTCAGCAACCAATGATCAAACTCCCAATCGCCAAGAAGCCCGGCGGGCCTCATGATCATGAACCCAAGCATTGCCGCCCCAAGAAAAATATCGGTCAAACCATCCCGGAAAAACCAGTTAAAACCATCAACATCCAGCTCAGCCAAGTTTCTGGTGAGCTCTTTTCCAGCTGTAATGACCAGCACCCCAGCCACTGCACCAGTAACACTATAACGTCCTCCCACAATTAACATGGTTAGAGTCAAAAGTGTGTAGTCAAAAAAGAATAGCCTCGGGCTGATACTCCCGATCTCATAGACCCTCATTGCAGAACCCGCTGCAACCACCGCTACCGAGAGCAGCAAAGCGATCATCTGTTGTACTGCAGGGTTGATACCCATTGCCCGAGCCACAAGGTCGTCTTCCCTCGCTGCCTGCGCCAAACGACCCGCACGAGTCTCTTTGAAGAGCCTGGCTACGGCAATAGCGGCAAAAAGCAGAAGGATGATCGGGTAACTCCCCTGCAGGGTGTTGCCGCCAAAGGGACTGAATGAGAGTCCCGTCTTTCCACCACGGGTTAAATCAATCCAGTTTGTTGCCACTTCATGAACAACAAACAACAGTGCCAGAGTAATGACAACTGCTGCGACCGACCCTGATCTGGCACCCGATCTTGAGAGGGCAAGACCAACAATGATGGCGATAACCAGCGTTATCGCAATGGCAGCAATTCCTGACTGAAATGGCGTTAAATCAATTTCTGCCAACCCTAATGGGGCATTGGGAATCTGTATTAATTTTCGTGAAGGTGAGACCGCAAAAATGGCAAAGGCATAACCTGAAATTGCTCCAAAACCAATGTGTCCAAAAGAGAGGATGCCTGTATTACCAATATAGATCTGCAGACCAAGAACAACGACAGTATTAATCATCATTTGGGTGGCAAGATCACTAAATGAATCGTCCCCTGATAACAGCAGGAACACCCCACCTATAACAGAAAAGAGAAAAAGAGAGCCCAAGCCAGGAGTGATTAGATGGCGAATTGGATCTGAATCCATCAGACTCGCTCTACGTGTTTTACTGAAATCAAACCCTGAGGCCTGAATACAAAAAGAAGCGCGATCAGCAGAAAAACTATACCGTCCGTAAGCCCTGCAATACTGCTTGGAAGACGAGAGATGAGCAGCACCTCAACCAACCCAAGAACAAAGCCTCCTAGCACTGCGCCACTTAAGCTCCCCAAGCCTCCGATAAGTGCCGCCAAAACACCTTTCAGCATCGGGCTGAGCCCTGCTGTTGGTCCGGCTTGTCCACTCCGCATCAACCAAAAGACTGCCGCTATACCAGCAAGGACGCCGGATAAAACAAATGCACTTCGGATCACTCGATTACTTCGAATCCCCATCAGTCTGGCGGTATCAAAATCCTCTGCGGCTGCTCGCAGGCTAATGCCAAACATGGTTCGTTGTAATAACAGGTACGTCGCCAACAGGGTGAGCAATGTAATAACAATAACAGTGAGATCATAGATCTCCAGATTGAGTTGGCCCACGCGAAAAGTGGCAAATATCCACTCAGGACGGGGAAATTGTCGAAAATTGGCCGAGACATACATCACAAACAGGGCCTGTACCAGGAAATGAACACCAAATGATGTCATTAACATTGTGAAATCAGGTGCCCCACGAACCCAACGAAATGCCACGAATTCAATTATTACGGCAGTGACCAGGGCGACAACAACGATGATCGGTGCGATAAGCCACCAGTCCAGCCCGATTGAGAACAACCAGTAACTGCTATAAGCACTGACGGTAATCAACTCGCCATGGGCGAAGTTGATCAGATGCATGACTCCAAAAATCACCGCTATCCCAAGTGCCAGCAGAGCATAGATGCCTCCACGACCCAGACCATCAATGATCTGTTGAATAAGTTCAGTCATGCCGCGCCACCGCTTCTACCCAAATAGGTCTTAAACAGTTCCTCATTACCCCTGAGCTCTGCTGCAGGGCCTGCCGTTACAATACTTCCTGAGCGCATCACATAGGCACGATCAGCAACACTTAACATTCTTTGTGCATTCTGTTCGACAACAAAGAGAGTCCGCCCCCCTTCCCGCAGCTTTCCAATAAGTTCAAACACCTGATCCACCAATACCGGGGCCAGCCCAAGCGAGGGTTCATCCATAAGCAAGACATTGGGATCACTCATTAGAGCGCGGCCAATTGCTAGCTGTTGTGCTTCACCACCCGACAAAAAGCCGGCTTGAGTGTAAAGCCTCTCCTTAAGTATGGGGAACAGTGATGTTATCTCATCGAACAGTTGTTCTCTTCGTGAAGCAGTTTGAGTGACACCACCGACCATCAGGTTCTCTCGAACTGTGAAATCAGCAAATATCCTCCGATGTTCAGGAACAAGAGCCAGACCTGATCTCAGCATTTGATCGGGTGCCCACCCCGTTACATCATTTCCATCCAGAACCACACGGCCCGTTGATGGTTTCAATAAGCCTGAAATGGTCGAAAGAAGTGTGGTCTTTCCAGCTCCATTCGGGCCGATGAGACAGACAATCTCACCAGCCCGAACAGTCAGCTCGACATCACGTACGGCCGTTATTGCGCCATAACGGGTTGTCAATGATTCAATGCCGAGCATCTCCTCGCTTCTTGAATTATTCTACTGTCGCGGCAAGTGTAGGTGCACCACCCACAACTTGGTGAACATAGACCGGCTTGCCGGGGATTCCATTTGTACCGGAATACGACAATGAACCCGTCGCTCCAGCCACTCCATCCAATCCTGCAATCGCTTTACCAAGAGTACCCGGCTCCATTGAGCCTGTTTCCTGATATGCCGCAATGACAACAGCAATAGCATCAACAGCAAGACCGCCAAAAGAAGCGTTTTCGAGTTCAGCGCCTTTTGCGGCGGCATACCCATCAGCAAGCTGCTTTACCCGGCTGCCTTCGGCAGGGAAAGAATGGGTCGTATGGTAGAACCCTTCTACTCCTTCAGTAAAATAACCACCTGTTGCTTCGAATGCATCAGTAACAAGGTAATTGGTCTCTACCCCTGCCCCGTCAAGCTGACCTTTTAATACCGCACTCTGGAATGAAAGCATTGCTGAGTAGACCACGTCAGGAGTTTCGGCTGCGGCCATCGAATTGACCTGCGCAGAAAAATCCATTCCTTCAATCGGCACGAAATTGTAATCTGCGATCACTTTGCCGCCGCCCGCTTCAAAGACTTTGGTGAAGATCTGTGGGTTGTATCCAAAATAAGGGCCTGGCGATGAAAAGGTAACTGCCGTCTTCCAGCCCTTGTCTAATGAAAACTTGGCCGCTGCGGTAGCCTGCGCCGTATCATCGAAAGCAACAAGGAAGGACATGGCTTCGGCTGCTGCGAGAGTAGGCTCAGTTGAAGCTACAAATAGAGTCGGCACTTTTCCTGCAGTGACTTGCAAGAGAGGTTCACCGAAGTCAGGAAAGGGAGGGCCAAGAATGGCTGATACACCAGCACTCATAAGTTCCTTACCCGCTCGCTGGGTAACCTCTGGATCTCCCTCAATGTTTTTTATTACTAGCTCAACCGGCACTCCATCCACACCACCTGCACAGTTGACCAGATCAACAAAATAGAGCGCTGCCTCGCTTGCCGGTTTATCAGCAAAACCACCAAGATCAGAGAAATCCGCGGCATAGCCAATCTTTAATGCAGATCCGCTTGGTGCGGGTTTGCACGCATTGAGATCTGTTGCCAATACGGCATCAATATCAAATGACCCGGCAAATGCCGAGCCATACATGAGTGGTGCTGCAATCACACCGAATAGTGTAGTACGTAAGACCTGTTTCATGGTCACTCTCCTTTGGTTGGTAAAAAATAATGAGGCCAGCGATCACACAAACCCGATAAGTTTGCTATAACCGGCGTCCTCGTGGCTATTCGCAATACTGCGTCGCCATCTCTTATCTAAGTAAACACACCTCGCGTTTTTACTTAAAATTCCATCTCCTCGAAATTGATTAATAAAAAGTCACCCCCCTGCTACCGGTGGCCAAAACGCCACTTTGTCTCCTTCGACCAGTATTCTATCCATATCACTTTTAATCCCATTCACCATATGAATAGCCACCTCTTCTGCAGGTATCTGAAGAATGTGTTCAAGTAGTTCAGCCAAAGTGGTGTCGCTCGGAATTAAAATAGGCATCTCCTCGTTGATCTTCAGCGAAGACCTGTATTTTCTTAAACTTACGTTGAGTTTCACTGTAATGTGAACCATCAAGTGTAGTTCATTTGAGCTATTAACTTCCACAAACACCCCACCAGTCTTCAAGACCAAGCTCTTTGAGCTTTATCGCAGTAGGCCGACCCATCTCATCCCAGCCACGAAGTTGATAATAGGTGTCCAGATTCTTTTGCAATAGTGCTCGACTACCCGCTCTGGGGCCATCAGGCGAAGGCTCACAGACCCGCTCTGGCAGAATATCGTCAGCCCTTGTAAAGCCTGCTTTTAAGTTAAACATTCGTTCAATATTCCAGATGCGGTCACCTTGTTCGATTGACCGATCAAAAGAAAAATCAATTCCAGTTGCAGGAGCCAATAGTGCGCAAATTTCCCGATGGGTTATTGCAAACTTGGTAAAGAGACAGATGCCTGTTGAATCAACAAAAGCGGTTGAATTCTGGAAGGGACGACGAACCATCTCTTCTTTTTGCTCCATTACCTCTGGCGGCATGTACCTCGGGATGCCATATAACTCTGCGGCAACGGTATTTCCCCGAACATGGCATGCCCCACGATTTGAGGTCGCATATTGGAGCGCCATGCCCTGAAACACTCTCGGGCTGTAGGCCGACATCTCCAGTCTCTTAGAACCCATAAAACATTCGGGGTGTCCATAGCGTTGAGCAAGCCTGTAGCTTCCATCCGCCAGGATATCACCAAAACCCTCGCGATCTCCTGTCATAATGACCGCCCGCACCATTGCAGCGGCATCACCGAATTTGAGTGGAAAACCGATCTCTTGTTCTGATAATACTCCACTCTCAAAGAGTTCCATTGCACAGGCAATGGTTGCACCGGTAGAGATTGTATCAATCCCATACTCACTACAGAGAAAATTTGCTTTTGTTACCGCAGCAAGATCAGATACCCCGCAGAGCGCCCCTAAGGCCCAAACTGACTCATACTCTGGCCCTTCACCCCGCCCCTTAAACGGGCCTGCGGTTACTTCAGAGACTCGGGTGCATGAAATTGGGCAGGCAAAACAGGCTCTGTTTCTTTTTAGGACACTTTGAATGAGGGCCTCTCCACTGGTATCAGCTGCACCCTCAAAGGTATCTGATTGGAAATTTCGTGTTGGGAAAGCACCCATCTCATTGATTAAGTTAACCAGGCTGGCCGTCCCGTAAGCTCGAAAACTACCAAAGGAGATAGGATCATTGGTGATTTTTTTATGCATATCCATTGTCGCTTTCCAGAATTGTTCTGGATCATGCAATGTCACACTTTCACTTCCATGGACCGCTATGGCTTTGAGCTTCTTTTTACCCATCAGGGCGCCAACACCGCTTCGCGCAGCAAGACGATAGTTGTCATTAACTATCCCTGCTAATAACGAAAGCTTCTCACCGCCTGGGCCGATTGACGCCACCTTTGCTGAAGGGTGGGTTGCTTGTTTAATCTCCACCTCTGTAGCGACAGGAAATTGTCCCCACAGTGAGCCTGCTGGTCTTATTTCAACTTTGTCATCATCAATCCATATATAGACTGGATCTGGTGACTCCCCTTCAATGATCAGAACATCGTATCCGGCAAACTTTAACTCAGGTCCAAAAAAGCCGCCCGAATTAGAACAGGCGATCGTCCCTGTAAGGGGTGCCTTGCACACAACGACATAGCGAGAGGTTGCCGGTGCACCAGAACCGGTTAGCGGCCCGGTAGCGAAAATAAGAGGATTATCTGGACTGAGAGGCTCTATGGCAGGATCGATCTCATGACAGAGAAGATAAGAGGCCAGCCCTCGACCGCCAATAACCTTTTCCGCCAGGGTCATATCAAGCGGTTCCCGGGTTATCGCTCCACTACTTAGATTGATGCGTAAAATGACACCCATATAACCGTAAGATTCACTTCTCTTGCTCATCTTGTCACCCGGTCTTTGAGATGCACATCAATTAACTGTTTATACTTGGTGGCACAGGCTGGATCTGCCTGACGATATGTAATTGCCATTGTCGGACAGTATCGAGTGCAGGCAGGATCACCATCACACAAGTCACACTTAACAACCGTTGCTCTTGAAATTGCAAAAGTAACTCCGCCTGTTGGGCAAGCCTTGACACAATCCATACAACCCACACACTTGTTATCAATGACTCGAACAATCCCCTGTTCATCTTGCTCCATCGCCTTATGGGTACATGCTTGCAGACAGAAAACCGGTTCACAGTGAATACACATAATGGGGAGAAAGAAGTCATCACTCGGGTAGACCACCTGAATCCTTAGATCTGTCTGACTAACCGATTGCGTATGATGGATTGAACAGGCCACTTCGCACATCCTGCATCCAGTGCACATTTCAGGGCTTACCACAAGGCGGTGAGGCGCGCCCTCATCGTCACACTGTTCAAAATCAGGAGGGGTCATGAAGGGGACCCCTTCTACCGCTACAGACTTGCCGGCAACCTGGGTATCCTGTGTGGCCAAAGCGGCTTCAAATGATCCTGATGGAGTCCATTTTGTCTGCAACCAGCCATCAAAGCGGTTGCGATTAAAGCCGGCCAGTGGTTGAGGTTTATTGCCGTCAATAACCCACTGGGCGAGATAGTGGCCAACGATTGGACCTGTTGCCAGTCCATGACCACAAAAACCAGAGGCAACAAATACATTTTCATCTAGCATATCAATGATGGGCATGCCATCTGGTGTGCTGGGATCCAGTCCACCCCACGTCCGAAGAAGATTAGCATTCTCCAGATTGGAGACAAGCCGAGTAATGTGAGAAACAGCCATTTCCAGATTATCTTGTGTGGTACGTACATCTTCCTGTTCTTCTTCATCAATAATGCCACCGCCAAAATGAATTCCCCCATTCTGGGTCTGTCGAAAGAAGAGATCACTGCTTGCCACACCAAACATCTGCCGCAATAGGGGCGGGAGGGGTTCGGTTATCATTGACTCATAACGAGCGTTCACAAGCGGGAGGTCATAGCCAATTTTGAGACACAACTCCTGGGTACCTGACCCTGTTGCCAGGATGATTGATCCTGCCTTGACGGAATGCTGTTGGGTCTTAACTGTCGATCCTCCATCATCATTCCGCTCGATTGAGTGAACATCACTGTTCAGGAGTGTCCTTACCCCGTTTTGGGTCGCTCTATTAAAGTAACCCGTGATCAACTTGAATGGATCACAATGGCCATCCTCAGGACAGTAACTCGCCCCAATGATCTCTTGGCGACGAAGAGCGGGGGCGATTTCAATAACATCTGCGCCCTCCAGCCACTGGACATCAAGCCCATGGGACTGCTGGCGGGAGATATCGACCTGCATGGGACGACGATGGTCATACATCTCGACAAGCCGCAGGTTTCCTGACTGGGTATAGTCGATATCAATACCGAGTTCATCCGATAACCCCTGAAAGAGGTTTACGCTCTCTATTGCAAGCGGGATCTCACCTGACACTCTTGCAGACTGCCGAACTCCGCCGCCTGAACGACCGGTCGCCCCGCTTCCGATTCCAGCTCTTTCAAGCAAGATGACATCCATTCCAGATTGAGTGAGCTGATAGGCCGTTGCACAACCCACTATGCCTCCCCCAACAACGACTGCATCGGCCTGATAATGGGTCATAACTCTGTTCTCGCGACCCCATACCCACCCACATGATCCTCCCAGGTCGTCTCACCGCCTTCAGTGGTGTAGTCTGCAACCGCTTTCATCGGAAGTGGTTTTATGGGCATTCGTGCAGTAAACGGTTCTACCGTACTCGGTTCCAGACCGGCTTCATGGATGATGAATTTTTGGAGGATCGGGCCACACATCCTGCCCTGACAGCGCCCCATTCCGGTTCGATGCCAGGGTTTTAAATGGTTTAATTGCGAGGCCCCTCTGCGTATCGATTCACGCACCTCCCCGGCAGTGACCCCTTCACATCGACAAATGGGAACATCATCAGGGACAAGGTCACATATGCCGGGATCAAACGAGAAAAGTCGTCCCAGATTTTCAATCGATTTCCGTGCTTTTGAGTGTTGCTTCCGAAGCGCTGTCTCATCCTGGTCAGCGTCATAACCGAGTTGCTGTGCAGCGATCAGGCCTGCCAACTGCCCTTCTATCAATGCAACACTCACTCCTCCTATTCCACGACACTCTCCGATAGCAAAGAGTCCCTCTACGGTAGTCTCGAGATCACTGTTGGTCTTTGTGGCATAAGTTCCGAAAGCCGGATCGTAAAATTGCTCACACCCGGCAATGGTGGGCAACTCTGTAGCAGGAAGAAAACCATAGCTGATACAGATTGTATCGAGCTCGTAAACATCCTCACTGCGAGGACAAATACGTCCCCTGGAATCAATTTTGCTTGAAACCGCCCCCTCCACTTCTCTATCACCAAGCGCTCTGGTGATCACATGACGATATTTAATTGGGACTCCCGACGCCTTCAGTTTTTTCTGGTTGGCCAATCCCTGGCCCAGTTTGTCCCACTGTCCCCACAATTTTGTGGCATTAAGCAGGAACTCCTTTTTAGACTGCAGCTCCAGTATTGCTTCTACCTCTCCACCCGCCTCAAGAAGTTGCACTGCCGCCAACTGCAACAGGGGGCCTGTTCCGGCAACAAGGAATTTTTGACCCGGTAATATTCCCTGTGATTTCATCATCAGCTGGGCGCCGCCTGCTGTCATCACGCCAGGCAAAGTCCAACCCTGAAATGGCATCAAGCGTTCATAGGCCCCAGAGGCAAAAATTATCCTGTCAGCTTTTAGTGACTCCGACTCACCTCTTCCATATAGCTTTAGATGGTGATCCTCTTCAGAGATCCCCCACACCATGGTATTGGTTAATAACTCAATCCCGGGATGTTCTAACCCAGAGATCAATTCGGCACCTTTATCTGCATTTGTCCCGAGATTTCCAGGCAGCTGTGTCGGCTGATCAAGAGTGGGTTGTTTAAAGTACTGGCCGCCCGGATTTGCATTTTCGTCAATTAGGGTGACCTTTGCGCCGGCCTGCGCTGCTGTGATCGCCGCTGAAACTCCTGCCGGTCCAGCACCAACAATGGCTATTTCAGTCTGTTTTAAGGTGGTCTTTGCGTTCACCCTGTCTCCACCTCACAACCAGGATGGACAGGGGTATTACATGTTCGTACGTTATCAACCCCATCGACTGTTGCAATACAGTCAAAGCAAGCCCCCATCCCGCAAAAATAGCCACGAGGAGAACCGCCTTGTTTTGTCATCCGGGTAGTTCTTAGACCTGATGCCATCATTGCCGCTGCAATACTCTCGCCGGCAAATGCAGTGATCTCCTTGCCATCAACTTGTATGGTGATCGGTTCGCCGCGATCAATGCCCTTGATTCTCATTATGTTCATGACCGAACCTTAGAGCAGAGCAGCTCATGGTATTGGCTGTTGAATGGAAGCATTCTCATTCCAACGCTCTGTTTCAGAAAAAACCGAAGGGCTCAGTGAAGGTAAAATTGGTGCCTATCAGGGGAATCCCTGTCATGGCACAGGCCTCGAGTGTCATCGAACGGATATCTTCACGCTCGAGATTGGAAAGTTTGGTTTTTCCAGCGGCTTTGGCAATTATGATTGCTTCATTAGTCATTGCGGTGATGTAGTTGGCGACTCTCTGAGCAGCATCATCGACCAACTTCTCTCGCAACTCGGGGTCTTGGGTACAAATCCCAACCGGACAAACGCCTTCATGGCATTTTTGACAACTAATACAACCCATAGCGATATTGGCACCGGTGCCGATTGCGACCGCATCTGCACCGAGTGCGAGTGCTTTTGCCACATCAGCGCCATCTCGAATTCCTCCTGAAACGATCAGGCTAAATTCATCTTTTACTCCCATATCTTCAATTGCTCGGGTTGCCTGAACTAACGCCGGAAGGGTTGGTATTCCAAGATTTTTTGAAGCAACGACCGGTGCCGCACCAGTTCCGGCCTGACAGCCATCAACAACCACACCATCTGCTCCTGTTTTAACCGCAATTTTGACGTCCTCGGTTACCCTGCCGGCGGCAATTTTAAGAAAGATGGGTATTTCAAAATTAGTGATGTCTCTTAGCTCCTTGATTTTCAATACCATGTCATCAGGACCAAAAATATCGCCATGTCTTGGGTGACTATACAGATCAATGCCTTCCGGAATCTGCCTGAGTTCTGCAATCTCCTTGGTAATTTTGTTGCCAAGCAGATGGCCAGTAAGGCCTGGCTTTGCGCCAATGCCACAGATGATCTCAAGTGCATCAGCCGCCTCAATACTCTCCAGTGAAAACCCAAAGCGGCTCGGCAGTATCTGAACAACCTGTTTATAGGAGTTATCTCTCTCCTCTGGCAGGAGCCCCCCCTCACCATTATTAATTGAGGTGCCTACGATCTGCGTGGATTTCGCCAGAGCGGTTTTTGCCTCCTTCCCCAGAGCGCCGTAGGACATTCCAGATATCATTATTGGCGTCTCTATCTCGAGTGGTTTTGAGGCAAAACGTGAACCAAGGGATGTCTTGGTGACGCAGGATTCTCTGTAAGTATCAACTGAAAGCCGTGAGAGCTGAGCAGGTAAAACAGTCAAATCATCAAAATTGGGGAATCGGGTAATTGCACCCATCCCCCTGACACGATGCTGCCCTGTCACTGCTTTATGGTTAATCTCCTGGCGAGTCTCCTTTGTCCAGACTCCGTGTTGGGCAATTGTGACTTTTGGTATCTTGACTGCTTTATCCATAATAGTACTCATCCAGAGATGGAGTTAAATTTTGTGATGTAGATTGACATTTGCATCACTTGATTGACGGTGGGTAGGATTAAAAAGAGTGTACTTGTGTCTTCCGGACTCCAGTGGGATTACACTTTTGAACTGATCTACCGGGTGATCAATTTGGTATTTCTCAAACAGTGCTGTAACAGCCTGTTTTTCACTCTCTGTAATATTGACCACCCTTACGTTGTTGCCAATTTTGCTTTCGACATCAGGGTCAACGGTATGGATCACTCCTTTGTACATTGATTCGCCAATCACTGGTCCCATTTTTCCCAAGATGATTATTCGTCCGCCCAGGGTCATATACCCTGCCCAGCGACCCGCATCCCCACAGACAATCAAGTCACCCCCCTTCATTCCAAAGCCCAGCCTACTTCCACTATTACCCCTGACTAATAGTGTTCCGCCCATCATTGATGGCGCGCAGTTGCTACCTGTACTTTTGTGGACAATGATCTCCCCATCACTCATATTGTCCCCCGTGTACCAACCGGTATTGCCGAGTATTTCCAGGGTTGGGCCGGCAAGGAATCCACCTGTAAAGTATCCCGTACTGCCATTGATGGTAACTTTGCATTTGCCCTTCAGTGCTGTTCCCAGATTATGGATGGAGTGTGGGTTCTCAATCCTCAACTCATCATGCTCCTTAATCAGTCGACGGAGCATTTGATTTACCTCAACACTAGTTTGATCTGTAATAGTCAGACTCTCCATACTTTCACCCCCCCTGGGTCCATCTCGATAGCGCTGACATCGGGAGCTATTTTTGCCAGAGAGATCTCTTCAGAACCAAGGAGTACAGAGCCATCATCCGTTTGAAAATACAATACTGGCTTCATCCCCAATGTATCCCTGAAAATACCCACCTGATCGTGGGTGCTTGCAATAATCGTGAAGACCCCATCGAAATGATTCATTGCCTCCTTGATTGACAGCTCAAGATCACCACCATTTTCTTTCATATGAAAGCCAAGGAATTGGACGGCTAACTCAGAATCATTATTGGTTTTGAAAGTAATACCTCTATTTTCGAGACTCCTTCGCATATTGAAATAGTTGGTGAACTGTCCGTTATGAACGATGCACAATTCGGGAAACTGTTCAGAGATGAAGGGGTGAGCAAAATTAATATTTTCCAAGCTCTCTGTTGCCAATCTCACGTGGCCGATACCGTGTGTGGCCGCCCCAAGACTGAATTGATGAGATCGCTCAAGGTCTCTTGCTGTGCCCTGGTCTTTATAGACTTTAATATGCTTTCCTATTGAATGGACACAAAGTTCCGGAGAGCTGTCAATCTCATTATGCAGAGCCTGAATTTCTGTTTCAGGCATATCGATTGAACATTCATAAAAAGAGAAAATTCCAACCCCTCGGTACATTCTTGAGTCAGAGAGGGTTCCATATTTAGCGATTATCTCCAATAGCGGATCTTTGCATTTTTCTTCAATAAATGAGGCCCTTAGTTGAATGTCATTTCGATTCTCATAGACTGCAAAACCGGTCGCATCACTCCCTCTGTGCTCAATTTCCTTAAGCATTGAAATAAGCGATGAACCGAGTTCTTCAGACTCTTTGGCAATAATCCCTACAAGCCCGCACATAATATGAAACCTTTTGTTAGAGGGTAATTAGAGATGATAGGAGTATTCATTGAACTCCCAATCAGTCACCGCAGTTTTAAACCTGGATTCCTCTTTTTCCTTCAGAGCAACGAATGCCGCAATCAACTCGGGACTAAACGCCTCAGCCATTGCTGAATCCGCTTTTAGTTCTTCAATCGCATCACGAAGATAGAAGGGAACAGTTTCATATCTGCCAGACTCATCGTGGTAGACATCATCATCTGCCCGATCACCTGGATCAATCTTATTCTTGATTCCATCCAGGCCGGCCGCGAGCGTTGCAGCCATGACAAGATAGGGGTTGGCCGAGGCGCAAGCCGCCCTGTTTTCTACCCTTGATCCCCCTTCTCTCTCATCAGGGACGCGGCAGTAAGTTGTTCGATTATCGCCGCCCCAGGCAATGTTGTAGGGGGCAAATGAGTCTTGGACAAAACGCTTGTAAGAGTTGATTGTCGGTGCAAGAAATGCAGACATCCCTTTGGCATGCGCGAGCTGTCCACCAATAAAATACCGTTGAATATCTGAAATACCATCTTCACAGTCCGGATCATAAAAAACGTTGTTATTGTTTTCTATATCTACGAGCGATTGATGGACATGATAGCCATTACCACCGCCCTCATCTTTTGGGCGACCCATAAAGGTCAAATGCAGTCCGTGTTGATTAGCCAACTCCTTACAGACATATTTAAATGTAAAACTCTGATCAGCCATCTTCATAGCATCAGTATGCTTCCAGTTCACTTCAAACTGACTCGGGAAAAACTCATGATTGAGGTAGATCATCTCCAGACCCAGATCCAGACATGTATTTTGAATCAGTCTCAGAATTCCCTGATTATCAACAGAAGGATTGACCTGGTAGACGCATGAAGGTGATGAATTGTAATTTTCACCATCAGGATGAAAGAGCATGAATTCAAGTTCAGAGGCTGCAATTGCCCTGAGCCCCATTTCATCGTAGGTTTTAAGTATCTTCTTAAGGGCCCCTCTTGGATCCACAGGATGTGGGGTATCGCCGAGGTAGGTATCACCAATAATACGAGCAGTATGGGGTTGATGGGGAAGCACTGCAAAGGTATTCAGATCAGGCTTGAGCGTCATATCAGACCATCCGCCGTCGCTGCCGCAACCTCCACCCATGGCGATATCGTTAGACAGATCTACGATATAGGTGGCTTGGGCAAAGTTAAGCCCTTCTTCAAGGGTTTCATCCAATCGACAGGCGGGTACCAGCTTGCTGCGGCAGATCCCATGTAAATCAGGAAATTCAACTCTTATGGAATCGATCTCAGCGGCCTTGATGATCTCCTTTACTTCCTGTTTATCCATCAATATTCTCCTTTACATGTATATCTAGAAAAACCTGTTACTTATTGTTTTTATTATTTATTTCTTATAATGAGCATGAATTGATAAAACTTTTTTTGATCAACTAACTAGATTTGTAGGTCAATTGCCCTATAATTGTCAAGGAATAAATTCCTTTAACATGAAAAGGGTTTAAACAAACAAAGGATTAGAATGAAGCATTAGACGTTGTCCTGACACAGAACTTTCAAATATCAGCCATGAGCAGCCCTGACCTTAAACACTCACGAAGAGCAAAAGCGACACCCTATGACAAGGGTAATATGAGGTTAAAGTTGATTTTAGATGCCGCCAAAGAGGTGTTTATCGACCAGGGATACAATAGGATCACCCTCAGAAATATTGCACAGAAGGCCGGTATTACGGTAGGAAATCTCAACTACTACTACAAAACAAAAGAGGATCTGTTAAGAGATCTGCTCGACATGATTCTCAAGTCATATGTTGATGATTTTGAAAGAGTGATCGCTGTTGGGGGTGAAACTCCGATCGAACGATTTGAGTCTCTGGTCCGTTATCTTATTGACGACCTGAATACCACCGAGACGACAAAATTCTTTCCTGAACTCTGGGCACTTTCAAATCACGATGAATATGCAACCCAGCTGATGAAGCGGATGTATGATGTTGAACGAGAAGTCCTCGCTGGCTTGATCAAAGAAGCCAATACCAAGCTGACCTCTGACCAAGTTGATCAAATCGCACTCTTTGTCTCCAGTTCAATTGAAGGAATGACCATGTTTGTAGGATCAAACAAGTCACATGAGGGCTCCCTGGAATCAATGAAGCAAATTGCCTGCAGATGCTTTGTTAACCTTCTTTTTGACCGCTCTGCGCTGACTGCTGAAAACGAACAACAGAACTGACCTTTCTGGAACCGTTAGTAGTCATAAGAAACTTCGAGATCACCTTGGCATTACAGGTAAGCCCCGATCATAAGTTCGGCTGTAATGCCCAAACAAACAATAGGTAACGATACAGAATTTATACCGGCTAAGCCGTCTCATCTGAACTCCCTCTTCCCTGCCGGTCCTAACTGTTATTACTTATTTTTTCTATTTGTAATCCTGATCCGCGCTCAGTGAGTATCGGTCCAAAGTGCTCGAAGCGGTCGCCCTCGGCCGCGTCTAACATCCAACAAGCGACGTCTGCTCGAGAGATGTTCGCCTGACCCACCAGGCGGGTCGCGACTACACCCCGCCCCGTCCGCGGTCCGTCCGTCAGCGAGGTGGGACGCACACAGCAGACATCCAGGTCTCTGCTGGCGTACACCGACTCCATGGCCTCGAGCTCAGGGTAGAGCCGTCGCATGGAGGTCATCGCGACGATCCACTTGTAGAATCAGGGCATCAGAGCCGAACTGTCGCCCACTCCGCCAGCACTGATGGCCAGCAGTCGCGGTACGCGGGCACGCTTCATGGCCGCGACGATCAGCGGAGCAGATCGACTGAGTAGATCGGGCACATCAAGCCGACTGCTTGAGCGTCCGACAGCAGTGACCTCGTAGCCGCGCTCAACCGCTTGCTTCACCAACTGGTGGCCGCAGCCGCCAGAGGCACCAAGAACCACAACCTTCATCAGTGGGCTTTCAAGCATAAAGTCCCCCATCAAAACTCTGCTTGTTCGTCACTGCCCTGCCTATCATTTTTGTGTTGCGAAAGTGTTTCATAAAATCAGTCTAATCTCTGACGAAGTGTTTAATCAATGTTCCAAGTCAGTTAAATCGTTGAGCTTGATCTGATTAAATACATACAAAGCAAACAAGCTAATTTTGTAGTGTTTTCATATTGAGATGTGGTACATATAAAAGAGCCAATAAGTGTGTTTGTGCTCACATTTTGGTGATTGCCAAGCATTGCTAACTTGTATACGAAATTGTATGCATAAAACCAATTATAATAGTAACTTATTGATAATAAATAACTATTATCTGAGAATGGCGGAGAGGCAG
>DIIC01000012.1:0-7757 GCA_002420425.1 Proteobacteria bacterium UBA5680 | reverse complement strand
TGGCGGAGAGGCAGGGATTCGAACCCTGGGAACCGCGAGGTTCAACGGTTTTCAAGACCGCCGCTTTCGACCACTCAGCCACCTCTCCGTGATTGGTATGATTCAGTGATAGGGCTTCAGGGGTTGAATTTTAACCGATCTGCCCCCATCAACACTATTGAAATTAACGAATGTTCACTTGAAATTACTGCAGGCTGAGTTATCCTACACCCTGAATTAAATAGGTGCTCTCTTTAGAATCTGCCAACACGGGTAGATGAGACACAGAGCTCTCAACACAACGGAGGTCAACCCTGATGAACCTTAATCACCCGACTACTGCAAGAGTTGCCATTTCAGGCATCGAAATCAACAAGGTGCTTCGCAATACCTATGCACTGCTATCGATGACCCTATTGTTCAGCGCCTTAACCGCTGGCCTCTCAATGGCCTTTTCATGGCCACATCCCGGGATGGTGCTCACCTTGGTGGGCTATTTTGGCCTCCTCATGCTGACCACCAAGTTCAGGAACTCCAGCCTTGGAATTCTCTTTGTCTTTGCTCTCACTGGTTTCATGGGATTGACCCTGGGTCCTATTATCAGCCTCTATGTGACCGCATTTCCAAATGGTAATCAGCTTGTGATGACGGCACTCGGCGGAACGGGGCTTATCTTCCTTGGCCTCTCTTCCTATGTATTGACCACCAAGAAAGATTTTACCTTTATTGGCGGCATGCTCTTTGCCGGCATTCTGATTGCTTTCCTGGCTGGAATTGGCGCTGCCATTTTCTCGATACCCTCGCTCTCACTTGCTGTCTCAGCAATGTTTGTATTGCTGATGTCTGGATTGATCCTCTTTCAGACCAGTCAACTGGTCAATGGCGGTGAGACCAATTACATCATGGCGACGGTCACACTCTATATCTCAATCTACAATCTCTTCCTGAGCCTGCTCCACCTTCTGGGTATATTTGGTGGTGATGATTAAGCTTTAACCAACCAATGAAAAAAGGCCCGCAAGGGCCTTTTTTTTATTCACCCCTTGTTCGAGGCTGATAAAAACAGAGTGCGAATTACTCTACCACACTCTGGTCAACACCCCCTGAAAATCGCGATTCAACCTACCCCTCTCCTGTTTCAACTTCAGGGAGATTTGACTCCCCGTGGACTTGATCCCAGGAGCTCAGGCTCATCAACGGAATGGTTGATTCGCCTAAAATCTTTCTAAGCATCAATATGGTCTCAATACTCTCTTTCTGGTTATCTTCGCAATCATTCTCCTCATGGACTGTCTTGAGGGGGTTGAGCAGGACGAAATCAGGCTTCATTCTCTGAACCGCGAGCAGGCCGTCTGCATTCCCCTTCAGTTCGCCGACCCCCGTCTCTACCCCATGTTGTCGGAAAAGCGACAGGCCTTCCATAGCAATATTAAAATCAGACAATAGTGCGATCTCTGGGATGACGATGCTCAATCGCTTCACCATCTCACCATCTCTTGTTATTCGCTGGATAATCCAGGTAAGCCATTGGGCGTTTAAGGCGGTTTCTGGTGATAATATCACCAGGTAACGTGAATCAGTTATGACACTCATTCGGGCAATGACAGCATCGATCAAAGCGCCATCATATTCAAAAGAGAGTCCAAACTGATTGACAAGGCCCCGAGACATCTCTTTAGAAAGCCTTGTCCCGGATGGTGTGAAGAGTCGAAGTGTCAAAAGTTCTTTTTGGGCAATACTCTTTTTATAATTGAAACAGGACTCAAGGATAAAATCATACTTCTGTTGTTTGAGGGCAGTTGCCAGATAATCGAGCCATTCGTTTCTGTTCCATAGAATGGATTCAGCCAATTGAGTCGTATCAAGTACTGTCGTGGTCACAGGGTTTCCAGGGGTAATGATTTTCTCAACCAGTGTTGCCGCTCTTAGAAGTTTATCGAGCCCCAGCCCTCGCTCCATCCTGATGGCAGCCACACCGACCCCTGAGCAGAGTTGCTGGTCACCCCCCAACCAGTGGGCAATTGACAGGATCAGGGTGTTGAACCACCGATGGGGAGGAATCTTGTTGCTCTCGCTGTGGATGATGAGGCCAAACAGCGCCCCTTCAATGCGGCCCACCTCCATCCTGACCCCCTCTTTAGGAATCGTATTAATAACGTCAAATGCCCGCTTTGTGATGGCATCATCAGTCCAGCCTTGATAACGATCCCGTCCACTCCCTGCCGTAAAGCGAACCAGACAGAAAATGGCATCACCCTCTTCATCTCCATCACTCCACGGTTGATCAAGAAGGCGGTTTAACCCTCTGCGATTGAGTCCACCGGTTACAGAATCAAGTTCTGACAGACCCACCAGTCGATCGATTTTTTTATGTGCCTTGTTGAGTTGCTCCTTATACTCTCTGCTGCTCTCTCTGAAGAGGGTCAAAAAGGGGGACAAAGGAGAGTGGTCACTCAAGCGGGTTGAATCCGAACCGGGTTCCTGCTCTTGATCACCCACTCCTCTCATCTCTAATTCGAGCAACTTACAGTCCCGGTTTGAGACTCTGTACTGTTGCCACAGCAGCAAAGCGACCACGCCAACCAGCAACCCAGCCCAGGCAAGATAGGAGAGCAACAACCCCCAGAGCTGAAGCTGGACCTCAACAATCTCGAGGCCCACCTTCAAAAGGTAATTGCCCTCTTTCGCTCTGGCTAAAGGGAGTGAAGCTTCCGCTATTTCAATATCTGTCAGAGCCAGGAACCACCCAGGAACCCTATTGACCGCTGAGGGACGCTTTCTCTGGAACAGGGTTCGATTCGCTCCATCAGTAATGGCGAGAGTGCGAAAGGCTTCCGAAGAGAAACTGGTTTCAAGAATATCTTCGATAACCCTCTGATTACCTATAGCCATTGCTGGTGTCAGCACCTCTGCAAGGAGAACAGCTGCCCCCTTCGCTTGTTGTGAGGCTACCGAACGGACCCCACTTGCTGACAGCATCAGGACAAGCCAAAGGCCCACTATCAGAGCCCCTGTCAGGGCTGACAGTATCTTTATAATTGGTTTAATATTCAACTCTATCTATCTGTTATTTTATTATTTTTTTATTTCCCATATATTTTCTTAGGACATCTGGAATAGTAATTGTTCCATCTTCTTGCTGGTAATTCTCAACCACTGCAACCAGGGTTCTGCCTACGGCAAGTGCCGAGCCATTGAGGGTATGCACCAATTCTGGTTTTCCGCTCTCAGGATTTCTCCATCTGGCCGCCATCCGACGAGCCTGAAAGGCTTCAAGATTACTGCAGGAGGAGATCTCTCGGTAACGCTCCTGGCCAGGCAGCCAGACCTCGATATCGTAGGTTTTTGCAGCCCCAAAACCCATATCCCCAGTACAGAGCACAACGACTCTGTAGGGAAGTTCAAGAAGCTGCAGCACCTTCTCGGCATGACCGGTCAGCCTCTCAAGCGCATCATAGGAGTTCTCAGGCTTTACTATCTGGACCAGTTCCACCTTTTCAAACTGGTGTTGTCGAATCATCCCACGAGTATCCTTGCCGTAGGATCCTGCTTCGCTCCGGAAACACGGTGTGTGAGCCACCATCTGCAAGGGGAGATCACTCTCATCGACAATCGTGTTTCTGACAAAATTGGTCACCGGCACCTCTGCTGTCGGGATGAGGTAGTACTGGGGATCGCTATTTACTGCAAAAAGATCAATCTCAAATTTAGGCAACTGGCCAGTACCGTAGAGGCTTTCAGAGTTGACCAGATAGGGGACATTCACTTCGGTATAGCCGTGATCATCAGTATGAAGATCGAGCATAAACTGAATCAGCGCCCGATGAAGTTGAGCAACGGCCCCTTTCATCACCACAAACCGTGATCCTGTCAATTTGGCGCCCAGATCAAAATCAATCAATCCAAGCTTCTGGCCGAGATCAACATGATCTTTGGGCTTGAAGGGATTGGGTTTTGACTCGCCCCATCGCCGTATCTCCAGATTGTCATCTTCACTCTTGCCCAACGGAACCGACTCATGAGGAAGGTTTGGAATGGCGCTCTGCAGATCCTCAAGCTCAACAAGGATTTGATTTAATGCGGCTTCGGCTTGCTTGATTTTGTCACTGAGACCGGCGACCTCCTCAAGAAGAGGCTGAATATCCTCACCTTCAGCCTTGGCTCTGCCAATCTCTTTTGAGCGGGCATTTCGCATTGCCTGCAGGGATTCGGTAAGGGTCTGTTGCTCTTTTCTTCGTCCTTCAAGAGCCTTGAAGGCATCCACATCGAGGTTATAACCCCTTGATACCAGAGCTTCGGCAGTGTTATCAATATCGTTCTTTAATAGGGAAGGATCTAACATTCTGTTTATTTTCCTTTATCGTTATTCAGGTGTTCACATCTGCTACCCAAAGTCAGGATATGACCGGGTGAGATAATCGTATTGAGCCCCGAAAGTGATCCCTTAACATGTTCTGATTCAGTTGGATACATCCTGACAACTTTAACCGGTTTCCCCATATCAACCTCTACTGTCTTGCCAGCGTCATACCCAGCCAGGCTCCACCTAGGCAAAGCACAACACTGATGAAGATATTAACCACTGCTTTGAAGTAGGAGGCCTCTTCGATTAAAACCAGAGTCTCTAGAGAGAATGTTGAGAAGGTGGTGAAACCTCCCAATAATCCGATGAACAGAGCTGCTCGCAATACGTCAGAAACAGCTGAGCGCTCGACAAGATAGACAAAAATAAAACCAACGAGCAGAGAGCCCAGTGAATTGACGACAAGTGTTCCCCATGGAAACCCCCTGCCCACCAAGGTATGTATTCCCTGGTAGACGCCGTACCGGAGGACAGAGCCGGCAGCTCCTCCAATGGCAATTGCCGCCAGTTTGGCCATCATTGGTTATTCACCTTTTTGGACCCCTTCTTCTGATCAACCGCTCTTAACTCAGAGAGGCGTTGACCAATTTTAATCTCGAGACCTCTCTGAACAGGGTGATAATAACAGCGTTCACCCAAACTCTCTGGAAAATAGGTCTGTCCAGAGGAAAATCCGCCCTCCTCGTCATGAGCATAACGATACCCTTTTCCATAACCCATTGATTTCATCAGCCGAGTGGGGGCATTGCGAAGGTGTTCCGGAACAGCTGCTGCACCCGACTCTCGAGCATCCTGCATCGCGCTGCCGAAAGCCCTGTAGACCGCATTACTTTTGGGAGCGACAGCGAGATAGGCCACCACCTGTGCCAGTGCCAGTTCACCCTCAGGGCTTCCCAATCGATCATAAGTCTCCCAACCATCAAGGGCCAGTCTCAGTGCCCGAAGATCAGCATTGCCAATATCCTCAACCGCCATTCTTACCAGCCTTCTTGCAAGATAGTGCGGATCAGCTCCCCCTTCGACCATGCGAGCAAACCAGTAGAGAGCGCCATCCGGGTTTGATCCCCGCACCGCCTTATGAAGGGCTGAAATCTGTTCATAGAAGAGATCCCCTCTCTTGTCAAAACGGACTAGCAACTCGCCTGCTGCAGTGGCAATATTGTTCCCATCTACTTCTCTACTCTCTTCATCAGATTTGAGTGAGGCCACCACTTCAAGGATGTTGAGAGCACGACGGGCATCGCCATCAGCCTGTTTTACCAGGGCATCAAGAGCGTCCGCGGAAAGGGTTAGCTTTAAATTGCCCACTCCTCTTTCTGTGTCAGAAAGAGCACGACGGACAACGCTTTTGATTGCTTCATCATCAAGTGCATTTAAAAGATGAACCCTGACCCGCGAAAGAAGAGCATTGTTTAACTCGAATGAGGGGTTCTCTGTGGTCGCACCAATAAACACAATGGTGCCGTCTTCGATATGGGGGAGAAAGCCATCCTGTTGTGATTTATTGAATCGATGAACTTCATCAACAAATAGAATTGTAGACCTTCCCGATGCTTTTTGAGCTCGGGCCGTTTCAATCGCACTTCTGATGTCTTTAATTCCACTGGTTACCGCGGAGATGGCGATAAACTCAGCATCAACACAGTTTGCAATCAGCCTTGCCAGGGTTGTTTTTCCACTGCCCGGCGGCCCCCAGAGAATCATGGAGTAGACACTGCCCTGATCAAGAGAGAGCCTGAACCCTCTCTCCTCGCCGACAAGATGTTGTTGACCGACGACCTGGTCAAACGAGATTGGCCGGCATCGATCAGCGAGTGGTTGGTAGATCCCCATACTGCTGCTCCTCAGGGCTCAGCGAGTTTCATCAATAACGTCTAAACCTGGCACAGGCTTGAATCCAAAATAACCTGGATCGATTGGTCTGTTTTCTATTATCTCAGTGAGGGTGATTCGGGTCGTCTGGTCTAGACCATCAATAAACTCAAGTATCTTTAACTGACTGTTCTCAAAACCAAGGCGTATCACTCTATAGTGACTCCCCTTCTCCAACGGATCAAGAGCAAGCCACTCCACAGCGCCTTGTACACCGAGTTCATGCAGTTGGTAGTTATCTTCAATTTTCCCCTCTCCGGCAAGAAGTACCGCAGGGGAATGACCCAGCATCTTATCGAATGGCTTGATCGTTACCTGATCAAGCTCAACATCGTAGATCCAGATTCGGATGCCATCACTGATAATCTGCTGTTCAAATGGAGGGACATAGTCCCAGCGAAAACGGTTGGGACGCTCAATGGTCATCTGGCCACTACTCTCTTCAAGGGTGTTCAGCCCCTCATCGAGCACCACCTGTTCAAAATTGGCGCTGAAAGTCTGACTCCTGTTGAAAAAGAATTCGAGTTGTTCACGAGCTCCAGCTGATGCCAATAACGGCTGGACTAAAAAAAGAGTTGTGAGGATAACTCGAAGGCTGGGTTTAGGGTTCATCAGGTTTGATCACCAGGGGAGTTTATTTCTGTGGAGGAGGTGCGAGCACTTCACGCCTTCCATTGGATTCTAGAGGGCCTACCACTCCAGCCAACTCCATCGACTCGATCATTCTTGCAGCGCGATTATAACCAACCCTCAATTGGCGCTGAACGGCAGAGATAGAGGCACGACGTGTCTCGGTAACAAAGTAGACCGCTTGGTCATAGAGCTCATCTTCCTCACCCCCATCACTGCCCCCACTATTTGCCGGATCATCCGCTGCCGCTGAGCCATCGAGGACATCATCATGGTAGTCCGGTGGGCCCAGTGTTTTGAGGTGGCTGACAACCCTCTGGACCTCCTGATCAGCAACGAAGGCACCGTGAACACGAACGGGTGCCGCTGTTCCAGGTGGCAGATAGAGCATATCCCCATGGCCCAGTAACTGCTCCGCTCCTATCTGATCAAGAATGGTCCTCGAATCGGCTCTGGCAGAGACCTGAAATGCGATTCGGGTTGGAATATTGGCTTTAATCAGCCCGGTGATTACATCGACTGAGGGACGTTGGGTTGCCAGGATCAGGTGGATCCCTGCTGCCCTGGCGCGCTGGGCGATACGTGTTATGAGCTCTTCAATCTTCTTGCCAACCACCATCATAAGGTCAGCAAGTTCATCAATAACAACGACGACATAGGGCAGCGCTTTGAGTTCATCAGCACCTGCCAACTCTTCAGCAAAAGGGTCCTTCAAAGGCTCCCCTTTTTCAATCGCCTGTGACACCTTGCGGTTGTAACTGGCAATATTTCTTACCCCAAGCTGGGCAAGGAGTTTAAATCGACGCTCCATCTCTGCAATGCACCAGCGCAGCGCATTAGAGGCCTCTTTCATATCAGTGACAACTGGAGCCAGAAGGTGAGGAATTCCCTCATAGACTGAGAGTTCAAGCAT
>DIIC01000057.1 GCA_002420425.1 Proteobacteria bacterium UBA5680 | reverse complement strand
TACACAATGCCATCGTGTGGCAATGTCGCCGAACCGCGGACAAATGCGATGCCCTCAAACACGAGCGAGCCGATGAACTCTTTCAAGCCCGCACAGGCCTCGTTCTCGATGCCTATTTCTCTGGAACAAAGCTGGCCTGGTTGCTCGACAACGTGCCCGACGCTCGAGCCAAAGCCGAGGACAATCGCCTCGCTTTCGGCACTGTAGACACCTTCCTGGTCTGGCGCCTGACCGGAGGTGCACGTCACGTGACCGATACCAGCAACGCGTCGCGTACGCTCCTTTTCAATATCCACGAGCTGCAATGGGACGATTCACTCCTCAATCTCCTCGAATGCCCGAGGTCTGTGCTTCCAGAAATTGCTTCCTCAAGCGAGGTCTACGGAACCACCCGAGGAGTACCTGGGCTACCCGACGGCATCCCCATCGCCGGTATGGCGGGAGACCAGCAAAGTGCTCTATTCGGGCAGGCGTGTTTCACCCCTGGTGATCTTAAATGCACCTACGGAACGGGTGCCTTCCTGCTCCAGAATATCGGCACTGAACCGCTGTCGTCGGATCAAGGACTACTCACCACCGTAGCCTGGACCCTGGACTCAGAAACCCATTATGCCCTTGAGGGCAGTGTGTTTATCGCCGGGGCTGCGGTCCAATGGCTTCGAGATGGCCTGCAGATCATCGCTCAGGCGCCCGACATCGAAGCTCTGGCTCAATCGGTGCCTTCCAGTGAGGGCGTAGTGTTCGTGCCCGCTTTCGTCGGCCTGGGTGCACCCTATTGGGACAGCAACGCCCGCGGTGCGTTCTACGGCATCACCCGGGGAACGACCCCAGCGCATATCGCTCGAGCCACCCTGGAAGCCATCGCCCTGTCGTGCCAGGACCTGGTCCAGGCGATTGAAAAAGACTCCGGTCAAAAGGTGCTCTCCATGAAGGTCGACGGTGGTGCGGCCCAAAATGACTGCTTGATGCAAACCCAGAGCGACCTTCTCAACGCCGAGATCGTGCGCCCCACCCAGCTTGAAACGACTGCTCTGGGGGCAGCCTGCCTTGCTGGCCTCGGTGCGGGGCTGTTCACCGACCTGGACGACATCCGCAAGCGATGGAAAACCGACAAGGTGTTCACCGCCGATCCCTCTCAATCCTACACAGCCTCTCTGCGAAGCCAATGGGATGAGGCCGTCCGCTGCACCCGCTCTTTCGGGAGTTGACCCTGGCGTCAGACCGCCGGAGGGACAAAATTCCCCGATTGGTGAACTATCCGGGTTAGCCAAGCCCGGCAATGCAAACATACTTGGTGGCCAGATAGTCAACCAGGCCCTGACTGCCCCCTTCTTTACCTATGCCACTCTCCTTTAAGCCACCAAAGGGTGCTTCAACGGTGGTAATCAGGCCGGTATTAAAGCCCATCAGGCCATAATCAAGGGACTCATTAAGACGGAAAATCCGGGCCATATCCTGGGTATAGATATAGGCGGCCAGGCCGTATTCAGTCCTGTTGGCGGCAGCAACCACCTCCTCTTCATGGTCAAACCGAAGCACCGGTGCCACGGGACCAAAGATCTCCTCAGTGGCAAACTGCATCCGCTCAGTAACGCCCGTTACCAGGGTGGGCTCAAAAAACGTGCCGCCCAGTTTATGTCGCTGGCCACCCACCACAACCTTGCCCCCCTGCTGGAGTGCATCGCCAATCAGGGTTTCTACTTTTTCCACTGCGGCCATATCAATCATGGGTCCCTGGGTCACATCGGGCTCTGAACCCGGCCCCAGGGTCAATTGTTCAATGGCGGCAGACAGTTTACTGACAAAGGCGTCGTGAACACCGGCCTGGGCATAGATGCGGTTGGCACACACACAGGTCTGTCCCATGTTTCGGAACTTGGAAATCATCGCCCCCTCAACGGCCGCGTCCAGATCGGCATCATCGAAGACCAGAAATGGTGCATTGCCGCCCAGTTCCATGGAAATCTTCTTGACCGAATCTGCCGACTGCCGAATCAGCTGTTTGCCCACCGCCGTCGAACCGGTAAAGGTCACCTTGCGCACATGGGGACTCGACATTATGGTGCTGCCAATGGCAGCGGCAGAACCAGTCAGGATGTTGACCACCCCCGGAGGGAAACCCACCTCTTCCATCAACACACCCCAGGCCAGGGCAGAATACGGAGTGGCTGATGCCGGCTTGACCACTACCGTACAGCCGGCCGCCAATGCCGGCCCAAGTTTGCGGGCGAGCATGGAAGATGGAAAATTCCAGGGCGTAATGGCTGCCACCACACCCACCGGGTGATGGGTCACCATCAGCCTGCGGTCACTGGTTGGTGACGGGATGAGTTCCCCTTTGGTGCGACGGATCTCCTCGGCAAACCAGAGAATATAGGCGGCACCGATGGCAATTTCGCCACGGGCCTCGGCCAGTGGTTTACCCTGCTCTGCCGTCAACAGCCGGGCCAGCGCTTCCTGCTGATCCATTAACCCATCATGCAGTTCCCGCAGCAGCCGGACCCGGGTATTGATGTCACTATGGGAGTACTTCTCAAAGGCCTGCCGGGCCGCATCAATTGCAGAACCGGTCTCAGCGGCACCACAATTGGGGACCTGTCCGATAATAGTGCCATCGGCAGGATTGGTTACTTCGATCGAGGCACCGCTTTCAGCCGTGATCCAGTGGCCATTAATCCAGTTGGCGTTGGGCAGGAATTTTTTAAAGTCGGTACTGGTGTTCATGGCTGTTCCTTATCGAATATATACTGGGTGTGCTGCAGATACTGTTCGCCAGGCTGCAGGGTGGCTTGGGGAAACTGTGGCTGGTGAATCCCATCGGGCCAGGTTTGGGGTTCCATGGCTATACCGCTATTGGCCCCCATGACCATACCATCAAGCCCGGGAACCGGACAATTTATCTTGCCACCGGTGTAGATCTGCAGCCCCGGCTCCGTGGTGTGCAAGCGCATGGAAACCCCCGACAATGGGCTGGCCAGTGTGGCCACATGGCGCAATGCGGCACGCTGCCGGGAGAGGCAAAAATTATGATCAAGCAGCCTGCGCCCTGCCGCCATGCCCTCATCGCCGGTCTCAACCAGGGCCACTGTACCCGACTGTTGTGTGGTATTGGCACCCGGACAACGGCCACCCAGTACAAGTCCTAAGCGATGGGGAAAAGCTCCGGCAAGCGGGTCGCCAGCATTAAATCACCTGTGACTGTTAGCTGGCCAGACATAAAGGCCTGCATCCCATCGGTTTCACCGGTCATGATCTCTGCCAGCGTATCTTCACTCAGGGTCAGGGTCACTGTGGGTGAATCGTGTTCACCCGTTTTGATGGAGCAACCCCCTTCATCGATACAAATATGGTAGGCCTCCCCATCTTCAATTTGATATTGAAAAATGGCGTTTAAGCCGCCAGCTGCAGAACTGTCAAAGCGCTTCAACATCAATTCAAATTGGCTATCAACACTCATTATCTTTTCTCCTAAAATCGACCGGAATGTCGAGTTATCTGTTTTCTATCGTTTGCCCGGAGGCCCTCCCAAAGAGGGTTTTAAAACTAATCCAAACCTGCCCCCGGCTCAACTCCGGTCCTTTGTTTTGTTAAAAAGCAAATGCGGAATCATCAAGCTCCATCAGGCTGTCCGCACCCGCCACCATGGTTTCTGCCAAGGCATGGGTACGAGGCAAAATGCGTTTGAAGTAGAAGTTGGCTGTTGCAATTTTTGAGTGGTAAAAAGCCGCATCATCGCCACCCTCTTCCAATGCCTGCAGGGAGACCTTGGCGCTAATTGCCCAGAAATAAGCAAGTACTGCATAGCCGGAGTACATCAGATAGTCTACCGATGCGGCACCGACCTCATCCCGGTTCTGCGTTGCCGCCATGCCGATCTTCATGGTCAGATCTCCCCACTGCTTATTGATCGCCTGCAGGGGTTTGATGTAAGTGGCCAGTGCTTCATTTTCAGCTTCTGCTTTGCAGAACTTATGTACAATTTTGGTGAAACGCTTAAGTGTTTCGCCCTGGGTCATGAGCACTTTCCGGCCCAGCAGATCCAACGCCTGGATGCCTGTGGTTCCTTCATACAGCATGGAAATACGGCAATCGCGTACGTTTTGCTCCATACCCCACTCGGCAATATAGCCATGGCCGCCGAAAACCTGCAGACCAAGATTGGCCGATTCAAAACCGATTTCGGTCAGGAAGGCCTTGGCAATCGGGGTAATAAAAGAGAGTAGTTGGTCGGCCGCTTGGCGCTCTTCTTCGGTGGTCGCACGGCTCGCCTTGTCCACCTGCATGGCGGCAAAATAGGCCAGCGCCCGTCCCCCTTCACTAAAGGCTTTTTGAGTCAGCAGCATGCGCCGTACATCGGGATGAACAATAATGGGATCTGCCGGTTTATCTTCAGCCTTGATACCGGTGAGCGACCGCATTTGCAAACGTTCACGGGCGTAGGTTAGAGAGTTCTGAAAACCAAACTCTGCGTGGGCCAAACCTTGTAGAGCGGTGCCAATACGCGCCGCATTCATAAAGGTAAACATGCAGTTCAGACCTTTATTGGCCGGGCCAATCAAATAACCCCTGGCCTGGTCAAAATTCATGACGCAGGTGGCATTGCCGTGGATGCCCATTTTATGCTCCAGGGAACCGCAACTCACACCGTTGCGTTCCCCGACATCACCCTCAGTATCCAAATTAAATTTGGGCACGATAAAAAGTGAAATGCCTTTGGTTCCCTCGGGGGCATTGGGTAGACGAGCCAGGACGATATGGACAATATTCTCAGCCATATCGTGCTCACCGGCCGAGATAAATATTTTAGTCCCGCTGATCGCGTAGCTGCCATCATCATTGGGCTCCGCTTTGGTTTTCAACAGGCCCAAGTCGGTTCCGCAGTGCGCTTCTGTCAGGCACATGGTTCCCGTCCACCGGCCTTCAACCATCGGTTTCAGATACTGTTTTCTCTGCTCTTCAGTACCATGAGCTTCAATCGTGTTAATTGCCCCATGACTGAGCCCAGGGTACATGCCCCAGGACCAGTTTGCCGTGCCCACCAATTCGTTGATGACCATGCCCAGTGACTGAGGCAATCCTTGACCGCCCAACTCTGGATCGTGGGACAGAGAGGGCCAGCCGCCCTCGACAAACTTGATATAGGCCTCTTTAAAGCCGGTTGGGGTTTTAACCTCACCGTTATCCCAACGGCACCCCTCCTGATCTCCCACACGATTCAATGGAACCAGTTCATTTTCAGCAAACTTGGCCCCCTCTTCTAAGATGGCGTCAACCAACTCCGGTGAGCACTCTTCACCACCTGATATTTCGGCATAGTGTTGCTCCATATTCAGCAACTCATTCATCACGAAACGGATATCTCTCAAGGGTGCTTTATATTCAGGCATGTCGATCTCCAGTTGTTTCTGATCAGCGCAACCGGATAAGGTTCTACGCTGAAATGGCGGCTCTTGTGGGATTTTATGTGCTGATGCCTAGCCACAATGAGCTGTTTCTCTATTGATAGATTCGCTGAAACCGGCACAATGAACAATATCATAAAACGCCTGAATCACTGACAAAAAGCGTCAATCGAGAATTAGTTGGGCAGACCCCCCCCTTTCGTGGGATTTGAAAGCAATTCTCGGAATAAAAAAGCGTTACTCGACGGGATGGAACCGCTTGCGGGCCGCCTCGTCGAATGTGATCGGCTCGAAGTCGAACGTCTCCCGCAGGAGGCGCTGGCCTTCGGTGCCGGGAGCTAAATACGCTCGATTACGGTAGCAATACCCTGACCCATACCAATACACATGGTTGCAAGACCCAATTCCCCGTCGCGTTGCTCCATCACATTGACCAAGCTACCCAGAATTCGAGCCCCTGAGCACCCGAGTGGATGACCCAGTGCAATCGCCCCTCCATTCAAATTAACCTTGTCATCCATCACATCGAGCAGTTTCAGATCCTTCAACACCGCCAGCGCCTGTGCTGCAAAAGCCTCGTTCAGCTCTACATGATCAAGATCACCTACGGTCACTCCCGCACGCTTTAATGCTTTTTGCGATGCCGATACAGGGCCATAACCCATAATCGCCGGATCACAACCGGTGACCGCCATGGCGTTGATTTTGGCGCGTGGCTTCAGCCCCAGGTTTTGGGCTTTTTCAGCAGACATAATCACCATGGCGGAAGCCCCATCAGAGATGGCAGAAGAGGTGCCCGCAGTCACCGTGCCATTCTTGGGATCAAAGGCAGGACGCAGTTGGGCCAAACCTTCCAGATTCGTTTCAGGCCGAATCACCTCATCGGTTTCAATCAGCCGCTTGAAACCATCAGCGTTGTACCCTTCCATGGCGATCATTTCATTAGCAAATCGCCCCTCTACTGTGGCCTCGTGGGCACGCTGATGGGAACGCACCGCAAAGGCCTCCTGCTGCTCCCTGCCAATGGCATGCAGTTTAGCCAGCATTTCGGCCGTGAGCCCCATCATCATCGATGCCTTTGCAGCATGTTTACTCAACGCGGGGGTGATATCTAAACCGTGCATCATATCCACGTGTCCCATATGCTCCACGCCACCGACCATAAACAGGTCACCGTTGCCGGTTTGGATGGCTTGGGCGGCACTATGAACTGCAGACATCGATGAGCCACACAGGCGATTCACCGTTTGGGCCCCAACGCTGTACGGCAAGCGGCTCAACAAGCCCACTGCACGAGCCACATTGAAACCCTGCTCTTTGGTTTGGTTCACACAACCCCAAATCAAGTCTTCCACTTCTGCCGCTTTGATTTCTGGATTGCGATCCAATAGCGCATCCACTAATTGGGCCGACATTTCATCTGCCCGCAGATGACGAAATGCACCGCCCTTTGAACGTCCCATAGGGGAGCGCACAGTATCAATAATTACTGCATCATTTGCTTTTAAGCTCATTTTTTTCCCCTTTGGATTATGCGTAGAAACGCTTGTTTTCAACAGCCATGGTTTGCATGCCAACAGTTGGACAGTACAGGGGCCCCAGTGCTTCGTAAGCTTTCGTCTGCTCACAGAAACTGGAAACGCCGATACCATCGATATAACTCAGGGCGCCTCCCCGGAATGGAGGGAAACCGATACCATAGATCAACCCCATATCAGCCTCTGCAGCAGAAGCAACAATACCCTCTTCCAGGCAGCGCACACTCTCTAAGCAGAGTGGCATCATCATGCGCTCAACAATCTGTTCATCAGTTAATTCGAGAGTCTGCCTGACCAGGGGGGCGATCAAGCCGGCAGTTTCTGAGGCTGCTACTTTACGTGGACGCCCCTTGCGATCAGGCTCGTAGTGATAAAAACCCTTGCCGTTTTTCTGGCCCAGGCGCCCGGCTGCCACCATTAGGTCAATGGCTCCCTGGACATCACTGGCCATACGATCGGGATAACCTTCGGCCATTACCTTCTGGGCGTGAACCGCAGTATCCATGCCTACAACATCAAGCAGGTAAGCCGGCCCCATTGGCCAGCCAAATTTTTCCATCACCTTGTCGATGCGCTGAAAATCAATACCATCTTCGAGCAACTTGCCAAATCCGGCAAAATAGGGAAACAACACCCGATTAACCAAGAATCCCGGGCAGTCATTAACCACAATGGGGGTTTTACCCATAGCTTGTGCATAACCCACTGTGGTGGCTATCGCATGCTCACTGGACTGTGCGCCGCGAATCACTTCCACCAGGGGCATGCGGTGTACGGGGTTAAAGAAATGCATCCCGCAGAAATTTTCTGGATGCTTCAAACCCTCTGCCAATGTTGATATCGAGATGGTAGAGGTGTTGGATGCCAATACGGTCCCTTCGCTCACAGCCTCTTCCACTTCAGCCAGAACGCTGGCTTTAACCGCTGGATTCTCCACCACTGCCTCTACGACCAGATCGACATCAGCAAAGTCGCCGTAACTCTGGGTTGCACGAATACTACTCAGGACCGATGCCATCTTACTGTTGGTCATTCGGCCTTTATCTACTCGCTTGGTCAACAGCTTGGAGGCCTCATCCAGGCCCAGCCGCAGGGCCTGTTCGGTGATGTCTTTCATCAAAATAGGGGTGCCACGACTGGCAGATTGGTACGCTATGCCGCCCCCCATTATGCCCGCACCCAATACGGCCGCCCGGTCAACCTTAGACGCTTTTGATGCCAGGGATGCAGCGGCTTTCTTGATCTGTTGATCACTTAGAAACAGCCCCACCAGGTGACGGCATACGTCAGTCTTGGCTACTTTAACAAAACCCTTGGCTTCAACCGCGATGGCTTGATCACGCCCCAGGGCCGCATGTTTCTGAATCGTTTTGATCGCTGCCACAGGGGCAGGATAGTGAGGACCCGCTTTACCGGCGACAAAACCTTTGGCTGTTTCGAAGGCCATCAGGCTGTCCAACTGACCTAATTTCAAGGGCTGCTGCTTCTCTTCGCGCCTGGCAAGATAGTTCAGTTTGCTGGCCCCGCCATTGGGGTGTGGGGTATTGCACTGGGCCAATAGATCGAGCGCAGCATCACGCACTTTCTCAAGCGGAACAACCACATCGACCGCCCCTTCAAACAAGGCATCCTTGGCTTTTTTCTCACCTCCTGCACAGATCCATTCAAATGCGTTGTCCACACCAATCATCCGCGGCAAGCGAACAGTTCCCCCCCAACCCGGGAAGATGCCGAGTTTTACTTCGGGTAAACCCACTTTGGCACCCTCAGCCATCACTCGATAGTCCGCACTCAAGGCAAGTTCAAAACCGCCGCCAAGGGCCAAACCATTGATCGCGACTACGGTGGGACACGGCAGGTCTTCAATCGCTGAAAATGTTCCATTGATCGCCATATTCATCGCCATGATCTCTTCATCGGGTTTTTCAAACACCCCATGGAACATGGTGATATCTGCACCGACGATGAAAACATCTTTGGCGCTGCTGATCAGCAGCCCTTTAAGGTCATCACGCTGTTGCAGCAGCTTTACCGTTTCATCCAGCTCGGTCAGGGCCGTTTGATTGAACTTATTGACCGATTCGCCTTCAAGGTCAAACTGCAGTTCAAAGATGCTGTCGCCAAGATGGTTCAGCTTGAGGGCTTTTCCTTGATAGATCATTCATTCACCTAATGGTTGTTGTCCAGCGCCGGATCAAATATAAAACGATGCTGTATTTATCCTTTCGTGGAAAACAGAAAGGGGCTTTTAGTAAACGCTGACAGTCTAATTACCGAAAAAAAAACATTCAATGTCATTTAACGCCCGTTTTAATGACAAAATCAATCACTATAATCAAACCAAGAAAAATGTATTGATATTTGGAGCAAGCACGAGGGATGTGGTTCAAAGAGTGGGATCAATAGCAATAACAAAAGCAGTCAATTACGGTCTCTTTCGGCTCCCGTCACAGGGCACTACGACGATAATCACCGGGCGTCATGCCCGTCCACTTTTTGAATGAGCGAAAAAAAGCGCTTGTCTCCTCAAACCCCATCAGTTCGGCTACATCGTTATTGCTCAGTTCGGGACAACTCAGGTAGTTGGTTGCCGCTTCACGGCGGCATTCATCTTTAATCGTTTGAAATGAGGTCTCTTGTTTCTGCAAACGCCGCCGCAGCGTGGTCACTGACATATGAAGAATCTCAGCAACACTTTCAGCACTGGGCAGCTCGCGACTGAAATCACGGCCGATGATTGCCTGCACTTGAGATTTCAAACTATTGTCATCATCCACCATTACTAATAATTGATATGGGGCTGTCTTTAGAAAACCCTGCAGACTCTCCTCGGTCTGTACAACAGGAAACTCCAGCAGCGAAGCGGCAAACCCAATCGCATTCTCTGGCTGGCCGAAACGTATTTTGGATTGAAACAACACCTCATACTCCATGACATTGGAGGGTTTTGCAAAACTGAAGCTGACCGATTCCAGCGGGAGTCTCCTGCCCGCTAACCAGCAGATGTAGTGATGCCACACCGACAGAGCGGTCCGCATGGCGATTTCGCTACTGGTGTGAATAATATCTATAAACGCTTTCCGGCTTAGGGAATCCACAGGTCCCATTGCTACCCGTGCATGCCGCCCCCGTACTTTCAATGTAGGCTTTATGCGGGCACCACTACTTATTTCATAAAACTCCGAGCAGCGTTGGATGGCTTGCCCCACATTCTTGCAGTGAATCACACACAGACACATCATTCGGAATGTGCCATTTGGCACTTGCCCCCCGCTGGGCATGCCGTAGGATTCATCCCGCATCACCCACATCACCTTCTGATACAGCTTTCCGTATTTGGAGGCGGGGAATTCAGGTTGTTCAAAGTCAAGGGGCGTAATCTCCGCAGCATCCAGCAACACCTGCAAGTCTGACTCAGAGGCATCCAGAGATTTCAGAAGTGAACGCACATATGATGTAGGAACCGTGATCGCTTTGTTCATCCAGTATCTCTTTACTGCAAAAAAAACCGCTGCTTGTGATTTAAATTTCAGCCGCTAATCGGGTCCCTTGGTCAATCGCCCGTTTCGCATCCAGCTCTGTAGCCACATCTGCCCCGCCGATGAGGTGGAGAGGCAGTCCGCTTATTTGATCGGCCAAATCCCGTTTCGACTCCTGCCCTGCACAGATCACCACATGATCAACTTCAAGGAGTTGAGGCTCATCACCGACTAACAGATGCAGGCCTTGATCATCTATTTTTTGATAATCGCAGCCAGGTATCATTTTGACTCCGCGATTGAGCAAGCCAGCGCGATGAATCCAACCCGTGGTTTTACCCAGCCCGGCACCCACCTTGGAAGCTTTTCGCTGCAGCAGGAAGACCTCCCGAGCGGCTTTAGGAACCTGAGGCTCTATTCCTTCAACCCCACCACGTGCCTGCATGGACATATCCACGCCCCACTCTGCCATAAAAGCTTCCACATTCTGGCTCGTGGATTCACCCTGATGGACCAAAAATTCGCTTATATCAAAACCTATGCCGCCGGCACCGATGACGGCTACTTTGGCTCCCACTTCAGCGCCATTCATGACATCGAGATAACTCAACACCATGGGGTGATCAATGCCTTCAATGCCTGGAGCTCTCGGGACAATACCGGTAGCTAGAATAACTTCGTCAAAGCCAGCACCCATAAGGTCTTGTGCTTTTACACGGGTATTCAATTTGAGGGTTACCCCGGTTAACTCCAACTGATGTGAAAAATAGCGCAGCGTTTCATAAAACTCCTCTTTACCCGGAATGCGCTTGGCAATATTAAACTGCCCCCCGATTTCATCAGCAGCATCAAACAGAGTGACCTGATGTCCCCGTTTCGCCGCCGTGGTGGCAAACGCCAGCCCTGCAGGGCCAGCACCCACCACGGCCAGTTTTTTCACCTGATCGGTTTTTGTAATCACCAACTCCTGCTCATTGCAGGCCCTGGGATTAACCAGACAGCTGGTTACTTTGCCGGCAAAGACATGATCCAAACAGGCCTGGTTACAGCCGATACAGGTATTGATCTCTTGGGCATGATTTGCTTCCGCTTTATTTACAAACTCGGGATCAGCCAGGAATGGCCGTGCCATTGAGACCATATCAGCATCACCACGCTGCAACACTGACTCGGCCACATCGGGTGTATTAATGCGATTGGAGGTAATGGTCGGGATATTCAGTTCAGCCCGAATTCTAGCTGTAACCCAGGTGAACGCCGCGCGAGGCACTTTGGTTGCGATAGTGGGGATGCGGGCCTCATGCCAACCAATGCCAGTGTTGATAATGGTGGTCCCCGCCTGCTCTACCGCTTTGCCCAGCTCGATCACTTCCTCAGTAGTGCTGCCGCCTTCAACCAGATCAAGCATGGAGAGGCGAAAGATGATAATAAAGTCTGAGCCAACAGCTTCCCGAACACGACGCACGATCTCCACGGGGAAGCGAATCCGCTGCTGGTACGGTCCACCCCATTCATCATCACGGTGATTAGTGCGCTCAGCAATAAACTCATTAAGCAAATACCCTTCCGAGCTCATGATTTCTACACCATCATAACCCGCTTGTTTGGCCAGATTGGCACAGTGTACAAAATCCTGGATTTGCTGCTCGATCGCCTCAGCCGTCAGCTCAGTAGGGACAAACGGGCTGATTGGTGCCTTAATGGGCGAGGGTGCAACGGGTTGTGGGTTATAGGCGTATCGCCCGGTATGTAAAATCTGCATGCAGATTTTACCGTCCGCATCGTGTACGGCCTGGGTAACTATTTGATGATTAGCCACATCTTTTTCCGAGGCCATCAGTGCCGCTCCTGCGTGTACGCCACCTGATGCGTTAGGGCCTATGCCGCCGGTAACAATGAGTCCAACCCCTCCTTTGGCTCGTTCGGAGTAAAACGTGGCGAGGCGCTGAAAACCACCCGAAATCTCTTCCAGCCCCAAATGCATCGAACCCATCAAAACCCGGTTTTTTAACGTCGTGAAACCCAAATCCAGCGGTTGAAACAATTTAGGGTAGGTGGCGTGTTGGTGATCAGTAGTCATATTTTCCCTCTCAATGATTCAGTTGGATCTGTATTCCTGCTTTATTCAATACCGTCGTCAATTATCGCTCAGTGGCGGTGTGATTGCTCTCAAGGGTTCAAACTCTGGTGGTTTTCCAGCCATTTTGGCGGCAAAGGTCTGCATCATATCCGTAGGCTGGAGCATACCGGCCTGCCAGGTGGCCATATAGTTCAGGCTATCAGCCATAGAGTGATCCCGGGAATAGTTGATCATCTGTTTGCTCCCGGTCACGGCAAGTGGTGATTGAATCGCTATTCGCTGTGCAATCTCCATCACCCCACTCAGCATCTCATGCTGATCAGCAAAGACCTGATTAACCAAGCCTGCACTACAGGCTTCCCGGGCGGGCAATTTCCGGGCACTGAAGGCCAGCTCACGGGCGAGCCCTGAAGAGATCAACTGTGGTAATCGTTGCAGTGTGCCCAGGTCAGCCGTCATACCCAGCTCAGTCTCTTTGATCACGAAATAGGCATCTTCGGTGCAGTAACGCATATCACTGGCGCAAACCATATCCAGCGCGCCGCCAATACAGCCCCCCTGGATGGCTGTCATCACCGGCATCCGAACCTCTTCCAGAACACTCAGGCAGGCCTGCAACTGCATCACCAGACGTCGCATGGCCTCGGCCCGCCGCCCGGCTTCACCGTTGAACATATCAGGGTCGGGCTTACTGAATACCTCTAGATCCATCCCGGCGCTGAAATGTTTTCCTTTGCCGGATATCACCAAAACCCGGGCCTTAGCTGCACCATCCAGGGCGCTAATCGCTTCAGGGAACTCTCTCCAGAAAGCTTGATTCAAGGAGTTATATTTCTCTGGGCGACTCAATTGCAGGTGTGCAATGTGTCCCTCTAGTGACAGATCGAATGTTTGGTAACTCATTTTTTTACTCCTGGAATTTCGGATTCAGACAATAACGAAGCGTACCACTACCCCCATCAATAAATGAACACTCCTCCGATATTGCGCCATACAGGGGTGTCGACCCCTCGCTCCATCGCTCTTAGCGCCTGCCGATCAAATAGAGTGGCTTAAGTGCAGCTTACCCGCCACCCTGTCACTAACGTTGCTTGATCACAGGCAAGGTGTTCTATGGCTATTGCATGTTATGGGTGGTTGAAAACAGCTGCTAATTAGAGCACATTGTGTGTTGGTGATTGAAAATAGAAGAGAGGAGGGAACGAAATGGCAATCAAGGAAAACAAGGGTGGTGTAATTCAGA
>DIIC01000013.1:29225-46623 GCA_002420425.1 Proteobacteria bacterium UBA5680 | reverse complement strand
AAAAGCAAATTCCTATCCCTTGCTCTCTCACAACCATTTGTTAAAAAATGCGAGCCTGAAGGCCACCCTCATTGATTCAGTGCCTTCAACTCATCCAATAGTTCAGATGGTATGCACAGCCCTTCCTGCCGGGCTTTTTGACGTAGGGCACTTCGCAGTGTTCCCGGCAGCCTGACATTGTCCTGAGTCAGTATTTCCGACAGTAACTCCTCCAGCCGGATGGAAAAAGCCCCACCAGAAAAAAACATCGGGTCAAAAGCCAACATCAATTGTCCCACACCTGGGGGGGGACCTTCTGCGGTAAAGAAGGATGTCGCTTCATAGCCAAAGTTGGCACCACTTAAACCTGCGGCCATAATCTCAACCATCAGTACCAGTGCAGCCCCTTTGGCTCCACCCATTGGCAGCATGGTCCCATTCAATGCTTCACCTGGATCAGTCGTTGGGTGGCCCATTTGATCAAGCGCCCAGCCCTCCGGTATTGACTCCCCTTTCTGCTGGGCGACCAGCACCTTACCTCTGGCCACCTTGCTGAGACTCAGATCAATCAGCAAGGGGATGTTGTCGATTCGAGGCGCGGCAAAGGCAATCGGATTGGTGCCAAAAACACCTCTGTTACCACCCCACGGGGCGATGGCTTGCGGACTGTTGCCAAAAACAAGCGCGACCAGGCCGTTATTTGCCAAACGCTCTGCGTGATAACCGGCCTGGCCAAAATGGTGAGAACGAAAAACTGATGCCGCTGCAATACCCATCTCACGCGCAAGAGTTGTCAGTTCTGAAATCGCAAGGTCGAAGGCCGGATAGGCAAACCCATTGGCAGCATCGATGCGTACTGCTGCACTCATTCTCTCGGCCACAATCGGAACAGCTTTCCCGTTCACTTTGCCGGATACTGATTGGGCAACATAGGATGGCACACGGGAAAGCCCATGCCCCCGCTGGCCGTCCATCTCAGCGGCGATAAGGGCCTTTGCCACATGCGCTGCATTCTCTGTTGTGGTTTGATGGTGTTCAAGAATACTGACGACAAGACCCTGTGCGTCTGTAATAGATAGAGTAACGTCTCTCATTTTATACTTCCAGGATGTTCAGCAGCTTTTTCCGCGATCAATAAACTGGCTCTGATATAAGACTGCTCTGTTATACCTGCAATATGTAGCATCAATAATAGATTATCAACATTTGAAACTCACATCATGTTGATCCACATGACGCCACATTTGAAAGGATAAACGAGTATCCCGCCGGGGGAATTTGAGCCAGGGGGATAACATTCCAAAAACAAGAGCGACCCCGGTTCATTTGCTCATAATTGTACGATATTTGTTGTTAAACTATTTTTGCATCACCTCTATCCCTGTCACCCAATCGGTGTGTTCGACACCCGTCATTCAGGTTGATTCGCAGGAGATAAGGATTTAGGGGTAACAATTCGACGGCTAAATGGGATTAGCATAGGTACTTTTGCTTGGTAATCTCGATATTTTTTACCAATAAATCCTATCAACATATTTTCCTCAAATTGGATTCCAATGAATGTATATATTGTCATTTCCAAGGCAAATATAAAATGGCCTGTACTCATGATGGGAGTCGCCCAATATGCCATTAAAAAGCCAAGATACATAGGGTGCCTAACCAGGGAATATATAAAGAACTTTACCAGCGGTTCCTGGGAAAAATCTTTGTTCTGAAAATGCAGGAATGCTTGGCGAATACCAAGGAAATGAAAATGATTTTTTAAGAAAATGGCTGCAAACGCCAACATCCAGCCAGTCCCATACAGGGACCAAAGAATTATTACTCCTATTTTATTTTCAACTTGCCAAATATGACCGCCTGTATCTTTCCAGAATAGATAAAACAGCACAAAGGCTATGTTTGAAAAAAGCACATAGGTAGACCGTTCAATACTCTTATGAGTGCATTTGATAAATAATTTCTTAAACCAGGGTCGTGCCTGAATGGTATGTTGCACAGCAAAAAATAGCATTAAGAGTGTGTTAACCAATAATGCTGTTGTTAATGACACTTTTGCACCGGAATCAATGGTCACAGGAACATACAGGTTCGCGTACCAGAAAATCCCATACCCAAGCACCAAAATAGCTGATAAATAATTAAATAGTGCATAGGTCAGTCCGATAATTCGTCCAAACATGCCTTTTGACCTATTGTGTTCCATCGTCTTCTTCCCCAAGGGGCGACTCAATCCGCCGCAAACTGTTTTAGACTCTTGTTCCTGCCTGTTCATTCGAATATCTCCTGTTAATGGTTCACCTGATTAGTTCCAGTAACGCCATTTTGGGCAATAAGTCACGGGGTGTAAGTGATGGCTATCACACAGAGCCAGGCAGCCCAGTCTGGATTGTGATCCCCATCACATTTGCTGATAGGTGACCCCAGTAATCAAACGCCTGCTGCAAACTTGTGGCTCACTGGGAAAGATTATTGCCTGGATTGGGTGATGACAAAAAAACCCCGCCGGAGCGGGGTCTTCATGCAGCAGCAACAGGCAGAGGAAATGTTCCCTACTCAGCGGGGTATCTCAATCAACGGCCTCGGCTTTTTGATCAGTTTTTCCGGTTATTACAGGTTACCGGATGCCATCGACGAATGTCGATCAGCAGGGTCATGTTGTCAACTTCCGACTATGCCACCCCATCCAGCCCGGCACAGGCCATGGCGACAGCCCTGAAAATAACCCGGCCCTTGTTCATTGTCTCGTTCCATTCCTGCTCAGGAATTGAATCAGCGACAATTCCAGCGCCTGCCTGAATATGCAATATATTGTCACTAACTACAGCAGTTCTAATGGCAATACAGGTATCCATGTTGCCATTCCAGCCTATATAGCCGATGGCCCCTGAATAGATGCCTCGCTTTACCGGTTCCAACTCATCAATAATTTCCAATGCCCTCACTTTCGGAGCTCCGGATACGGTGCCGGCAGGAAAAGTAGCGCGCAGCACATCTATTGCAGAGGCTTCACTTGCCAATTCACCAACAACATTAGAGACGATGTGCATAACATGTGAGTAGCGTTCAACAACCATCTGTTCTGTCATCACAACAGTTCCAATCTGGGCCACCCGGCCGACGTCATTACGCCCAAGATCGAGCAACATGAGATGTTCTGCCAACTCTTTGGGGTCAGAGAGGAGCTCTTCAGCCAACGCTTCATCTTCACGCTCATCAACTCCGCGGCGCCGGGTGCCGGCAATCGGGCGAACCGTTACCTCCCCATCCTCAAGGCGAACCAGAATTTCGGGTGATGAGCCAATGACGCGCTCGTTTTCCAGATTCATATAAACCATATAGGGAGAGGGATTCATGGTGCGGAGCGCACGGTAGAGATTAATCGGTTCAGAGGTGAAAGGAACCGATAACCGCTGCGAGAGGACAACCTGAAAAATATCACCATTGGTGATGTATTCCCGAGCCTGTTCAACGGCATCTTCAAAATCAGCACGGGGGAATCCAGATTCAAAATCATCTTCATTGACTATTCGAGGGTGCTCAGGGCGTAAGGGACGCGGCAGATCATCACTGAGGGCCAAAACCAGTTCATCCAGTCTTCTGTTTCCTGATTCCCAGCTGTCAGGTACCGATGGATCAATATGGACAATAATAAATAGCCGTCCTGACAAGTTGTCAAAAACAACAACCTCTTCAGAGACCATCAACAGGATGTCAGGCGCTCCAATGGGGTCAGGCTTCTGGGAAGAACCCAGATGGGGCTCGATATAACGAATGGTGTCATAGCCAAAATAGCCCACCAGGCCACCAGTGAACCGGGGCAGTCCTTCAAGCATTGGAACAATATAACTCTCCTGAAGCCGCTCCACCTCCTCAAGAGGATCATCCACCTGCCGGTGTTCAACGACTTCACCTCCGACTTCCAACGTGACCACATTTCCTCTTACCTTGAAAACGCTCTTTGCCGGTAGGCCTATAATTGAATAACGCCCCCACTTCTCCCCGCCCTGTACCGATTCAAAAAGATAGGAGTAGGGGCCATCCGCCAACTTCAGATAGGTGCTCAGTGGGGTGTCGAGGTCAGCAAGCACCTCACGCATCAGTGGGACACGGTTATATCCCTGGCTGATAAGCTCTTCCAGATCACTCTGTTGCACGGCCATTAGTGCTGATTACCCCTCGATGTATTACCAGTTGCCGGATTTGCTTAAATGAGTCTACGGTAACCGCTGGGTTAAGCGCATTCAGATCTTCGCCCCGATTGTACCCATAGGTGACACAGATTACAGGCATCCGGGCAGAATGTGCTGCCCGAATGTCGATTTCTGAGTCCCCTACCAGAATACAGCTTGAGGGCGAGACCCCCATCTTGGCTGCCGCATAGAGCAATGGCTCAGGACTTGGCTTCTTCCGGGGTGTTGTGTCACCACTCACTACAGAGGCGAAGAGATCTCTCAAGCCAAGCTGTTCAAGCAACGGAAGTGTGAAATCAGCCGCTTTATTGGTCACACAGCCAAGGGTAAATTCCTCCTCCCGCAACCACTCGAGCGTCTCCACCACCCCTGGATAAGGGCGGCTTTTCAGGCAGAGATTCTCAGCATAAAAAGCCATGAACTGACTGTACCCCCTGGCAAAGAGCCCCGCCTCCGGCTCCCCATCCATCTTGCCTGTCAGAGCACGCTTTACCAGGCGTGGAACACCATTTCCAATCCAACGCCTAACCTCGGTTTCAGTGACCTTGGCCATGCCAAAGAAACCCAGCATCCGATTTGTTGCCCCAGCCAAATCAGGGGCAGTATCAATCAGCGTTCCATCAAGATCGATCAGAATAGCCTCTGCCGGGATCAAGGCGGTCAATGGTTTCGGGCGTTTGAGAGCTCCTGGCGCATCGCTCCTATGACCGTGTCATAACTGTTCGGGTCTGAAGATTGGCCCGCACCAAAAATAGCTGAACCGGCAACAAACGTATCGGCGCCGGCCTTGGCCGTTTCACCAATATTGTCGACCTTGACCCCGCCATCAACCTCCAGACGTATATCCCTTCCACTGGCATCGATGATGGCTCGTGCCTGTCGCAATTTTTCAAGGGTAGCTGGGATGAACGTCTGCCCTGCGAACCCTGGGTTGACTGACATCAATAACACCATATCGACCTTGTCGATCACCCACTCAAGATAGTCCAGGGAGGTGGCCGGGTTAAAGACCAGGCCCGACTTGCAGCCCTCATCACGGATCAACTGCAAAGAGCGGTCGACTTGCTCAGAAGCCTCGGGGTGAAAAGTAATATAGGTCGCTCCGGCAGCTGCAAAATCAGGAATAATCCGATCTACTGGCTTGACCATCAGGTGGATGTCGATAGGAGCGGTAATCCCATGATTAATGAGTGCCTCACAGACCTGTGGCCCAATAGTAAGATTGGGCACATAGTGGTTATCCATGACATCAAAATGGACTATATCGGCACCGGAAGCCAATACTTGGGAAACCTCCTCTCCCAGACGGGCAAAGTCTGCCGAAAGGATTGAAGGGGCAATTTGGAAGTCAGCCATCTCTCTCTCTTGTTCTTTAGTTTGCCGGATATCCGGTGAAAAACTGTTGAAATTCACCGCTACAAGCTATTCCAACCACCAACGAATAGGCCGCAGGCGCAGGAGTATACATCAACCCCAGCAAGAATCTGAATTAGTCATCTCTAGGCAAAAGGCTATCTTAGTACCAGGAAAAGCGCGCTGTTACCCCTGAGTATGTTTAGGCGGAGCGACTTATCATTGATTCGAACTGCCTGCTCCATCTCGCTTAAGGTGGTGATCTCCCGTCGGTTTACCGAGACAATCAGGTCTCCCGGCTCTAGCCCCACCCTGGCCCCAGCACTCCCTTTTTCAATCTCGACAATCACGACACCACCCTCATTCGGGTATTGATCTGAATAGTGCTGGCCAAGCAGTGCCCCATCAAGACGCCGATGGAGACGACCCCCATCAATGGTCTGGCCTGCTTCGCTTGTTTCGGCTCTGGCCTCACTCAGTTGAATGATCACATCGCGGGTAACACCTTTTCGAATCAGTTTGAGTTGGATACTCTTGCCAACTCGCATCAGACCTATCCCATTTCTAAGATCGGCACCATTGCGTAACCTTTGATGATCCAGCTCGAGAACAATATCACCCGCCCTCAGCCCGGCACTGTCAGCAGCGGAGCCTTCAAGCACCCTTGCAATAACTGCTCCATGGCTATCTGACAGGTTAAATGCCTGAGCCAACTCCGGAGTCAGATCCTGAACAATGACTCCCAGCTGGCCCCGCTTCACTTCACCAAACTGAACCAGCTGAGCAACCAGTTTTTTCACCATATCAACCGGAATCGCAAAACCAATCCCGATGTTGCCGCCACTTTTTGAGAAGATGGCGGTATTCAATCCGATCAGCTCTCCATTGAGATCAACCAGCGGACCTCCGGAATTACCGGGATTAATCGAGGCATCGGTCTGGATAAAGTCTTCGTAGCCCTCGATGCCAAGACCCGTCCTTCCCAGGGCGCTGACAATACCTGATGTCACGGTCTGATTAAGGCCAAACGGATTACCAATGGCGACCACGAAATCACCGACCCGTAATCTGCTGGAATTTCCGAGTCGGATGGCCTTCAGCTTCTTTGCTGGTATTTTGATAACTGCAATATCTGTCTCTGCATCGAGACCGACCACCTCTGCATTAAGTTGTCGCCCGTCAGCAAGGGTAACCCTGATCTCATCAGCCCCTTCGATGACATGAACATTGGTGACCACATAACCTGCATTTGCATCAAAAATAACCCCCGAACCCAGACTGGTCTCCTTCTGACTGCGCTGCCTTCTCTCCGGAAGGTCAAAAAACTGTCGGAAAAAAGGGTCCTGAAAGAGACGACTGGAGCCAGGACTGAGATAGCTGGTAGTGGAAATGTTCACCACCGCGGGTTGAACGGTTTCGAGCATTGGCGCCAGGCTGGGCAGGGCCATCCCCCCCACGGCAACAGGCAATCCAGCAGCTGCCTGGTTAACAAGCACCACCATCAAAGAGCCGACAAGTGCCGTCTTGCTGAAAATATTTACAATAGGCCTGTTGTCCCGATTCACTTTTCTAAATCCCCGGAATCATTATCCTGATTAGTAACCCCATGGGGAACATGGCCGGTGGGGACGTGTTGTCTTGCCGAATCACAGTGGCCTTGCTGGTCGTCAAAGAAGATGTCAGCGCCAAAAGCCCTGAGAAATTCACCCTTCTCCTTCCCCCCCAGAAAGAGCGCCTCATCGATCCTGATCTCCCAGGCACGCAGTGTTCTGATGACCCGTTCATGGGCAGGTGCGGAACGGGCAGTAAAGAGAGCAGTTCGTATCGGAGAGCTATCAGCACCATAATCAGACTGCAGTTGATGGAGTGCAGAGAGCACTCGTTTGAACGGCCCTCCTGGCAGGGGTTTTGAAGCCGCCTGCTGTTCTGAACGAGCAAACGCCTCCAAACCATCGGCCTGGAAAACCCGCTCTGCCTCATCAGAGAAGAGCACGGCATCACCATCAAAAGCGATTCTGACCTGATTATCGATGGTTTCACTATGTCCTGTATGAGAGGGAAGTATGGTTGCTGCTGCCAGCCCATTGCTCAGCGCGCTGCGGACATCATCAGGGTCTGCGGAGAGAAAAAGATGGGCACTGAATGGGTTGACATATCGATAGGGGCTTTCACCTGCTGAAAAGGCGGCACATGAAATCTCAAGTCCATAGTGCTGGATTGAATTAAATACCCTGAGTCCGGTATCTGCACTATTACGGGAGATCAAGACCACTTCAACCCGTGGCACCGGGTGATCCGGGTGGTTCAGAGCCAACAGCTTTCTGACCAATGAGAAGGCTACCCCTGGCTCCAACACCTCATTCTCATGCTCAATCTGATACTTGCAGTAAGCACCAACACCCTGTTCTTCAAACACCTGGTGGCTGGCGCTCAAGTCAAAAAGGGCTCGCGACGATATCGCAACCACAAGCTTACTGTTCTCTAAGTTATTCATCGACTCTCAGCTTCTTTAACCACTCCCCTTAAGAGAGTTCATTATTACTCCACTGCCAACAGCGCCACCCCCCCAGCAGAGGATAATAGAGCCCCAGGCTTATGGGTCTATTATCCCATTTTGCAACCAGTGTCGCATAACGCTCAAGTTGAGGGGTATAACGTCGTTGCTCCTGATCAAGAAATCCTTCAACATCACCACCCTGGTGATCACTGGTTTTGTAGTCAATAATCCACCGCTGCTGATTATCGATAAAACTCCGATCGATCCGGATTCGATGGAGTGTTCCATCCTCTACTCCAGTCAGATCCCATTCACTCCAGGCCTCCTGGTGGCTGTTGTCGAGTATCCACTGGCCGCGTGGGTCCTCACAGGAGCGGTTGACCGCCATCTCTACCCCACTGACGGCCTGATCGAGTTCTTCTCTCCTCAAACCCAACTCTGTCAGGCGCCCTCTCCAGCTGGATCTCCACTGCTGTCGTCTCGAAACCGGCCAGGCAGCGGCCCCCTCAGCGGCGATATGGGCGAGCATCTCATGGACCACACTACCGACATGGCGTGCCGCTTCACCAACCCAGATAAACTCAGGTCGCTCTCCCCGGCTTGGTCTACCGCCTGGAGGAAAGGCTATTGCTGGCCGGGGGGGTGGGGGAGTCCAGGCCGGATCAACGGTCCTGAAGAGTTTGGTTCTATGTGGCGATGTTTCCCGATCCCCTGAAGCAGGCTTTGCCATCACGCTCTGGCTGAACTCCCCTGCCAGAGCAGGCCACAGTCTGGCAAGGAGTGAAGAGACCGGTGGAGGCTTTATTTCACCCTCAGAGTCGACCGAAGTGTGGCCATAGAGATAGAGCTTCTGACGAGCACGGGTAGAGGCGACATAGAGTAACCGGTCCCGTTCATTATCCAGTCGATCCCGATCAAGCTCCTTAAGAAAGGTGTTATACGAATCCGTCCCCTCTTCAGCCGCAACCACAGGCGCCATAAGGGGTGTCTCGCCCTCCCGCCCACTCCAACGCAGTAACTGGCGCTCCTCATTTCGCCCCTGAGAGCCAAGCCTGGGAAGAAAGACCACATCAAACTCAAGCCCTTTAGCCTTATGAATGGTCATCAACTGAAGCCGATCGCCGGCATTAAGATCGATCTCTGCCCACAGTCGGGCTACCCGCTGATGGAGTTGGGCAAGGTCTGGAAACGGTGAGTTCCTGGACTCATCCGCCAACAGATCAAGATAGGCTCTTGCATTGGCCATCTGGGTATCATTAAGCAAGGCAGGCCCTCCCAAAGCCGCCCAGACCCCTTCAACTTGCCGCGCCAGGGCATGGCGGCCAATCTCTTCACCTGCTTTGAGTAACAGCGGCGCTGAACGCTGTAGACGGCGCCTGCCCTCAGCAGAGAGGGTGGCGCGGTCTCGCTCTGGAGCGCCATCCGCTGCCGAATTGAGAACATTTTGCAGGATTTGGGTGAACAGGCCCGTTTTCACCTCTCCCAGCATGGTTAGATCGCTCAAACTCAAACCAATAAAAGGTGCCCGCAGGAGAGCAAGCCAGCTTCCTCGATCACCCGGGTGGACCAGTACCCGGGTCAGGCAGAGGAGGTCCTGGACCTCGGAACACCTCTGTAGTGGCTCATTCTCAAGAGCCATAAAGGGAATACCACGATTCCGTAGTTCGGCAATTATGGCTGCAAGATGGGCTCTTGTTGCCCCCAATATCGCAACATTTATCAGCTTATCCTGATTCAGCTCGATCTCAACATGGTTGACCAGAAGATCTGCCTCAGCCCGGACATCAGAATCCAATAAAGGGTTAAAAATGACCTCTCCATCGGGCCCCTTTGAGGGCTGGGCAATGGCCGGCGAATAGGTAACCGCACCTCGAAAAGGATCGGACTCCTCAGGTAAAATTTGAGAGAAGACCCGGTTAACCCACTCTACAACCCCTAAAGAAGAGCGAAAATTAGCCTCCAGTATGAGCAGCTCCAGCCTTAGGCCTGCCAATCCTTCAGTGGTCACTCGCAGGAAGTGGGCCACATCCGCTTCTCTGAAACGATAGATGGACTGCATTGGATCACCCACAACAAACAGGGTACGCCCCTCCTCAGCACCCCAATTGACTGTCAATTTCTCCAGCAGCGCCATGTGGCGACGAGAGGTGTCCTGAAACTCATCGATCAGGAGATGGTTCAGGCCTTGGTCGAGAACCAGAGCAAGGTCTGTTGGCGATGCTTCATCACCCAGCGCTCTATTCGCTCTGTGAGTAATCTCAATAAAATCAGTGGCCCCTTCGGCCTTGAATACCAGCATCAGCTTGGCCGAGGCCACGTATAAAACAGTCGTAATTGCGCTGAGCACCTGATGGTGGCTGTTGGCAAAATCCATCGAAGGAAGCCGATTCACCCTGCCCAGCAATTTCACCAGCTGAGGGGAATCAAGCTCACTGAGCACTCCAAGCAGTTGTTCCATGAGTGCCTTGATCTTTTCATCACCCCCGTTGTCAGGGGTGGGGAAACCTGATGAGATATTTACCGTTTTGCGTAGCCTGTTCTCACCGGTCAAGACAAGTGCCGCCAAGCCGCGCCACGCCTCTAGCGAACTCACTGTTACTGGTGGCAGTGATACCAGCCCGATACAACTCCTTGCCGGATGGGTTTTTCCTGCCTTTAGAAACTGATCTCCGGCATAGTGGGCACAAGCCACCCACTGTGAAAGGGTCTCTGGAGAACAGTGCTGTCTCAATGAACAACTCAACTCGTTAAGCTGTTCGGAAACCTCCTCACCCCATGCCTTTTCGAGCAGTTCAGCTTTGTCACCCCGCCCAAAATGAATCAGTGACAGCCACTGTTCTCGCTTTGCCAACAACTGAGCGATAAGCGTAATGGCTGCCTGCTGGTTGCCGTCAAGGGTTCGAAGCAGGACAGCCATCGCTTCAGCGTAGGGGGTATCCCCCTCTACCAGCTCCACTGCCGCCTCGGCCGCCTTGCAGTAGAGTGCGCTGCAATCTTCCCTGATCACAGGACCTGCACCCAGACGTGATGACCAGGGCAATCTCATCGCCAGCTGGGCACAGAATGAGTCGATGGTCATCACCTGGATCCTTAATGGATTCCTCGCCAGTTCCCACCCTCGTGCCCGGTCACGCTTTATCGCCGCCTGGGCCAGAGACCATCTGGCCCGCTCAGGTTCACTGTCGGGGATGTTATCGTTAACTGCTGTCAAGGCACGTAAAATCCGCCCTCTCATTTCGGCCGCAGCCTTACGGGTAAAGGTCATTGCCAGAATCTCTTCGGGTTGTTCTACAGTTGTCAATAACGCCAGAAAACGTTGAACCAGAAGCTCTGTTTTACCCGATCCTGCCGGTGCCTGAACAATGAAGGAGCGCCCGGCGTCCAACGCCTGTTGGCGACAGGAGCGGTCGTGTTCGCTACTCATCGATACGACAGAGGGCCCTTGCCTGACAGCCCTCGCACTCCTGTGGGGTTCTGGGCTCGGCTTCCGCTCCTCCGAGGAGAAAACCAGCTGCGAGCTTAAACAACGCTCTCTCCCACTGCCGGACCTGGGAAACCCAGTCCTTTGCCTGTTTTTGGTTGTTTCTTATGGTCCCCGCCTTAACAACACCCTCGGCAATACCATCACGTCTACCCACTCCCTCCAGCCTTACGCCATCTGCCCGAATCAAGCCAAAAGCAATCGCATCGACATCACCGAGCAGATGCTGATAGAGAGGGAGTTGGGGCTCTTCAGGGGGAACACCAAACCACTTTCCCCTGCCTGCTCGATAACCTGTCTTGTAGTCGATCACCATCCGCCCGCCGCTCGCCAGCCGGTCCACCCGATCAGGCCGAAGTCTGATATCAAACACCGCTGTGCCGGCTCCCAGCCTCAATGAGGCACTGGCATCAGACTCAATGGAGTCCACTTCGAAAGCAGGCCTTGCAAGCTCAAGCTCAAGCCAGCGCCCAATGAGTAATTCGAGTCGATCCCTCTCCAACTCCCTGAATCGCTCACCCAATACCCCCGGCCGCTGTTGTTCGAGTTCGTCAAGTGCTGCAGAAACAGCCCCACCAAGCAGTCGATCTCTCTGCTCTTGTGACAACGACTGAAGTGCCTCACTGCCTTCCACTGTTGTCCATACCTTTTCAAGCACCGAATGAACCAGAATTCCACGGTCTCTCGAATCAAGCCCAAACCCAGGATCAACAAATTCCTCCAAGCCCAGTCGACGACGGGCATAGGCATAGAAGGGACACTGAGCAAGCTCCCTGAAGAGCGCTGTACCGCCAGGCGCTGATCGACCCGTAAACGGCTTGCCCGGGTCCTGTTTTCGTATTTTTACCTTGGGCGAGCTCTCTCGCTGAGAGTCACACCAGGCGAGAGAGGGAGGAGGTGTCAGCTCCGCCTGCTCTAACTCCGCAATCAGGGGGCTTGGCATAAGGGGGGTCTCCCCACGTTGGCCAGGCCAGCTGAAGACCACCTCCTCGGCAGAAGCGCTGATGCGCTCAGTCATTCTGGTGGCGAGTTCGAGTGATGATGATGAATCAATCCCGGGCATCTGGTGCTGGCTCTGCAGTGAGAGCGGCAAGAAGGGGTCTGGATGAGGCGCAAAAGGCCAGGCCTCACTCTCAAGACCGACCACCCAGAGGTGGCTGAATATCATCCCAGAGCTCTCAAGCAGACCCACCACCTGGATTGGGGCGGAAGGCGTCTGCTGGTGAAAGACAAGATCCCTTGCCGCCCGCTTCAACCTGTTCAGACAGTGGTTGCGACTCTCAACCCCTCCGATATCCCCGGTTGAGGCGAATGCTCCCAATAATTGACGAAATTTCTCTACCGCCTGATATTCACTATCGAGGAGGGTGCGAGGACCTGGCCAGCCAAACAGGTTAAGCACCTCAACCCAGTGCTCTACCCAATCCGGTGCAGGTAATTCCTGCCCCATCCCCTGAAGCATCTGCTCAAGAGTTTCTACCCCTGAGACCCAGCCGTGGGCGCCGACGGATAACGCTGTCTCCCTCAGTTGTGTTAACGAAAAAAGGTGAAGACGCTGCCTGCGCAATGTCAACTCACAATCTAATGAACTCTCTCTGTGTGAGTCGTTCTGATGCAGATAGGGGGAACGAAGCAAACGTGAGATTAGGTCAAACTCTCCCTCCCGGGAGAGGGAGAGCAGATCGATCGCTGTCTCAACCAGAGGCACTTCAATAAGCGGTACCCCCAATGAGAGTTCATAAGGGGGGCAATACTCACCCGCCCCCGGAGCGATGGCTCCAGGAGAGAATGTATCCTCCATTGCCGCTTCCACCACACTCCGGTTTTTTGCCAGATCAGGGACCACGATCCCCACTGGATCAAGAGGTGAAAGCTGAAGTCTTTCACAAGCCCACGCCGCGGCCCTTCTGATCTCGTCCGTGGAGTCACGGCATCTGATTTGTCGCAACGATCGATCTCCCCCGGTCTCAGGCATCCAGATCTGTAGATCAACACCCAGCTCTTCCATCACCTCGGTCAACATTTTTTGACGAGGGTTGATAAGCTCAAATCCGGCGAAGACAACAACTTCCGGAAATCTGGCCATATTCCTGATGACGGCCAGCGAAAGACCTGCCTGATCGATCCAGTTTTTTTGATGCAGAACGGTATCGTAATGCGTTGCCCACGAACTGAAGGCAGCACTGTCTTGATTGAGATAATCGGGAAAATCCTGGAGGGTCAGATCCCAGTCATTTAGAAGGCCCCAGCTCTTCTGAGCCATCCGTGCCGTTGCCGAAAGATCCCATAACAACTCAATCCCGCTGTCGCGGCTTCTGAGTTCTTCACCTATTACCTTTTCCCAAAGAAGTCGCTCTCTCTGATCACCCAGATAGACCGTCTGTGTCAACTCTGGCCAATCTTCTCCCCGGGATTGCCAGAGGCTGTGCAACCAGACTGACAGCTGAAAAATCTCCGGAGATCTCCAGACCTCTTGACCTGTGTTGAGCATATGGGCGTTAAATCTGGCAACAAGATAACTGGCCAATCGTGATGTTGGGGTAATAACTGTTGCCCCCGTAGCCACTTTTGCAAACAGTCCATCCATCTTCTGATCTTTTTTAATCAATGCTTTTGGATTGGGGAGTATCCGGCCCTGACATCGGAGCCCTTACTCGGCCAGCTCTTTCCAGCCCTGTGCATGCTTTTCAACCAGGGTTGAAAGCGCTTCAAGATGGGCTGGATCTTCATTAAGGGCAGGAATGTAGTGGTAAGCAGTGCCTCCTGATTTTAGAAAAAGATCACGGTTCTCTTTCCCTATCTCTTCCAGCGTCTCCAGACAATCTGCCGAAAAGCCCGGACAGATTACATCTACGCTGGCAACACCCTGATGCGGAAGGTCTTCCAGTACCTTGTCAGTGTAGGGTTGGGTCCAGGGCTTTCGTCCAATACGGGAGTGAAAGACGACCTCCCAGGCACTGGCATCGAGCTGCAGTCGTTTTGCCACCTGCTCTGCCGTCTGCCGGCAATAAACAGGGTAGGGGTCTCCGCTCTCGACATAACTTGTTGGTATTCCATGAAATGAGAAAAGCAACCTCTGACTACGACCAAATTTACTCCAGTGATTTCGGATACTCTGAGACAACACATCGAGGTAATCTGGGTGGGTATGATAACCGTGGACGAAACGTACTTCAGGGATCCGACGCCACTGGCCCAGCTCCCTAACCACAGCATCAAATGCTGAAGCGGTAGTGGTCGCTGAATATTGGGGAAAGAGCGGTAAAACCAGGAGTCGCTGAAAACCTTGCTTCGCCAGTTTCTGTAGCTCGATATTAACTGCAGGACTCCCGTAACGCATTGCATAGATGACCCGGAAACGGTCTCCAAAGCGTTCACTCAAAATCCGGCCAAGCCCCTTCGCCTGCTTCCGGGTGATTGACAAGAGAGGAAAGCCCTCCTCTTCACTCCACATGGAAGCGTACTCTTTTGCTCTTTGTCGTGGTCGACGGTGAAGAATGATCCCGTTCAGAATGACCCACCAGAGGGGACGAGAGGATTCAACGACCCTCGGATCCCAAAGAAATTCTGCGAGAAAACGACGAATTGCAGTAGGTTCAGCCCCATCAGGAGTGCCCAGATTGAGGATCAGAATGGCAATACGATGTTCTTCATTATTGCCTTCCTGGCTAACACCCGCATGATAGCGACTCATGAAGGGTGGCTTTTCTTTGGGTGACTACGCCCAAACTCGATCATTCGATGAATCGATATCTGGGCAAGCTGGCGGACATGCTCATCAATATGAACCTCGCCTTCACTACTCTCCAGAGCGTGCACCACCCCTGCAAGCCCATTCAATTTCATCCATGGACAGACAGCACAACTGATACACGTAGCGCCTTCACCCGCTGTCGGCGCGGGCATAAATCGTTTTTCCGGTGCTGCCTCACGCATCTTGTGAAAGATTCCCGACTCTGTGGCAACAATAAATTCCGGATTATTGAGTTTAGAGACCGCCGCTATCAGTTGACTGGTAGAGCCTACGACATCCGCCATCTCAATGATGGCGGCTGGTGATTCCGGATGGACAAGGATTCCCGCTTCAGGGTGTTGACGCTTTAGTGACTCAAGAGCTGTCGCCTTAAAAGCCTCGTGGACGATGCAACGTCCCTGCCAGAGCAGCATCTCTGCTCCTGTCATTCGCTGAATATAATCACCGAGATAGCGATCAGGTGCCCAGAGAATTTTCTTTCCCTGGTCTTTGAGGTGTTTGACCACGTCAAGGGCTATTGAGGACGTCACCACCCAGTCTGCCCTGGCCTTGACCTCTGTACTGGTATTGGCATAGACCACAACGGTATGATCAGGGTATTGATCGCAAAAATCTCCAAAATCCTTTGCAGGACAGCCAAGATCCAGAGAGCATTCCGCCTCCTGGCTGACGACCAAGATCCGCTTTTCCGGGCTGAGAATTTTAGCCGTCTCACCCATGAAACGAACACCGGCAACAATAATGGTTGATGCTTTATGAGAAAAGCCAAAACGTGCCATTTCAAGTGAATCTGCAACACAACCGCCGGTAGCATCTGCCAGCTCCTGTAGTTCATCATCAACATAATAGTGAGCCACAAGCACCGCCTTTTCTTGTTCAAGGAGAAACCTGAATCTTGTGATCAGCGCTTCTCGCTCCTCCCGAGCAAGTGGAGCAGGCTTGTTGTTTTCAGCATCAATGGCAGCCTCGTTGATAGAGGCTTCTAAACTATCGTCCGTTTTATTGAGGGTTGTCACGTTATCTAGGGTTCCACGTTTTTTATGATGGCGAAAGATGTTCTATAATGTCGTTATTGAGAGCGTATCCCCTTCTGGGTGATCTATACCGATCCCTGCAGGAGACCGAGTCTACTTGACGAGAAGAGATAGTAAACCCGTTGTATGCAAAATCAATGGCCTCATCATTGAGTATTGCTGGTTTTCCCCATTCAGGGGGGAGATTCGATCAAATCAGAGGTGGTAGCAGAAGGCAAGACCTCATTAAATCACCGGAAGATGCCAACAAAAGAGTTATGCACTGGATTTTACTCACCATTATTGGAGTGACACTGATATTTGTCTCCTATCGTCTACCCAATGTTGCCCTCGGAACTCTCATTGCACTGCTTCTTGCCGGAGTTATCGCTTATTTCGCAACAGAAGATGTTTCAGACACTAGATCCTCTGTTGAAACAACCGTCATTACTCTTAGCAACTTGAATCTGGAACCCAGCTATGCTGACAGTTACCAACTCACTGGTCGGATCGAAAATCAGGATCCCTCCTCCATGCTCTCTTCGGCACGTGTCACCATCACGCTTCAAGACTGTCTGAAAAAACCCGAAGACAACCAAGATCACTGCACCATAATCAGTGAGCAAAATGAGGGTCTTCATCTTATGGTTCCTCCTGCCCAGGCACGTGACTTTTCGATCTCTTTCTTCCCTGGAGAACTTCATCTTCAGGGTGAATTGCGCTGGAAGGTCACTCTTATCGAGGTCAAATCGGATTAAGAGCGGTATTTTTGAATGACCCTAAATGCCTCTGCCAGAGTGGATGAGAAACAGTAGAGGCCACTATCAACCAAGTCTGAAACAAAAAAAAGCCGGCCTTTGACGGCCGGCATCGACTTCTATCCAATTGCTCTACTTTGGCACTTCTGCCTCAGTGAGTGGGCTACCTTTTTCTTGCTACTCTCTTTTTAGCCGCTTTTTTCTTGGCCGCCTTCTTTTTGGTTGCTTTTTTCCTGGTCACTTTCTTCTTGGCCGCCTTCTTTTTGGTTGCTTTTTTCTTGGTTGCTTTCTTCCTGGTCGCTTTCTTCTTGGCCGCCTTCTTTTTGGCTACCTTTTTCTTTGCTGCTTTCTTCCTGGTTGCTTTCTT
>DIIC01000013.1:13722-28892 GCA_002420425.1 Proteobacteria bacterium UBA5680 | reverse complement strand
GCTTTCTTCCTGGTTGCTTTCTTCTTTGCTGCTTTTTTCTTGGTTGCTTTCTTACGTGCAGGAGCTTTCTTTGCAACCTTTTTCTTGGTTGCTTTTTTCTTGGTTGCTTTCTTCTTTGCTGCTTTTTTCTTAACTACTTTGCGTTTGGTGGCCTTCTTTTTGGTCACCTTCTTTTTTGCTGCCATGGTCTGCTCTCCAGTGAAGGTCAGGAATGGTTAATGGAACTTCAGAAATCGGCAAGCCGCCGGGATGACCACTGCTTCATGGTACAGAACCGCCTCACGGCATCAATCACCCGAGAAACAGTGGAAATTTGTGGCAGCCAGTGCTGCACAACGCGTACTTTCATAAAAGGAGATATGCCCACTGCAACAACAGGTTCTGCTTTCTTAAGCTGGTGAACAGATGTTCGCAATGGTTATTCCTTATCCTTGCTTACTAGCGCAGTGACTCTGTAAATTGAAAAAACAATCACCGAAAAAACACAGTTAAAACAAAGTTAAACGAAACTATATATATCAACCACAAAATGTCAAGAGATGAACTGTATTTGATCAATGGAGCTCTTAACAAGCAATCTTACAACTTGCTCCCTATTACACAGATAAGCATACCCATTATGTTACTACGACACCGCATCTAAATCATGTTTACATCGTCTCTTTATTTTTGGTTTGATCCTATACTCTGCTGAGAGATGCTAGGTAGTGCCTATTATAGACACCGCCCTATTTCAATATGCTTGAAGAGATGACGCATCCACTTACAACTTCTTTGTCTTTATTGGGTTCAAAAAAATCCGGCTCTTTCGAACCGGATCGACTTCCAACAAAACAAGCTGAATTTAATTGTTGTTTTTTGGGTATCTTTTTTCTGGGGGCTGCCACCAAATGCTCATTTTGAACAAGATTGATATTGTTTTCCTCTTGTCTGCTTCTGCTCTTCCATCTTCTTTTTCTGTTCGTCGGTAAGAACATTGTGAATCAGAATCATGATATTTGCACTCTCTACAATCTGCTCTTCGATTAGTGAGGAGAGCGTGCTTGCAATCTCTTTCACCTTACCCAGGTCCGAATTTGATGACGTATTCAGCTCTCGCAGCGCTTTGCGTTGACTCTGTATATCTGAAGCCAATTTACGTTGCGCACTTCGTCGATCATCGATAATCTTCCAGATCAAATCACGCTGTGCGTCCGTAACATCAAGGGTTTTCATCATCCGCTTGATACCACGCTCATTTCCAAGCATGTCGCCACGGCGACCCCCTTTCATCCCCTTGCCCTGCTGCATCATCTGGCGCGACATCTTCTGCTTTCCACCAGACTTCATCCCTTTGCCCTGGTGTGTCATGGTGCCAGAAGAACCTTTATGCATCTGATGTGAACCTGTCCCCTGACAACCCTCGGCATTGGCAATACTCACTCCGCCAAGTGCGGTAACAGCAGTGAAAACAATAATGGTGCTACTTAATTTCGATACTCTGTTTTTCATTTCAGACTCCTTGATTTAAATCATCGACTGGGCAATTCCGGTTTAGGTATATTCTGCTCCGATAACATGTAAATATCCGCCTTTACAGGTAAAGTTATGTAAAGTTTTTAGAAGAGAAGTGAATTTGATAATAACTATGTCAAAATAACTTCATGGCTAAAATCCTACTCATTGATGATGATGTTGAGCTTTGTGACATGCTGAGTGATTTTCTCAGTGGAGAAGGCTTTACTACCGGGGCGGCTCATGATGGAAACAGGGGGCTGACTCTTGCACTATCAGGTCATTTTGATGCCTTGGTCCTGGACGTAATGATGCCTGAGCCTGATGGACTTGAGACGCTAAAACGAATACGCCAAAAATCATCCCTTCCGATTTTAATGTTGACAGCGAAAGGGGATGATATCGACCGAATTATCGGGCTTGAGATTGGTGCGGATGACTATCTCCCAAAACCCTTCAACCCTAAGGAACTCGCAGCTCGATTAAGGGCCATTCTTCGCAGAGCCTCCCCAAAAACAGACGCCGATGATCCCAGCACACTAAAGGAGGGATCACTGACGATTGATATCGGGACTCGTGAAGCGCGACTCGTTGATCAACTTCTCGTTCTCACCAGTACTGAGTTTACCCTGCTTGAAATTCTGGTTCGCCACTCCGGTCGAGTCGTCTCAAAAGAGATGCTCTCAGAACAAGGGTTAGGGAGACCCTCAGGCCCCTTCGATCGCAGTATCGATGTCCATATCAGCAACCTCAGACGAAAGCTGAACACCCCCGACGACGACAAACAGACGATTAAAACAGTTCGTGGTCAGGGTTATCAGCTGATCAGGAGTTAATAGAGAGGAACCATGGGACGACTCTTCTGGAAAATATTTTTAGGGCTATGGCTGACCCTGGCACTGACCAGTGGAGTAGTGGGGCTAATTGCTGAACAACAGCAGGAGAAAAGACTTGTCCAACTTGCCGACCGTGCACAGAACCCACGGGCAATGATGGACGCTCTCTTCCACGCTCTTCATTTTAGTGGAATTGAAGCGGCCAAATCCATACTCGATGAACAAGACAAAGAGAGCAGACCAATTCTGGTGATCGACAGCCTGGGAAAAGAACTACTCAACCGCCCTATTCCCAAAAAGGTTCTTCAACGTGCTCGAAATTCAACCAATAGGCCCAAAGGCTCGGCTCCATGGGCCAGAAAGGTGCGCACTCCGGAGGGGGAACCCTATATTGTTTTTCTTGCCCCACGCGCCCCATCCCAGGTCAACCCCCCTACCCTCTGGCGCTTCTGGCCCCGTTTTCTTAATAGCATTCTGGGGCTGTCTATGGTCGGTGCCACCCTGCTCTTCAGCCTGATTCTTGCCTGGTATATGAGTCGACCTATCCGCCATCTCCGTGAGGCCACAAATAAACTGGCATCAGGGGAGTTGTCGACAAGGGTGATGAACCAGATCGGCAATCGAAAAGGTGAAATTTCCGATCTTGGCCGTGACTTTGACCATATGGCCGAACATCTCCAGGGGGTGATAAATGCCCAGAAACAACTTCTGAGCGATGTCTCTCATGAGTTGCGCTCACCACTGGCCCGCCTGCAACTTGCCATTGAGTTGGTCAGGCAAAAACCGGAACGAACCGAATCACTCCTTAAGAGGATATATCTTGAGTCGAACCGACTGAATGAGCTTGTCGGTCAATTCCTCACCCTCTCACGCCTTGAAGGCGATCTCTCTACCGAGAGCAGAACACAGGTCGATATCGGGTCACTGCTTGAGGATATTATCGAGAGCCTCAACTTCCAGGCCACTCAGGAGGAGAAAGAGGTGAGGCTTGAACTCAGGGCTGAATCGCAGCTATCGGGAGATGCGGAACTTCTCCGGCGTGCGTTTGAAAATGTGATCGGCAATGCGGTGAAGTACACTCCGCCCAAATCTGTAGTGAGTGTCGCCCTTGCTAAAAGTGACTCCACCATTACGGTTTCAGTCTCTGACCAGGGTCCGGGAATTGATGAGTCAAAGCTAAAGACCATTTTCGAACCCTTCTCTCGGATAACCAATCAGGACCGTTTCCGGGACGACCCTGCTCAAAAAAGTGATGAGAGAGGATTTGGCCTCGGCCTGACCATCGCCGACAGGGCGATTCGGCGGCACCACGGTACGATCAGGGCCTTCAACCTTGAAGAGGGTGGGCTCTCTATCGTCATCACGCTTCCTGCTGCAACTCAAAACCAATCGATATCAAGAGGGTACAAATGAAAAAACTCTTCCTTTTTCTGATTTTTATTGTTGCACCCCTTGCTGGTGGTGGTTACTGGGCCTGGGAGCAAGGTCTTCTTGATGACTACCTTGGAAACAAAACCTCAACCAGTACCACCTACAGGACTGCTCCCATCGACAGGGGGGATCTGAGTAAAATGATTGCCGTCACAGGTGCCATCAATCCCGTCAGCACGGTGACCGTAATCCCACAAGTCAGTGGGGAAGTGGCGGAAGTCTTTGTCGATTTTAATCAACGGGTTGAACCCAAGCAGCCCATTGCACAGCTTAGACAGGATGAATTCAGGCTTCGCATCCAACAGGCGAGATATCAGACCAAGGCGTCTGCTTCTGATGTGGCTGCTCGTCGTGCCGCTGTCTCCAGTGCACACTCTGATTTGCGCAATGCAGAAGCCTCTCTTGCTGGAGCCAACCATACCAGGGCAAACGCTAAACGGAGATGGAGTGTTGCGGAAACAACATATAAACGGGCAACACAACTACTGAAAGCGGGTGTGCTTGCCCAGGCTGAGGTCGATAAGGCCAAGGCGGCCCTCGATGACGCCGATGCCGAGGTCAAAGCTGCTGAAGTAAAACACAGGGTGGCCTCGACGACAGTAGAAGCCAAATCTGCCCGGATCGATCAACTCAATGAAGAGGTATCGGCCTCCCTCTCCCGCGAGCAACTGAGCAAGGCCCAACTTGCTGAACAAGAATACAATCTGGCACATACTGAGATTACAGCTCCCATTCAAGGGGTCATCCTTAACCGAATGATCTACAAGGGAGACGTTGTCTCCGGAGGACAGAAAGCGAGCGAGATGTTTTTGATTGCAGAGAATCTCAGCTCCATGCAACTGGAGATGGATATTGATGAGTCCGATATTGGACGTATTACAACCGGGCAGAGGGTTCGTTTTACCGTTGATGCCTACCCTGGTCGCTCCTTCCAAGGTGAAATCACCCAAAAGCGGCTTAATCCAGAGGTGGTTCAATCCGTTGTCACCTATAAGGTGATCGCCAAAGTTGATAACAGTGACCAGACGCTCCTTCCCGGCATGACGGCCAGTGCTGAAATCATCACTGACTCAAGGTCAGCTGTTCTTCGTGTTTCCGCTTCTGCTCTGAAATTCAAACCAAAACAGGAGAAGAGTAAAACCACAGCAGAGGGCAGTTCTAACAGCACCCCGGCCAAAACCTCTGGTTCCCAACCCCCCTCCAGAGGTGGAGGAGGGGGTGGCAGGGGCGGCGCCTTTGGCCAGATGATCCAGGAACTCAACCTCGACTCCAGCCAGCGTTCTCAACTGCGTGCCGCCATGAGGGGCATCAATCCTGAAATACAAGAGCTGAAAAAATCCGGCCTTGAGGGCGAGTCACTGGAGCGCGCCATCAGCAAGCTTCGTAACCGGACGATTATGAGTATCCTGACCCCGGAACAGGTAGCCCTTTTCCAGAAACAGCGCAGTGAGAAAGAGGTTGAACGTCAAGCCACGCTCTGGACTCTGGATCCTGCAGGAGGTCCAAAGTCCCACACCGTGAGGGTAGGGCTGACCACTTCCAAATGGGCTGAGCTCATCTCAGGCCCACTGGGTGAAGGTGATGCCGTGATCATCGGGATTGCCCGGGGTTCAGCTAAGTGAACTCCGCTATGCCTCAGATCAAGCTTGAGGGTCTCAGTCGCTACTACCGGACAGGCGCTGAGACCATCAAGGCGTTACACAACATCTCCCTCACTATCGAGTCTGGTGAGTTTGTCGCTATTGTAGGCCCTTCAGGCTCCGGAAAATCAACGCTGATGAACATTATTGGATGTATGGACCGGTCAACAGCGGGCGAGTATCAGATTAACGGAGATGCTGTCGATGCCCTCAGCAGTGATCGACTCGCTCAAATACGCAATTCCACCATCGGCTTCGTCTTCCAGTCCTTTCACCTCCTCTCCAGGTTGACTGCGCTTAGAAATACCGAACTGCCGCTGATCTATTCGGGAACCCCCAAACGGGAGCGTCAGAAGAGAGCCTCCGAGGCACTTGAGAAGGTGGGGCTGAAGGGTCGTAGCCACCATCTGCCTACCCAGCTTTCCGGTGGCCAGCAACAGCGGGTGGCGATCGCTCGGGCGATGGTCACCCAACCAAAGCTTCTCCTTGCCGATGAGCCAACCGGTGCCCTGGATACCCATACCGGGGAAGAGATCATGTCCCTGCTGCGTGAACTGAACAAAGGTGGAGTAACCGTGATTCTGATTACCCATGAAGCTGAAGTCGCCGCCTATGCCCGAAGACGTCTGGAGTTCAGGGATGGCCAATTGATAACAGATTCCGCCCTCTCGAGCCAACAATGAAAAGTCGAGACCTGATCGCCACCGCTGCCACGGCCTTAAAGGCAAATCCACTGCGCAGTATTTTGACCACACTGGGGATTGTGATCGGTTGCGGCTCAGTCATCGCCATGGCTGCAATCGGTGCAGGTGCTGAAGCTCGGATCACTGAAATGATTGACCGTATGGGGTCCAATCTGATCATGGTCTTGCCGGGCTCAGGAATCTCCCGTGGTGCCAGTATGGGAGGGGAATCGAAGCAGTCCCTCACCCAGCGTGATGTTGATGGAATACGGGAAGAGGCTCAATATGTTGCCCAAATATCCGGAAGCATCTCCAGCAGTGTCCAGATCATCGCTGCAGGCAAAAACTGGCGAACCCGGACAAGTGGTGTTGAGAAGGGTTATCTCGCTATCAATAAGTGGGTCATTGAACTGGGGCGTGAGATCAGTGAGGAAGAGTATGCACTGGGGCGCAAGGTGGTGGTGCTCGGGGCGAGCGTCTCAAAAAACATTTTTGACGATCAAGACCCCATCGGCTCAACTGTGCGCATCAACCGCATCCCCTTTACGGTGATCGGTGTATTAGAGGCCAAAGGCCAAGGGTTTGGAGGCCGTGACCTGGATGACGAAACCTTTGTTCCACTCAAAACGATGCGTCAACGACTGGCCGGAAAAAAACGTGGGAGGAGTGGCCATATTCAACGCATGCATATCGAAGCGAGCAGTGCAGAAACCCTCACCGAGACCGAGAGAGAAGTTGAACAAATCTTGCGCCGCCTCCATGAGATAAAAGAGGGGGACAAAGATGATTTCCGCATTCGCAACCTGGCACAAATGGTAACCACCCGCACCGACACCATACGCACCATGACTCTGCTACTGGCTTCGGTAGCGGCCATCTCTCTCCTTGTTGGCGGCATTGGGATCATGAACATCATGCTGGTTACAGTAACCGAGCGAACGCGCGAGATCGGCCTTCGCATGGCACTGGGGGCGAAAAGGAGTCAGATTCGATGGCAGTTTCTCACCGAATCGGTCATCCTCTCCTTATCAGGGGGGACCATTGGCGTAGGTCTCGGTTTCGGTGCCAGCTACTTTCTTCAGGGCATCGACTTTATTGAGATCATCCACCAACCGAGGGCGATCGGGCTCGCTGTTCTGGTCTCCATGGGGGTTGGTATTGTATTTGGCTTCTACCCTGCCCACAGGGCCTCGCTTATGACCCCTGTAGAGGCACTGCGAAGCGATTAATTTTAACCCAGGGTCTCCGCACCCTCATCCACACTTGGAATCACCACAGTTGAGGCAGGTGAGGCAACCGTCCATCATAATCACTGCTTTGGTCTTACACTTAATACAAAGCCGGGCCTCAGAAGGGAAATCTCCCGCTTCATCAGTCTGACCTTCCTTATCAGCAACCTGACGATTGTCATATTCTCGGCGTTTATCATCAATAAGCTTTTGACGATGCTCATCAGGGGTATCGTCTTTTATCATACCGATAAATCTCATATGAGCTTCAATCGCATCACCGATTTCAGCGACCAGTGATGGCATATACTTCCCGCCACGTTTGAAATAACCGCCCTGAGGGTCGAAAACACTACGCAACTCTTCAGCCAGAAATGTAACATCCCCTCCCTTTCTAAAGACGGCAGAGACGATCCGGGTCAAGGCCACAATCCACTGGAAGTGATCCATGTTTTTCGAGTTGATAAAAATTTCGAAAGGCCGGCGTTTTTCGTATGGGGTTCCAGGGTTAAGGACAATGTCATTAATGGTGACATACAATGCATGATCTGAGAGCGGTGTTTTAATCTTGTATGTGCTCCCCAACAGCATCTCCGGCCGTTCAACCCTTTCGTGCATCTGCACGATGCTTGCGGTTTGCGATGGGAGTTCTGAGGCAACCGTCTCTTCTGCTGCTATTGTACCTGTAGAAATGGATTCATCCTTCTTGCTGACGACATCATAGCCCACTATTTTTTTTCCAATCTTGTTACTCATTAATCACTCCAACTAAAACCGACCGTAATAACCTTCTTTAAGTGCATCAAACAGATTGGCAGCAGTATGTTTTTCTCCATCATACTCCACCTCTTCATTGCCCTTGAACTCCACTACATTTCCATCCTCAAGGGTAAACTGATAGAGGGTGTTTTCAAGATCGTCATCCTTGACCAATACACCCTGGAACGCTTCCGGATTAAACCTGAAGGTAGTGCATCCCTTAAGCCCCTTATCATAGGCGTACATGTAGATATCCTTGAACTCCTCAAAGGGAAAATCTGACGGCACATTAGCTGTCTTGGAAATTGAAGAATCGATCCACTTCTGTGCAGCCGCCTGTATATCGACATGCTGTTTCGGTGTAACCATATCAGCACTGATAAAAGTATCCGGGAGTGCATCACTCTCTAATCCAGCTTCTGAAGCATTTGGGTTGACGAGTGTCCGATAGGCGAGCAACTCATAGGAAAAAACATCAATTTTTTCTTTTGTCTTTCGACCCTCACGAATCACATTACGACTGTACTGATGGGCAAAAGAGGGCTCAATGCCATTAGACGCATTGTTGGCCAGTGAGAGGCTGATGGTTCCAGTCGGAGCAATGGAGGTGTGGTGGGTGAAACGAGCACCCTGCTCTGCAATGGTGTCTGTCAACTCTTTTGGGAACTGTTGCATATAACGGCTGTATTTGGCCATCAAAACAGAGCCTCTGACCTGATCCCCGACCTGAATCCCATCCTGACGCATCTCTGGTCTTCTGGCCAGCATCTCCTCGGTGACCGTGAAGTACTCAAGAAGAATCGGGGCAGCACCTTTCTCTGCGGCCAGGTCTATACCCGCCTGCCAGCCTGCTTCAGCCATCTCTCTGGCAACTTGTTCGGTAAAGTCGAGTGAACCTTCTTCACCATATTTCATCCCCAGCATCACAAGTGAAGAACCGAGACCAAGAAAACCCATACCATGACGTCGTTTGTGGGTAATCTCATCCCGTTGTTGTTCGAGGGGCAGGCCATTAATCTCCACTACATTATCAAGCATTCGAGTGAAAACCTTAACTACTTCTCGATACCGTTCCCAGTTAAACCTTGCCTTATCGGTAAATGGATCATCAATAAAGCGAGTCAGGTTTACTGAACCGAGCAGGCAGGCGCCATACTCTGGAAGAGGTTGCTCACCACAAGGGTTTGTTGCACGCACATCTTCACAAAACCAGTTGTTGTTCATCTCATTGACCCGGTCGATGAGAATAAACCCAGGCTCAGCGTAGTCATAGGTTGAACTCATAATGACATCCCAGACACGCCTTGCAGGGATATGCTGATAGACCCGACACGCCACTTCACCCTTCTCATTGGTTACATATTCTTCAGTTGTCGGCCAGTGACGATAGATAATCTCATCATTAGAACCATCAATCTCTTGCTGTGTTGCAGGAAAGACCAGTGGCCAGTCTGCGCCCTCCTTTACAGCGTTGATAAACTCATCTGTTATCAGGCAGGAGAGATTGAATTGTCTAAGAAGGCCATCTCTTCGCTTAGCACGAATAAAGTCGATCACATCAGGGTGTGAAACATCAAATGTACCCATCTGGGCGCCCCGTCGCCCACCGGCAGATGAGACAGTGAAACACATGGCATCAAAGATATCCATGAACGAAAGAGGCCCTGAGGTATAGGCTCCGGCCCCACTTACGAAAGCACCTTTGGGTCGGAGAGTTGAAAACTCATAACCGATGCCACAACCTGCCTTAAGGGTCAAACCCGCATCACGAACAGAACTGAGGATGCCATCCATGGAGTCTGTGATGGTTCCAGAGACAGTACAGTTTATTGTACTTGTAGCGGGTTTATGAGATTGAGCGCCTGCATTTGAGACAATTCTGCCGGCAGGGATTGCACCATTTTCCAGGGCCCAATAAAAACGTTCATACCAGGCCTCGCGATCCTCCTCCCTCTCTTCGACTTCGGCCAGAGCATGTGCCACCCGACGATAGGTTTCAGCAACATCAGCATCAACCGTTTCACCCTGCTTTGTTTTTAGTCTGTATTTTTTATCCCAAATATCGACCGATGCCGATTGTAATGGGATGGGGTTGTTTGTTGTCGCGGACGCCTTTGCACCTACAGCGGTCATTGATTATCTTCCTCCAGTTTCTTTTATCAGTATTCAGGCTGCTTGACCCTCCTCCCACCACTTGTCACCACTCTCTCGCAATCGACAACCCGCGATGACCTGGTCACTCCACTTAAAACCTTGATCTTCTTTTAACTTCAATGGGTTATCAGGATAGAGCTGGTTTTTTTAGTACCTACTAGATGTTGTGGTTGGAAGTGAAATTCTCTACAACATATAGCGTGCTGTCAAGCTTTTTGCCTATCGATTAATATCGTCTTGCTGTAGCCACAATCTCCCTCCAAAGAGAGCCCTATTCCACTGCCTTCCTCTCGACCAACTGAACATTCGGATCCTCTCTATCATCAAAAACCAAGCTCAGTGTACACTCACTCTCCACCCAAGAAGAGACCCTAGAAACCATGCAGTCGATTCGCGCCATCTCTCTTGATCTTGATGACACCCTATGGTCGATCTGGCCGGTGATTTATCGTGCGGAAGACCAGGTTCAACAGTGGCTTAAGGACCACTGTCCAGATGCCGCACCACATCTGGATATTGAGACCCTCCGTCAGGCACGAATTGCTGCTGAGAAATCCTACCCTCACCTGGTACATGATTTTACCGCCATTCGCAGGAACACCTACCGTGATGCCCTAAAACCATTCGGCTATGGCCAGAACTATGCTGACGCGGCCTTTGACCTCTTCTTTGAGGCTCGTCATGAAGTTGAATTTTATCCGGATGTTCTTCCAGCCCTTGAACTGCTCGCTTCTCACTACCCCCTTGTTGCGCTCTCAAATGGCAATGCAGACCTCGACCGCCTGGGTATCAGCCATCTCTTTGATGCGGTCCTGAATGCACGCATGGTGGGTGTCGCCAAGCCTGACACCTCCATCTTTCTGGCTGTCAGTACCACACTCGGCATACCACTCGATACCATTCTTCATATTGGGGATCACCCTGTTGAGGATATCGGTGGAGCCCGTCGTGCAGGCATGAAAACGGCCTGGATCAACCGCAACGACCTGGCCTGGGATCAGCCTTACCAACCCGACACCATTATTACCACGCTTAACGATATTATTGTCCTGCTCGATCTCTGTGCAGAGTCAAAAGAGCTGTAGGCCTGCCTCTCCCTGACGGCTAATCCATGACCGAGTAATCTCTACTCTGGCAGGCAGATCCCATGGTGTCGAAAGGCATTGACTGTACTGACCACCAGCCAGAGGATCAAGAGCCCGAGCAGCAACAGCAGAGCCAGCCCGGCCTGCCGAAAGAAGATCGCTTGAGTCTTGTCATACATCACCAGGGTAGCGATGGTGATGGCCGCTGCAGGGAAAGAGTATACCCAGGAAGAGAGAAAGAACTTCACCCTGGAGAAGGTCCTGAACTGAACCAGAAGAAGCAGGGTAATAAATCCCCCTATGTAGTAGAGCAGCTGGGCAAACTGAGTCAGTTCACCGGTAATCTTCAGGTAGGAGATAAACCCAAGGGCGGGTGGTGCCACCATGATAAAAAGGGTGGGTATCAGTTTTTCTGCCATGGGTTGATGGAAAAAGATGCGGTTGAGCGCAATGGTCTGGAGAATAATCCAGAAAAACAGCCCAAAACTGAAATAGAACCAGGATATTTCCAAGGGGGCATGCTCTACCCCGACCACCGGCACAATAATGTTGCCAACGACCGGAATAAACCATGAGGGATGGCTGTGTTCGATCTGGAAGTGGGTCTGATGTATCCAGGTGGTGAGCACATAGAGCGTCATCCCCAGCTGGCCTGCCGCCCCCACCCCCCAGAACCACTTTGAGAGCAGAGGAAATTCTGGATAGGCCCCAATTGAAAGAAGCAGTATGGTTATTGGGAGGGTTGAGAAGAAACTCAAAGTTACCGGATGACGAAGCTCTTGCATAACCGCCTCCCGATGGTGGACGATTTTAATCAGATAGAGGCTAGATAAGAGCACAAACAGAATACCCGCCAATATAAAAACGAGCCTGCTCCCACCCGATGGAAGAGAGAAAATCTCTTCCCCCTTTCGAAGAGCCGTTGCAAAGCCGCCAAGACCCATCAGAATTGAAAAAAAAGCGATCGGGAAGTTTTTTAACCCTGGCTTACTGGTGTCATTCATTCGATGATGGTCTCTGACTGTTAATCTCAATGGATCATAGCCCTTCTCCCTTCTAACCACTACCCATTCATCTCCTGTAATGACCCTATAACCCCCCTGAATAGGTGAGCATCTCACATCTGTGCAGATCTCTGTCCGACAGGTTATATCAGTATGGGCCTGGGTGAATAAGGAGCAAAGAAAACCACAAAGGCCGGTACAGACAAAGCCGCTGACAAGTGGTTCCTGAACTCCGCGAGGGGATCAGGGTTTGAGCTTCATCTCTTCGGCGGCAAACTCCACTTGTAATCTGTTCCACTCGGTCTGTTTGCGACGGAGACTTCGGCGCAACTCGAGGAGTCTCAGCCTCAGCTCCTGTTGTAGGCTGCTACTCCCCTCTTCCAGGGCTTCCAGATGTTGTTGCTCGAGGTCATCGAGGCTGTCGAGAAGGTTGTTGATCTCTCTCTCAACACTATTGAGTACTGATTCCATGTCGAAAAGCCACTTTCCCTTGCGGTAGTTCTCCCGGAACTCTGCTGCACCCGCACCACATACCCCATGATAGACCTTGCCCGCACGACCCACATAGAAGCCATTGACGGGTTCACAGTAGGTTTCCAACCCCTTCCGACGACCCGATTCCCAGTTTGCCCTGTCTGCAAGGAGGTCAAATCTGTCACACGCCTTCTGGTGTTTGTTAAAATGTGCCAGGGTCTCACCCTTCAACCCATCTCTCAGGCCAATGGATTCCCAATCAGCTGTCTCACACTCCTTGCGATTGAGTGTGTGGCAACCACTCAAGTACACCGCTGTTAAACAGACAAGAACCGGATAACCCCAGTGAAAAGTACTCGTTGTCTTCATAAGACCTCAACCACAGAACGGTAATAAAAGAGGCTTAACACCCAATAGAGCCACAGTTTAACGTTATTCTACTGATAAACTACAGCTTTGCAGCAACCGAACCCCACAGATAAGGCGGATAATGGAGCCGGCACTCACAGTCAACAAGATTACCAAGAGCTATGAAAACGGTACCCGGGCTCTCAGGGGTCTCTCTTTCAAGGTTGAAAATGGGGATTTTTACGCTCTCCTTGGGCCCAATGGGGCAGGCAAGTCCACACTGATTGGAATTATCACCTCACTGGTTAACAAGACCCGTGGTGAGGTTAAAGTATTTGGTTATGACACCGATCTGCACCCGGCAGAGTCAAAAAGCAGGCTCGGACTGGTTCCTCAAGAGGTTAATTTCAGCATCTTTGAGACCCCGATGCAGATCCTGATCAACCAGGCGGGCTATTACGGCATCCCGCGATCATTGGCAAATGCCAAATCAGAAGAGTATCTCCATACACTTGGACTCTGGGAGCAGCGCAATACCATCGGCCGCAATCTCTCGGGGGGGATGAAGCGCAGACTCCTTATTGCCCGCGCTCTGGTCCATCACCCCCAGCTTCTCATCCTTGATGAACCCACTGCCGGGGTGGATATCGAAATCAGACGATCGATGTGGTCCTTTCTCCGTGAGATCAATGCCGCCGGAACCACGATCATTCTTACCACGCACTACCTGGAGGAGGCAGAACACCTCTGCCGTAATATTGGAATCATCGATCATGGCAAACTGATCCACAACACCAGCATGAAGTCACTCCTGATGAAGCTGGGTAACGAAACTTTTATCCTCGATCTCGACCAACCCCTCACTGCCCTCCCCTCGATTGATCACTACCCACTAAGGCAGATCGATTCGACTACTTTGGAGGTTGATGTTGACCGCAAGAGGGGGCTCAATCCGCTTTTTGCCGCTCTCTTGGCGCACTCGATCAATGTCACCAGTCTGCGCAACAAAGCCAATCGACTGGAGGAACTCTTTATCAAGATAGTGAGTGAAAACAGTGATGGCATGGGGTCTAACCCATGAGTCCTATGGGTCTTTGGATCGGCTTTACCACTCTGCTGTGTAAAGAGATTCGTCGCTTTACCCGGATCTGGCTACAGACCCTGCTTCCCCCGGTTATCACCACTACACTTTACTTTCTGATCTTTGGAAATCTGATTGGGCCCAGAATTGGTGAAATGGAGGGCTACCGCTACATGGATTTTATTGTCCCGGGGCTCATTATCATGGCCGTCATTACCAACTCCTATGCCAATGTCTCCTCCTCTTTCTTCAGTGCCCGCTTCCAGCGATTTGTTGAGGAGATGATGGTCTCTCCAATGCCCCCCTGGGTGATGCTGATTGGCTATACCTGTGGGGGTCTTGCCCGGGGAATGGTGGTGGGAGTGGTGGTTACCGTAGTTTCACTCTTCTTCAGCCAGCTCCAGATCCACAATCTGGGCGTTGTTCTCTCTGTGGTGGTCCTCACTTCAATCCTCTTCTCCCTGGCCGGCTTCTCCAACGGCCTCTTCGCCCGCAATTTTGATGACATCAGTATCATTCCGATCTTTGTCCTCACTCCACTCACCTACCTTGGGGGGGTCTTCTACTCCATTCGCCTGCTCCCTGAGTTCTGGCAGGCCCTCTCCCTTGCCAACCCCATTCTCTACATGATCAACGCCTTCCGATACGGCTTCCTGGGAATATCCGACATCTCTCTCCCGCTCTCTTATGCCATGACTGTCGGTTTCATCCTCATTCTCTTTGGTGTCAACCTGGCCCTGCTGAACCGTGGCTACAGGATGCGAAGCTAACCCTTAACTCCCTCTCTTTCAAAGTAGTCACTCCTGTTTGCAGTCACCCTCACTTTCACCACTCCATATCACTCCTGAGCGCTCCCCGCTTCTATTTTGGCGGAACAAAAAGCGCCGAAATGCATAACGGCTATGCACGGTGTAGATAGCCCCGGATGTCATCATGGCTAATGGGTCTGTTT
>DIIC01000013.1:0-13376 GCA_002420425.1 Proteobacteria bacterium UBA5680 | reverse complement strand
CCGGGGGGCATGGGAACCGGAAAAGGGGTTATGTTCCCGCTCGATTCGCTTTCAGCGGGACGAATCTTGGCCACACCTTCTTTCTCTACTTCATCAATCCGAATCACCGAGTGGAGAGGGATAAAGGTACGACGAACACCTGAGAACTCTGATTTCAGCTGCTCTTCAGAAGGATCAACCACCAGCTGAGATCGCTCACCAAAGGAGAGTTGAGCAATTTCGACAAAAGCAAAGAGCTGATTCTGGGAGACCTCACGGGCATAGAGCTCTATCACCTTGCCCTGGCTCTGAAAAATGACGCGGTAGATGTGTTTTGATTTGGCCATATTTACCTGACAATTAAAAGTACTCGAAAAGTAATCACTCTCGTTTGGAAAGCGGATTTTACTTAAGCTCAGCCTAGTGTAAAGGAGTTTATCCCTCTCGTTGGAAAAAATCAGTGATAACGGTGCCGACAGCTTTTGCATCATCCATATGGAGGTGGTGGCCACCGGAGAGTTCGACAATTTCAAGCTTATCGAATCGTTGACAACGCTCTGTTATCTCTGGCCGGCCAACAAGAAGCCCCCTGTCACCCTTGATCAGTAGTGTTGGGGCCTCCACACCTTCAAGAATCGACAATACCTGCTCCTCCATCAGATAGACGGGTGATCGCAGGGTCAACCTGGGATCAGTTCGCCAGCCAACCCCATCGCCCTTCTCCACCAGATTTCGTGATGCCAGGATCCTGGCCGCTTCAAGAGATAAATCCCCGGCTTGATGGCGCGCACTGATTGCCGCTTCACAGCTCGAGTAGGTAGGGAGTTTGCGGTCTGGGTGGCGGCGCAGTTGTGTCAGTGAACGCCGAAGGGAGGTGAGTGCCTGATCTGCCGGTGCGGTCAGTGGGCCAATCCCCTCAATGGCGGCAAGAGCACTCACCTTCTGTGGGAAAAGAGCGGCAATCAAAGTGGCCAGCCCTGCTCCCAACGAGTGGCCAAGAAGGGTGCATTGATCCCAACCCAGTCGGTCAAGCGCCTCAAGCAGAAGAGGGAGATAGTCAGGATAGTGGATCCAGCTGGAGTGAGGCAGTTGACCTGAACCACCATGACCTGGAAGGTCAACCGCCACAAGCCGACAGCTCTCAAGGTAGGGTGAGAGAGGGGAAAAGCTTGCTGCATTGTCAAGCCAGCCATGAAGTGCAAAAACCGGCCTCCCCCCAGGGGGTCCCCAAGCAAGCGCTGAAAGCTGAATCCCCGCTGTTGGCAGGTCAATAGTCAGCTTTTCTGCTCTCTCATCGAGCTCAAGAAGATTGTTCATTTACAGCTTTCCATCAATAAAAGGCGAGAGTGGTATGACCCCATTATATTGTATTATTTAATGGTCGCTAAGAAGAGATATCGAGAATTTTTGATCTCACAAAAAAAGAATAAAGAGAGATTAATATCAATAATTCCAATAGGTTATAGCAACAATTCTGGACGTCCTCCACTGCAGCAAAGAAAACATTCTGCTGTTCAGAGCTTCCTTAACCGTCATTTTTTGTGTAAATTAATAATAATGTAGTTTTCTATAGAAATTATTAATAATCACTATTATCCACTATTTGAAGGTATGGTCCATGAAAAGAATTGATCCCATCGTCTCTGAGAAGACTTTCACTCTCACCAATAATGCTACCGGTGAAACCTATGATCTTCCCGTACTTGAAGGCACCATAGGTCCACAAGTATTGGATATTCGCGCCCTCTATCGCGATCTCGGGATATTTACCTATGATCCCGGCTTTACTTCAACAGCTTCATGTGACTCCGGGATCACCTACATTGATGGTGAGAAGGGAATTCTCAAACACCGGGGATACCCTATTGAAGAGCTGGCTTCACACAGCGACTACCTGGATGTCTGTTATCTGCTTCTCTACGAAGATCTCCCCTCCCCTGAAGAGAAGGAACAGTTTAATTGGAGCATCACTCACCACACTATGCTTGATGACCAGTTGATGACCTTCTTCAGAGGTTTCCGTCGTGATGCACACCCGATGGCGATCATGGTAGGCATTGTAGGCGCGCTCTCCGCCTTCTATCACGACAGCACCGATATTTACGACCCCATGCAGCGCATGCTCGCCTCACACCGATTGATCGCTAAAATGCCGACTATCGGTGCCTGTGCCTACAAGTACTCCATAGGCCAGCCTTTTATCTACCCACGAAATGATCTCTCCTATGCGGAGAACCTTCTCTACATGATGTTTGCCACCCCTTCAGAGGAGTATCAGGTTAACCCCATTTTTGCCAAGGCCATGGACAGAATCCTGATTCTCCATGCCGACCATGAGCAGAATGCATCCACCTCTACGGTACGCCTTGCCGGATCCTCTCAGGCCAACCCCTTCGCCTGTATCTCATCAGGTATTGCCTCTCTCTGGGGACCGGCTCACGGTGGTGCCAATGAAGCAGTACTGAACATGCTGGGAGAGATCGGCACGAGTGAGAATATTCTTGAGTTTATTGAACGTGCAAAAGACCCTTCTGACCCCTTCCGTTTAATGGGCTTTGGCCATCGGGTCTACAAGAGCTTTGACCCTCGGGCAACAGTGATGAAGGAGACTGCTAAAGAGGTACTGAATGAGCTGGGGATGGTTGATGATCCTTTGCTGGAAATTGCCCAGGAACTCGAAAGAATTGCCCTCAAGGATGAGTACTTTGTCAGCAAAAACCTCTATCCCAACGTTGACTTCTACTCCGGGCTGATCCTTAAAGCGATCGGTTTTCCCACCAATATGTTTACTGTTCTCTTTGCTATCTCACGTACTGTAGGCTGGATCTCTCACTGGAAGGAGATGATAGGTGATCCTGACAATCGAATTGGTCGACCTCGCCAGCTCTATACCGGGGAAGCACACCGGGAATTTGCTCATGTGACCCATCGTAAACATACCAAAAAACCAATCTGGTCCTGGCTCTGGGGAGGAAAAAAGAACGAGTCATGAGGCTATCGCCCCCTGGTTGAAGTGAGAGCGGGCAATACTAAAGAGGCAGCCCGGACCAAACATCTTCCCACCGGCAACAACGGTGGTGAGAGAGCGACCCCGTGGGATTAAGCTGATCTTTTCAGGGCTCTGGTTGAGATAACCCTATAGTTTTATCTGTTTTCACCACTTTTTTTGCACTTCTTGCCACTTTATTACCCGGTTTCAACAATTGGGCTGCCCGCCGAGTCTGGTTTATTTATACCCAACTCGAGGGGGTAAAAGATCACAAAACTGACAAAGCTCAGGGTGATCACAACACAGGATAACGGAGAGACAAGAATGGCAGATAAGGTATTCGTATTACTGACAGATGATTTGCTTGAATCACATCCGGAAATTGCCGGGGAGCGGCTTGTCCCCTGGAAGCAGGATACCGCCTGTTTTTATGCCGATGAAAAACAGAAAGTCCGATCTGAAAACGGCTTTATGAAGAAAAACCAAAATAAAAACAAAATTGATGGAATCTCTGGTGGAATCTCTGGGAAACATAAACCTGAAAAAAACTCTAATAAAAGACCTGCTGCAGTGGGAACCTATCTTTATGCCTGATTGAGATCGTGTTTCAAATCATCTGGCCGATCCTTTGGGGTCGGCTTTTTTTTGTTTTTTTTATCATCCCCGGGGAGAATCAGACAGGTTATAATTGTGCTGCCCGCAAGGGTTCTCTTGACTATTCACCTTCTACTCACAGTGACCGACCATGTCTGAGGTTAACTCTCCAAAAATGCCAGATAGCAAACCCATCGCTTGTACTGTCTATAAAGGGAGCCGATTAACAGAAACCTATCTCTACCTTGCCCGTGGTGCTGAAGAGAAGATAGTCCCCTCCGAACTGCTGGACCGTTTTGGAGCTCTGGAAGCCGTGATCAACCTTGAATTGACCCCCGGCACCACCCTTGCCCGAGCCAAGGCAGAAGAGGTTATTGCCGCCATTGAATCTGAGGGTTTCTATCTACAGCTTCCACCCGCTGAACCTCTACTCAGATGACCTCATGCTGACCAAACTCCTTTTCACTCTGGCAATTATTACTGCTGTTCTTCTTTTCTACCAATTTCGACGTCGACAGCGCCAGCCACTGCCGAAGACAAAGCCGGCCCAGGAACAGACCCCCTGGTGGTCCACCCCACGTTTTGCCGTCTGGCTCTATTTTGGGCTTTTGGTGGGGTTGGGAATAGTTGTCTTTGCCATCAACTGGATCAATGACCATCAGGTGCTTGATATCAGAGTGATCAATGGATCAACAGGCGAGGCGATTCTCTATCAAGCAGAGCGCAAAATGGTTGAAGGCCGTCATTTTCAAACCCTCGACGGACGCAAGGTTACCATCGGAGAATCAGAGCGGATGGAGATCACCGAGCAGGAGTAAAGAATACTCCCTGCCCTTAAAAGTGGCCGATAGGGCTGCCTGATACGATGGTTATGGCTCTCAACCTCAAAACACTGCCCCCCGTTACCACCGCGCTGATCTCTGTCAGTGCTCTGGTGGCCCTTCTCTCCGGCCTGGGAGCCAATCTCGATCTGCTGTTGGGGCTTTTTATCTCATCCACTCTCCACGGCGGCCTCCATGAGATCCAATCTGGTGAGATCTGGAGGCTTTTTACCCCCGCTTTTATCCACTTTGGAGTGCTTCATTTTGTCTTTAATATGCTCTGGATCTGGAATCTTGGAACTGTTATTGAGAGCCTGCTTGGCTCTTCAAGGTTGATCATCCTCACTCTGGGGATTGGAATTTTCTCAAATCTTGCCCAATACTACTGGAGCGGACCGGCCTTTGGGGGGATGTCAGGCATTCTCTATGGGCTTCTTGGCTATTTGTGGATCCAGGGCCGATTCAACCCCGGATTTGGAGTTATCCTCAATCGATCAATTGTAATCATGATGTTGGTCTGGTTTGTTCTCTGCTGGACCGGTCTGTTGGGGCCCATTGCCAATATGGCACATACTGCGGGGCTTGCTACAGGCATCATTCTTGGTCTGATTCATGTTTTTGGGCCATATCAGCGCTCATAGCCCAAGTTAGCGTTTGAGAACCCCACTTGACTGATAACATCAATCCCATCAACCTTGACTCCAGAGCCTATGAATATCACTTATCAAAGACTGAAGAATGAGCATGAGCGCCTCCTGACACTGGTCGAGGTGCTGGAGGAGGAACTGGTTCGCGTCGATCAGGGTGGTGAGCCTAATTACGTTCTCCTGGGTGACTGTATGGACTATCTGTGCTGCTACCCGGAGACATTTCACCACCCTATTGAAGAGAAGATAATGAATCAACTGGCAGTGATCGAACCCGCTTCACGTGAACTCATTCAAACCCTTAATCAGGAACATCTGACTCTAAAAGATCTGGGGCAGAGGGTCTCCACCTCGTGCCGGGCAGTTGCTCAGGAATCTCTCTTTCCATGGGAAGAGATCCGTACAGAGCTGGCGGCCTATGCCGCCCTGATGAGAGAGCATATTCTTCATGAAGACAATGAAGCGCTCCCCCTTGCTGAACAACTACTGCCTGATGAGATGTGGCCGGAGTCAAGCTCTCTTGAAAATGATGATAGTGATCCCCTCTTTGGAAAAGTGGTTGCTGATGGCTATCGAAATCTCTACCACCACATCATCAACCGAGGCTCCTAAACACCTCTATTGGTGAGTTATTGGGTTGTCAGGACTCCTCTCTGGGCGGAACATACCGAAATTCACTCAGATTAACCCCCAAGACGACAGTTGAGCGCAGTTGCATCAGCTCATATGAGAGCCATGCGGCATCGCTTCCCTGGCGTAACTTTGCACCCAGTTTGCCCGGAATCTCCTCTCCAGCCTCAAGGATATGGCTGAGGTCACCATAATCAGCAACCAGCTTGGCGGCTGTTCGGATTCCTATAGAATGGATTCCAGGAATGTTGAGGCGCCGCTCCCCGGTAAGTGCAAGAAGGTCTAACAACTGCTCTGGGGCCACCCCGAACCGGTCATGAACAAATGCAGCGTCCAATGCACGGTCTGCAAAGTGATCATAGACCTCAATGTTCTCATTCAGCAGTTGGCACATCGACTTGTTTGTCGAAAGGATGACTGACTGACCCTTGTGATCTGAAATACCGGTCGCGAGGGTTGCAAGCACATCATCCGCTTCACTCTCAGGAGGAGAGAGGGTCCTTACCCCCTGTTCGGCAAATAGTTCAACCAACCGGGGCATCCCCTCCAAAAGAGGGGCCGGGGCAGGAAGGCGGTCTGCCTTGTAGTCGGCAAAACGTTCATGACGCCAGCTCCTCTGGCCAGAATCAAGGACATTCACTGCATGAGTAGGCTGATGATGACGAAGAGCACGCCGAAGGCAACGCTCGCATGAGAGCACCACACCCTCAAAATGATCCGCCCCGATTCCATCATCAGGCACAGCGGCATAGACTCTGCGGATCAGGTTAAGCCCATCGATCAGTAACGCTTTCACCCCACTAGATTCCTTTTAAAGCCGTCCATACCTAACTTCTGTGGTGTGTATCTAGGTTTAGGCTACCTTATTCGATATCCTCGATCATGCTTTTTTTTAAGAAACGGTTCTCCAGCATCTGCTCGGCCAGGGCATCTTTGAGTTGCTGCGGCCTCGCGGCGGAGACCCTTCACTTCGCCACGAAGACCATCTAAAACGATTCGGCTTAAACTATCCGAATCTTCTCTTCCGCCCAATACTGTCTGCTGGCGGCGCGGCGGACAAGTAAATCGGTCAATATCATAGTAGCCATCTCTAGGAAAGCTTACCGTATGATAACCGCGCCGTACACGGCAATGGCTAAACTAAAGCCAATGACAGTGAATGCGTCCTGGTAGTATCACTTTTTATTTCTCAGCTGCTTCTTGGGGGTCTGTTGAAACCAAGCCCCGTTCAATGTCATGGAGCAACCCGCCTGGCCGCGTGTAGACGAACCACGTCAATGCTACGCAGGTGACATAGAAGATTAGGAAAGCCCACAGCGCTGCCGAGGGCCCACCGGTGAGGGCAATCGAGGAACCATAGGACTTCGGGATGAAGAAGGCGCCATAGGCGGCGATCGCCGAAGTGAAGCCAATAATTGCCGCCGATTCCTTGTTTGCCTGCCGCACCCGATCTGAACCTGTGAGCTCGGGCATGAGCCGGCCGATCTCGTTGCGCATAATTACCGGGATCATTTGGAACGTCGAGGCATTGCCGACGCCGGTTCCGAAGAACAGGATCATGAACATGGCGAAAAAGCCCCAGAACGCGCCCGGCTGATCCTTGATGCCGATAAAGAAGAGCACGCCGCCGACTGCCGCTGCCATCAGCACGAAGGTCCAGAGGGTGACCCGGCCGCCGCCGATTCTATCGGATATCCAGCCCGTGAACGCCCGCGAAAGGGCACCGATCAGTGGCCCGAGGAAGATGAATTGCAGCGAGTCGACCTCCGGGAACTGGGACTTGGCAAGCAGTGGGAAGCCGGCAGAATAGCCGATGAAGGATCCAAAAGTTCCGGTATAGAGCCAGCACATGGTCCAGTTATGTTTGCGTTTGAAAATGATCGACTGATCCTTGAACGAGGACTTAGCCGATTTGATGTCGTTCATACCGACCCAGGCGGCGATCGTCGAAGCGATCAGAAACGGCACCCAGATAAAGCCGGCATTCTGCAGCCAAAGCTTGGTTCCCGCTGAGGTCGTCTGCGGCTCACCGCCGATCATACCGAACACGCTGGCGGTGATAATCAGCGGCACGATGAACTGCATGACACTAACGCCGGTATTACCGAGCCCGGCATTGAGCGCCAGCGCATTGCCCTTCTGTTTGGTCGGAAAGAAGAAACTTATGTTAGCCATGGAAGATGCAAAGTTGCCGCCACCGAAGCCGCATAATAGCGCCAACACCAGGAAGACCAGATAGGGCGTTTCCGGATCCTGTACGGCGAAGCCGATACCGAGAGATGGGATCAGCAGCGACGCTGTGGTTATCGTGGTCCACAACCGGCCACCGAAGATCGGCACCATGAAGGCGTAGAATATTCTTAAAGTTGCGCCGGACAAACCCGGCAGTGCGGCGAGCCAGAACAACTGGTCCATTGTATATTTGAACCCGATTGCCGGTAGTTTGGCCACCACGATACTCCACACCAGCCATATGGCGAAGGCGAGCAGCAGGCAGACGATAGAAATCCATAGATTGCGGTTGGCGATCTTGCTGCCCTTGGCTTCCCAGAACTGTTCATCGTCCGGCCGCCAGTCCTCGATCACCGGACCGAGCGCGCCCACCTGCGCCTCGCCGTGTATCTCTTGCATTTCCGGCAGTGCCGGTAATGCGCCTGGTTTTGCCGCAAGGGCGCCACGTTCCATCGATCGGATCGAGAAATGCATCCATACCAGTGCGACCGAAACCAGAACAAAGAGCAGCATGAAGCTACTCGTCCACACGCCCGTCAGGTCGGCAAGGACGCCGAAGGCGATCGGCAGGACGACGCCGCCGAATCCGCCGATCATACCGACCAGACCGCCAACCGGGCTGATGTGGTTAGGGTAATAAACAGGAATGTGCTCGTCGACAGCGGCCATACCGAGCGTCATGAAGAAAATGAGCACGAAGATCGTGGCTACGAAGGAACCGAGCCCCATACCGATGGAGAGAGAGACCGTGCCTTTGACTCCACTGATAACGAATTCGGCCTCCGGATAGGAGAGTACGAAGGTGCACAGTACCGAAACACTAAAAGCCGCATACATCAGTGCCCGTGCACCGTATCTGACGGCGAGGCGGTGTCCATAGGCTCGGAACAGACCGGCCGGCAGTATACACAATGCAGCGAGCATGCCGGCAGTCTTGATATCGACGCCGTAGACACCAATGAGGTAGTGGGGCAACCACAGCGCCAGTGAGACGAAGGCGCCGAAAACAAAGAAGTAATAGATCGCGAAACGCCAAACCTGGAGTTTCTTCAGCGGTTCAAGCTCAACCAGCGCGCCGCTTGATTTCTCACCTTTTGCCTTGCGAGCCGCGGTCACCGGGTCATCTTTCGTCACGACGAAGAAGACGATCGCCGTAATCAGCAGGACCACGGAATAGACCTGGGCGGTGGTCTCCCAACCCAACGCCAAAAGAAGAAACGGCGCACCGAAATTGGTCACTCCTGCTCCGATATTGCCGACACTAAAGAACGCCAGCGCCGAACCTTGTTTTTCCCTGGGGTACCATTTGGATACATAGGTGATACCAATAGCGGAGGATCCGCCGGCAAATCCAACGCCGAGACCAGCGATTAAAAACATTGGATAGGTGGAGACCGCCGACAGCAGCCAGACCGCGACCGCCGTTAGCACCATCGTAATGGTAAATACGACGCGCCCGCCATACTGGGTGGAGCAGATGCCGAGCACGACGTGGCTTAGTGATCCGGCTAGGATTGGAGACGCGAGCAATATACCGAACTGGGTTTCGTTCAACCCAAGGTCCTGTTTGATCGTCACTCCGATAATCGAGAAAATCGTCCAGACCGCAAAACATACAGTGAAAGCCAGGGTGCTCATCCCGAGCATGCCACGCTGTTGAGAGACCGTGCTCTCAGCATTCCTTTTCGTCAATTCGGTCATGTCATTCCCCTCTTGCTGTCAGTTGTTGTTTCTCTGGCACCGCCTAATCGCATCTGACTTCTGCTCCATCGCGCCGATACCACCACCAAGTTGCGAACAGGCAAGTGGCGTAAAATATGATGAAGCCCATCAGGGCGATCTGAGGCGTACCTGTCGATTCAATAGATAAAGCGACCATCGCCGGGATGAAGAACAGTCCCAGCGCAGCGATAGCGGCGGTGAAGCCTAAGGCGACGGATGCTTCAATTTCGCCGGCCGAAATTTCCGCCTCTCGCGTTGCCTGATCTTTTTTATCGGCCCAGTGCTCGTGCAACGTCAAGAATACGGTCGGCACCAAACGGAACACCGATGCGTTGCCAATTCCCGTGGTGATAAAAAGCAGCATAAAGGCGGCTATGAACCCATAAATTTCGTTGCCGCCCGATTCAGAAGGCAAGGAAATTAGCGCCATGACTGCCGCCGCTAGCATAATGGCGAAATTCCAGAAGGTGACCTTGGCACCGCCAAAATGGTCGGACAGCCAACCGCCTAACGGACGAACTAAGGCACCAATGATTGGCCCGATAAAAGCCCACGTGATGACATTAGATTCCGGGAACAGCGCTAACAAAAGGATGGGGAAGGCGGCCGCAAATCCGATGAATGAGCCAGCCGTACCCGTATAGAGCACGCCCAGCAGCCAGGCGTGCTTGCGCCGGAAGATCACGAGCTGTTCACCCAATGTCGCTCGAACATCGCGGATGTTGTTCATGCCCCAGCCGGCAGCCAAAGCCGCCAGTAGAATTAACGGAACCCAGATGAAAGCGGCATTCTGTAACCAGACCTCACTCACCACATTGCCATGCACGTAAGACTGTGACTTCCCGCCCTTGATGGTGAGAGCACCCGCGAATATGACCATCGGCACCACGGCCTGCGCTATGCCGACGCCGAGATTACCGATCCCTGCATTCCAACCAAGCGCGGTGCCTTGCATCCGTTTGGGGAAAAAAAAACTGATATTGGCCATACTTGCCGAGAAATTACCGCCGCCAAGCCCGCAGAGGAGCCCAATGACGACAAACACCACATAGTCGGTACTGGGATCTTGCACCGCAAGCGCCAGCCACAAGGTGGGGATCAGCAGGGACAATGTACTGAAAACGGTCCAGTTCCTGCCTCCGAAGATAGGCACGACAAAGGCATAAAGAAGCCTGAGGGCGGCACCCGAAATGCCCGGCGCTGCGACCAGCCAAAACTGCTCACTGGTGGTGAATTTGAAGCCGATCCGGGGAAGTTCGATGACCACGGCGCTCCATACAATCCACACCGCGAAGGACAACAACAGCGGCGGCATGGAAAAGATCAGGTTTCGCATGGCGATCGCCCGTCCGGTCACCTGCCAGAATTTTTCGTCGTCCGGGCGCCAACCCCTCAACCAGCGGCCACCGCGCGCCCTCACCTCCAGCAATTCTTCGTTGACCATCTGTTGACGAAGGGCGGGATCCCGTTCGAGAATCTCCCGGCGCTCGCTCCTGATCGTCATCCAGTTCCAAATCATCACCCCGCCGAGAACACAGTACATCAGCATGAAGGCGCTGCTGCGCACGTTGGTCGCGTCGGCAGCGATACCGAACATAATGGGGAGAGTGAACCCACCAAGCCCGCCAATAACCCCGACCATGCCGCCGACACTGCCCATATTGCCCGAATAGTGGTCAGCCAAACTCCGGTAAACGCTGGCCTTGCCGATGCCCTGGGCAATGCCAACGATAAATACCAGAACCGTAAAAAGGATCACGCCGACACGAATATCAATGGAGACGTCTCCCCTGATTCCATGGATAATGAAGGTCGTCGACGGGTAGGACAGGAAGAATAGACAAACGATTGAAATCCAAAATACCCACCAGGTCACCGTTTCGCCGCCCCATTTATCGGAGAACCAGCCACCCAGGGCACGGATGACACCGGAAGGCAAGGTGAAGATCAGAGAGATAAATGCCGCCATCGTCAGTTCGAGGCCGTATTCCGCCATATAGTATTTCGGCAGCCAAAGAGCGAGTGCCACAAACCCGCCGAAAACGAAATAATAAGCGAGACCGTACCGCCACACCCGGACCTCTTTGAGCGGTTCCAGCATGCTGGTGAGGGTCGGCAGTGTCCCGGATTTCTTGCGTCTTTCGAGTTGAGGGTCTGGATAGGTCAAGAACCAAAAGACGATGGCCATCACCAGCATTGTCACCGAGTAGATGGTTGGCACTGCCCGCCAGCCCAGGGCGACGATGATCAGCGGCGCGGCAAAGGTGTTGACGGCGGCACCCGCATTACCCGCGCCGAAAATACCCAACACCATGCCTTGTCGCTCTTTCTGAAACCACGCGGAGGTGTAAGCGATACCGATGGCGAACGAGCCGCCGGCTAAGCCGACACAAAGACCAATCGCAAGGTATTGCCAATATTGGTCGGCGAAGGCCAACCCATAGGTGGCCATGGCAACCAAAATCATCTGAATGAAATAGACGACGCGTCCGCCATACCGGTCGGTGAGCAATCCAAGGGGCAAGCGCGCCAGGGAACCTGTGAGGATCGGTGTGGCTACGAGGAGGCCGAACGCGGTTTCGTTGAGACCCAGTTCATCCTTGATCTTGATGCCGATTACCGAGAACATGGTCCACACCGCGAAGTTGACGGTGAAGGCCATAGTGTTCATAACGAGGACGGAATATTGTTTCCTCGTGTCGAATACGGCAGCGGTGGCCATACTAACCTCTAGGCGCGGACGGAATATGTCTTAGGGGTTTCTTGAAGCTCCTTATTTTTTCAATGCCACGTATTTCCTCATGGAAATAAAGGGCCTCGCTATGTATCCGAATGGATAGCTAAAAATGTGCACCAGTTTGGTAAATGGCAAGTAAGCAAAAAACAGCAGGGCAACGATGAGGTGCAATTTGTTGACAAGCGGAACGCCGACAATCATAGAAATATCCGGCTGTAATTTGAAAACGCTGCCGATCCACGGGCCCACCGAATAAGAAACTCCCCAGACCAGTTCCACCGCGGATTGATAAAGCCCCAAACCACCAATCACTATCAGGAACAATAGGACGATATAATCATCCGGCGTGCTCATTGCCTTTACCTGCGGGATGGTGATCCGCCGCACCAAAGCCCAAGATATGCCATAGAGAAATAGAATTCCGGCGCCGAGCCCCACCCAGCGGAAAAAATCCACCCAGGAAGTGAGGTTGTACGCACCGCCAATTAATCCAATAGCATGGGTAAAAAACAGGATAATTATGCCCCAGTGCAGGCATAGGGAAGCCGGTCCGATGGAGACTCGGCCAAAAAACCCGGTCGAACGGGTTGTCCAAAGATAGTCACCGCGGACGGTCCAGTCCCACTTTGGCACTCCTCGGTGTTCACTCATCAGCCCGCTAAAGCCGCGGTAGATGATACCACCGAAAAACAGCACGATAGTGATGTAGGGCAGACCGATGAAAAAGAATTTATCCGACATAGCTTTCCACCTTATGTTCTGTTGGTTTTGACAACGGTTGCGTTATTACTTCGAGGTTTATAACTTTCTCCAAGGCATCAAGAAGATAGAGATATGGCGTTTTTAACTCTGCCAGCCGAAGACGCATCGGCGGCAGAAACGGCAAAATAAACTCTGTAATAAATTTATCCCTAACCGGGTCATCTTTTGATTCAGTCGTTAGTGAAAGAAAACTGACCATCAATGGCAGGTAATCCGGCAACTCTGTTCCATTGGTTTTTCGCCCGAAGTGATTATAAATTCCA
>DIIC01000050.1:58346-58540 GCA_002420425.1 Proteobacteria bacterium UBA5680 | reverse complement strand
TTGTTGTCCTCCCCTCTGGATGCTCACCCACATTATTCACCGCTCGGGAACTAATATTTCCTCAATATTTACGATGTATCAGGCTTTTCCAATCAATAGCGGAACAAACCCAACCATCCCCACTGAATGAGACCTCTATGCAAATTCAGGCCAATGTGACAAACAGACCGGGGCTAGAGAGCAATCTTGCACGA
>DIIC01000050.1:548-58023 GCA_002420425.1 Proteobacteria bacterium UBA5680 | reverse complement strand
CTTGTCATTAGGAACGCCAAGATAGCCAGGCAGGATGGTTCGCTGCTTGAGGGGGATCTTGCCTGCCGCGAAGGTAGAATCTCCGCTATCTCTTCCTCTATCCCTGAGTCTGGAAAAGAGGAGACTGACGCCAAAGGGCTTATCCTTATGCCTGGTGTTATCGATCCTCAGGTTCATTTCCGTGATCCGGGAGCCTCCAACAAGGAAGATCTGGGCACAGGTTCACGTGCTGCCGTCAGGGGTGGGGTGACCAGCTTTCTGGACATGCCCAATACCCGCCCAACCACCACCACCCATAGTGCATTAGAAGCAAAACTACAACGTGCTTCCCGGATCTGTGTCGCCAACTACGGCTTTTTTATTGGTGCTACACCTGACAATCTGGATGTCCTTAACACCGCTGCACCGGTCTGTGGAATCAAGATCTTTATGGGCGCTAGCACCGGAGATCTCCTGGTTGACAAAGAGCAAGACCTGGATCGAATCTTCTCATCCGGATCACGATTAATTGCTGTCCATGCGGAAGATGAAGAGCGCATCCAGGAGCGGATGACTCATTTTCTGGGTCAACAGAATAGCCGCTACCCCCCCTCCCTACACTCAGAAATTCGTGATCCCAAGTGTGCGCTGATCGCTACTGAAAGGGCCCTCAATCTTTCACAAAGATACGGCAGACGCCTCCATATTCTTCACCTCTCCACTGCTGAAGAAGTGACAAGACTGCGACAGGGAAAGCCTTCTCAGGTTACAGCCGAAGCGCTCCCCAATCACCTCTTTCTCACCACCGATGATTATGACGAGCAGGGGTCCCGGGTGCAGATGAATCCTCCCATTCGCCGCCCCGGGAATGAAAAGGCACTCTGGGCAGGGCTTAAAGAGGGAGTGCTCGATATAATCGCCACAGATCATGCCCCCCATACCCTTGAAGAGAAGTCCTCCCCCTACCCGGCCTCACCATCAGGCATGCCCGGAGTGGAGATCTCTCTGCCCCTAATGCTGACGGCCATGAGTGTCGGGAGATGCACGCTGCAGGAGATCCTGAAATGGATGTGCCAGGGTCCGGCTGAGGTCTACGGAATCCCCAACAAAGGGATCATTGGTGAGGGCTACGATGCCGATCTCACTCTTGTTGATATCGATAATATTACCGAAGTTCGAGACGAAAATGTCTGGAGTCGTGCCGGTTGGAGCCCCTTTTCAGGTCGCTCCCTGACCGGTTGGCCCCAGATTACGATCGTCGGCGGCCAGATCGTCTACGATCACGGCACCCTTCGAGAGGGTGTTACCGGCTCAGCACTCTCTTTCAATCAAACGCGCTAGTCGGGCCCAAGACACAATCCGGGGAAACCTTCCCTGGTGATCAGCACTGCTGCCAGGGCAGGTTGTCATGCCTCCATCCACCGAGAGTACTCCGATGGTGGTTATCATCTAAGGGACCTTCAAAACCGGTCTCTACATGAAAAACCTGAACCAGACCCGCTTCCAGCAATGCCCTGCCCGCTTCCTGAGAGCGTCTTCCACTGCGACAGATTAAAATAATGGTTGGAGGGGTTTTTTCATCCAACCCCAAAGGGCCGCCAAGCATTAACTCTCTGACTCTGGATACAAAATGTGGGTTTGGGATCCAGTTGGGCTCATCCAACCAGGGAATATGAATGGCACCCGCCGGGTGGCCGACCATCAGATACTCCATTGTTGAACGAATATCGATCAGGTTTGCCTGTGGGTTTGATGACAACAGGTCAAATGCTTCATTGGGGGTAATGGGAACTGGCCCGGGCTCTTCTGTATTACTCATTAGCTGTTTTTCTCCTATCATTATTAGTGAACACTATAATCCAATGAGCCCTTGATATAAATCGTTTTTTTAATGGGCTATTTTTCAAGCATCAGGGTAACAGGGCCGTCATTGACCAGTGCCACTTTCATTTCAGCGCCAAACCGGCCGCCAGCAACCCTTTCCTCCCCCAGTTTCTCTTCAAGCACGTGGACAAAAATATCAAAGAGATCTGATGCTAATGCCGGCGTTAGCGCTTGAGTAAAATCGGGTCGTCGCCCATTGGAGGTATCCCCATAGAGGGTAAACTGAGGAACAACCAGTATCTCCCCGGGTTTCTGCATCAACGAATACTGGAAACGCCCCTCTTCATCTGCAATGATTCTAAGGTTGACCACTTGTAGTGCCATGGGTTCAATTAATCCCTCACGATCACTGGTACAAAAACCAACCAGGATCACTAGACCTTCCCCAATCTGGCCAATCACCTCTCCATCTATTGTTACCGATGCCTCTTCTACCCGCTGAACCAAGACTCTCATACTCGCTTAAACCCCTAATTTGATTTCAATCCCTTCGAAACAGATAGGGTATGCTCCAAAGTGGTAAGGAAACAAAAAAGGGGTCGATTGACCCCTTATTGTATTTTCAATGTGTCGGACGTCTACTCATCGTCTTCCTGAATAGCTTTTATGCTCAGGCGAATACGCCCCTGACGGTCAACTTCAAGAACCTTGACCCTGACCATCTCACCCTCAGTCAACTCATCACTTACCCGTTCGACTCTCTCCTGGGAAATCTGGGAGATATGAACCAAACCGTCACGACCTGGGAGAATGTTGACGAAAGCACCGAAGTCCATCAATTTAACCACTTTACCCTCGTAGATATTTCCAACTTCAACATCGGTCGTGATCTGCTCAATTCGACGTTTGGCTTCATCTGCCCCGACCTGATCAACAGCAGCGATCTTCACTGTGCCATCATCATCGATATCGATTGAAGTGCCCGTCTCATCACAAAGTGAACGAATTGTGGCGCCACCTTTGCCAATAACATCCCGAATCTTGTCTGATGGTATTTTGATGGTGGTGATACGAGGAGCAAAAGCTGAGATGTCCTGACGAGGGCCTGAAATGGCCTTGTCCATCTCAGCAAGAATATGCAGCCGTCCATCACGTGCCTGACCCAGAGCGGTCTCCATGATCTCTTCAGTGATACCTTCGATCTTGATATCCATCTGCAGTGCGGTCACGCCATTGGCAGTGCCGGCGACCTTAAAGTCCATATCACCCAGATGATCCTCATCACCAAGTATATCGGTCAAGACTGCAAACTTGTCATCCTCTTTGATCAGACCCATAGCGACACCGGCAACAGGCGCCTTTATCGGCACACCTGCATCCATCAGCGCCAATGAGGTTCCACAGACTGTAGCCATTGAACTTGATCCGTTTGACTCGGTAATCTCCGATACGACTCTCATGGTATAGGGAAACTCTTCATCAGAGGGTATAACTGCAGCGATCGCCCGCTTCGCAAGCTTGCCATGGCCAATCTCCCGACGCTTGGGTGAGCCGACCCTGCCAGTCTCTCCAACACAGTAAGGGGGGAAGTTATAATGGAGCATGAACCGATCCCTGTATTCCCCTTCAAGGGCATCGATAATCTGGGCATCACGTTCGGTTCCCAATGTTGTTGTCACTATTCCCTGAGTCTCTCCACGAGTGAAAAGTGAGGAACCATGAGTTCGAGGCAAAACCCCCGTCCTGATCGAGATTGGCCTGACAGTACGGGTATCACGACCATCGATTCGGGGTTGACCATCAATGATCCTCCCTCGTACCGCCTTCTTCTCCAAACCCTTGATTGCCGCATTAATCGCTTCGACCTCATCAGGGGTGGTCTCTTCATTGATTAAAGCTTCAGCAATCCGATCCCTGGCCTCAGCCAGCTTATCTTGTCTCGTTGTCTTTTCGGGGATACTGTAACCCTCTGAAATACTATCACCCGCAGCCTGGGCAACCTGATCTACCACTGAGGTATCAGTCTCAGGAGCGGTCCAATCCCAGGGTTCGGGATTAACCTCCGCAGCGAGTTCTGAGACTGCAGAGATGGCTGTCTTGAGTTGCTGATGGCCAAAGAGCACTGCTCCAAGCATCTGCTCTTCTGAAAGTTCCTTGGCTTCAGATTCAACCATCAATACAGCACTCTCTGTGCCCGCAACAACCAGATCAAGAAGGGGGCTCTCTTGAAGCTGGGTAGCATCTGGGTTGAGGATGTATTCGTTATCTATATACCCGACCCGAACTGCTGCCATCGGCCCATTAAAGGGTATCCCTGAAAGTGCCAGGGCGGCTGATGTCCCAATCATTGAAATGATATCGGGATCAATCTCTGGATCAACTGAAAGGACAGTGATGACCACCTGGACTTCATTGCTAAACCCTTTTGGGAATAGCGGCCTGATAGGACGATCAATCAACCGACAGGTGAGAATTGCCTTCTCAGACGGGCGTCCTTCACGGCGGAAGAATCCCCCCGGAATACGTCCAGCGGCATAGGTACGTTCTTCGTAGTCTACCGTCAACGGTAGAAAATCACGTGGCTGAGAATTTCGATTTCCAACCACAGTAACCATCACCATGGTATCTCCCATACTGGCAATAACGGCACCACCAGCCTGCTTGGCGATCTCGCCAGTCTCCAGCTTCACTTCGTGCTGGCCATACATAAATGTTTTAACAACAGGGGTCACTAGCTGCTCCCTCAATATTAGTTCTTGAAATACCGATAGGTATTGGGTGAATGAAAAATGCGATTACTTGCGCAATCCGAGCCTGCCAATAAGAGTACGATACCGCTCCACATCCTTCCTTTTCAGATAGTCGAGTAGCTTTCGACGACGGTTGATCATCCTGAGCAGACCCTGTCGGGAGTGGTGGTCATGGTTATGTTCTTTAAAATGCGAAGAGAGGTACTGAATACGGTGAGTCAGTAGGGCAACCTGTACCTCCGGAGAACCGGTATCACCTTTGCTTGTGGCGTATTCCTCTACAATTGTGGCTTTCTGCGCCGCGTCAAATGACATATTAATAAGCTCCTTAGGAGTTGTGATTGTGCTGCCGGCACGGCGACCAGCTAACACTATAAAAACCGTGGAATAGTACCGATACACTCCTCTGCAGACAAGCGATATTTGCCATTCTGACGTATAATTGATTATCTCTTTACAAACAGACGCTTAGGCCCAACCCTGTGATCATCAGTGATCTGGCCGATACCGATGAATCCGCTATCGCTTGAAAACAACCTGACCATACCCTCCTGAGGCAGGCCATCGGCCCGAACATCCTGTCCACGACAGAGATAAAACGCGGCATCAACAGAAAGATCTACCCGAGGCAGGTGGGCCAAACCCTCTTCGCCCTTAATCAGCATTTTTCGCCTCTCTATCGCTGCACCACACTCTTTCAATTGATCCAAAGTAACGGCATCAGCAATATCAAGATCTCCGACACTCAATCTTCTAAGTGCTGTGACATGCCCGCCACAGCCTAGAGCAGCCCCTAGATCGTAGGCTAGGGCTCTAACATAAAAACCACTGGAACACTCAAGTTCCAACTCGAGATCAACGCCATCAAAGGCCGCCAGCTCAAGGTTGTAGACTGTAACCTGACGAGGTTTGCGCTCAATTTCAATTCCCTGACGAGCCAGCTTATAGAGTGGTTGGCCATTAACCTTTATGGCTGAATACATGGGTGGAATCTGGTCAAAGGTGCCACGAAAATGTTCAAGTGCAGCTTCAATCCTGTCTTGATTCAGCTCTACTGCACGGGTTTGGACAATCGCCCCTTCACTATCACCCGTTTCAGTGCTTTGGCCAAGTCGTATCCGCGTCCAGTATCGTTTCTCAAGTTCTAGGAGATATCCGGAAAGCTTGGTTGTCTCCCCAAAACACAGTGGCAGCAGACCAGTAGCAATAGGATCGAGACTTCCCGTATGTCCTGCTTTGGCCGCATTCATCAGATGCTTAACATCCTGCAGAGCACCGTTTGAAGTGATGCCAACAGGTTTGTCGAGGAGCAACATGCCATTGACTTTATCGCCCCGTCTTTTTCTTCTGCCCATGCTTATTAACTAATCCGTTTGATTGTCTTCAGGTTTTTTGACCAGATCATCGATCAGGCGCTCAAGCTCGGCACCTCTTTGAATTGACTCATCGTAGCGAAACCGCAATGCTGGGGTAACACGAAGATCAATGTTGTGCCCAAGATGTCGACGCAAAAAATGGCTTGCCCCATTGAGCACTTCAACTGCTGTCTGTGAGGCACTCTGATCTCCAACAGAAGATATAAAAACAGTTGCATTCTTGAGATCCGGACTCACATCAACTGTAGTGATCGCAACCAGCTCTACACGAGGATCATCCATCTCTCGAGAGATCACCTGAGCCAATTCCCGGTGGATCAGTGCACCAACTCGACGTGGACGGTCTGTACTCATTACTTCAGGATTCCAGTGGATATCCGTATAGATCTCAGATCTTACGTTCGATCTCTACCGAGTCATAAATCTCAAGCTGATCATGCACCTTGATATCGTTGTAGTCCTTCACTCCAATGCCGCATTCAAAACCGTTCTTGACTTCAGTGACATCTTCTTTGAATCTCCTGAGTGAGTCGATTCGGCCATCAAAAATCACCACATTATCCCGAAGCACTCTAACCCTGGAATTTCGTTTGACTACTCCCTCAGTAACATAACTCCCGGCAATTGCACCAATTTTTGGGGCTCGGAATATATCCCTGACTTCAGCATTACCTATTATCTGTTCCTTGATCTCAGGTGCCAGCATTCCAGACATTGCAGCCTTAACTTCATCAACAACATCATAGATAACATTGTAATAACGAACATCAATGCCCTCACTTTCAATCAACTTTCGTGCCGCCGCATCTGCTCTGACGTTAAATGCAACAATAATTGCTTCAGCTGTCATTGCAAGATTGGCATCAGACTCATTGATCCCACCGACCATTCCATGAACGACTTTAACTTTGATTTCATCGGTAGATAATTTAACAAGCGCATCACTGATTGCTTCTACAGAACCTTGTACATCGGCTTTGATCAATACATTCAATGTATTTGTCTCACCTTCACTCATGGTTTCAAACATGCTTTCAAGTTTTGCCTTCTGTTGCCTGGCAAGCTTGATCTCTTTAAATTTACCTTGGCGGTGAAGGGCTATTTCACGAGCCTTTCGATCATCACTGACCACTACAAGGTCATCTCCAGAAACTGGGACACCGTCCAGGCCCTGCACCTCTACAGGTGCGGAAGGACCGGCTTCCTTGACACTCTTGCCATACTCGTCAATCAATGCCCTGACTCGGCCACTTTCGCGGCCCACCAGAACAATATCACCCCGAGTCAGTCTCCCTCGCTGTACCAGAACCGTAGCAACTGGGCCCCTACCCTTATCGAGACGAGCTTCTACCACCACTCCTGAGGCTGGGCCGGTAGCGACCGCAGAGAGTTCCAACATTTCAGTCTGCAACAAAATGGCATCAAGGAGGGTGTCAATTCCCTCACCGGTATGAGCAGAGACAGCGACCATCATTGCATCCCCGCCCCACTCCTCAGGGACCACTTCATGACCGCTTAACTCCTGTTTTACTCTGTCAGGGTCGGCCTCTTCCTTATCCATTTTATTAATGGCCACCAGAATCGGGACTCCCGCACTGCGGGCATGGTGAATGGCTTCAATGGTTTGAGGCTTAACACCATCATCAGCAGCAACAACCAGAATCACAAGGTCTGTTGCATCTGCACCGCGTGCACGCATCGCGGTAAAGGCAGCATGTCCCGGGGTATCGAGGAAGGTGATCACGCCTTTATCTGTACTCACTTGATATGCGCCGATATGCTGAGTAATGCCTCCAGCCTCACCTGAGGTCACTTTGGATTTTCTTATGTAGTCCAGCAGTGATGTCTTTCCATGATCAACATGACCCATCACCGTCACCACGGGGGGACGGCTCACCTGTTCACCACTTTCACTACTCAGCTCACTAACAGCTTCCTCAATATCATCGTTTGAGATCAATGTGGCCTTATGCCCCATCTCTTCAACGACAATGGTTGCGGTATCACTATCAAGAACCTGATTAATCGTGACCATGGTTCCCAATTCCATCATCTTTCTGATCACATCTGCTGCTTTTACGGCCAACCCCTGGGCAAGTTCACCAACTGTAATTGTCTCCGGGATGGCTACTTCACGGATGACCGGGGCGGTCGGTTTCTCAAATTCATGTTGACCGGACATACTGGTCTTTACCTTCCTCGACTGTGAAGTCGAAGGCCGCTTACGGCGGCGCCCTTTTACATCTTTCCCAACATGGAGTTCATTTCGCTTGTCTTTTCCACGATTTTTTCGATCACTTCGTCCCCGTCGATTCTCTTTTGGAGGCGAATCAGGTTTCTCCTTTGTAGGTTCAGGGGCAACCTCTTTAGCTGGGATGGGCTCTGGCTTCTCTTCTACAGAGGCAGGTTCAAAAGTGTCGGCCTGATCAACAATCTCTTTCTCTTCAACCGGTTTTTCAACCCCTTCTGGGGCTGTCTCATCTGCCGGAGGAGTGGATTCAGACGTGCCGCTCTCATCCTTTGCCTCAACAACCGGTGTCTCGATACTACTCTCTGGTGAAGTGTGTTCATCTGTCTCTGTCTCTTCCGGGACTTCTGGCTCTGGAGCGTCGGGATTGAGCTCACTCCGTTTGACAAAAGTACGCTTTTTCCTGACTTCAACATGAACCGTTCGGGCGCTTCCGGTACGAGATTTCTGCTTGATCTGGCTGGTTGAGCGCTGTTTCAGAATGATGTGCCTGCCCCCACTCTCTTTCTTTATCTCTTTTTCCTCTTTGTTTTTTTGCAGGTGTATTAACAGCGCGCGCTTCTCATCCTCCTGTAGCAGTGTATCGACCTCCTTGCCTTTTACTCCTGCTTCATTCAACTGTTCCACCAGCTTCTCTGGAGAGACGCCGATCAAGCCTGCAAAATCTTTTACTGTCACTTCAGCCATGGGACCTCCTCAAGAATCTTGATTATCAGCCTCTTCAAACCATGGGGCACGTGCAGCCATGATCAGTACGCTTGCTTTTTCACTTTCCAGTCCAAGCCCTTCTATCTCCAGCAACTCATCGACGGCACATTCAGCAAGGTCTTCCATTGATCGTATTCCATTAGCTGCAAGCTTGGCCGCCAATTCATCACTTACCTCCTCCATATTGAGAAGATCTTCCGCTGGAAGCAGCTTCTGCTGATCACTGATTGCCTTGGCAAGCAGCGTATCTTCAGCACGCTTCCTCAGTTCATCAACCAATTCCTCAGTGAATTCTTCGATGTCTACCAGTTCCTGGCGGGGAACATAAGCAACCTCTTCAAGGGACGAGAAGCCCTCCTGAACCAGGATTGATGAGATATCCTCATCAATATCAAGCTCCTCCATGAGTCGCTGACTCAGATTCTGGGCACTTAATTCAAGTTTTTCAGTGGCCTCTGCTTCAGTCATGATATTGAGTTCCCAACCGGTAAGCACCGAGGCCAGACGGACGTTTTGCCCTCCTTTACCGATTGACTGGGAGAGTTGAGACTCATCAACGACAATATCCATGCTGTGGTTCTCTTCATCAACCAGAATTGAGTCCACTTCAGCAGGCTTGATGGCCTCAATAACAAATTGAGCCGGCTCTTCCGACCAGGTAATAATATCAACCCGCTCTCCATTGATCTCATTGGAGGCGCTTTGAACTCTTGAGCCCCGAATGCCGACACAGGCACCTACCGGGTCGATCTTGGGATCCAGTGAATTTACGGCAATCTTTGCCCTTGAGCCGGGGTCTCTGGCAGCACCCTTGATCTCAATCAGCCCTTCACCGATCTCGGGAACTTCCAACCGAAAAAGCTTTATTAGCAGATCATTGTCAATGCGATCGAGGTAGAGCTGTGGACCTCGTGGTGAGGAAGCGACCTCACTGAGAATGGCCCTGATCCGATCACCCGTTCGCAATGGTTCTCTAGGGATCATCTTGCTCTTATGGAGAAGGGCTTCCGAACCATCTATATCCACAATGGCATCGCCACGCTCCATCCGCCTGACGGTACCCATCACCATCTCACCCTGTCGCTCGCTGAATCTGGCGACGGTATGCTCACGCTCAGCTTCACGAACTTTTTGTATAATAACCTGCTTGGCAGCCTGTGCTTCAATGCGTCCAAATGGAACCTGGGCAAGCGGTTCTTCAATAAAATCTCCAGCCTCTATGCCTTCATTCTCTTTCGCTGCATCGGCAACAAATATCTGTCGATCGGGTGACTCCATCTCAACGTCGTCCTCAATGACCTCCCATTGACGGAAAGTATCGTATTCACCGGTCTCACGATCAATACTGACCCTGGCTTCAATATCACCCAGATGGCGTTTTCGGCTTGCTGTTGCCAGAGCAGCCTCCAGAGCAAGAAATACCTCTTCCCGATCCAAATCCTTCTCACTACAGACAACATCAACCATCAGTAGAATTTCATTATTTGTCATCACCACGCTCCCATCTTTTTATAATCTCACTTCTCACTTTTTGTCAGGTCAGGATTCAACTTTCCAGACTCAATTTCGGCAAACGGCAATTCATAGGCTTCACCATCAACATCAACGATCACACCCTCTTCGGTAACTTCTTCAAGATGACCTCCAAAACGTCTTCTTCCATCGATATGTCTTGCTGTTGTAATTTTCACCTTGTGGCCAACATAACTCCGATAGTGGTCTGGAGACACTAAAGGCCGATCAACTCCAGGAGAGGAGACTTCAAGCGAATAATGGCCTGAAATCGGGTCTTCAACATCGAGCAGTGCACTCACCTGTCGACTCACCCTGGAACAATCATCAACACTGATCCCTAGAGGACCATCGATATACAACCTGAGAACTCCGTTCTCATGGCTTCCCGTTCTTTCGGCAAGAATAAGTTCATAACCCAATGAGTTGACCGCAGGGCTGAGCAATGACTCCAGTACCTGATCTCGACTACTCATTATCTACTCCCGAAAAAAATGGGCCTATGGCCCAAAAAAACACCTTCATTTCACTCCAGAACCACAAAACCCCGCGACAGCGGGGTTTTTTCTTAGGAACCGGCCCTTTTTAACTCAGGCTGGCACCTGTTTTTGGTAGCGGGGGTAGGATTTGAACCTACGACCTTCGGGTTATGAGCCCGACGAGCTGCCAGACTGCTCCACCCCGCAATCGCGTCGGCGAATTTTAATTGAGGTGGGGACTCTTGGCAAGAGCCAAATAGGCTACCCCGCCAAACTGGTGATTACCTCGGTACAAAAGCTGATGATCTCTCCCATCCAGGGCAGCACAACAATCAAAGCCAGTACATTGATGCTCAACATCACCTTATTGGCCACAGGGGATTCGACGATGAGTGCTTCACCCTCTGCGTGGTCAAAATAGACAAGCTTGATGACCCTGAGATAGTAGAAAGCACCCACAACCGCAAACAGAACAGCGACTACAGCTACCCAGACCAATTCAACCTGCAGAACTGAACGAATAACTGAAAGTTTGGCGTAGAAGCCGACAGTGGGCGGAACTCCAGCCATTGAAAACATCAACAACAACATCAGAAAAGCGTACCAGGGGTGGTGCTGGCCTAGCCCTTTGAAATCCGAGAGTTCTTCGGCTTCAAAACCCCTGCGGGAGAACAGCAGGATCATACCGAATGTGCCTAATGCCATCACCGAATAGACCATGACATAAAAAAGAGATGCACTGTAACCCGTTTCTGTTGCGCTCAAGATACCCAATAAAAAGAAGCCCATGTGGGAAATTGTTGAGTAGGCCAGCATTCGTTTTATATTTGTCTGTGCGATGGCGATCAGGTTGCCAGCACCCATTGAGAGGATCGCCAAAATCACCAACATCTCTTGCCACGAAGAGTGGAAGTTCTCTAAACCGCCCACAAGAAGTCGCATAATCATTGCGAAGGCAGCCAGTTTAGGCGCACTCCCAAGGTAGAGAGTGGTCGCAGTAGGAGAACCTTGATAGACATCGGGTAGCCACATATGGAAAGGGACTGCCCCAAGCTTAAAAGCAAGGCTGACGACAATGAAGACAAGGGCCAGGGTGATGGCCTGATTATTAACTTCAGAGTTTGCAAGGGCTGTACTGACACCCGTGATATCAAGGGTTCCAGTCAATCCGTACAGAATTGAGAGGCCGTAAAGCAAAATACCTGATGCGATCGCTCCAAGGACAAAATACTTCATCGCTGCTTCTGTAGAACGATCTGATTTTCGATTAAAGGCAACAAGGGCATAGAGAGAGAGCGCTAAAAGTTCAAGTCCAAGGTAGATGGTCAGGAAGTTCCCTGCTGAAGCCATGATTGACATGCCCAACGCCCCAAACAGACCGAGCACATAAAACTCTCCACTCTGAATATCGCGCTGTTCCAGATACTCTCTGGAATAGAGAAAGACCACTGCTGTGGAGAGGAATATCGCCGCCTTAAGCAGATTACCAAGGGGGTCATCAAAATACATGCCGCCGAAAGCAACATCAGATTGAGTGGAAATATCACTGGCAGCAAGAAGCGCCACCAAGAGCAGAGTTGCAATACTCGTCCAGCAAGTGAGCTGCCGATAGCGATTCCCATAAAAAGCATCTATCAGGAGAATGAGACAGGCCATTGTTGCCAGTATCATTTCCGGCAGTGCAGCGGCGATATTGAGATCAATATTCATAATCAAAATTTAGAAATTGCAGTCTGGTCAAGGAGGTGATCTACAGAAACGTGCATCACTTCAAGAAGCGGATTGGGCCAGAGCCCCAACCCAAGTACCGCGATGGCCAGAATTGAAAGAAAAAGAATCTCTCTGGAGCCAATATCCTTCAGTGCTGCGACCCCATCAGCCACAACCTTGCCAAAGATAACTCTCTTGTACATCCAGAGTGTGTAGGCAGCCCCAAAGATGAGGGTTGTTGCCGCCAGCGCGGCGTACCAGCCATTAACCTGAAAGGAGCCCATAATTACAAGAAACTCACCTACAAATCCAGAGGTGCCTGGCAAGCCGACATTTGCCATTGCAAACAGCATCATGAAAGAGGCAAAAATCGGCATGGTGTTAACGACCCCGCCGTAATCATCGATATTTCTTGAATGCATTCGATCGTAGAGCACTCCAACACAGAGAAAGAGGGCGCCGGAGATAAACCCATGGGAGATCATTTGGATAATTCCACCTTCTATCCCGTTGGCATTGAAGATAAAAAAGCCGAGGGTGACAAAACCCATATGTGAAATGGAAGAGTAGGCAATCAACCGCTTCATGTCCTTTTGAACCAATGCAACCAATGCGATGTAGACCACGGCTATTAAGGATAGGGTGATCATGAAGCCCGCCATCTCCCTACTGGCATCGGGCAGGATAGGGAGGTTAAACCGAAGAAAACCATATGCGCCCATCTTCAACATTATGGCCGCAAGGATCACTGAACCTCCCGTGGGTGCTTCTGTATGAGCATCGGGCAGCCAGGTATGAACCGGGAACATTGGAACCTTGACAGCAAAAGCAGCGAAGAAAGCAAAGAACAGAAGTGTCTGAACACTCAGGCTCAGCGGTATTGCATGGAATTCAAGAATGTTGAAACTGCCCGTCTTAAAGTAGAGGTAGACAAAAGCGACCAACATCAGAAGTGAACCCAGCAAGGTATAGAGAAAAAACTTTATGGTTGCATAGATCCGATTATCGCCACCCCAGATCCCAATGATCAGGAACATCGGAATTAACATGGCTTCCCAGAAGACATAGAACAGAACTGCGTCCAGGGCAGAGAAAACACCGATCATAAGTCCTTCAATAAACAGGAAGGCTGCCATATAGTGCGCTACTCGTCGCTGGATGACCTCCCAACCCGCAATCACTACGACGACTGTCAGAATCGTAGTGAGAAGGATGAATGGCATGGAAATTCCATCGACACCAAGAAAATACTCAATCCCAAAACCGGGAACCCACTCACTCTGTTCAACAAACTGCATCGATGAAGTAGTGCGATCGAAGCGGGTAAAGAGCGGAATACTGACAACAAATTCAGCCAGAGAAAAACCAAGCGCAAGCTTTTTTGCTAATGGGGCATTTTTATCTCCACCCGTCGCCAGCACCACTATTGCCCCCAGGATGGGAAGCCAGATGACCAGACTGAGGATATTATTATCTAATAATGTCATGAAAAACTCGATCTCTCATACCGCTAGAAAACAAACAGGGTCATCAAAACAACCAAGCCAATAATCATGGCAAAAGCGTAATGATAGACAAATCCTGACTGGATATTTCGCACTACGCCCGACAACCAACCAATGGTTTGTGCTGTACCATTAATAACAAAACCATCAATTACCCGCATGTCACTGACTCGCCACAACCAGCCGCCCAGATTTCTCGCTCCACCGGCAAATACCCGCTGATTAAACTGATCAAACCCATACTTGTTATCAAGAATGGTATAGGCCCATTCGAATCGGGATTTGATCTTCTCAGGAAGTTCCGGACGATAAAGATAGAGATACCAGGCGGTAATGACGCCCGCTACAGCTAACCAGAACGTCGGAGTCTGGATGGCATGGGTGAACATCCCCCACCTTAGGTCTATTCCGGTTGCATGGTGCAGATCCTGGTAGAGTTTTGCTAAAACATCATGTTGTGGAAGTACCAGGATGGCATCGCCAAAATAGTTTCCAAAGAGCATGGGGCCCATAAAGAGTGCGCCACTGATCACTGACATAACCGCCAGGATAACAAGTGGCAGGGTTACAACCCATGGAGACTCTTTCAGATGGGAGCGCACAGAGTCATCCATCCTCGTCTCCCCGTGAAAGGTCATGAAGAGTAGCCTGAAGGAGTAGATTGCAGTGATAAATACAGCCAGAGAGACAGCAACATAGGCAAAACCAGAACCAGCCAGTGTTGAGTTATGCACTGCTGCAATAATCGCATCTTTTGAGAAAAACCCGGCAAACGGCGGAATTCCAGCCAATGCAAGAGAGCCAAGGACCATGGTGATATAGGTAATCGGCATATAGCGACGCAGCCCCCCCATCTTGCGCATATCCTGCTCATGATGCATGGCAATGATGACTGATCCGGCACCCAAAAACAGAAGCGCCTTGAAGAAAGCGTGAGTGCCCAGATGGAAAATCCCTGATGCATAGGCGGATGCTCCCAGTGCGACAGTCATGTAACCAAGTTGCGAGAGAGTCGAATAGGCAACAACGCGTTTAATATCATTCTGGACTATGCCCACAAGACCCATTGCAAATGCGGTAATCGCACCGATCACCAGTACGACTGTCAGTGCCGTCTCACTAAACTCAAAAAGAGGAGACATGCGGGCAACCATGAAGATGCCTGCTGTTACCATCGTAGCCGCATGAATCAGTGCTGAAATCGGAGTTGGGCCTTCCATGGAGTCGGGCAACCAGACATGGAGGGGAACCTGGGCGCTTTTTCCCATTGCCCCGACAAACAGAAGCAGACAGATGACGGTCAGCCACTCCCATTGATGCCAACCACTAATCAACAGACCGGCTTTATCCGGTGCACTGGCAAAAACAGGGGCATAATCCAGTGTGCCGAAGAGATGGAGAACTCCTGCAATCCCCAGGAGGAAGCCGAAATCTCCAACCCGATTTACCAGGAATGCCTTGAGATTGGCAAAAATTGCACTCTCTCTCTTATACCAGAAACCAATCAGGAGGTAGGAGATAACCCCGACGGCTTCCCAACCAAAGAAGAGTTGGACAAAGTTATTCGACATCACCAGCATGAGCATGGCAAAAGTAAACAAAGAGATGTAACTGAAGAAACGTTGATATCCAGAATCTTCAGCCATGTAACCAATCGTATAGATATGGACCATCAGTGAGACAAAAGTAACAACCGCCATCATTGTTGCGGAGAGTTCGTCAATCAGGAAACCAACCTGGAATGAAGCACCTCCACTGGTGGCCCAGGTATAGACAGTGCCGTTAAATGAGCTTCCTCCCATCACATCGATATAGACCAAGAGAGAGAGCAGGAAGGAGACGGCAACACCCGCTATTGCCACTCGATGGGTATTCACTCTGCCTATGGCTCTACCGAAAAATCCAGCAACAAGTGCTGCCAACAGACAGACCAGAGGTGTGGCGAGAACTAAATTTTGCATAGTAGCTGACACCGTTTAACCCTTGAGTATATCCAGATCATCAACATTGATAGTACGGCGATTTCGAAACAGCGCAATCAGGATTGCGAGACCTATCGCTGCTTCCGCCGCGGCCACAGTCAAAATAAAGAAGACAAAAACCTGGCCTCCAGGGTCACCAAGATAGTGAGAGAAGGCCAGAAAATTGATATTGACCGATAGCAGCATCAGTTCGATCGACATCAGGAGTATCACTACATTCTTGCGGTTAAGAAAAATGCCGACAATTCCTATCGCAAACAATATCGCACCCAGTATCAGATAATGTGTTAATGGAATCATCTCTCTTCCTCGTGGGTTATCTCTGTCTGTTCAACCTGAGGTGAGGCGGCCATCTTAACCACTCGGAGACGATCACTGCTCTTTACCTTAACCTGATCGGCAGGATTCTGATGCAAAGTGCCGGAACGGCGTCTGTGGGTAAGGCTGATTGCCGCAATAATGGCCACCAGGAGAATAAGGGCGGCCAGTTCGAAGGGAAGAACATAAGTTGTATAGAGAAGGCTTCCCAACTCCCTGACATTACTGTAATCACTCAGATGGGGGTCGGGCCTTGGAAACTGCTCTACACTGAATTCATCAGTAGAGAACACCAAAATCATCTCAACGACCATTACCAAAGCGACAAGAAAACCAATAGGGAGATATCGGGTAAAGCCCTCACGCAAACGGTCAAGATTGATGTCAAGCATCATCACAATAAAGAGAAAGAGCACCATCACGGCGCCCACGTAAACCAGTACCAGAACAATGGCAAGGAACTCTGCCTCTAACGTAATCCACACACAAGCTGCGCTGAAAAAAGCGAGAATCAGGAAGAGAGCCGATCTGACGGGATTACGTAACGTCACAACAGCCACCGCAGAAGCCACCAAAACGGTGCCGTAAAAATAGAGCGCTAATTGTGCAAAATCCATATTTCCTTCCATTTACCGATAAGGTGCATCCGCTTTTTGATTGAGATCAATCCGGGTCTTGTGTTTCTCCCCGAGGGCCAGCAATTCAGTCTTGGTGATCACATTTGTCCCACGTTCTTCAAAATGGTATTCACAGACTTCAGTCAAAACAATGGCATCGACAGGACAGGCCTCCTCACAGAACCCGCAATAGATGCATTTGAACAGATCGATGTCGTAACGTTCTGTTCGCCGACTGCCATCTTCCCTCTCTGTTACATCAATAGTAATCGCAAGTGCCGGACATGCCGCCTCACACAGTTTGCAGGCAATACAGCGCTCCTCCCCATTGGAATAGCGCCTCTGGGCATGCAGCCCCCTGAAACGGGGCGACATGGGGGTCCGCTCTTCCGGATACTGAATGGTGAATTTCGGCTTGAAGAAATAACGTCCCGTCAGGGCGAGCCCCTTGACCAACTCAAGCAGGAGAAAGGTTTGAAGCAGATGTTTGATCTTATTCATCGCCTCCCCCTAACTAAAGATAAATCCGAGAGGGGTGAGCTTTGCCACCGCAATAACCACAATCCAGACAATGGTGACCGGAATAAATACTTTCCACCCCAACCGCATAATCTGGTCATAGCGATAGCGAGGGAAAGAGGCCCTGAACCAGAGAAAGAAAAAGAGCACCCCACAGACCTTGATCAAGAACCAGGCAATGGGTGGAATCAGGGTAAAGGGGATGATGGGGAAAGGAGCCATCCAACCCCCAAGAAACAGGATCACGGTCAATGCGGCAATCAGTATCATATTGGCGTATTCGGCAAGGAAAAAGAGTGCAAATGCTGTCCCTGAATACTCCACATGAAATCCGGCCACGATCTCTGACTCACCCTCAGCGACATCAAAGGGCAAACGGTTGGTCTCTGCAACTCCAGAGACAAAATAGACGATAAAGAGGGGGAATAGAGGGAGGAAGAACCATTGATGAATACCTCCCTCCTGAGCCAGGGCAATCTCCTTCAAATTGAGACTTCCAGCCGCCATAAGCACACCGACGAGGGCAAAACCCATTGCAATCTCATAAGAGATCATCTGGGCTCCGCTGCGCATTGCGCTTATAAAAGCGTATTTTGAATTTGAGGCCCACCCTGCAATGATAATCCCGTATACCCCCACAGAAGAGAGTGCCAGAACATAGAGCAGGCTGGCATCAATATTGGTCAGCACCAGTTGGTCTGTAAAGGGGATCACCGCCCAGGCTGCAAAGGCAGGACCGAGGGAGAGCATGGGGGCAATGAGGAAGAGATAGCTGTTTGAATTCTTGGGAAAGATAATCTCCTTGAAGATTAACTTCAGGGTATCTGCAATCGGCTGTAACAAGCCGCGCCATCCCACCCGATTTGGTCCCATGCGTACATGCATAAAGGCAATAACCTTGCGCTCAGCATAGGTCATATAGGCAACCCCAAGGATCAGGGGAACCATAATCGCAACTATCAACAGAAGATCGATAATGACGCTCTGTAGCCAGATGGGTAACCATGCCCAGAGAGAGAGAATAGAGTCCATATCAATCAATCTCCAGGGTAACGAAAGAAGAGCCGCCTAACACTTGCCCCTCTTCGGTTGCCAACGGTATGTGGATACAACCAGCGGGTACTCGCTGATCTGAGATAATGGGAAGTGAAACTCTCCCCCCGATGCCACTGATCACAACTGCTCGGTTCTCTTCAATTCCCAAACGCTCCATCTCGGGGCTTGACATACTGACCTTGGAGAGTTGGTTATCTCGAGTAATCTGTAATGATTCTGCTCGCCGGAGGGTTGAGTCAAGTCGATAAGGGGAGATCTCATTAACAGACTCCAGTCGCTGATCCTGGATAACCCTCGGCTTATCGCCTGCAATCAACTCCCAATCAGGCAGTTGGGCTCCCGTTGTTCCCCTATCACCTGCTTTCACCTCTTCAAGCACCTCTTCTGAAGAGATAAAATCAAATCCGTCAATATCGAGCATATTGGCCATCACTCTTAAGATCTTCCAACCTGGGCGAGCATCGCCTGGAGGTTCTACAGCCCCTTCAAAGGATTGAAGCTGATGTTCACAATTCAGGTGGGTTCCCGATGTTTCAGTAAATGCGGCAGAAGGCAGAATCACATCGGCATATTCTCTTCCCGCCGAGGAGTAGGGGTTGATACTGATCACAAAATCAGCTTTTACCATCGCTTCCTGTGCAGCACTCTGTTCAAGAGAGTCAAGTTCTGGCTCGACACCGAAAAGCAGATACCCCGCCAGTTTCTCTCTCACCATCTCTTTCGCATTCAGTCCGGCCGGGTTCGACTCGCTCTGTTGATGCAGTGGAAGAGAGCCCGCCAGGGTTGCTCCGGCACTGTTGCCGCGGTCCAGGAGGCCAAAGCTGGCCCCTGTCAATTCCGAAATCCAGTGGGCAAGCATTTTCAAAGTAGCGGCCCGAGGGTGTGAAAGTGCTCCAAAGCCCAGGATTACCGCCCCATCCTGGCCTCCTTTTAGCAACATTTCGGCAATTTCATCTGCCTCACCACTTATACCGTTACTATCAAGAAGTTGTTCAACCGGTTCAGGAACGGCCACCCCCTTTGCCTTGGCAACAGCTGCTGCGACCTCGGCCAATTTCTTCGGCATCGCACTTGGGGCGTCCATCTGGTTAAAGCGGAGAGAAAAGTTAAAGGCGTAATCGAGTGCGCTAATGGAAGCAACTTCAGCACCGCCAAGAACAGCCTTTCTGAGCCTCAAACCCAGCAGCGGCTGCTCCTTGCGGATATTTGAGCCCACCAATAGGGCTGCTTTAACGCTCTCAAGTGAAGCGATCGACCGTCCCAGTCCAGGTGGTGGCTGATCGAGTTGATCATCACGGAAATCCTGCTGCTGCAGCCGATGGTCCACATTATGACTACCCAAACCTCTGATCAGTTTCTGACAAAGATAAGCCTCTTCAAGGGTTGAACTCGCAGAGATCAGTGCGCCAATACTCTCAGCACCCTGCTTTGCAATAACTCGTCGCAACCCTTCAACCGCAAACTCAAGGGCACCATGCCAATCGACGCTTCGCCACCGGCCTTGCTCACGAACCATGGGGGTCATCAGCCGGTCGTTGCCACTGATGGCTTCAAAACTAAAGCGATCCCGATCTGAGAGCCAGCACTCGTTAATTCTCTCATTTTCAGAAGAGAGTACGCGTATGACCTTGTTTCTCAAGGTCTGTACTTTGAGATTGGAACCAAGACAGTCATGAGGGGCAATGGAGTTATGGCTCAACAACTCCCAGGAGCGTGCAGAAAAACGAGAGGGCTTTGAGGTCAGGGCGCCCACTGGACAGAGATCTATCATATTTCCAGAGAGTTCTGATTCAATGGTCTCACCGAGATAGGTCCCAATCGATGTGTGATCTCCCCGTCCCGCAGCACCCATCTCCATAATTCCGGCCAGTTCTTCACCAAACCGGACACAGCGAGTGCAATGAATACATCGCGTCATTGCTGTGGCGACCAAAGGCCCAATGTCAGGACTGCTAACTGCTCTTTTTTCTTCGTGGTAGCGTGAATTATCTTTCCCATAACTGACAGCCTGGTCCTGCAGTGGACACTCGCCACCCTGGTCGCAGATGGGGCAATCAAGGGGGTGATTGATGAGCAGAAATTCCATCGTTCCCTGCTGAGCATCACGAGCAATAGCGGAGCGGGTCTTGACTTTCATCCCATCAGTTACTGGTGTTGCACAAGCGGGCAGCGGTTTAGGGGCGCCTTCAACTTCAACCAGGCACATCCTGCAGTTCGCTGAAACAGACAATTTTTCGTGGTAGCAGAAACGCGGGATATAGACCCCGGCAGCATCTGCCACCTGGATCAGCATCTGATTATCCTGGACCTCAAGTTGTTGGCCATTTAGTTCGATCTGCGCCATTTTCAGCTCTCTTTGTTCCTCACTCTGCCGGTTGTTCAACCGTCGACACGAAACCGGGTATTTTGGCTTCAAACTCATGTCGGTAGTGTTTCATAAAGCTCTGCACTGGCCAGGCGGCAGCTTCGCCAAGTGCACAGATAGTGCGGCCCTCTATCTGATTGGCAACATCGAGAAGAGTATCGAGATCTTCCGCCTTCCCTTCGCCGTTATTGATCCGTTGCAACAGTCGGTGCAACCACCCCACCCCTTCACGACAGGGCGTACACTGGCCGCAGGACTCATGATGGTAGAAGCCGGCAAGACGCTCGAGCACACTCACCATGCAGGTGGTCTCATCCATGACAATAACCGACCCCGCCCCCAGGCTCGACCCGGCATTCTTCAGAGAGTCATAGTCCATGGTGCACTCCATAATCACTGCCGCTGGAAGTACTGGAACAGATGAGCCCCCTGGGATAACAGCTTTGAGCCTGTTGCCATTGAGCACTCCGCCTGCCATCTCCAGAAGCGTTGCAAAAGGAGTCCCCATGGGGACCTCGAAGTTGCCTGGATTATTGACATGGCCTGAAACAGAGAAGATCTTGGTTCCACCTGAGTTTTCAACTCCCAGTCCCGCAAACCACTCTCCACCGTGTTTGAGGATTGCCGGAACTGCGGCAAGTGTCTCCGTGTTGTTAATGGTGGTAGGCCTGCCGAAGAGCCCATACTGTGCTGGAAAGGGCGGCTTAAAACGAGGCTGTCCCTTTTTGCCCTCTATGGATTCAAGGAGTGCTGTCTCCTCACCACAGATGTAGGCGCCCCAGCCCCGATGGCTATGGATCTCGAAATCAACCGAACTGCCAAAAATATTGGATCCCAGGAGTCCCGCCCGACGGGCCTCATTGACAGCCTCTGAAAAACGAAGCCAGGGTTCATAATATTCACCACGAATGTAGTTGTAACCTACCGTGGCTCCAATCACATAACCTCCAATTGCCATCCCTTCGATCAGAGCATGGGGATTGAAGCGAAGAATGTCACGATCCTTGCAAGTTCCTGGCTCACCCTCATCTGAGTTACAGACAATATACTTCTGACATTCAGCATTCCGAGGCATAAAACTCCACTTAAGACCGGTAGGGAACCCCGCTCCTCCACGACCCCGGAGCCCGGATTGCTTTAACTCATTAATCAGCGCCTCGGGTGCAGTTTTCTCTTTTAAAATTCGACGCCAGACACTATACCCGCCACTTCTCTCATAAGATTCAAGGGTCCAGGGCTGTTGGAGTTCAGGATCAGGAAGACAGGTACGCACCGACATCATCATCACTCCAGGCCATCCAGAATCGCATCGATCGACTCTGTCGTCAGTTTCTCATAATAACCATTACCCACCTGCATCATCGGTGCGCCAACACAAGCCCCTAAACATTCCACCTCTCTCAAGGTATAGCGACCGTCTGCCGTTGTCTCTCCCACTTTTATTCCCAGACGCTCTTCAATATGGCTGACCACCCCATCAGAACCCCTTAGCATGCAGGAGATATTGGTGCAGACTTCAATTCTGTGGCGCCCCGTCTCCTCCAGTTCATACATTGAGTAGAAGGTAGCCACCTCATAGGCTCGGATGGGTGGTATTTCGAGATAGGTTGCAATATCCCTTATCGTCTCCCCGCTCAGCCACCCCTGCTCCTCCTGAACAATCCGCAGTGCAGCCATCACCGCTGCCTCTTTGTGTTCAGCGGGGTAGTTGCCGATTTCAAGATCGATTTTTGCAAGTGATTCTGATGAGAGCATTATTAAATCAACCTATCGATCGACATCGCCAAAAACGATGTCCATTGTGCCAATGATAGCGACCACATCAGCCAGCATATGCCCCTTTGCCATCTCATCATAAGCAGCAAGATGAACAAAACATGGAGCTCTGATTTTGAGACGGTAGGGCTTATTTGATCCATCTGAAACCAGGTAGATGCCGAACTCACCCTTGGGGTGCTCCACAGCCTGGTAGGTCTCACCCTGAGGAATAGAATAGCCCTCCGAGAAGAGTTTAAAGTGATGTATCAGTGATTCCATATCCCCTTTCATGTTCTCACGCCTGGGGGGTGCTACCTTAGGATCATCAACCATGACCGGGCCTGGGTGTTGATGCAACCACTCAATACACTGACGCATGATCCGTACTGATTGACGCATCTCTTCCATCCGGATCAGATAACGATCATAGGTATCGCCGTTGGTACCCACAGGAATATCAAAATCAACCCGGTCGTAAACCTCATAGGGCTGTTTCTTCCTAAGATCCCATTCAACCCCTGACCCACGAAGCATGGGGCCGGTAAAGCCCAACTGAAGAGCACGTTCGGGTGAGACCACTGCTATGTCAACGGTTCGCTGTTTCCAGATCCGATTATCTGTTAGCAGGGTTTCCAATTCATCGATGTGACCAGGAAATCGATCGGTAAAGGCCTGAATGAAGTCGAGCAGTGACCCCTGCCGATCCTCATTGAGGCGTTTCAGCTTTTTGGCACTGATTCTGTCGTTCTGCTGATGCTCTGGCATCCGCTCTGGCAGATCCCGATAGACCCCACCGGGTCGATAGTAACCGGCATGAAGACGTGCCCCGGAGACGGCCTCATAGCAGTCAATGAGATCTTCTCTGTCCCGGAAGGCGTAGAGAAAAACAGCCATTGCCCCAAGGTCAAGACCGTGGGTTCCGATCCACATTAGATGGTTGCGAATACGGGTAATTTCATCGTAGAGGACACGAATATACTGAGCCCTGACGGGTGGGGAGATTCCCAGCAGCGCTTCGATAGCCATAACATAGGCATGCTCGTTACTGAGCATGGAGACATAGTCGAGCCGATCCATGTAGCCAATGGACTGATTATAGGGTTTTGTTTCAGCCAGCTTTTCAGTCCCTCGGTGGAGCAGGCCAATATGAGGATCAAGACGTTGCACCACTTCACCATCGAGCTCGGCAATCATCCGCAACACCCCGTGTGCCGCCGGATGCTGAGGGCCGAAGTTGATGGTAGAGCTTCTTAACTCACCCATCTCGCCCCTCCCGGTTCTGGGTTGCGGGTTGATCATCACTCGCTGCATATTTCCTGGGCACCAGGGTCCGAGGCTCGATAGTGACAGGCTCATAGATCACTCGACCTTTTTCCTCGTCATATCGCATCTCAACATGACCACTTAAGGGAAAATCCTTGCGGAAGGGATGACCAATAAAACCATAGTCAGTCAATATCCGACGAAGGTCAGGGTGACCATCAAAAATAATTCCAAAGAGATCGAAAGCCTCACGCTCAAACCAGTTCGCAACACTCCAGACATCGGCAACAGACTCTATAGCGGGTGGATCATCATCGAGCAGCACCCGAAGACGCAGACGATGATTTTTTGTGACTGAAAGCAGGTGATAGATCACCCCGAAGCGAGGTCCGGTGTGGTTTATCTCCCTATTGCCCTCCCCGTATTGGAGATAGTCAATGCCGCAGATATCAATCAGTTGTTCAAAGGCCAGCTCTGGAGTATCACGCAACACAGTGCATACCCTCACTATCTCCTCTTTAACGATATCCAGGGTTACCTGGCCTTTGGACGTTGTCATATCGACAACTGCAGAACCAAGAATCTCCTGGACTTTCTCGACAATGGTGGTTTGAGTACTCACAACTCCCCTCTACCGTGCGATAGTGTTGGTAGCCCGAATTTTCTTCTGCAGCTGAATGATCCCGTAGAGTAGTGCCTCCGGAGTTGGAGGACACCCCGGCACATAGACGTCGACGGGCACGATACGATCACACCCCCTGACAACTGAGTAGGCGTAGTGATAGTAACCCCCACCATTGGCACACGATCCCATAGAGATCACCCACTTCGGATCCGGCATCTGATCGTAGACCTTGCGCAGTGCAGGGGCCATCTTATTGGTAAGGGTTCCGGCAACAATCATAACGTCTGATTGGCGAGGACTGGGCCTGAACATGACGCCCAGCCGATCCATATCGTAGCGAGAGGCGCCGGTCTGCATCATCTCTACAGCACAACAGGCAAGGCCAAAAGTACAGGGCCACATTGACCCGGTACGGGTCCAGTTGATCAGACTATCCAGGGTTGTGGTCGCCCACCCCTGTTCCATCAAGCCATCTAAAGCCATTTAGCTGTTATTCCCACTCAAGCGCTCCCTTCTTCCACTCATAGATGAAACCAACCACCAGCACGCCAAGAAAAATCAACATCGAGACAATGCCAAAGGTACCGATCTCATCCATCACAACTGCCCAGGGGAAAAGAAAAGCTATTTCAAGATCAAAAAGAATAAATAGAATAGCCACGAGGTAGAAGCGCACGTCAAATTTCATTCGCGCATCTTCAAAGGCCTCAAAGCCGCATTCGTAGGGTGATGACTTGGCCTGACTTGGCTTGTGTGGTCCCAGGGCGCGGCCCAGCACAAGCAACAATACAGCAAGTCCCAAGGCGAGACTCATGAAGAGTATGATTGGAACGTAGTTTTCAAGCATTGCCGGGAGGCCGCCCACTGTATTTACTGGGTGATCAATTAATAATATTTATGACATTATACTCTGATTACCCGTTTTCAACACCCCCTTCCTCACTCAACATAGCCATTAATTGATCCATATCAACGGATCAAAGAACAATTCAGGAGCGCCCTGCTGAAGTGGGATTATCATTCCCCGCGGTTAACAAACAACCCAGGTTTCTGCCAGGTATTTAAAATAATGGTGCCGAAGGCCGGACTCGAACCGGCACGACTTGCGTCACCGCCCCCTCAAGACGGCGTGTCTACCAATTCCACCACTTCGGCAATCAATTTCATATGGCCGGGTCAATCACTTTGCGGAACTGCAGGAACACCACCTCCAGCCGGCTCGGTAACAACCTCAGGCACGGCTGGTAGATCATTCTCTGCCGGCGCCACATTCTCGGTTGTTGTCTCACTTTTCTCTTCAATAACGGTCACACTTTTGCGCTCTCCAACTCCGTTATAGAGATAAGCGAGCCCAAGACTGGATAACAAGAAAAGGGTGGCCAGGACCGCTGTGACCCGACTTAAAAAATTCGCCGAGCCGCGAGCACCAAAAAGTGATTGGGAACTGCCTCCTCCGAAAGCCGCTCCAGCATCTGCACCTTTTCCCTGCTGCAGAAGTATCAGTACAACCATTACTACCGCAGAGAGCATAAAAACAACGAGAAGTATATTAATCAACATTTAGTTATCCTGCCTTACAGATTCCAAGGAAATCATCAGCATCCAGAGCCGCTCCACCGATCAACCCTCCATCAATATCGGGCTGAGAAAAAAGCGCCGACGCATTTCCAGGCTTAACACTACCACCATAGAGAATTTGCATGCCCTCAGCAGCTCTGGCATGGCTGGCAGAAAGGCGCTGGCGAATAAAAGCGTGGACCGCCTGAGCCTGTTCCGGTGTTGCCGTCAATCCAGTCCCGATTGCCCAGACCGGCTCATAAGCAATCACCATATGCTCCAACGCCTCTGAACCCAGACAGACCACAACAGCATCGAGCTGTCGACCCACCACCTCTTCAGTCTGATCAGCTTCCCTCTCTTCCAGAGTTTCACCCATACAGACGATCGGGGTTAAACCACACTCAAGCGCAGCGGCCGCTTTTTCAGCAACAATCAGATCGCTCTCGCCGTAGTGACTTCGCCGTTCACTGTGTCCGACAATGACAAATCGACAACCAAAATCACGCAACATCGGCCCTGCAATCTCACCCGTATAGGCTCCTGAGGCATGGGTATCCAGATTTTGCCCTCCCCACGCTAACATCTCATGGGATGAGAGTTTCTCAGCCACCATTGGCAGATAGACAAAAGGGGGGCAGATAACGACATCAATATCTCCACTCTTACCCAATCCTTCGACAACACCATCAAGTAACCCGGCCACACTGACCTGGTTTCCATTCATCTTCCAGTTCCCTGCTACCATGGTTCGGCGCATCACCTTAACTCCACGTTCACTTGTTCTCACCTGCCAACGAATTTTGTTCCCCTGAAGAGATGCCGGTTGCTCTGATCCTGCCCGAATCAGAACTTTTGCCTCATCTCAACCAATGGAAAAACGGCGGCTGATATTACCGGCGCTCACCCCGGAACGCAATGTGCTATTTGGCACTTCTTTCTCTCTATTACCCCAGGGGAACCTCTATTATTCCGCTTTTCCCGGTCGATTTGCCCACCAGGAGAGCCTCATCAAGTCACGGGGCGCCAAGGCGGGCAGCCTGAGCGACGTTATCGGCTATCGCCTTCGCCACTCGATCGATCATCTCCTTGCTCTCGCCTTCAACCATGACTCTGATCAGAGGCTCTGTCCCTGAGGGGCGGAGCACAATACGCCCACGACTGTTCAGCTCTGCCTCAGCCTCGTCAAGCGCCTTCTTCACAACTTCACTCTGAATCAACTCCAGTGGTTGAATCCCGAGTTTGGTCTCAATCTCTACATTGATCATCACTTGGGGGTAGATATCCATTCCCTCTGCCAGCTCTTCGAGTGTTTTGCCACTCACCATCATCTGCTGGAGCACCTGTAGGGCCGCAATAATCCCATCACCTGTCGTGGTTTTATCCCTACAGAGGATATGACCCGATGCCTCACCTCCAAGCTCCCAGCCCTTCCCGGCCATATATTCAAGAATATAACGATCACCAACAGCCGTTCTGACAAAGGGAATCTTCAAATCACCAAGCGCTCTCTCCAAACCCAGGTTGGACAATAACGTCCCGGCAACCCCACCTTGCAATGTTCCTGCAGTGTGGCGGGCTTTTGCCAAAATATAGAGGATCTGATCTCCATCAATAATCTGCCCTTTGGCATCAACCAGGAGGCAACGGTCTCCATCACCATCAAGGGCTATCCCTATATCAGCCCCTGACTCAACGACCTGCTGCTGAAGAGCTTGAGGGTGGGTGGAGCCACACTCGTGATTGATATTGATGCCGTCAGGAGTGACGCCCATTGCCTGAACTTGACAACCCAACTCTTCGAAAACAGGTGGTGCCACATGGTAGGTGGCCCCATTGGCACAATCGATAACCACTTTTAGCCCGTTAAAGGCGACGCACTGGTCGACTGTTGCCTTACAAAACTCAATATAGCGCCCGGCAGCATGGGGATATCGCCGAGCCTTGCCCAAGGCACTGGGAGTGACTGTCTCCAGGGGCCCATCGATATAGCGCTCAATCTCCAACTCAATCTCATCCGGGAGCTTTGTGCCCGATGAAGAGAAAAACTTGATCCCATTATCGTGAAACTTATTATGGGAGGCACTGATGACCACCCCAGCATCAGCTCTGGCCGTTTGGGTCAGGTAGGCAATTGCGGGTGTAGGCATTGGTCCCAGCAGGGAGACATTGACGCCTGCCGCAGAAAACCCGGCCTCCAGGGCGGACTCAAGGAGATAGCCTGAAATCCGTGTATCTTTTCCAATCACGACTGAACCGCCACCCTTGCCAGCAAGCACACGCCCTGCAGCCCAACCCAGCTTCAGAATTCGCTCGGGTGAGATGGGCTCAACACCTACCAGACCCCGTATTCCGTCTGTACCAAAAAATTGTCTGTTCATTACTCTCTTACACTTAAAATCTGAACTGTTCTGCTCTCTTAGGTTCTCCGCCCCCCATCAAAGTTCCAACAGGAGGTGCCAAGAGAGCAAAAAAAGGCTTCACCCTATTATCTCATCTTTCCGAGATGAAGAAATTGGTTTTATTCGACTATCCCAATTGGGAAGTAGTGCCATCGCTCCTGCTCACCGCCTCCCAAACCCGGATAGCATCATGGGTCATGCCCACATCATGGACCCGAACAACTCCGGCACCATTCTGAGCAGCGATCAATGCCAGCGCTGCGCTGGCAGATGACCGCCGGTGAACGGGACGGCCGAGAAGGTCATCGATCATGGTTTTTCTCGAAAGACCGACGAGAAGCTTAGAGCCCAGCCTGGTAAAGACCCTAAGCTCTGAGAGAAGCGTCCGATTATGCTCCAGGTTTTTCCCAAAACCAAACCCAGGATCAAGAAAGATTTTTTCAACTTCCATATCAGCATCGATACAGGCGGTCTGGCGCTGCTTGAGGAAATGATACACCGCCTCAACCACATCAGGATAATACGGTGCGCGCTGCATCGTCTCCGGAGTCCCCTGCATATGCATGAGTGACACCGGAACTCCAAGCTCTGAAGCCGTCTCAAGTGCACCAGGCCTTTGAAGTGCGCAAACATCATTTATCAAACCCGCCCCTGCTTCAACCGTTGCCCGCATCACCACAGGTGAAGAAGTGTCAATCGAGAGAGGGACCGAAATTTTGCCCGCAAGCGCTTCGACCGCCGGAAGCACCCGTGATAGCTCTTCACCTTCGGCTAAGGGGGCCGCTCCTGGCCGTGTTGAGACACCTCCAATATCAATGATGTCGGCACCCGCCGCCACCATCTCCTGTGCACGATCGATGGCATCTGGAAGCTGATGGTAGAGCCCTCCATCAGAGAAGGAGTCAGGGGTGACATTAAGCACCCCCATGATTACCGTTCGGTCTACCTGAAGAGGGCGGCCATTGCAGTCAATTGAGCGCTCGACTCCTGTTCTTGTCACGCGCTGTGGCTGGCAGGATTATCCATTCTGGGTTCAGAGTCGCCACCCGAGGAGGTCTTTGACTCTTTTGAATCAGACCCCTTCCCGGACTGAGATCCGCCAGATGATGAGGAGGGTGGGGCTGGATCTCTCCCCTCCATAACCGCATCGATCTGGTCGGCGTCAAGGGTCTCCCACTCCATCAGGGCATGGGCCATAGTTTCGACTTTGTCCCGATGGGTCTCAATAATCTCCTTGGCAGACGTATACTGATCATTAATGATCCTTGAGATTTCACTATCAACCAGCTCTGCCATTGAATTACTCAGATTTCGGTGTGTGGTCACATCACGACCGAGAAAAACTTCGGACTCATTTTCTCCATAGATACGGGTACCCAACTCATCGCTCATTCCCCAGCGTGAGACCATGTTTCGAGCCATATCTGTCGCCTGTTCAAAATCATTGGCAGCACCGGTTGTCATCTGACCCATAAAGATCTCTTCGGCTACTCTCCCTCCCATCAACACAGCGATTCTTGAAAGAAGAAAATTGCGGTCATGGCTGTAGCGATCTTCAACCGGGAGCTGCATGGTGACGCCGAGAGCACGCCCGCGGGGAATTATGGTCACTTTGTGGACGGGGTCAGTATTCTTCAATACCTTGGCGACAACAGTATGGCCAGATTCATGATAGGCCGTATTCAGCCGCTCCTCTTCCGGCATAACGATAGACCTTCGCTCCACTCCCATCAGAACCTTGTCTTTAGCCAGTTCAAAGTCTTCCATATTGACCAGGCGTTTGCTTGCACGAGCAGCAAAAAGTGCGGCCTCATTAATCAAATTTGCCAGATCAGCTCCCGAAAAACCCGGTGTTCCGCGAGCAATAATCCCGGGATCAACATCATCATCCAGAGGGACCTTGCGCATATGCACCTTCAGAATCTGTTCACGGCCCCGAATATCAGGGAGAGGGACATGAACCTGGCGGTCAAAACGACCCGGTCGCAGAAGTGCCGGATCCAAGACATCGGGACGGTTGGTTGCGGCAATAACAATGACCCCATCATTTACCTCAAAGCCGTCCATCTCTACCAACAACTGGTTAAGCGTCTGCTCTCTCTCATCATGACCACCACCCAGACCGGCTCCGCGATGGCGACCGACAGCATCAATCTCATCAATAAAGATGATACAGGGTGCATTCTTTTTTCCCTGCTCAAACATATCCCTGACTCGAGAAGCACCGACACCAACAAACATTTCAACAAAATCTGAACCTGAAATGGTGAAAAACGGTACTTTCGCCTCTCCGGCGATTGCTCTTGCGAGCAGTGTCTTGCCGGTACCAGGACTACCTGTCATCAGAACACCACGGGGTATTCGACCCCCTAATTTTTGGAATTTCGAGGGCTCTTTTAGAAAATCAACAAGCTCCTGAACCTCTTCTTTTGCCTCCTCGACCCCGGCAACATCCTCAAAGGTCACCTTGTTCTTGTCTTCGGTCAGCAATCTGGCCCGGCTTTTGCCAAAGCTCATGGCCCCTCGGCCACCACCACCCTGCATCTGACGCATAAAGAAGATCCAGACACCAATTAAAAGCAGGAGCGGGAACCAGCTAATAAAAATCTGCATCAGCAATGAGGGTTCTTCTTCAGCCTTGGCTTCGATCTTCACTCCATTTTTCAACAGATCACCAACCAGGCCTGGATCACCAGGGGAGTGGGTAACAAAATATTCACCCGTATGCATACGGATGACTATGGATTGACCATCGATAGAGACCCTCTCAACATTCCCCTGTTCAACCTCAGCAATAAAGGTGGAATAGTCAATATTTCTTTCAGGAGTTTTGCTGTTGGGAACAAAATTGTTAAACACCGCCATCAACACCATGGCGATGACCAACCACATAATCAGATTTTTTGTAAGGTTATTCACGTATCCAGTCCAACCCGCTCTAAAGCGGGATTAAGTCAATGGCATCGGCTGCCGTATCAAGCGTTTCATCAACTATCTCACCGACTACAGGCACAACAGAGATTATCGCCCCTCCCACACGCAGAGGTACAGTTACCACCTTGGTAAGGAGACAGCCTTGAAGATTTATGATCATCAATACGCCGAATCCAGTCCTTAAGATACCGAGTCTTACTGAACGCCGTCCCATGGTGACTCCCAAATTTTCTGCCAGAAGTGAATTCTAGCTGTTTTCTTCCTCTACGGGCACTACTACTTCATTTCGAAAACCCTTCGCTACCAGATAGTGCTCTCGGCTGCGAGCTCGTGATGCATCAGGTTTCCGGATATTACAGCAAACAAAATCCCTTGAGCATGCTTGTCTGAAGTCGGCCACACCCTCTCCTTCAAACAATTTAACCACCAGATCCCCCCCAGGCCGCAGTAGCGAACGACAACTCAGGAGCACCCCATGCAGCAGTTCAAGGCTTCGTGCCTGATCACTCACAGTGATTCCTGATAAGTTGGGGGCCATATCTGAAATTACAAGGTCAGCCTTCTGCTCTCCAAGAGCGTTGATGATTTTATATTTGGCATCCTGGTCAAGAAAATCGGCCTGAATTATGGAGACCCCCCGAATAGGCTTCATCGGCAGAAGGTCAATACAAACCAAAATACCATGCCGGCCTATCTTATTGCTGGCCAATTGAGCCCATCCGCCGGGAGCCGCCCCCAGATCAACAACCCTCATTCCTGGCTTTAACAGACGATCCCGGCGGTCGATCTCTTCAAGCTTGAAAGCGGCCCGTGAGCGATATCCCTCCTGACGGGCGCGCTGGACGAAAGCGTCCTGGCGATGGCGGTCATACCACTCTTTACTCCGTTGACGGCGTTTTTTTGCCATGATCTGAAAAAAGCCCCAAATCTCAGTTTAAAGTTTACAATAATACTCTTGGTTGATTAATTTAGTTCTGGAACCTCGTTCAGTATCAGAGGCTCCTGTGGTAGATGATTCTGTCGTCTAAACCGTTGTCTCTATCGGCAACCCGACATGGCCATCTTCAAATTTACTCGCCTGTTGCTTTGGAATATCCTTTGTCAGGCCCTGATATATTGGAATAATAGTCATAATGGTTCTCTCCGGAAAACAGCGTCAGCAACTCAGAGGAATTGCCCACAATAAAAAGGTCGTTGTGGCCGTTGGCAACGCCGGAGTGACTGCCGGTGTGATTGCTGAACTGAAGGTTGCACTTTCATCACACGAAATTGTCAAGGTAAAACTGCCTGCAGCTGACAAAAAAACAAAACAAGCGCTTGCCCGCCAGCTCTGTGAGGCCGCCAATGCTGAGAACATTCAGGAGATCGGAAGAATAACTGTACTCTATCGTCCAGGTGATCCCCCGGTTATCACCTTAAAAAAATAGATCGGCCTATTGATAACGGACGGAGAGGACTTCGTATAATTTTGCCCCTTTTGGAGTTTTAACCTCGACCTCATCACCCTCCTCTTTACCGATCAATCCCCGAGCAATGGGTGTGCCCAGGGAGACCTGCCCCCGATCAAGATCAGCCTCCAGGTCACCCACGATCTGATAGGTGACCTCATCATTGTTTTCAATATCGAGAAGGGTCACTGTGGCACCAAAGACAATACGTCGGCCTGGATTGAGAGTAGCCGGATCAATGACCTCTGCTCTTGAGAGCTTTGACTCCAACTCCTTGATTCTGCCTTCAATAAACCCCTGTTGTTCTCGCGCCGCATGATATTCAGCATTTTCAGACAGGTCTCCATGTGCTCTGGCTTCAGCAATCGCCTTGATCACATTGGGCCGGTCGTTTGTTTTAAGCCGCTGCAGTTCATCACGCAACATCTCAGCGCCTGCTGAGGTTAGTAGCACCCGAGTCATTGGACTAATTCTCCATGTAGATCCTGCAATCGATTTACCCTGATCAGTTCACTTGGGCCATGAGCTTCGCAAGCTGCTTTTGCCCCTGATAACGTGGTGAAATAGGTGACCTTGCGATTCAACGCCTGTCGACGAATAGTATAAGAGTCAGCAAGACTCTCCTTCCCTGCCGTAGTGTTGACAATCAGATCTATCTCATCATTCTTGATCATATCAACAATATGAGGCCGACCTTCAGTAACCTTGTTCACTGTTTCAACTTTTATCCCTGCTGCTGAGAGTGCCTTTGCTGTTCCTTCTGTGGCCACAAGTTCGAAACCATTCTCACAAAAATAGCGTGCAACCGATATAACTTCACTCTGATCCGATGTTTTGACGCTGATAAAAGCTCGACCACTGGCAGGAATAGGACTTCCCACAGCAAGCTGAGCCTTCCCGAATGCTTCTCCAAAGCTATGCCCGACCGCCATCACCTCTCCGGTACTCTTCATCTCCGGTCCAAGAACAGTATCCACCCCCGGGAACTTGATAAAAGGAAATACGGCTTCCTTGATTGAGTAATAATCCGGCACCACTTCACCCGTTACCCCCTGGGAGGAGAGAGAAGTCCCTGCCATACATCGAGCTGCAATCATCGCCAGAGGCCGTGAAGTCGCTTTTGATACAAAGGGTACTGTTCTCGAGGCTCTCGGATTAACTTCGAGCACATAGATCTCACTCCCTTTTATGGCAAATTGAACATTCATCAGGCCAATTACTTTCAGTGCAAGAGCCATCTCCCGGGTCTGTCGTTTGAGTTCATCCTGCAACGGTGCATCGAGTGAAAACGGGGGGAGAGAACAGGCTGAATCACCGGAATGAACACCGGCCTGTTCAATATGCTCCATAATCGCCCCAATCACGACATCCCTGCCGTCAGAGACAGCATCGACATCAACTTCAATCGCATCATTCAGAAATCGATCCAACAAAACGGGTGACTCGTTTGAGACGCTTACCGCTTCATGCATATAGACATCAAGGTCTTCACGATTGTAGACAATCTCCATTGCCCTCCCGCCCAAGACATAGGAGGGACGGACCACCAGGGGATAACCAATCTCATCACCCAGTTCCAGCGCCCCATCTGCGCTCATGGCTGTCCGATTTGGAGGCTGTCGCAGACCCAAATCCTTAAGAAGTCTCTGGAAGTGTTCCCGATCTTCAGCTCGATCGATTGATTCTGGACTCGTTCCGATCACCGGGACACCCGCCGCTTCAAGCTGGCGTGCAAGATTGAGAGGTGTCTGACCTCCATACTGAACAATGACTCCCTTTGGTTGCTCGATATGGATAATTTCAATCACATCTTCCAGTGTCAGGGGCTCAAAATAGAGCCGGTCAGAAGTGTCATAATCGGTTGAAACCGTCTCTGGATTACAGTTCACCATAATCGTCTGCCAGCCGTCTTCCCGCAGTGCCATGGAGGCATGAACACAACAATAATCAAATTCGATGCCCTGCCCGATCCTGTTGGGCCCGCCCCCAAGAACAATGATCTTCTCTTTTGCTTCAGGATCAGCCTCACACTCCTGTTCATAGGTTGAATACATATAAGCAGTTGGAGTGCCAAATTCGGCGGCGCAGGAATCGACCCTCTTGTAGACCGGCCTGATTCCAAGTTGATGCCTTAGTAACCGAACTTCATCCTCAGCTACTCCCAGGAGTTCACTCAGCCGATGATCGGAAAACCCATCCCGCTTCCACCCCCTCAACTGCGACCGATCGGGTTCAACTCCCTGGAGTTGCTGGATCCTGGCCTCGGTCTGAATAATCTCCTCTATTACAGCAAGGAACCAGGGATCAATAGCACAAAGGTCATAAATTTCCTCAATGGCAAACCCCAGTCTGAAAGCATCCCCCAGGAACCATAAGCGATCTGCCCCAGGAACTCTGAGCTTGTTGATGACCTGTTTTACCTGTTCATTACGGGTCATCTCACTATTGAGCCTACTCTCAAAACCAAAACTTCCGACTTCCAGGCTCCTCATTGCTTTTTGCAGTGACTCCGAAAAAGTCCTGCCGATAGCCATCACCTCGCCCACCGATTTCATCTGAGTTGTCAAGGTGGCATCGGCCTGCTTGAACTTTTCAAAATCAAATCTCGGAATTTTGGTGACTACATAATCAATGGTAGGCTCAAATGAAGCGGGTGTAGCGCCACCGGTTATCTCATTATCGAGTTCATCCAGGGTATAGCCGACTGCCAGCTTGGCCGCTACTTTGGCAATGGGAAACCCGGTTGCTTTTGATGCCAGTGCAGATGAACGAGAGACACGGGGATTCATCTCGATGATGATCATCCTTCCATCCTTGGGATTGATCGCAAACTGTACATTGGACCCACCCGTATCTACTCCAATCTCTCGCAATACAGCGATACTCGCATTGCGCATTATCTGATATTCCTTATCTGTCAACGTCTGGGCAGGGGCAACGGTGATTGAGTCCCCGGTATGTAATCCCATGGGATCCACATTTTCGATCGAGCAGATGATGATGCAGTTATCCCGATGATCCCGAACCACTTCCATCTCATACTCTTTCCAACCAAGAATCGACTCTTCAATCAGCAGTTCAGTAGTTGGAGATGCATCCAGCCCTCGTTCACAGATCTCCTGGAATTCATCTCGATTGTAAGCAATGCCTCCCCCTGTCCCTCCAAGGGTAAAAGAGGGCCTGATGATTGCCGGATAACCGACCGTTGACTGGACCTGCCAGGCATCTTCCATACAGTGTGCAATGGCCCCTTGAACAGTCTCCAATCCAATCTTCGCCATTGCTTGGCGAAAACGCTCACGATCTTCTGCCTTATCAATGGCATCTCGTGAGGCCCCTATCATTTCTACACCGTACTTTTCCAGTACCCCCTCTCGCGCCAGGTCGAGAGCACAATTCAGGCCCGTCTGACCACCCATGGTCGGAAGAAGTGCATCGGGACGCTCTTTTTCGATAACCTCTTCGACCACTCTCCAGGTTATGGGCTCAATGTAAGTGGCATCTGCAAACTCTGGATCCGTCATGATCGTCGCTGGATTAGAGTTGACCAGAACAACCCGATAACCCTCCTCCCGAAGTGCCTTGCAAGCCTGAACCCCGGAGTAATCAAACTCACATGCCTGACCAATAATGATGGGTCCTGCACCAATTATCAGGATTGATTCAATCTCCTTGCGTTTCGGCATTTTTGTTATTCCTTGTTTCTACTTGCTTCTACACTCATCTGTTCGATAAAACGATCAAAGAGAGCACTGATATCATGAGGTCCCGGGCTCGCCTCAGGATGCCCCTGAAAGGAGAAAGCAGGAGCATCGTTTAATTCAATCCCCTGAACAGAATTATCAAACAGAGAACGATGAGTCACTCTCATTGTTGAGGGAAGGTCGGCATCATCAACAGCAAACCCATGATTTTGACTGGTGATCAGGACCTGCTTACTCTCTCTCTCCTGGACCGGATGATTGGCTCCGTGATGTCCAAACTTCATCTTTTTTGTCTTTCCCCCGGCAGCCAGACAGAGCAACTGGTGGCCAAGACAGATGCCAAACAATGGCACCTGATGTCTGAGCAGCTCTTTAATCGCAGCCACTGCATAGTCACAAGGCTCAGGATCACCAGGCCCATTTGAGAGAAAGACACCATCCGGGTTCATTCCCATCACCTCCTGCGCTGTGGTGGTGGCAGGAACAACCGTAATGCCACATCCACGATCTGCCAGCATCCGCAAGATGTTGCGCTTAACCCCAAAATCAAAAGCAACCACATGGAATCGATCACCCTTTCCAGGGCGGTGACCTTCCCCCAGTCTCCATGAGCCCTCACTCCATCTGTAGGGACGGCTCACAGTGACCTCTTGAGCCAGATCCATCCCCTTGAGGCCGGGGAAGTCGCGCGCCTTCTCCAGGGCCTCATCTTCATCAATAGTCTCACCGGCAGCGATGCATCCGTTTTGAGCGCCCTTTTGACGAAGATGGCGAGTCAACTTTCGAGTATCTATATCACTGATGGCCACAATTCGACGTTGAGAAAGATAGTCAGGAAGTGATTGAGTCGATCGCCAGTTACTTACTCGCGGTGGCAGATCTCTGATAATCAACCCCGAAGCGTAGATCTCTCCTGCCTCTTCATCTTCTTCTGTAGTTCCGGTATTCCCAATATGGGAGTAGGTCAGGGTTACCAACTGCCGGGCGTAAGAGGGATCTGTCAGAATCTCCTGATAACCGGTCATCGAAGTATTAAAAACAACTTCACCGACTCCGTAGCCGGATACGCCTGCAGACCGCCCCTGGAAGAGCGTGCCATCTTCTAGAACCAGCAGTGCCTGTTTCACTCAAAACTCCGGTGGGCTTAAGCCCTTCTCAAGCGAGCCTGAAATTTCAATTAAGAATTTCAGATATAATATAATTAATACTTCTTTTTTATTCAGTGGGTTATAGTTTATTTGTAGTGTGTATTCTTGATGTTGGATATGATTCTCCGCAAGCCGCACTCCCTTCGCCTCTATTCAAAAAAGGGGGAGAAACCGGCCTGGTTCCTCCCCCCATCTATTCTTTTTGTCATCATGGCTTGTGACGACGCCTGAATTCTACGCTTCTATACTACCGCTGTCATCAACGCAAACCCAAAACATCCTGCATATCAAAAAGCCCTTGCTCTCTGTCCATCAGCCACCCAGCTGCACGAACGGCACCTGCCGCAAATGTCATCCGGCTGGATGCCTTATGGGTGATCTCTACCCGCTCACCCTGACCCGCAAAGAGCACGGTATGATCTCCAACGATATCACCGGCACGAATGGTCTCAAAACCGATGGTTTTACGGTCCCTCGGCCCCGTTCGGCCCTCACGGCCGTAGAGAGCACATTGACCAAGATCCCGGCCCAGGGCATCCGCCACAATCTCCCCCATCCTGAGTGCCGTACCTGAAGGGGCATCAACCTTATGGCGATGATGGGCTTCAATCACTTCAATGTCGACCTCATCAGCGAGAGTTCGTGCTGCAATATCCAGAAGCTTAAAGCAGAGATTTACCCCAACACTCATGTTAGGAGCCATCACAATGGCAATATCCTCTCCCGCCCGAATAACTTGGTCCCGCCCGGCTGAGTCCAACCCGGTTGTTCCAATCACCATCTTGCGACCCATGGCCTGACAGGTCGACAGGTTGGCCAGCGTCGCCTCGGGGAGGGTGAACTCTATGAGCACATCAAAATCAATCTCCTCGAGATTATTTTTGATCTCCACTCCCAGTTTCCCAACTCCTGCCACTTCTCCAGCATCAGCACCGATGAGCGTACTCTCTGTTCGCTCAAGCGCACCGGCAAGTACTGCCTCTGAACTTTGTTCAATGGTTTCAATAATTGTCTTGCCCATGCGTCCTGCTGCACCGGACACCGCTATTCTGGTCATCTATTCACTCCTTAAGATCTCTGGAAAGGCTGGCTAAAACAGTGTTTTCTAACCCCACCATAACGTGGTTGGGCTCTTCCTTTCAAGATCAGTACATAAATGAGAAAACTCTATCTTGTTTGCTCTTTGCAATACCCCACTCTACCAAAAAGCGGCCAACTCACTCGCCTGACCCCCTCTCCCCACAGAGGCCTTAAGCACACTTTAAAAAGATCCAGCGGGTCTTCCTCACGAGCCTTTCGATATTTAAGGACAGAAGACCAGGAGCTAAGATAGGCGATAAACTGTGAAGCCGTCCACTCTCTCTCCAAAGTGAAGCCGGAAAAGGGAATCTCTCTAAAAGGGAATGGAATTGGCTGATAGTGTTGCTCAACCAGTTTCCTTCGATCCGGCCACCACCCTCCAAGGACTGTGCTATAGAGCGACTCAACCTCCGCATCAACTCGCCTGCTCACCTGAACCCGGCCATAACCGATGAGTGCACAGAGCGCCCCTGGAAATACAATCCGATTGACCTCCTGATAAAAGCGTTCAAGGTCAAACCAGTGTGCGGCCTGAAAGGAACTCACCAGAGAGACGCTTCCCTTTGCGAGGCCACTCTTCTCCTCATTAGCCTGATAGTAAGTGACATTTGAAACGGGTACGGCGTGCTCCAACTGCTGCTTGCTTGCATCTGTAGCCACTACCCTATCAAAAAAGGGGCTAAGAAGTTTAGCGCCCTGCCCACTTCCTGTGCCTACATCCCAGGCAAGAGCATGTGATGACACCTGCTCTGCAAGCCATCTTCCCAAAAGGGGTGGGTAGCCTGGCCGACTTGAGGCATAACCCGCCGCATGATCTGAGAAACAGTCACTGAACAAGCTGTCACCCCTATTGTGAATAGTCATGAACGTCCTGCAATGTAAATACCTGTTCCTGCAATCAGGGCGCCCGCACCTCTATGAAGCCACCGCCATCCCCGTCCACTGATAACTCGTCGGGCTATCGAGATCCCGCAAGCCCATGCAATGACTCCTGTAAGCAACCCACCCCCAATGGCAAGATAGAGAAAAGGGAGTGCAGAAGCATGGAGTGTTGAGAGGTCATAAAATGCGGGGAGAAAGCCCAGATAGAAGAGAATCACCTTGGGGTTGCTGAGGGAGATCACCAAACCGGTGGTAATCTCTCGCAGAGGGTGCCTGACAATGACAGCCTGGGTTGTCGCCGGTCGATCTCCTGCTCGGAACAACTGCATGCCTATCCAAAAGAGATAGATGCCACCTATCAACCGAACCCAGACAAAAAAGTCGCCAAGTGTCTGTTCAAGCCAGGTAAGCCCAAGAAGAGCAAGCGTCAGATAGCAGAGATCACCCAGAATAAGGCCAATGCCCAGAATCAAGCCCGGTGCCGCACCAGAGCCCAATGACCGGCCTATGATGGCTACAATCCCCGGTCCAGGCGTTACTGCAAAAACAGCAGAGGCGACAAGAAGTGCAAAAAAAACCTGAATACTCATACTTCCTCTCGATGGATAGCGTTTGGAATCCTTTAAATTGGGTTCAGCAGTTGCTCTGGCTGCTTGGGCCAATACCAAACCGGCAAATCTGTTGAATCAATTCAGAGCATAACGAGACAACACGGTGGTCTTGTTACCAAAACTGAAGAAGCGTGATCTGTCTTAATCAAATGGATCAGATAAGATCCCTCACCCCATCCCGCTCCTCGATCAACTCTTCAGCAGTCACCCTCAACTTCTCCCGGCTGAAGTCATCCATCTCAAGACCCTGCACAATCTCATAGTTTCCACCCGAACAGGTCACTGGAAAAGAGTAGATCAGCCCCTCATCAACACCATAACTGCCATCACTCGGAATGGCCATGCTGACCCAATCATCTTCATTACTACCAAGTGCCCAGGAACGCATATGGGCGATCGCAGCTGATGCGGCAGAGGCTGCACTCGATGCCCCTCGCGCCTTGATGATGGCTGCCCCTCTCTGCTGGACTGTGGGGATGAACTCCTCTCGCGTCCACTTTTGATCAACCCTCTGGGTCGCTTCTGATCCGTCTATCCGGGCATGATTCAAGTCTGGGTATTGAGTGGCTGAGTGATTGCCCCAGATGGTCATTCTGGTGATCCCGGTTGAGTGGACTCCAACCCGATCCGCCAACTGGCTGAGTGCGCGATTGTGATCAAGCCTGGTCATGGCTGTAAACTGGCCTGGGGCCAGATCAGGTGCATTTTGCTGGGCAATCAGCGCATTGGTGTTGGCAGGGTTTCCAACCACCAATACACGAACCCCCCTGCCGGCACTCTCATTCAATGCCTTTCCCTGGACGGAAAATATTTTTGCATTTTCTTCCAGCAGATCCTTTCGTTCCATCCCGGGCCCTCTCGGTCTTGCTCCGACCAACAGCGCATAGTCTGCATCTGCAAAGGCCGCCTGGGGATCATCACTGGCAACTATCCCCTGGAGCAATGGAAAAGCACAGTCATTAAGCTCCATTGTCACTCCGGTCAGGGCATCTCTGGCTTGGGGGATTTCAAGCAGTTGTAGAATAACCGGCTGATCCGGCCCCAACATATCTCCAGCAGCGATCCGAAACAACAGTGCATAACTTATATTTCCTGCAGCTCCGGTTACCGCAACTCGAACAGGCGCTTTCATAACTCATTCTCCATTTAAAGGGTTAACACCTCTATGCATTATTCAGAGGTTTTACGGGTAAAAATGATTGGTGAGAATCGACGGATATGATCAAACCTTTTATCACATCGAAGCTATAACTCGTTCACAATAATCTGATATTGTACCTCAACCCCATCAAAGTGAGTGAAGTTCATCGCTTGCTCTATTCCTATCGGAGGGTGGCCCCTCCCCTATAATTTCACGTAACAGACTGGTCGCATACTCACCCCGGCCAAGTGTGAATTCAACCACTGGATCGCCCGATTTATCTCTCTCCCAGCCAGGATTCCGAGGCCTTATCCTCAACGCCCGACGCTCAGCCCTAAGACCGGTCTCTTCAAGCGCTCTCCTCCAATCTGTCAGATCAGAAAGAATGGATTCCTCAGTCTGAAAAGCCAGGCGGGTGGTCCTGGGTATTCCCCGTCCACAGAGCGGGCCTGTGGGATGAATATCAAGGGCAGCAATCCGTTTTGCAATAGTGGCATCGTCGCCTTCGGTGGGGAATACACTCCTGCTTCCATCCAGCATTACAACTTCACCTTCAAGTGCCCTGTTCCAGCTTCCTCTTTCCACCCGTTCACCAAGAACCCTGTTAAAGAGCCAACTCCTGGCCGCTGAAAGAACAAGGCCCCGCTGATATCTTCCTCTTATCTTGTTTCTCCCAACAAACATCGCTTCGGCTCGGAATAGATTTTTTCGTCGATGCCCAAAACGCTGTTCTCCAAAATAGTTGGGGATGCCCCGTTCCGTTATCTGGTTAAAACGACTTTGAGCGGTCTCAAAATCACCTGTCGCCTGACGCAGAATAATTCGAAAGTGATTGCCCTTGTGGCTACCCCTTCTCAGCTTTCTGCGATGACGTGAAGCGGTGATGACAGTACAGTTTGGTCGGTTAAAAATCGTCCAATCGGGATCAGGACGCTTCCCCAGCCAGATACTAAACCACTGCTCAGTCAGTGCATTACGGTCTTTTAAACCGGAATAGCTGACCTCTCCTGGCCTGACCTCTGCATGATGGGCAAGTGAGGCCGCCACCTCGATGGTGTTAAGTTCACTCTTTCTAACTTTCACCAGCAAGTGCTCCCCGGAACCCTCCGGTTCAAAACCAAGCTCTTCTCTGACCTGAAAATCTTCAGGCTGGTGTTTGATAAAAGCGGCCAGGGGGAAGTCGCCCCAGGTGGTTGGAAGCACCCTTTTTGCTTCATTATCGATAGCGAATACCATAGTTTGAAATTAACCGAGATAAGCCCCTACTGATTGACCCTTCAGACTTCAACAACATTGGGTATCAGATCAACGCGGGATAAAACCTGGCTAAGGAGATCAATGTCGGGTATCTCAATGGTGAGCATCATGGTTGCTATTAGATCCTTTGAATCACTTCTGGTTTCCGCTGCTGTCAGATTCACTTTTATATCTGTTAATACCCGGGTGATATCGTGAAGCAGTCCCTGTCGGTCATAGGCATAAACTTCAACACCACTTGCCCGGGGAACATCAACCGATAAAACCATCCTTCAACTGGTTGATATTATAGCATTGGAGTATTCTCTCCCCAATTACACCTGATCTCACTTTGGCTGGACTTTTTTGTTCCCTCTTTGAAAATTTAGCTCATATTGATAAAAAGCTATGAGAGAATAGAGGGGACAACAACAACGCTTACAACCCATCGTGTCATCATCTCTTATCGAACCGACTGAACTTGAATCTCATCTGGAGGATCCTCAGCAGATCATGAGATTGTGGTTTACTGCCATACCCATCAACGCCCCTCTCAAAGCTTCATTATGCTCCACTCGCTTTAGTCGGGTCAGGGGCCATCCGGGCTTCTGGTCAGAGTGGGGTAATCTGACAGATACTCCGGTAGAATTTAACAGGGTCACTCAATAAGGAATCGATATGATCATCATCCTGCAGCCTGATATTGACAGGAAGGGAGACGAAGTCTCCACCCTGCTGAATTACCTCGAAACCAAACCGGCCATCACCCCAAGATTTCACCAAATCAAAGGTGAGGACAGAACAGTCTCAGAAATATATCTTCTGGGTCAAACCACTGAACTTGATGAAGATGAAATCGAGCAGTTTTCTGGTGTTGAACGGGTCGTCCGAGTCTCAAAACCCTATGCCGTACTCGGTCGCCACAGAGGAGATATCCGAAGCAGTGGATTCACCTACAACGGTGTTACCTTCAACCAGGATAATTTTCATCTTTTCGCCGGCCTGTGTGCAATCGATACGCCAGCTCATGTTGAAGAGATGATGAAACACCTCAAGGACTACGACCAGGTCTGCACAAGAATGGGCGCCTATAAACCGCGAACCAATCCCTACTCTTTTCAGGGGCTTGAAGCTGATTGCCTCCCCTGGGTTTTTGAGCTCGCTGGCAAGTATGGTCTTCGCGTCATCGCCATGGAGGTCACTCATGGCTCACACGTCTCAGAAATACTTGAAGCGCTGGAAGCGACGGGCCACCCCACTGGGGTGATACTTCAAATAGGCACCCGTAATACGCAGAATTTTGAACTGTTGAAAGAGGTAGGACGACAACAACAACTGCCGGTGATGATCAAACGTGGATTTGGAATTACCTTGGATGAGTCGCTCAATGCAGCGGAGTATCTGGCAAGTGAAGGCAACCATAAAGTTATCTTCTGTCTTCGGGGAATGAAGACCCACATGGGTGATCCACACCGGAACTTTGTCGATTTTGCCCATGTCCCGGTTGTCAAGCGACTGACATTAATGCCCGTTGGCATTGACCCCTCCCACTCTGTGGGAACTCGAGAGCAAGCGGCTGATGGCCTGCTTGACATCATGCACACCACTGCACAGGGGATAATTGCCGGTGCCAACATGGCGCTTGTCGATTTCCATCCCCAACCGCAAAAAGCACTCGTCGATGGCCCTCAGGCTCTCAGGCTTGAAGAACTCCCCCTCTTTCTGGAAGATATTGCTATTGTCCGCCAAGCGTACGAATCAAGAAAAAAAATTGGAGAGAAAATGAGAAACCTCTGATCTGAAAAAGAACCAGAGAGAGATTGAAAACTGGAGTAAAATTAAGGTTTCTAATTACAACAAAGGCTGCCATGACCACTATTTGCCAGGATGATCTGATTCAGTCAGTAACGGACGCCCTTCAATACATCTCCTACAACCACTCCCCAGACTTCATAAAGGCAATGGCCCGTGCCTATGAAGAGGAGCAATCACCCGCTGCGAAGGATGCGATCCGACAGATCTTGATCAATTCAAGACTGGCGGCAGAGGGCCGTCGTCCTATCTGCCAGGACACCGGTATTGTTGTTGTCTTTGCAAAAATTGGGATGGAAGTTAATTGGGAGGGCGATCTTGGTTTTGATGAGATGGTCAATGAAGGGGTCCGAAAAGCCTACTCTTGTCCAGACAACATTCTACGAAAATCAGTGGTCTCCCCCCCGGTGGGTGATCGGAAAAATACGGGCGACAATACCCCTGCGGTAATCCACACTTCGCTGGTCCTAGGGAAGAGCGTTGAGATTACCCTTGCGGCCAAAGGGGGAGGTTCGGAGAATAAGTCAAAGTTCGCCAATCTGAACCCCAATGAGAGTGTGGCAGACTGGATTGTTGAACAGATCCCATCCATGGGCGCGGGCTGGTGTCCGCCCGGAATACTTGGTGTAGGGATAGGCGGAACAGCTGAGAAAGCAATGCTTCTTGCCAAGGAAGCTTTGATGGAACCGATTGACATCCATCAACTCCAAACAAAGGGGGCGGTGACAGCCCTCGATGAGCTTCGGCTGGAACTCTATAATCGAATTAACGGACTTGGTATCGGTGCCCAGGGGGTAGGAGGATTGACGACCGTACTGGACGTGAAGATCAATCAATACCCTACCCATGCCGCTTCACTACCTGTTGCCATTATCCCTAACTGTGCCGCAACACGTCATCTTCACTTTGTTCTGGATGGGAGTGGTCCGGCCAACCTTCCTCTCCCCTCCTTTGAGGATTGGCCACGCATTGACCACCAGGGCGAGTCTACCCATCGTCAAATCAATCTGGATGAGATTACAAGGGAGGTCATTAAAGAGTGGAAAGTGGGAGAGACACTCCTGCTCTCAGGGAAAATTCTGACTGGCCGTGATGCTGCCCATAAAAAGATTGCTGGGTTATTTGAACAAGATGAACCGCTCCCTCCTGGAGTTGATTTTCGTGGCCGCTTTATCTATTACGTTGGGCCAGTGGATCCGGTCCGAGATGAAGTTGTGGGACCGGCAGGGCCAACCACTGCCACAAGAATGGATAAATATACTGAGATGATGTTGTCTAAGACAGCTCTTCTTGGAATGATCGGCAAGGCCGAAAGAGGCCCTGTTGCGATCGAATCAATAAAACGACATGGTGCCGTCTATCTCTCTGCAGTAGGTGGTGCGGCCTATCTTGTCTCCAAAGCCATTAGAAAGGCACGAGTGGTTGCCTTCGAAGAGCTCGGCATGGAGGCCATTTACGAATTTGAAGTCCAGGATATGCCGGTAACGGTAGCCGTCGATACAACTGGTCAGTCTCTCCACAGGAGTGGTCCTGAAAAGTGGAGAAAAAGAATCAGCCAACCATAGGGAAGAGCGCGTAGACCGGCTGTAGAATCTCTCACAAGATTGAACTGCCTGATAAATTTATTGATATTTTTCAAGGAGTAATGTTATGAATCTCGAAAAAGTCTTTTTTGCTTTCTTTATCCTCCTTGCCCTGACCCTCAACTTCGGTTTCTTCATTGGGGATCTGACTGATCCTGTTCAGCACAATGCTTATGAACTTTTTGCCGCACTGGTCATCAGCCTCATCGCCACAGTGATGAAGTTTGGAGACCGTACACAGATTGGTGCCGTCCTGCTGGCCGCCAGCTTGGTTGCCGATCTCCAACTTGTTATTGCCGCCATTATCTGGGGATTTGCCAACCATATCTTTGAGACCGGGTTAACCCCTGGACTGACTGCAAGTATTGTCTCCCTCTCCGGAGGGGCTGTTCTGGCAAACGTTGTCTCTGTGGTGTTATTAGTGAGCGAAACGCTTCAGTCCCGTCGCTAGCCTCTGACAGGCCAGGCAAGATGCCGCACACCTTCTTCCTTGTACTGCGTCGGCTCCGTCGACCACTGATCATCCTCATTAGCGTCTATGCGGTCTCAACCCTTGGGTTGACACTCATTCCCGGAATAGATGGTGAAGGCCAGCCCTGGAAGATGGATTTCTTCCACGCCTTTTATTTCGTCAGTTTTATGGGCTCCACCATTGGCTTTGGTGAAATCCCCTATCCCTTTACTGATGGACAACGATTGTGGACTCTGGCATCGATCTACACCACCGTTACTGCCTGGCTCTATGCTATCGGGAGTATGATCTCACTCCTTCAGCAACCTGCCTTCCAGACCGCCCTGACTCGTGGAAGTTTTGTTCGTGAGGTTAGACGTGTTCGCCAGCCTTTCTATCTGATTTGTGGTTTCGGTGACACCGGACAAGCTCTCGTCGAGGCCCTCAATGACTATGGACACCGTTGTGTAGCTCTTGATATAGACCAAAACAGACTCAATATCCTTGAATTACAAAATCTTCCCAACTCAGTCCCATCGCTTTGTGCCGATACTCAAAACCCTGAAGTCCTGATTGATGCAGGAGTCAATAACAAGAGATGCAATGGTTTGATTGCACTCACCAACGATGACTCGGTTAATCTAAAAATAGCCATCACAGGCAAATTGCTTAATCAAAATCTATCGATTACCTGCCGGGTGGAAGATGATGACATGGCTGCCAATATGGACTCATTCGGAACTGATCATCTGGTCAACCCCTATAAACTTTTTTCAGACCAATTAAGCCAGGCTTTTGATTCACCCTCTATTCACCTTCTCTCTCGATGGCTGACTGCTGCCCCAGGAGCGGCGCTTTCAGACCCACTGTTCCCACCTAAAGGGCGTTGGTTACTCTGTGGATATGGTCGATTCGGAAAAGCGCTGGAGCAGGTTCTGCTCCAGGCGGGCAATCAAGTCACCATTATTGAAGCCGATCCTGAACTGACCAAGGCCCCTGAATCGACCATTGTCGGCCGAGGGACTGAGGCCAGCACCCTTGAGGCGGGAGCAATCAGAAGTGCCGTTGGGCTCATCGCCGGGACAGATCATGACGCCAATAATCTCTCAATCATCATGACAGCAAAAATGCTCAATCCCGATCTTTTTATAATTGGCAGGCAAAACCAATCAACCCATAAACCGCTTTTCTCAACCGTCGGCGCTGACATTATTGCCAACCCCACCCAGATCATCGCCCATGAAATTCTATCCAGAGTTGTGACCCCCCTGACCTCTGAATTCCTGCGAAGAGTTAGAAACCATGATCACACCTGGGCCTCTCGACTCATCAGCCGAATTGCAGGTGTAGTCAGTGATGAGGTGCCCCATATCTGGCAAGTGCGGATCAATCGGCTCGATACCCCAGCAGTACGCGCACTCCTTAGATCCGGTGGAACGGTGACGCTCAGGGAGATTTTGGAAGATACTACCCATCTCTACCCCACCCTTCGTTGTCTTCCTCTCCTACTTAAAAGAGGTGACGAATGGATGGTTTTGCCTGAACTGACAACAGCACTTCAACCTCATGATCGAGTGCTTTTTTGTGGACATCCCTCAGCACGCCATCAGCTTCAAAATACCCTTGATCATGACAGCCTCCTCCATCTGGCCAGAACCGGGAAGAGCGCTCCGGACGGTGCTCTCTGGCGGTGGATGGTTGAGCATTTTACAGGGCGGAAACAGCAGAGTTGACGCTTCCTCAGAAGTGGTCAGGTTTAACCTGAAAACACCATCACTAATGCACCAGCAATAGTGGAATTTTTGCTTCGGTAAGGAGATGGCTCGTTGCCCCGCCAAAAATCATCTCTCGTAAACGACTGTGGGTGTAAGCCCCCTTAATTACCAGATCTGCATCGAAAGTAGCCGCCTCAGCCAGGATCTGTTTGCCGGGTGATGGTTCACCTCGCTCAACATGGACAGATTCGGCATTGACCCCATTCCGCTTAAGGTGTCGAGTAATCGCCTCGCCATCTGGCCCTGAAACCATCGCCCCGGCTACCGTCAGAACACGGACCTGCTCTGCCAACGAAAGTAGCGGCATTGACATCGCGAGTGCGCGTGCCGTTTCAGTGCTTCCGTTCCAGGAGACTAATATACGTCTTCCCAGTGATGACTGGAGTGACTCGGGGACAAGCAGCACAGGTCTTCCACTTTCAAAAAGGGCAGCTTCACAGGTGGATCGCCAGTCAAAATCGGCATATCTGGCCACTCTTCCGGTAACAATCAAGTCAAAAAGACGTCCATACTCGCCAACAACCTGTTCTTCAACACCCTCTTTTGCTATCCACCCCGCAGTCAGGCCCTCACCTGCAGTAGCGAGCCCTCCATGGGAGACTCCAAGGGAGTGCATAATCTCATTGTAGGCTCTTTCTGCCTGTTCAGCCTTTTGTTGGCCTTCAGACTCAATCTGGACCAGATAGTCGCCAGGGAGCGAGACCCCCTCTCCGGCAATAATAGGCGGCAGAGCACGAACAAAAAGACCCTCAATATAACTGCCAAACTTTTTGGCCACGGTTACTGCAGCACTGACAACAACTTCACACTCATCAGACCCATGATAGGGAACCAGTATTGTTTTCATCAACTGTTAACCTTTAGTTTCAACATGATTGTATGTGACAGTTTAAGATTAGCACCCCACTCTGGAGTCATCCAGTTGTGTTTATTGAATAACCGCCTCAGACCTTATCCCAACACACCCAGCCAACGGTGATTATCTGCCTGAAAGGCCGAGAAGCGACTCCAGTTCCTCTGTCAGAGAGTCTCCAAGCGCTTTCCTGCGCCAGCCCGTAACCAAAGGGCTCCCTCGTTCACCTCTTACCACTGCCTCGACATCTTTTCGGGTAGCAATCAATGATGCGCTCATTCCAATGGTCATGGCTCGCTCTCGTATCTTTTTCATCATTTTCTTGCAGTGATCACTCTGTGCCCGAGTCATTGGTCTTTCGCGTGGCCAAACCACCTCATTTTGTGGGACATCCATCGTCGATATCACTTTTTGGATTGGATTCAACCACCGCCTGGCCTGGCCTGAGGAGAGCTCATTAATGTTCTCAAGTGAGGAGCTGTCAATGCTCTCAAGGCGCGCCACTGCCATCAAAGCAACATCTTTTATCACCCACTCTCTCGGAATATTCTGATCCTGGGCGGTCTTCTCTCTCCATACCGCAAGCGCTTTCAACCGTTGCTGGGCGACCGGAGAAAGGCTGTTTCCTCTACCCAACCTCTTCCACGCCAGTTCTGGATCAAGAAAATAATGCTCTTGCCGAGACAGTAGTGCAAACTGCTCTTCAGCCCACTCTCTGCGCCCAGTTTGCCCAAGCCGCTTTTCGAGATAATGATAAATATCCCCCAGATAACGAACATCATCTTCAGCATAACCGATTTGAGAATCGCTCAATGGGCGTCTGCACCAATCTGTTCGTGTGTGGGCTTTTTCAAGAACCACCCCGGTCACTTGCTCTACCAGAGAGGCATAACTCACCTGATCACCCATACCGCAAAAAGCGGCTGCCGCCTGGGTATCAAACAGAGGTGTTGGCAGGGCTTTTAATCTTGGTAGCAGAACTTCAAAATCCTGGTCCGGGGCATGCAATATCTTCATCACTTTCTGGTTATTTATCAGTTCACTCAGTGCATCGAGTCTTTTGAACGCCGTAACATCAACACACCAGACGCCTGATGAAGATGAGATCTGAATCAAACACAGCTTGGGGTAATAGGTCCTTATTCTTAGAAACTCAGTATCAATACCCACCCACTCCTCCCGGGAGAGGGTATGGCACAATGCTTGAAGCTCATTCGCAGTTGAAATCATTACTTATTGCTTTTCTACCGTGACCTTCACAGAAAGGATTGATATTATCTCACGACTTCATCCTCCTAACGCAAAGTCATATTGATTCAATTATGCTTCACCGATGTTAGAGAGCTCCGTTCATCCAAACCGCTCACTCAAGAGAACCCAATGGTCAATGTGCTCCATACACTCCTAGCCATCGCTCTATTTCGCGCCAAACCTCAGGATTTGCCGAGCTCCAACCAGCTGCTGGTTGTGACCACCTTTCTGGCAATCCTGACATACGCTCTTACAGATACACTGCATGACCAAATCGGGCTAATCATGGCAACTGCTATTGCTCAGGTTGTTCTCTTTGGGGCCGCAATCTATTTTGCCCTAAGAATAAAAAATGTTGCAGAACGCTGGCCCCAGACCATTACTGCACTCTATGGTTGTGGTGCTCTCCTTCAGCTTCTCGGATGGCCACTGTCAATTTGGCTTGGCTACATAGTGGATCCTGCACAGAGATCTATGCCCTTCCTACTCATTGTCGCCCTCGGCTTCTGGTTTCTGGCTATCATGACCTGGGTTCTTCACCATGCTCTGGATACCCCCAAGCCCATCAGTTTCCTGATCAGTATGACCTGTCAGGGTGTGGTGGTTATTGGGCTACTGACACTCCTTGGCCCCGACCCGTTCAATATCCAGGGCTGAAAGGCGCTTTGTATCCTGAAATTGGCTTATAATCGATCTCTATTTTTTTCCGGTCCTATATCCTGATTCAGGAGAATCTCATTGAAAACAAAAATCTCAAGCTTAATTTTTGGTCTTCTTCTTGTCGGCAATGTCACTGCAGCAGAATACGTGGCCGACAGCCACTATACTGAAGTTTTTAATCCACAGCCTGTCCACACCGGAGAACAAATCGAGGTACTCGAGTTCTTCTGGTATGGCTGCCCTCATTGCTACGATCTTGAACCGACTATCCATGACTGGTTGACCAACAAGCCTGCAAATGCAGACTATCTGCCCATGCCCGCTGTTCTCAATAAAAGCTGGGAATTTCATGCCCGCGTCTATTACACGCTTGAAGCTTTGGGAGTTCTGGATAAGCTTCATACTCCTTTTTTTGACTCGATCCATGCCCAAAGGATGCGAATCAATGATCTCGATGCCTTCATCTCCTGGGCAACAAACAATGGAATTGAAAGCAAGGAAGTTGAAGCTGCATTCAAATCCTTTGCAGTACATACCAAAGTTCAACAGGCACGGACATTATCAGAAAATTATAGGATCACCGGTGTTCCCTCCCTTATTGTTGACGGTAAATACCTCACTTCTGCTTCGATGGCGGGTGGCCATGATGAGCTGATGAAAGTGGTGAATTTTCTTGTCGCCAAATCAGCAACGGAACGTCAACAATAGTAATCGCCTGAATGGCCAAGCTCTATTTTCACTATGCGGCGATGAATGCAGGCAAAACAACCAGCCTGCTTCAGGTCTCTCACAACTACCGGGAGCTGGAGATGAACACGCTCCTGCTCACCCCTCAACTTGATGATCGAGCTGATGTCGGAAAAATAGCCTCAAGAATTGGGCTCGAAGCCACTGCCGAAGTGTTTACCCATCAAGATAATCTGTTCGAGCTGGTCAATGCTGACCACAGCGCAGACAACCTTAGCTGTATTCTTGTTGATGAGGCACAGTTTCTCTCCAAAGAACAGGTCTGGCAGCTTGCCCGTGTGGTGGATGACCTAGATATACCCGTAATGTGTTATGGGTTAAGGACTGACTTCCAGGGAGAGCTGTTTCCTGGAAGCGCCCGGCTTCTTGCTGTTGCTGATGTATTGAAAGAGATAAAAACAGTCTGTCATTGCGGGCGGAAAGCAATAATGGTCATCCGATTAGGTGCTGATGGAAAAGCGATCAAAGAGGGCGCTCAAATTGAAATAGGAGGCAATGAAAAATATATTTCGCTCTGCCGGGCACACTGGCGTGAGTCTGTCCGTCCCTGACAGGAAGGTGATCTCTACCCACCTTAAAACCCCCTGATTAATGGCCAACCAGAACAAGCAGGACGCCTGCCGCAACTGCAGAACCAAGCACACCTGCCACATTAGGGCCCATTGCATGCATCAGGAGGAAGTTGTGATGGTCTGCCTCTAGACCCACTTTATTGACAACTCGTGCCGCCATAGGCACGGCTGAGACCCCCGCCGCCCCTATCAGCGGATTGATCTTTCCACCCGTTATTCGATGTAGTAGCTTCCCCAGGAGCAATCCAGCTGCCGTACCAATTGAGAAAGCAATCGCCCCCAACAGCAAAATCCCAATTGTCTCCAGATTGAGGAAATGGTCGCCCTGCAATTTAGACCCAACTGCCAATCCCAGGAGAATAGTGACGATATTGATAATCTCATTCTGTGCCGCATGATTCAGACGATCAACCACTCCACTCTCACGCAGGAGATTACCGAAAGTGAACATACCGATAAGGGGAGCCGCGGTTGGCAGAAAAAGAATGCACAGTGCAAGAACTGTCAGTGGAAATAGAATTCGCTCGAGCTTGGATACAGGCCTCAACTGCTTCATCACCACCTTGCGCTCGGCTTCGGTAGTCAGCAATCTCATGATCGGCGGCTGGATTATTGGCACCAATGCCATATAGGAATAGGCTGCCACCGCAATGGCACCTAGCAGATCGGGGGCTAATCGTGATGCAAGGAATATAGCCGTTGGTCCATCAGCACCACCAATGATGCCTATGGCGGCTGCATCGGCTAGACTGAATTCAAACCCGGGAACCAGATTCAATGCCAGCGCTCCCAGCAAGGTAGCAAAGATACCAAACTGAGCTGCAGCACCCAACAGGAGAGTGCTTGGCCTGGCAATGAGTGCGCCAAAATCGGTCAATGCCCCAACCCCCATAAAAATCAACAGAGGAAATACGCCGGTCTCAATCCCAACCTTGTAGACCAGACCAAGCAGTCCTTCAGGCCCTGCTATTCCGGCAATCGGGATATTGGTCAGGATGGCGCCGAAACCGATCGGTACCAGGAGAAGGGGCTCAAACTTCCTGGCTATGGCCAGATAGAGAAGGAGAAGACCGACTCCAATCATCAATGGTTCACGCCAGCCGAAATTGGCGATCCCGGTGCTTTTCCATAACTGAATAAGTTCTTGCTCCATACCAATCCTGGATCAGGCGAGATAGACGAGGACAGAGCCAGACTCGATGGTGTCGCCCTCTTTGACCTCTACCGCAGTAACTGTTGCATCTTTTGGTGATCTTACCTCCGTCTCCATCTTCATCGCCTCCAAGACGATAAGGGTCATGCCCTTGGCTACCTGATCTCCTGGATTAACAAGAACCTTAAAAATATTTCCCGCAAGTGGTGCATTTAAGGGCTCTCCTTTTGCTCCGGAAGGAGCTTCAATCGCCCCGGGCTGAGGCTCTATCGACTCAATCTTTGGAGCCCCCTTGCCCGGTGACACCGTGACATCAAAACCCGCGCCGTCCACTTCAATATGGTAGTGCTCACAATGGCTCTGTGTTGCCTGTTCCCTTGGCAGACTTGGATCTGGTTTTGATTCAGGTTGTCTCTCTCTGGGGTGAGGTTCGAACTGAGAGGGGTCATCTCTATGTTCCAGAAACTTAAGGCCCACCTGGGGGAAAAGGGCATAGATCAGGACATCATCAATACGTTTTTCTCCCTCCTCCAGGGTCAGTTCCTTCTCAACTGCCAACTCTTCCAGTTCAGATGTCAGTCTTTCCATCTCATCCTCTATCTGGTCAGCAGGACGACATGTCATCAACTCATCACCATCAAGCGCTCGTTGCTGCAGTTGGGGATTTACCGGAGCCGGGGTAGCCCCATATTCACCTCGGAGAACCCCTGATGATTCTTTGGTCAATGCACTATAGCGTTCACCCGAAAGGACATTGATCACTGCCTGTGTGCCTACTATCTGAGAAGTGGGGGTTACCAGTGGGATAAAGCCCAGATCCTTCCTCACTCTGGGAATCTCTTCAAGTACTTCATCAAATCGTTCGATTGCTTTCTGTTCACGGAGCTGGGATTCCAGATTGGTCAGCATTCCACCAGGAACTTGTGAGAGCAGGATGCGTGAATCAACCCCCTTTAAAGAGCCTTCAAGTGAAGCATACTGAAGCCGTAAAGCGCGGAAATAGACAGCCAGTTCTTCCAGGGCATTGAGACTGATGCCGGTGTCACGCTCTGTCTCCTGAAGCATGGCCACTACGGTTTCAGTCGGGGTATGGCCATAAGTCATCGACATTGCAGAGATAGAGGTATCAACAATATCGACCCCGGATTCTGTAGCCTTGAGGATTGTCGCTGTACTCAATCCCGTTGTGGCATGGCAGTGGAGGGCTATTGGAATGGCACAACTCGCTTTTATCCGGGTGATCAGTTGGCCTGCAACTAAAGGTGTCATCAGACCGGCCATATCTTTAATGCAAATTGAGTGGCAACCCATATCCTCTAGCTTTATTGCCATCTCGACCCACATATCTATGGTATGAACAGGGCTTGTCGTATAAGAGATAGTCCCCTGGGCATGTTTGTCAACCGCCACTGTTGCCGCAATCGCAGTGTTGAGATTACGCACATCATTCATGGCATCAAAGATGCGGAAGACATCAATCCCATTTACAGCTGATCTTTCAACAAAGGCATGGACTACATCATCGGCATAATGGCGATAACCCAGAATATTCTGCCCGCGAAACAACATCTGTAACGGGGTGTTCGGCATCGCCTGCTTCAGCAGCCTCAGTCGTTCCCAGGGATCTTCGCCAAGAAAACGAATACAAGAGTCAAAAGTAGCCCCACCCCAGCACTCAATAGACCAAAAACCCACCTTATCAAGATCAGAAGCAACAGGGAGCATATCTTCAACCCGCATTCGGGTTGCCAAAAGTGACTGGTGGGCATCTCGAAGTACAACTTCAGTTATACCAAGTGGGTTATTTAACATTTTAGTTCATCCATATTCTTTATATCATTGTTTTTATTCAACTGTTTTCTTTTCTATATCTATAAATTGCAGCCGTAATAACACTCATTATCTGGGGAGAGACTCTCTCTGTCGACACTGATTGAGAAACAGGTGATGATCCTCTTTCACTCTCAGAATTGCCCTCGATGAGTTTAGCCAGACGAGACATTATTAATACGACCAGGATCAATACACACAGAAAAAAAGAGACTACACCCATGCCAAGCAGCATGAGCTGTAGCCCGCTTACAAGCATCTCATCAACAACCATCAATCTCTTTCTCTATTAGTCCTGAAGGTGTGGAATCTTTCTCCAGCCACCGATTATCCCGATTGGAGGCTCTGGAATCCAGTCTATCTTAATTAATGATCCAATCGATCCATTCACTCCCCAACCTGATTGGACATCCCGCAAGAGAAGGTTTATACACTTCCCAACACCAATAAGGATAACCGGATCATGACCTCAATACTCAAACTTGGAATACCCAAAGGAAGCCTGGAATCTTCCACTCTAGAGCTTTTTCGCCAGGCAGGATGGACCATCAAGCCCAGATCAAGGAACTATTTCCCCTCAGTGGATGATAACGAACTCTCATGCGCACTGGTTCGTTCACAGGAGATGGGGCCCTATGTCGCCAATGGCACCCTCGATGCAGGGCTTACGGGACAGGACTGGATTCAGGAGACAGAAGCAGATGTGGAAGTTGTTTGTGATCTGGTCTATTCCAAAACCTCGGACCAACCCTGTCGATGGGTCTTGGTGGTCGATCGGGAGTCGTCGATTCATTCTGTCGAAGATCTCGAGGGCAAGACCATCTCTACAGAGCTTGTTGAATTTACCCGTCGTTATCTGGCTGAACGTAATATAAAGGCCAGGGTTGAATTCTCCTGGGGAGCGACTGAAGCGAAGGTTGTTGAGGGGCTTGCTGATGCCGCTGTAGAGATCACAGAGACGGGCAGCACCATCAAGGCGCATGGGTTAAGAATTGTTTGTGATCTGCTGTACACCCACACCGTTTTGGTTGCCAACCGCGACTCCATGAGAGACGAATGGAAAAGAGGAAAAATTGAACAAATTGCCCTCCTGCTTCAAAGTGCTCTCGCCGCCAGGGACAAGGTGCTGTTGAAGATGAATATACCCTCTTCCCGCATTGATGAGGCCATTGACCTCCTTCCCAGTCTTCACGCCCCCACTATCAACCATCTGCACCAGGATGACTGGCTGGCCGTCGAGAGTGTTGTCGATAAAACACGGGTAAGAGAGCTGATTCCTCTGTTGAGAGAGGCGGGAGCTGAGGGCATCCTTGAACTGGAGATTCATAAACTGGTATGAAGCCGGAGTGGATAAGAGAGATCCAGTTATCGAAACACTCCTCTAATCGGTTGTTTTGACCACTTCACCAATATAGGGCAATTCCCGGTGTGCCCCGGCATAGTCAATGCCATAGCCAATCACAAAGGTATCGGGTATTGAGAAGCCCACCCAGTCAATATTCACCACCCGTTCGCGGCGAGAGGGCTTGTCGAGCAGTACGCAGATAGAGAGAGAGCGTGGATTTCTGGAGTTGAGCACCTCACTCACCTTTTGGAGGGTGTGACCGGTATCAACGATATCATCAACCAACAATACATCGCGCTGATGAATATCATCCTCCAGATCCTTGACGATTCGGACATTTCGGGCTGATTCCATTCCACTTCCATAGCTTGAGGTGGTCATGAAATCGATCTGAGAAGGGCGATTCATCTCACGTGCTAGATCTGCAAGAAAAACAAAAGCCCCCCTGAGCAGGCCAACGATCACCAGTTCATCAGTCTCCTTGTAGCGCTCCCTGATCTCATCTCCAAGCGCTTTAACCCGGGAAGCGATCTGGCTTTGGGAGATCAGCTCCTTGATCTCATATTCCATATTGTTCTTCTTCCCTTGAGTTGGTTCTATTGCCAGGAATCTCCTTGGCTATGTTTTTACTCACCACAGGCTTGTTTCTCTTCCTCTAATTATCATTTTTTCCTTTCATCTTTGGCTTTAGCTTCGGCTTCGGCTT
>DIIC01000050.1:0-195 GCA_002420425.1 Proteobacteria bacterium UBA5680 | reverse complement strand
GGCTTTGGCTTTAGCTTCGGCTTTGGCCTTTCTATCTGCTTCGGCTTTGGCCTTCTTCTTTGCGGCCTCTTTGGCTTTCTTATCTGCGGCCTCTTTGGCTTTAGCTTCGGCTTTGGCTTTGGCCTTCTTCTCGGCTTCCGCTTTGGCTTTGGCTTTGGCTTTTGCTTTGGCTTTAGCTTCGGCTTTGGCCTTTCT
>DIIC01000037.1 GCA_002420425.1 Proteobacteria bacterium UBA5680 | reverse complement strand
CATAACCCTGAACTCGTTCCTGGCTGTATGCCAGGGCCTGCTGGTACGCTCTTTCCGCCAGGCCGACCCCTTCGATGCCAACACCATGACGAGCCCGGTTCATCATCGTAAACATATATTCAAGGCCACGATTCTCCTCACCCACCAGATATCCAACCGCTCCCTCATGATCCCCAAATGAGAGCACTGCAGTGGGACTGCCGTGAATACCAAGCTTATGTTCCAAAGAGAGGGTACGAACATTATTCGCCGCTCCAGTGTTCCCCTCCTGGTCAGGAAGAAACTTGGGAACAATAAAGAGTGAGATCCCTTTAACCCCCTCAGGAGCCCCCTCTACCCGAGCGAGAACAAGGTGAACAATATTGTCTGTCAAATCATGATCGCCATAGGTAATAAAGATCTTCTGACCGGTAATCCGATAGTGATCGCCGTCTTTTACTGCTCTGGTCCGGACAGAGCTCAGATCAGTGCCTGCCTGGGATTCGGTCAGGTTCATTGTGCCTGTCCACTGGCCACTGCTCAGGGGAGGAAGATAACGCTCTTTTTGATCACTGCTGCCATGGCGTTCTATGGCCTCTATCGCAGCCCGACCAAGAAATGGACAGAGCGCAAAAGCCATATTTGCACTGTCCCAAAGCTCTTCAACTGCACTTGATACCACTCGCGGCAAGCCCTGCCCCCCAATCTCTTCACTGAAGGAGATACTGTTCCAGCCACTCTCAACAAAGAGGGTGTAAGCCTCCTTCCAGCCATCAGGTGTCTTGGCAACGCCCTCCTCCAGATACGCACCCTGTCGATCACCCACTCGATTAAGGGGGGCAAGGACTTCTGCAGCAAACTTCCCCGCCTCATCCAGGATAGTGGTTACAAGATCCGTCGACACCTCATCAAATCCAGGAAGATTGGAGATCGATTCCAACTCTGCGATGTGTTCAAGGACAAAGAGAAGATCTTCCGTCTGTGGGCGATAGATAGTCATAAGTAGTTACTCCGGTATAAATCAATACATTACGGTATTGATCATCCAACATGGGTGGCATAGAGGACAGCGAACAGCCCAATCAACCTTAAAAGGTTGCTATTGTAGCTATGGTCTATTTGAGTTTCATAAATAATATGTCAACCAATTGTAAATCTCTGATGACTCAAGTCATAACCCCCGCCGATGACGCCGGGGCCTGGATCTGCCAAAAGCAGGCCCCTATCCCTTGCTGCCGTGTCTGATCACATCGCCGGAGTGCCACAGCCTTGAGCGGTTACCTTGTTGTGGCTGATAATTTGATTAGTCTTGAGACGGTGGCGGATAACGCGTCTCACGTTCAAGATCGTTTAAATCCAAATGGTTGCGCATGTATTGCTTCGATGCATCGCGGGAATAATTGTGGTCCCAGGGGGTGTGACCGCCTTTGGATAGCGATTCGAATACCTTGCGGCGGCGTTTTTGATCCAATATGACTTCTTTTCGCAGTTCCTGACTGTCCCAGCGGGAATTTATTTCATCGGCAAAGCGTCGCTCCAAGTCTTCTAGCTCTTTGTTGCCAGCGAGATTATTCAACTCATTCGGGTCTGATTCCAGATCATATAATTGAACAGGGTCGGGATCGCTGTGGATGTATTTGTATCGCCCTCGGCGAATCATCATGCAGGGAGACTTGGCCCCCTCACACAACATTTCTCCAATCACTTCATCTGAGTCTGCGACATCCTCGCCGCGCATTAACCGGACAAGACTACGGCCATCGATGTGATCGGCGAATTCGGGAGCAACACCTCCTGCCGGCTTTGCCAGATCAACAAGTGTCGGCAACAAATCGAGCAAAGAAACATTGTTGTTTATACGCTGTGCTGAAAATCTATCTGGTGCTGAAATGATCATCGGAATCCGAGACGACCATTCGAAGAAGGACATTTTATACCACAGCCCCCGTTCACCCAACATGTCGCCGTGGTCACTGATGACGATGATGATGGTGTTGTCACGCAAATTCGTTTGTTCGAGGGTTTTTACTATCTTGCCCAACCAGTCGTCGAAATAATAGACATTGCCATAATAAGCATGGCGAGCCTTACGGATAGTTTCCTTGCTGACATGGTCTTCACCCAGGGCGGAAAGATCATGAATCCGCTGGCTGTGGGGGTCGAGATCCTCGTAGTCCATAGCTGGAACGTTTGGCATATTAATGGCATCGTGATCATAACGATCCCAATAGCACTTACGCGTTGCATAAGGGTCATGGGGGTGAGTGAAACTGGCCATCAGCATGAACGGACGTTGATCGCCACCCCGCGCAAGCTGATAAATCTTGCGGATGCTCTGATAACCGGCTTCGTCATCAAATTCCAGCTGGTTGGTTGTCTCAGCGATACCGGCCTCGGTGACGCTGGCAAGGTTATGACACCACCAGTCTACGCGCTGGTTCTCGGCTTCCCAATCCGGTGTCCAACCAAAATCAGACGGATAGATGTCCGTTGTCAAGCGTTCTTCAAAGCCGTGCATTTGATCCGGGCCGACAAAATGCATCTTCCCCGACAGGCAAGTCTGATAACCCATATCGCGCAGGTAATGGGCAAATGTCGGAATGCGGGCCGGAAATTCCGAGGCATTGTCATAGCTGCCAATACGTGAAGGCAACTGACCTGACATCATTGAAGATCGGGACGGTGCACATATGGGGCTATTGCAGTAGGCGTTCTCAAACAAGATCCCTTCGTCGGCAAGCGCGTCCATGTGCGGTGTTTGAACCACCTCGTTGCCATAGGCCCCAACGGCGGGAGCCGACAACTGATCAGCCATGACAATCATGAAATTGGGCTGGGGGGTGTTTTTCGGTTTGCTCATCGTAAGCCTCCTCTGGAAAGTTCCTACTCAGGGCATCAGAATGGTTGACCCCGTCGTATTCCGTGAAGCGAGTTGTTGATGTGCTCTTGGAGCATCAATCAAATCAAACTGCTGATTGACCTCAACCCTGATTTCTCCACCCTCAACCAATTGAAAAAGAGAGGATGCACAAGCCACCAACGCATCTCTGGTAGAGATATAGTTGAACAGCGTTGGCCGGGTAAGGTAGAGAGAGCCCTTTGCACTCAATAACCCAATATCCAGGGGAGGGACTTTTCCGGAGGATTGGCCAAAGCTGACCAGCGTCCCTCGGGGCTGGAGGCAATCGAGAGACTGATTAAAAGTATCGATCCCCACTGAATCAAAAACAACCGGTACCCCACCGCCCCCAGTGATCTCCATCACCTGTTTTACGACATCTTCTTGCCGATAGAGAATGACATGATCACAGCCATGTTCTTTTGCCAGTTCGGCCTTCTCTTTTGAACCTGCGGTCCCAATCACTGTTGCTCCCAGATGCTTCGCCCACTGACAGGCGATTAGACCAACCCCGCCTGCAATGGCATGAAAAAGAATGGTCTGTCCAGATTTGACCGGGTAGGTACGACACAACAGGTATTCAGCGGTCATCCCTTTTAACATTATTGATGCGGCCGTTTGATCATCGATGGCATCGGGGAGTTTGACGACCTGGTCTGCCGCCAGATTCCTCGCTTCAGAATAGGCTCCGGACTGAGATGAGGCGTAAGCGATTCGATCTCCGACCACAAGATGGCCAACACTCTCCCCAACTGACTCGACGACTCCTGCAGCTTCCAAGCCAGGGGTATAGGGAAATTGTGAAACCGGGTAGATGCCGGTACGAAAGTAGATATCAATAAAGTTCAACCCAATCGCGGTATGGCGAACCTGGACCTCTCCTTCGCCGGGTGGATCAAGATCATCTTTCTCCCAGGAGAGCACCTCGGGATCGCCAATCTCGTGGACTCTGAAAAGATGTGCCATATTGGATTCCTCAGTTAGTTTTGTTGTTCCGAACGATCTTTATAAGACTTGATGTATCCCAGCGACCACCTCCCATCTTCTGGATCTGGGTATAGTATTGATCGACAAGCGAAGCGACCGGAAGGGGGAGATTCATCGCATCTGCTTCATCTATACAGATGGCCAGGTCTTTGCGCATCCAATCGACAGCAAAACCAAAATCGAACTGATCATCCAGCATTGTTTTCCCACGATTATCCATCTGCCAGGACTGAGCCGCTCCCTGAGAGATCACATCCACCACTCTCTTGCCGTCAAGACCGGCCTCTTCAGCAAAGACAAGGGCTTCAGAGAGGCTTTGGATAAGTCCTGCAATCGAAATCTGATTCACCATTTTGGTAAGCTGGCCAGAACCCACCTCCCCCATCAGGGTGACTGCTCGGGCGTAGGATTTGATTACCGGTTGAACAACCCGAAAATCTGCCTCATCACCTCCCATCATTACCGTCAGCACCCCCTTCTCAGCACCCAATTGCCCGCCTGAAACAGGAGCATCGAGGAAACGAACCCCCGCTTTTGAAGCGATAGCACAGACCTCCCGGGCAACGACTGCCGAGGTCGTCGTATGATCTACCAGCAAGGAACCGGGTCTCATCCCTTCAATCAGGCCATCATGACCTGTACAGACACTGCGGAGATCATCATCATTACCAACACAGACAAATACTACGTCTGCCCCTGCTGATGCCTCTCTCAATGAGGTTGCCACCTCTCCTTGATGCTCATTCGACCAGCGGTCTGATTTCTCCGGGGTGCGATTAAAGACCACAACATTAAAACCCGATCGCAAGAGATGGCCGGCCATGGGATAACCCATTGCCCCCAAACCGATAAAGGCCACATTCTTAATTCTTTCCGAGGTACTGTTCACCATCCTATTGCCTTATTCAAATGAAGGTATTTATTTTTGTCACAGACCGATAGAGTAATCCTAACACCTGATGAACAAACTCAGTAGAGTGATCTATGGGGATGTCAATAAGTACACTATACTGGCCACACTTCAGATCTCTCTATTATTCTATTTATCATCCCAGCAATGCGCCATCAGCTTCGAACAGAACCTCCTTCAGAAAATCGGAGCGACTGGAAGACCATTAAAACCCTCATCCCCTCTCTCTGGGAGTATCGATACCGTATCGGCCTTGCTCTTCTGCTTCTTGCACTGGCAAAGCTGGCCAATATTGGGGTTCCGCTTGCCTTAAAAGAGATTATCGACACCCTGGATTTCTCGACTGAGTCCGCAACACCGATGGTGGCGCTCCCTCTTGCCCTGCTTATCGGCTACGGTTTGTTGCGGCTGAGCACCTCTTTGTTTAATGAACTGCGGGCTGCTGTTTTTGCCAGGGCTTCTCAGAGTGCAATCCGTAAAATTTCGCTCAAGGTGTTTCACCACCTCCACCACCTCTCACTCCGATTTCATCTCGATCGGCAGACGGGAGGGATCTCACGTGATATCGAACGTGGAAGTCGTTCCACAGGCCAGCTGTTGAATTACCTTATCTTTAGTATTCTGCCTACTCTTTTCGAAATTAGTGTGGTCTGTGGCATTCTGCTCTATAACTACCCCTGGCCTTATGCCGTAATCACCCTGATCACTGTCATCAGTTACTACCTGTACACCTACAAGGTAACCACATGGCGCACCCAATTCAGAATCAAGATGAATGAGATGGATTCTCGCGCCAATACGGCTGCCATCGATTCACTGATCAACTATGAGACTGTTAAATATTTTGGCAATGAAGACTTTGAATCAAGGCGATATGGCAAAAACCTCAAGGAGTGGGAACAGGCCTCTGTTAAAAGCCAAACTACCCTTGCCCTACTGAACATTGGCCAGGGCTTTATCATTTCCACTGGATTGACACTGATCATGATTCTGGCAGGAAGGGGGGTCACTACGGGAACAATGTCTCTGGGTGATTTTGTTCTGGTCAACACCTTTCTTATTCAGATCTATATTCCGCTCGGCTTTCTCGGGACCGTCTTTCGTGAGATACGCCACTGCCTCACTGATATGGAGAAGATGTTCTCTTTGTTGGATGAGCGTCAGGAAGTGATAGATAGGCCTGACGCCCATCACCTTGAGGTGAGTGATGCGAGAGTGGCGTTTAATGACATCTCATTCTCCTATCTGCCTGAACGTCAGATCTTAAAATCAATCAGTTTTGTTATTCCGTGCAACAGTAAAGTTGCCATAGTCGGTGCCAGTGGCTCCGGCAAATCGACTCTCGCCAGACTTCTCTTTCGTTTCTACGATGTCTCGGGAGGTTGTATCACCATCGATGGCCAGGATATTCGTAAAGTCACTCTATCGAGCCTCCATCAGGCAATTGGTGTTGTTCCTCAGGATACCGTCCTTTTCAATGACACTATTGCCTATAACATCGGTTACGGCAATCCGGAGGCCGACGAACAGGCAATTAAACAAGCTTCCAGGCTCGCTCACCTCGAAGAGTTTATTGCCTCACTACCCAATGGTTACAAGACCCGGGTTGGCGAGAGAGGACTGAAGCTCTCGGGAGGAGAGAAACAGCGTATTGCTATTGCCCGCACCTTGCTGAAAGACCCGCCTATTCTAATTCTGGATGAGGCAACTTCAGCCCTTGACTCCCATGCAGAGAAAGCAATCCAGTCTGCCCTCGAAGAGATTGCAACCAATCGAACTACGCTTGTCATTGCTCACCGACTTTCTACCATCATTGATGCCGACCAGATCCTGGTCCTTGATGAAGGCAGGATTGTAGAGCGTGGCTGTCATCAAAAACTGCTTGAGAGAGACGGCATCTATGCCCGACTTTGGGCCGTTCAACAGGAGCAGAGAGCGCTGGCAGAAGGGTAGTTATGAACCCTGCAACCACTTTCTTGCATTAGTGAACATCTGCAGCCAGGGTCCGTTCTCACCCCAATGATCAGGATGCCAGGAGTAGTTAACGGTTCTTGCCAACCGTTCCGGATGCGGCATCATGATAGTGACACGGCCATCTTCGGTGGTAAAACCGGTAACGCCCTGAATTGAACCATTTGGATTTGCCGGATAATCAAGTGCCGGTTTACCGTAGTTATCAACATACCGAAGGGCGATCTGCTCTTTTTGTTTCGCCCTGTCAAAAAGGGCCTCACTCTCAAATACTGCTCTGCCTTCACCATGGGCAACCACAAGAGGCAGTCGGGAACCTTCCATCCCTGATAGAAGAACTGAAGTCGATGGCATTATCTCCGTCATCACCAATCTTGCTTCGAACTGTTCAGAACGATTGAGTTTAAACTGGGGCCATCCCTCAGCCCCAGGAATAAGTGTTTTTATTCCGGACAGCATCTGACACCCATTACATACTCCGAGCGTAAAAGTGCTCTCTTTTTCGAAAAACCGGAGGAATTGATCCTTCAGTGCTGGATTGAAAAGGATTGATTTTGCCCACCCCTGCCCTGCTCCCAGAACATCACCAAACGAGAATCCCCCACAGGCGGCAAGGCCATCAAACTGACTGAGTGAAATGCTGTTGTCGATCAAATCGCTCATGGTGACATCAAAAGCAGACAATCCCACTCGGTCAAAAGCAGCAGCCATCTCGACCTGACCGTTGACCCCCTGTTCACGAAGAATGGCAACAGAGGGGCGAGCAATCCCGGACAAGTGAAGCGGGTAGATCTCACTGTTCGGATCAAAACAAAGTTCAGCACTCAGGCCCGGATCCTGATCATCAAGAATGCGATCGTACTCTTCCTGGGCGCAATCGGGGTTATCCCGCAACGACTGCATCCGCCAGGTGGTCTCGGACCATGCCCGATGAAGAGCGCTTCTGGGTTCACTGAGAAGCCTCTCGCCCCGATGATCAATCTCGATCTGATGGGAGTTGTTTACTTCAGCGACGACTCGAGCCATCTCTGAAAGTCCTGCCTGATTAAAAAGTTCAAACACCTCTTCTTGTTGACTCGAGGAGATCTGAATTACTGCCCCTAACTCCTCGCAAAAAAGTTGGGCAATGGAATCATCCTCTCTCTTGTCAAGATCAATCTTCAGCCCCACCCTTCCCGCGAACGCCATTTCACACAGGGTTGTAATGAGCCCTCCATCAGAGCGATCATGATAGGCATGAAGCAGTTCCAAAGAGCTGAGTTTTTGAATGAGATCAAAAAAGCGCTTGAGAATAGCAGGGTCATCAAGATCAGGAGGTTCATCTCCAAGTGCCTTATAGACCTGTGCCAGAGAGGACCCTCCAAGACGCTGCTTGCCCACCCCCAGATCGATAAGGACCAACAGACTGCCAGACTCTCTTTTCAAGGCAGGGGTTAAAGTTGTGCGCACATCCTTGACTGGTGCAAAACCGGTCACCACAAGAGAAAGCGGTGAAGTACAGTAGTACTCATCACCCCTCTGATCACGCCACACGGTGTGCATCGACATCGAATCCTTACCTACAGGAATAGAGATCCCCAATTCCGGACAAAGATCCAGCGCTATGCTTTTTACCGTCTCATAAAGAGCGGCATCCTCGCCAGGCTGGCCTGCAGGGACCATCCAGTTGGCAGAGAGCCTTATCTTGTCGGTTCCCTGGATCGGAGCGGCCGCCATGTTGGTGACCACTTCACTAATAGCCATACGTCCACTTGCAGGGCCATCAATGAGCGCGATGGGTGTCCGCTCGCCTATTGCCATCGCTTCTCCTGAATAACCATCATGGGTCGCCAGGGTTACAGCGACATCAGCAACAGGCACCTGCCATCTCCCCACCATCTGATCCCTGTGAACCAGACCGGTAATACTCCTGTCACCAATGGTAACCAGAAAAGTCTTATCGGCCACTGTCGGGAGATGAAGCACTCGGTACACCGCTTCCCTGAGTTCAATCCCTTCAGTCAGGAAAGGCGTGAGTTCAGATTGTATATGCTCTGCCCTACGAACCATTTTCGGGGCCTTGCCGAAAAGTGTAGCCATATCCATGTCGATGGGGCGGTTACGACGTCGGTTGGCCGGCCCGGAGATCTCAATCTCGGCAAAATAGCTGTCGTCAAGGGATAGTTTTCCATCTGTTGTCGCCATCCCAACAACCGCATAGGGACATCTCTCCCGGCGGCACAGCTGTTTAAAAAGGTCTGCCTTTTGTGGAGAAATCCCAAGCGTATAACGCTCCTGAGCTTCATTACACCAGATCTGCATGGGCGACATTCCGCCCTCATCATTGGGCACTGACCTCAGTTGAAATTCACCTCCTTTGCCCGAGTCCTCAACCAGTTCTGGTAACGCATTAGAGAGGCCTCCTGCACCGATATCATGAATCCACAAAATAGGGTTGTCCTCGCCCATCGCCCAGCAACGATCGATCACCTCCTGACAGCGTCGTTCCATCTCTGGGTTACTGCGCTGGACAGAGGCAAAATCGAGATCTTCACTGCTCGCCCCTGACGCTACACTTGATGCCGCGCCCCCACCCAATCCAATCAACATGGCAGGCCCGCCAAGGACAATCAGCAGTGCTCCCTCTGGAAGCTCCACCTTGTCAACATGCTGTTCACGAATACTCCCCAGCCCTCCTGCAAGCATGATTGGCTTATGGTATCCACGAAGACCTCGGTTTACATTCTCTGGATCCTGTTGCTCAAAAGACCTGAAATAGCCGCCCAGTGCGGGCCTTCCAAACTCATTATTAAAGGAGGCTCCTCCCAGGGGGCCTTCAAGCATAATCTGCAGAGGAGAAGCAATCCGCTCAGGTTTCTGCTCAGCATCTTCCCAAGGTTGGACCGCATTGGGGAGACGCAAGTTGGAGACCGCAAACCCGGTGATTCCAGCTTTAGGCTTGCCACCACGCCCGGTAGCACCCTCATCTCGAATCTCGCCTCCGGAGCCGGTCGCCGCCCCGGGAAAGGGTGATATTGCTGTGGGATGGTTATGGGTCTCCACTTTGACAACAAAGGGTTGGTGTTCAACTACCGTGTGATAGCGATGGTTCTCAGGATCAGGAAAAAAGCGTCCCCCCTCTGCTGCTCCTTCAAGAACGGCCGCATTATCCGAATAGGCCACAAGAGTGCCGGTAGGGTTTTGTCGATGCGTCTCTCTGATCATCGAAAAAAGAGAGCGAGGTTGCTCTTTGCCATCGATAATCCAGTCAGCGTTGAAAATCTTGTGTCGACAGTGCTCTGAGTTCACCTGGGCAAACATCATAAGTTCAACATCCGTTGGATTCTGACCAGCCCGAGAGAAGTGATCATAAAGGTACCCGATCTCATCGTCGGAGAGTGCCAGACCCATCTTGCTGTTTGCTCTATCCAAAGCATCCTTGCCCCTTGAGAGAATATCCACACATTCAACAGGTGCGGGGGATTCATGAGAGAAAAGAGCTTCAGCCTCACCCAAGTCCTCAAGGAGTGATTCAGTCATCGAATCATGGAGTGTTGAGCAAATTCGAGACCTTGCCCCCTTCAGCCCAACAGAGCGAGAGCAAACAAGTTGCCATCGAATTCCCCGCTCTACACGGTGAACTGTGCTTAACCCGCAACGCTGGATAATTTCAGTTGCCTTGGTTGACCACGGTGAGCGTGTTCCAATCCGAGGGACTGTAAAGAGGGTCAGATCTGGAGAGTGATCGACGCTCCCTTGTGAGGTGGCATCAAGCAGAAGTTCAAGTTGATGGTGATCACCCGCTGACAACTCAGAGGGGTGATCGATAAAGTAGATGTAGTCTGCTTTCAGATCTTCAAGATCAGCCCCATCAGACTTAAGCTGATTGCTGATCGATTCCAACCTGAAGGGTGAGAACGCACTTCGTCCAAATTTAGTAATCACGATGTGGGTGTGTGGGAAGGTAAAAAAATTAACCGGTGACAGGACCCGCCATATCGATACCTAACTTACTGGCAATCAACTCATAAGACTCAACCACCTGACCCATCCCCCGGCGAAACCGATCTTTATCCAGTTTCTCGCGTGTCTCAACATCCCAGACACGACAACCATCAGGTGTAAATTCATCCCCGAGCAGGAGAGATCCATTAAATCGGCCAAACTCAAGTTTGAAGTCAACCAGAATCATCCCGGCTTCACGGAAGAGCCCGCTTAACACCTGATTGACTTCAAAAGTAAGCACCTTCATCTGTTCGACTTCTTCATCTGTGGCCCACTTGAACGTCCGAATATGAAAATCATTAATCATCGGATCATGGCGTTCATCGTCTTTGAGGAAAAATTCAAAGGTCGGTGGTTGAAGGTCAAGACCATCCTCCACTCCCAGTCGTTTACAGATTGAACCGGTTGCAATGTTACGGACCACACACTCCACGGGGATCATATCGAGTCGCTTGACCAGTGATTCTGTATCACTTAAAAGTCTTTCGTAGTGAGTCTTGATCCCTGCCGCTTCAAGTCTCTCCATAATAAATGCATTGAATCGATTATTGACCATCCCCTTCCGATCCAGCTGTTCTATTTTTTCACCATCAAAAGCAGAAGTGTCATCCCGAAAGAAGAGCACCAGGTGGTCTTTACTCTCTGTGATAAATACCGATTTTGCCTTGCCCGTATAGAGCTGTTCTTTTCGTTCCATTATATTTCCAATCTCAATCCTGTTAGTTGATTCCCGATCTCACCCAGAGATAGTTCATTCAAAGCCCTCTGAATTACCTCAATTCCTCCAATAGCAGATCCAGTACATTCGATGCTATCTTTGATGAATCCGGTTGACCCTGTTGATCTCGAATTGTCACCCGTGATCCTCCCTCCGCAGAAGAGACCACCACCTGAAGGTGGACATTCACTACTTTGTTCTTACCAATTCCAAAAAGGGTGGATAAAATATCCTCTTCTCCGGCAACCAGTTGATCCATATCTGTGATGCGCAAGAAATAAATTCCGTCTTTTCGGCTTCGATCCTCGAGGGTAAACCCTAATCGATCCAAGGTAATTCCTACACGTCTCCAGGCCGAAGAGAAAGAGTCTTCAAGTTGTATGCCGGCCTGTCCATCCCCCCCATCTCCGCCGGAAACTTTTTTTGCCCGAACTGCTGTAGAGGTGGTGTCTGTTTCAGCCGCTTCTGCCCTATCGCTGTCGATTCCAAGGTATACCATTAGCCGACGAAGCATTTCAGCCTCAAGCTCTGAGTCTGCATCAGTAAGCTGCCATCTGGGCGCGCCAGATGTGGCAACATCTTTCATTCCACGGTGGGTTAGATAGATCTCAGTGACCTTCTCAGCAGATCCTCGCTCAACACGAATCCTATACTTGTCATAGCTGATGCCTGGCAATAGATCTCCCGTCGCCTTTCTTAAAACCTTGGTGAGCGGGTTCTCGATGGCAGCCAGATTTTCCATCCAATCGGTCTCAACAACTCCGGCAGATGCACTATCGATGGTGAGTTTTACGCCATCCTTTATCCAGAAATTTCTCACTCTCGGCCAGACAGTCTCAACATCTACCCCAACTTCCAGCCAACGATCATCTCCATCTCTTTTGATCATTACGTTTTCAATTGCCGGAAGGACTGCTGTTGAGCCAGCGTTACCTGAGGCTCTGGCGGCATACTCTGAATAGCTTGTAACACCACCAGGCACCGTTACCACTTGAGTCGTATCCAGGCGGGTTAGATCGGGGGGCGTTTCAAGTCCGCCACCTGGTCCGGTTCGACGATATTCAGCTAGAACTTCTTTACCTTCCTCCTTTTTATCGACTATCGAACAGCCGCTGATCACCACTGTCGCCGCAAGAAGAGGGAGAAAAAGAAGGCGCATACAATGAACCCCTGATTTTGATATAACCTGATATTGATCTGAATATCTCATTGGTACTCCAACAATTTACAAAAAATCTTACACAACGCCTGCCTGGCTCATGGCATCGCGCAGAGAAGACTCATAGGATGACGAAAGCAAGGTCAGAGGCAGCCGAATCCCCTTCTCCATCAGGCCGAGTTCAGAGACCGCCCATTTAACAGGGATCGGATTTGATTCGAGGAAAAGTGCCTTGTGGAGCGGCATCAATCGATGATTGATCTCTCTGGCAAGATCAAGATCACCTGCCAAGCCTGCAGCCATCATCTCATGGAGTGCTTGGGGGGCAACATTGGCAGTTACCGAAATAGACCCGCTTCCTCCCAGTGCCAACAGATCAAATGAGGTGGCATCATCACCGGAATAGACGGCAAAATCAGAGGGAAGGCGTTCAATCAGATCGCGGCCCCGCGCCATGTCCCCGGTTGCATCTTTGATTCCGATTATGTTTGGGATATCTGCCAGTCGAACTGTGGTGTCGTTATCCATATCACAGGCCGTTCGACCCGGTACGTTATAGAGAATTTGGGGGATTGCTACAGCCTCTGCAATAGCTCTGAAATGCTGGTAGAGCCCTTCCTGGGTCGGTTTGTTGTAGTAGGGCACCACCAACAGTGAAGCTGTGGCACCGGCTTGCCTCGCACTCTCGGTAAGTGCGATTGCCTCCTGGGTAGAGTTTGCCCCAGTCCCGGCGATAACTGGAATTCTTCCTGCAGCATCGCTAATGGTCCGCACAACCACCTCGTTGTGCTCGTCAAAGTTAACTGTGGCAGATTCCCCTGTTGTCCCCATTGAAACAATCGCATCTGTACCATTTTCAATATGAAAATCAACAAGTCGTGTAAGTGCATTCCAGTCAATCTCCCCGGAGGCATCCATCGGTGTCACTAGTGCAACAATACTACCTTTGATCATGAAAGAATCGCCATTGGTTGAAAAGTGGTAACAGAATACTGATGGTACTTTGGCCGACCACATGTGACAAGAAATCAAGGGGCCAATTATAAAATCACCGAGTGAAGTTGGATAACTCAGCCTTGAAGGAGCCCAAAAACGCCGCTCCAGGGTAACGCCAAACCCTGGTTTGGTTCTGCAACCCCGCTTCCCTATCTTGACAACTGCAGTGGGTTTTACAACGACTGTTTAATAGATTTCTTTTACTATTAACCACAACCCATTGTTTTATCTGTTATATAATTACCTTTTCTTCTAGAGGCAATCATTCCGAAGCGAGTATAATTCACCCGCCTGACCATGTCATACTCAGAACATCGCCATAGAGATTATTTAAGCCAATGAAAAATCGACTTTCAAACATAGTCACCCGCACTGGAGATGACGGCACCACAGGACTCGCCGATGGCAGCAGGATTGACAAGGACCACTGTCGACTTGAAGCCATCGGCACCATTGACGAGCTCAATAGCCTCATCGGCCTTCTGCTTTCAGAAAACCCGCAAGGGCGGCATTCTGAAGGATTGACCCAGATTCAACACACCCTGTTTGATATTGGTGGAGAGCTCAGTATTCCTGACCATGATCTGCTCACACCAAAAGAGATTGATGTTCTTGAAGCCTGGATCGAAGAGATCAACCATCACCTGCCCCCTCTAAAAGAGTTTATCCTCCCTGGGGGGAGTCGAGCCGCTGGTTTGGCCCATCTCGCCAGAACAGTCTGTCGCCGGGCTGAACGAACACTTATCACCCTCGCCAGAGAGCTCAAGACAAATCCGAGCTCAAGACAGTATCTCAACAGACTATCAGACCTCCTCTTTGTTCTTGCCCGGGATATCAACCAACTTGATGGGAAGAGTGATTCCCTTTGGCAAAGAAAGTAATCCGGCACAGAATATTCAGATAATCTGGAAATGTCGTTGCAGGGTGACAATGGAGTGGGTTTACTGATCAGGCCCCTGATTGAGATAAAGCCCCTATATAAAAGTGACTCAAACGATTATCATAACCCTTCACCTGACCATTTGACCAAAGTACCACGCCCCTCTATCAATAAATCGGCGAAGAACTACTAAGAGCTATGCTGCCCGCACCGCCTCCCTCCTCACTGAGCGACCATGATGTTGTAAAACTCTCTACACATCTGGAAAACAAGCGAGTTGCACTGGTGGTAACAGGGGGGATCGCTGCTTACCGAACCCCTGATCTTGCCCGAACACTACGACGTCATGGGGCTGAAGTAACCGCCTTTGCGAGCAGTGACGCCCTTCGCTATGTTGCTGAAGACGCCCTGGCCTGGAGTACCAACAGAGCGGTCATCACCCAACTGGGTTATGAGGCTGAGCATCTGAGTGATGCCAACCCCTTCGATGCCTACCTGGTCGCCCCGGCCACCTATAACACCATCAACAAAGTAGCCACCGGCATTGCAGATACCCCCATCACGGCACTGCTTGCTTCTGCGCTTGGCCGGGTGGATCGGAATGAAGCTCATCTGTTGATCGCGCCCACAATGCATGGAACCATGCACAATCAGATTCTGATTGAATCCCTTGAACGTCTGGAATCCCTCGGAACCACTGTCATTCCACCACGACAAGAGAATGGAAAAGATAATATACCTGACCATGAGGTCCTTGCGGGCTGGCTCTCAAGGACGGTTTCGGACTCTCCCTTAAAGGGTAAGCGTATTCTTGTCACCGGCGGCCCTACTCCTGTCGCCATAGATGGAATTCGTCGTCTAACCAACAAATTCACAGGAAGGCTGGGTATTGCCATCGCCACAGAACTCTACTTTCGTGGAGTTGCTGTCTCCCTGATCCATGGCTCAAGCGGCATCACCCCACCCAGCTACCTTGACCACCAGATCGCCACCAGTTTTGATGAATATCAGACCATGGTCCTGAATAAACTAGAGGGCGGAGAGTTCAAGGCCGCCATTTTCTCTGCTGCCGTTGCCGACTATCGTCCGCAAAGCGTGGTCGAAGGCAAAATACCGAGCGGCGGTGGTTTAAGTGCCATCGAATTAGTGCCTACACATAAAGTCATCGACAAGGTACAACAGGCTCTCCCCGGCCTTGACCTCATCAGCTTCAAGTATGAACAAGGGCTTACTCATGATGAACTGATTACCATTGCCGACTCAAGGCTGGAGAGAGGACATACTGCAGTCATTGCCAACCGGGGTGAAGAGATGGGAGAAGGGCGTGAACAGATCGCCTATCTGACAACCCGGGAGAGTGACCCTGTCAGAATGGTTGGAAAGAGCGCCATTGCATCATCAATTGCCGACTACCTTGAGAAAAGGTGAGCTCTGTTCAGCTCACTCTCTTTGCAACATCTGTTCAGGCAGTCAGGCCACCAATTCTGGGAAAACTACCAGAATTACCACCGCCAGAACCAGGAGAAAAAACAAAGGGAGTGCAGATCTGGCAATAAAGAGAATGTCATGATCTGCCAGCCCCTGAAGTACAAAGAGATTCAACCCCGCTGGCGGTGTTATCTGTGACCTCTCAACGACAATCACCAGCTAGTTATGAATAATAAGTCAACGTCATCACCAGCGGTCTCCGAGGGGTGGCAATTTTGGATTGATCGTGGCGGCACTTTTACTGATGTGATCGGCCGCCGACCCGATGGCGTCCTTCTCACCCACAAATTGCTGTCGGAAAACCCGGAGCATTATGCTGATGCCGCGATTGAAGGAATACGCCACCTCCTGAAGCTTGGCCCAGAGAGCCCCCTTCCTCTTTCGGGAATTGATTCGGTTCGAATGGGTACTACAGTGGCAACCAATGCACTGCTTGAACGCAGGGGAGATCGAACCCTTCTGGTGATCACCCGCGGCTTTGGTGATGCGCTCAGGATAGGTTACCAGGCGCGCCCGGATATTTTTGCCCGCAGGATTGAACTTCCATCGCTGCTTTATGAAAGAGTGGTTGAGGTCGATGAAAGAATCATGGCTGATGGGAGGGTGGTTACTCCGCTTGACCTTGATTCAATCAAAAAGGAACTCCAGTCAGTATTTGATGACGGGATCCGTTCCTGTGCCATCTGCCTGATGCATGGTTACCGTTATCACCAACACGAGAAAGCGATCAAGGCGCTGGCACAGCGCATTGGCTTCACCCAGGTCTCAGCTTCATACCAGGTCAGCCCGCTGATGAAACTAGTCAGTCGAGGGGATACGACGGTTGTTGATGCCTATCTTTCACCGATTCTCAAACGATACGTCAATCAGGTCTCAACCCAGCTTCCTCAGGTCCAACTACTGTTTATGCAATCCAATGGAGGGCTGATCGCAGCCGATCACTTCAAGGGAAAAGACAGTATTCTCTCAGGCCCGGCAGGTGGGATTGTAGGTGCGGTGGAGAGCAGCCGGGAAGCGGGGTATGGAAAGATAATTGGTTTCGACATGGGAGGGACATCAACCGATGTCTCCCATTATGCGGGTGAATATGAACGCGCCTTCAACACCTTTGTCGCCGGTGTGCGTATGCGCGTCCCCATTATGCACATTCATACCGTTGCTGCCGGTGGCGGATCAATCCTGAAGTTTGATGGCCAGCGCTTTAGAGTAGGACCGGACTCAGCAGGAGCCAACCCCGGGCCTGCCTGTTATCGTCGTGGCGGCCCGCTCACGGTTACTGACTGCCAGGTGATGCTGGGACGACTTCAACCCGGCCATTTCCCAGCCATTTTTGGGGCTGAGGGAGACCAGCCCCTCGACCGGGGCCGAGTCATTGAAGCTTTTTCAAATCTCGCTGAGGAGATCTCAAAAACCAGTGACCTTCCCACCACTCCTCAACAGGTCGCAGAAGGCTTCCTGCAGATTGCGGTGGAGAATATGACAAATGCAATCAAGAAAATTTCTGTTCAGCGTGGCTATGATGTCACTGAATACACCCTGTGTTGTTTTGGGGGCGCTGGAGGACAGCACGCCTGCCAGGTGGCTGATGCGCTGGGAATGACCAACATCCTGATTCACCCTTTTGCCGGAGTGCTCTCAGCTTTTGGCATGGGCCTGGCCAACATTCGCACCCTGCGAGAACAGGCTGTCGAGGCGCTGCTGAGTAACGATCTGATTGACCAACTTGAAACCGATTTTATTCACCTCACCAACTCAGCAAAAAAGGAGATTAAAGAGCAGATCTCCTCTGAAGAGGCTATTATAACTGAACGAAGGATCCTTCTTCGCTACCAGGGTACTGACTCATCGATTATCGTCCCTTTCGATAACCGCAAAAACCTCCGTCAGCAATTTGAACGTCTTCATCAACAACGTTTTGGCTTTATCATGAGTAGTAAGCCACTGGAAGTAGAAGCGATCACAGTTGAAGCCATAGAGCAGAGCCGGGACACTCCAGAGACCTTCCCTACACTCCCCACAAAGACAGATCAACTCTCACCCGAGGAGTGGGTAGAGGTGACGATTCAGGGAGAGGTGTGGAGCACCCCGCTCCATTATCGACAAACACTGCTGCCAGGAATCACAATAAAGGGGCCCGCCCTACTGATTGAACAAACCGCAACCACTCTCATAGAGCCAGGCTGGCAGGGTACTGTCACGGAGCTCAACAATCTCGTCATTAAACGTCACATCCTGCTTGAACGCACCTCTGCCCTTGGCACTGATGCTGATCCGGTAATGCTTGAAATCTTCAACAACCTCTTTATGTCCATTGCTGAACAGATGGGAGCAGCCCTCGAAAATACAGCCTACTCCGTCAACATCAAAGAACGCCTGGATTTCTCCTGCGCCGTTTTTGATGCCAATGGAGGCCTGGTTGCCAACGCCCCCCATATGCCGGTCCATTTGGGCTCAATGGGGGAATCCGTTCAAACGATCATCGCAAGTCGAAAAGAGAAGATGCGCCCAGGCGATGCCTATGTCCTTAACAATCCCTATAACGGAGGCACCCACCTGCCCGATATAACCGTCATCACTCCGGTCTTTTCATCTGCCGGTGATCGAGTCCTCTTCTATGTCGCCTCCAGAGGACACCATGCAGACATTGGTGGCATCACTCCCGGTTCAATGCCCTCCGAGAGCCACCATATCGGTGAGGAGGGAGTGCTTATCGATGACTTCCTCCTCGTCAGCCAGGGGAAATTCCGTGAGCAGAAGATATCTGAACTGCTGACCCGGGGGAATTACCCGGTTCGAAATCTCCACCAGAATATTGCTGATCTCAAGGCACAACTCGCAGCAACGGAAAAAGGGGTTCAAGAACTTGGAAAAATGATCGACCACTTCTCGCTTGAAGTGGTGATCGCCTACATGCAACACGTGCAGGACAATGCAGAAGCATCGGTGAGAAATGCGATCAGTGTGCTTAAAGAGGGCCACTTCTGTTACCCCCTTGATAATGGAGATCAGATTGAAGTCCGGGTCTCCATTGATCGGTCTTCCTTAAGTGCAACGGTTGATTTTACCGGAACCTCCCTCCAATCAAATAACAACTTCAATGCCCCCACTGCGGTTACCCGCGCCGCTGTTCTTTATGTGTTCCGTACCCTTGTTGATGATGACATTCCAATGAATGATGGCTGTCTCAAGCCAATCAATATCATCATCCCCGAAGGGTCCATGCTCAACCCAGAATATCCCGCCGCCGTGGTTGCCGGCAACGTGGAGACGTCCCAAATCATCACCGATACACTCTACGGGGCGCTGGGTGTACAGGCCGGCGCACAGGGAACAATGAACAACTTTACTTTTGGGAACCAGACCTATCAATACTATGAAACCATCTGTGGCGGCTCAGGGGCAGGGGCCGATTTTGATGGCACTGATGCGGTCCATACCCATATGACCAATACCCGCCTAACCGATCCGGAAGTCCTTGAATGGCGCTTCCCGGTGTTGCTGGAAGAGTTTTCCATTCGTCATGGGAGTGGCGGTGAGGGCAGAAACCGGGGAGGGGATGGCAGTATAAGAAAAATCCGTTTTCTCGAGCCGATGACGGCATCCATTCTCTCTGGACAACGAAAACAAGGCCCTTTTGGCCTGGCGGGCGGTCTCTCAGGAGAGCGCGGGGTTAACCGGGTGGTCCACCCGGATGGCTCTACAGAAGATCTCCCTGGTACAGCAACCATCTCTTTGGAGTCGGATGACCTGTTCATAATAGAAACACCCGGTGGTGGTGGTTATGGAGAGCCCTCCTAAATCGCAAACGAGGCTTCGAAAAACATTGAACCCTGGTCTTACACCAACCGCTCTCCCGCGACGACAAACCAGTGCCGGTTTTATGATTCTGGCAATGATTCTATTTGCCATTGGCGGCGGCTTCCTTGGACCTTCTCTGGTCCTGGGAGCAGGGCTCTGCAGCTGGATTGCCGCCCTCCTTCTATGGCGACGCCTGGCCCGATCTCAATTAATTCTGGTCATCACATTAATTGGGCTGGGTGTAACCGGTATTGTGATAGGTCATATTTCGGGCCAGCCCCTTCCAATTGATAGAGTGATTTCCCGCAACCATGCACTACTGAGCATGCTTGCAGCCGTCAGCTTCCTGCGCATGGTCACCTTCTCCAGCCTGCCGACCGACCAACAATATCCAAAGGGTGAGAAATCCTATCTTCGCACTCTGCTTGGACTCCATCTGTTTGGTTCCATTATCAATATCTCTGCTCTCCAAATCATCGGCGATCACTTAAGAAGACGGGGCCCTCTCGATCTCTTAACCGCCCTTCTCCTCTCTCGCGGCTTTAGCACCTGTGCCTTCTGGTCGCCCTTCTTTGGGGCCATGGCAACCTCAATCACCTACGCCCCAAATGCCAGACTGGGTGTGCTTATGCTCACTGGGATTCCCCTGGCCGTGATGGGTCTTGGTTATACCTGGCTCAGTGCACGAATCAAAGACACCAGCCACCTTCAGACCTTCTGCGGTTATCCCCTGCAGATGGAGGGTCTGCTCGTCCCTCTGCTGCTCACTTCAGGTGTATTGGGATTGGGTGCATTGCAGCCAGCACTTCCCACCCTAACCATCATCACACTGATGGCGCTTATCGTCACCCTTGCTCTTCAACTCTATCGCTCCGGCATTAGAAGCACATGGCTGCAGATAAATGAACATCTCACCCATCGACTGCCGACCATGAGCGGTGAGTTGTGGCTTTTTCTTTCCGCTGGGGTTTTGGCCGTAGGGCTGGATCAGGTGGTAGTGACAACGGGTTTAACCCTGCCAATCGAATCATTCAATGCCACCACTGCAATAGGTGTTCTAACCGCGATGGTTGTGGCCGCTGCCATGGGAGTTCATCCCATCATCTCGATCTCAGCACTCTCATCACTCCTCTCACCGCTCTCTCCCGACCCCACTCTTCTGGGAATTATATTCCTCGCAAGCTGGTCTCTCGGGGTGGTGATCAACCCTCTGTCGGGAATCCATATTATTATGCAGAGTCGGTATGATATTGCCGCAGTCAAGATGGTCAGGCAAAACGGCGGCTATGTACTCACCCTGCTTTTGGCAACGGCGGCGCTCCTCCAGGGGGTAGAGTATCTGATGGATTAATTCCCAAACTCTATTTGCAATAGAGGTTATCCAAAAAACAGCCGCGTTATACGATCACACAGCGAGATCCCCATAGGCGAGAACGCACTCCACCGGTATACTCCGGTTCCTGAAACAGTATCAGTAAATTCCGGTTAACAGATGAACGAGACCAGGCCAAAACAATCAAACTTTATCCGCGATATTGTGGATGCAGACCTTGAAAGCGGCAAACACCTGAATATTATTACCCGGTTCCCCCCCGAGCCGAACGGCTACCTCCACATCGGTCATGCCAAATCGATCTGTCTCAATTTCGATACCGCCGAGGAGAAAGGTGGTGAGTGTCACCTCCGCTTTGACGATACCAATCCTGAAAAAGAGGAGGAGGAATTTATCGAGGCCATCAAGGCCGATGTGGCCTGGTTGGGCTATAGCTGGGGCGAGCATCTCTATCACGCTTCAAACTATTTTGATCAGCTCTACCAGTTTGCGGTTGAACTGATCCAAAATGGAAAAGCCTATGTTGAAGATCTCACTGCTGAAGAGATCCGAACCTATCGAGGGACGCTGACAACACCCGGCAAGGAGAGTCCATGTCGCGATCGTTCGATTGAGGACAATCTGGATCTCTTTGAGAGAATGCGGGCCGGTGAATTTGGCAACGGCGAGCATGTACTACGGGCCCGCATCGATATGTCTTCGCCCAATCTCAATATGCGTGATCCCGTCCTCTACCGTATTCGCCATGCCAACCACCCCATGACGGGTGACCGCTGGTCGATCTACCCGATGTATGATTTCACCCATAGCCTCTCGGATGCGATCGAGGGAATTACCCACTCTCTGTGTACCCTTGAATTCGAGGATCACCGGCCTCTCTATGACTGGTGCATTGAAAATGTCAGTGCCCCAAGCCGGCCCCGGCAGATCGAGTTCTCAAGGCTCAATCTTGAATACACTGTAATGAGCAAGCGCCTGCTCACTCAACTGGTGGATCAACAACAGGTTGAGGGGTGGGATGACCCAAGATTACCGACACTGGTTGGCCTGCGCCGGAGAGGCTTCACTCCGGAATCGATCAGGCTCTTCATCAACCGGGTGGGAGTCACCAAGAAAGACCACACCATCCAGATGTCACTGCTGGAAAACTCAGCTCGGGAAGTTCTTGACCAAACCACTCCCCGAAGACTCGCTGTGCTCGACCCCATAAAAGTAATCATCGACAACTACCCGGATGGCCAGAGCGAATTACTGGATGCCATCAACCACCCCAATTTCCCTGAGAGGGGAAGTCGAAAAATACCATTCTCAAAAGAGATCTGGATTGAACGGGCTGACTTTATGGAGGAGGCCCCAAAAAAGTTTTTTCGTCTCTCTCCGGGCCGTGAGGTTCGTCTTCGCTTTGCCTACCTGATCACCTGCAAGGAGATCACCAAAGACAGCGAGGGCAAGATTGTCACAATCCATTGTGACCACGATCCTGCATCACGCGGTGGAAATGCTCCGGATGGCCGAAAAGTCAAAGGGACAATTCACTGGGTGTGTGCCCAACACGCTGTCGAGGCCACTGTCCGTCTCTACGATCGACTCTTTCAGGTTGCCCATCCTCTGGCTGACCCTGCCGAGGGGTTTGGGCAACGGCTCAATCCTGATTCTCTTAAAATAATCAGGAATTGCAAATTGGAGCCAGGGCTTGAAGAGTCCGCGCCTGAAAGCCGATTCCAGTTTGAACGCCTGGGTTATTTTTGTTCCGATCGACATGATCACACCCCAGAGCACCCTGTTTTTAACCGTATAGTCCCATTAAGGGACTCCTGGTCAAAAATTGAAAAAGCGACACCCGTAAAAAAGAAGTAAGTTACACTTCAAGATAAATCACCCACTCTTGATAGAAGCAATATTTCAAGGTCAACAAGCGAGAAAATAATGGATTGGATTGCAAATTACGGCCTCTTCCTCCTGGAAACCGTCACAGTTGTCATTGCAGTGGTTGTGATCATAGCGGCCATCGGCTCTGTAGCGACCAAACACAAAGCGACAGGGAAAGAGGGTGTTGAAATCATCCGGCTCAATCAACGTTATGACAATATGGCCACCACTTTGAAATCTGCAGCACTTGAAGGCAAAGCGGCAAAAAAGTTTAAGCGCCAGCACAAAAAAGAGGCCAAGAAAACCTCAAAAAAGAGTGAAACAGAGGAACCGGACAAAAAACGCACCTTCGTGATCGACTTTCATGGTGATCTCAGAGCATCGGCTGTCATCTCCCTGCGTGAAGAGATTACTGCCGTCCTCACTGCTGCGACCCCAGATGATGAGGTGGTTGTTCGCTTAGAGAGCGGTGGCGGGATGGTACATGCCTATGGACTGGCAGCCTCCCAACTGATGCGGCTTCGTACTCACAAAATACCGCTGACTGTCACTGTTGATAAAGTTGCCGCGAGTGGTGGCTACATGATGGCCTGTGTCGCCAACCAGATCATGGCGGCACCTTTTGCGGTTGTCGGTTCGATCGGCGTTCTCTCCCAGATCCCCAATTTCAACCGCCTGTTAAAGAAACATGATATTGACTTTGAGCAGTTTACTGCTGGTGAATACAAGCGAACAGTAACTCTATTTGGTGAGACTACAGACAAAGATCGAGAAAAACTGAAAGAGGAGCTTGAAGAGACCCACACTCTTTTCAAATCTTTTGTCCAGGAGGGCCGCCCAGACCTTGATATCGACAAGGTTGCCACTGGCGAACACTGGTTCGGAACACGCGCCCTTGAGTTGGGTCTGATTGATCAGATCAGAACCAGTGATGACTATCTTCTTGGGCTTCGGGAGAGCAGTGAAATTCTTCAGGTGAAGTGGTCGATCAAAAAGCCCTTAGCCGAAAAAATCAACTCCGTCCTCTCCCAGATCACTCTACGAAGTCAACAATCTCTGCTGACGGACCCCATCAATCAGGAGGTCGAACCTGGAAAACACCTCTATCTCTGATGCAATACCCCCTCAATAACGGATCTCCCAATATCGCTGACGATGCCTTCATCGCAGAGAGTGCCGATCTGATGGGTGCAATTACCATTCACTCACAGGCAAGTATCTGGTTTGGTGCTGTTTTGCGGGGCGATACTGAACCCATTGTCATTGGGCCTCAGAGTAATATCCAGGACGGGTCTGTACTTCACACTGACCCCGGATTCCCGCTATCCATTGGCCAGGGAGTCACCGTGGGGCATAAGGCTGTTCTCCATGGCTGCACTATCGATGATTACTCACTCGTTGGAATCGGAGCCATTATTCTGAATGGGGTGAAAATCGGCAAACACTGCCTAATTGGAGCGGGCACTCTGATCACAGAGAATAAAACCATCCCTGATGGCTCGCTGGTAATCGGGTCGCCAGGAAGCGTCCATCGTCTCCTCAATGATCAAGAGATCACCGCTCTCCACCACAACGCGAAGATCTACATCACCAGGGCATCCGACTATCTGAAGGCACTTAATCCAGATTGAATATCCGGCCTTTGACAGCAAGGCGCACCTGAGCCCTCCGACTGAAATTTAAACCATGAGCCCCACTCAACCACTCCTCCACCTCACCAGTCCACAGCTCGCCAGCAAGTGGTGTAACCAGCAACGAGAAGGGGGGGAAACCATAGGATTTGTCCCTACCATGGGAGCCCTCCACAGAGGACATCTCTCACTGGTAGAACGTGCAGCAGATGAAAATGATCTGGTCTGTGCGAGTATTTTTGTTAACCCACTGCAGTTCAATAATGAGGGGGATTTTGAGCGATACCCACAAGATCTGGATATGGATTTTGCTCATCTGGAGAGAGCGGGTTGTGCAATGGTCTTTACCGGCACAATGAACGATTTTTTTCCGGAAGCCACGAATCCAGAACGCATTAGAACCCTGGACCCCGGGATCTGTGCCCAAGGGCTTGAAGGTGACTGCAGGCCTGGCCACTTTGCCGGGGTATGTACCATTGTCGAACGCCTCTTCAAGACTGTCGGTGAGGGACGCAGTTATTTTGGTGAAAAAGATTATCAACAATCGAGGCTGGTCCTGGAACTTGCCCAGAGACTGGGTTCTCCTGAGGTAGTGATCTGTCCCACTATAAGGGAACCTTCCGGCCTTGCGATGTCCTCAAGAAACCAACTTCTCAGCGAGACGGGGCGGAACAAGGCAGCGATAATCCATCAATCACTGCAACACGCCAGGCAGTGCTGGCGTGATGGCGAACACGATGCAGAGAAGATCCGCAATGAGATGAGGAGCGTCCTTGAGAGGGCCGAGCTTGAGATTGAGTATGCCGATCTAAGGGAAGAGGGCAACTGGTCTGCAGATTCACCCCTGGGAATTATGGACCGCCCGCGCGCCCTGATCGCAGTCAGAATCGAAGGCGTCAGGTTAATCGACAATCTCTATCTGCCGCCCTCCCCTGCAGAGTGCAGCTGATCATCAAATACCCGTTTGCAGCTTAACCCGCCATAGGGCCTGTATAAGCTTAACCAAGCGTTCATTCAGCTCTTTTCGAGCGCTGGCTTCTCTCCCTCTGGTGGGAGACTCTCCTCCACTGGTTCAACTTCAGGTGGAGGTGGCTGCGGTATCGGGGCCTCAAGAAAATCCCTGATAAAGGCGGCCCGTTTTTCTGTGAACCACTCCCCCGCGGAGGGCATCAACTGGAGTTGGCTGCGCGCTTCTCCCGGATAACGTTCCTGCAGACGCATACGGTATTGGAAACCAGCATGACTCTCCGCTCCAATTACCGCTGAATGGAAGCCATGACTTGAGAGCGATCTCCCGGCCACCTCCTGATCGAGCCAGTAACGGACAAAGGTCTCAGCCTCACTCTGATTTCTGCCTCTGTGGGTAAGGGCAAAACCATCGGCCCACGCCAGTGCCCCCTCTTTCGGAGCTCGAGATATAACTTTCAACCCTAAGGATTGGAGTTTATCTACCCAGGATTCATTGATTTGGGCTATACCCAATGGGTTTTTTCTGAAAAACAGTTCAACCGATGGAAAGCCACTCAAGTATCCACCGATACTCGCCTTCCGAGCGATACAAAATGCAATGATCTCTCCCCAGACTCTCTCCATCGTAACCTTGTCCTGCCGAGCAGCCCAAAGATCTCCCGGATTGAGCAATTCTCTCGACGCCATCAGCAATCCGGCGCCAGTAAATCCAGAAGAGACTCTGATCAGGCTCTTATTGTCACTGCCCACATTCCAGATATCGGCATACCCTGGCCCACCTTCACTGGAGTGCCCAAACTCAGCGTTGCGGTCAGACCTCCAGGCAACCACCTCACTTCCCCAAACCGTGGGCAGCCAATATAACCCACCGCTGGTAAAGCTCCAGTCCCGATGGGCAGCACCAACAAGGAGTGGGTCGAGGGCCAGATCGCCATAGACCGCTTCTCTGAACGGCCTCAGCAACCGACTGGAAGACCACCTTCGGGCCCACCCATGACCAGGCGTAACCAGATCAAAGGGGATACTTTTGGGCTCAAGGGCCCGGTAGAACATCTCGGCATTTGAGAAAATCGGGGTAATCTCTACCTCAATCCCGGTTGAGAGGGTGAATTCCTTCAATAACCGAGGGGGGAAATAGTCTGGCCAGCTTAAAATTCGCAATTGTCGATTCGGGGCGCTTAGGAGAGTGGCGGGCGCTGATGAACCGGCAATCACCATCATGACCTGCTTGAGGATCTTTCTGCGGTGTTGGTCAATATTGGAAATGGTGACCCTCCCTGAGATCGTTGGGATGCTGTTCGGCTCGATCAAGTTAAGATAACATCGCCGAGAGGGATTCGACAGCCTCTTCTAACCCTCATGGAGAAATTAACCTTGATCAATAATAGTCACTTTGAATACTGTGAAGCGTTGATCAACCACTCCAATGGCAATGGAGATGAGGATTCGCACTTTTTTGAGCGCTTTGGAGCGTCGCTTTCGGATTTATTAGCAGCGACCCAGCCAGCGAAGTTAAGAGCCAGGCTCTCCAGCCAGGGATCAAACAACTCGGCACTCCGGCCATCTCAAGGAGTGATCATCAGCCACTCAAGCCCCGGGAGTGCATCACCCACACCACTATTTACAAACACCCTCCCAACACGCTTTGGAGAGGCCACCCTATGCCATGATGGCAGCACTCTCTTTCATTCTCTCTTTGGCCCACCTAGCGACCCATCAACAGCGAGTATCGGCAAACTACCGACCGGTGATCCCACTCTCCCGCTGCTTGTCCTTTTTTCAGAGGTACTGGAGCAGCGTCACTGCGATCCTATCCCTCTCCATCTGTGCGGAACACCCTTCCAGATTGCGGTGTGGAAGGCGCTATTAAAAATCCGCCCGGGAGAGGTTGCCTCTTACAGTAGAATAGCGGCACTTGCCGGCCACCCCAGAAGTCATAGGGCCGTTGGAACCGCTATCGGCGCCAACCCGATTGCCGGAATGATCCCCTGTCATCGGATTATTCGATCGAATGGTGAAAGTGGAAATTACCGCTGGGGGGGAGCACGTAAAAGGGCGATGATAGGGTGGGAGATGGCTCACTTTGGCAAAGTTAAGGTATAACACCCGAATACAATGCGTTATCATCTCTGTCCATGTTGCTCACCTTGGTGAGGAAAACATGATAACTAATTGAATTATTAAATTTTTATTTCTAATTGGATCAAACGATGCCAACCCTCGATTTAAGCAAGGATACTATCTGGGAGTCGATTCTCAACGAGACCCGCGAGGATCTTGAGAATGAGCCCCTGCTTGCCAGTTTTCTTCATGCGACTGTTCTCAAGCACAACTCCCTTGAAGAGGGTCTGGCCATAAATTTGGCCCACAAGCTCGACAGTCCCACACTCTCAGAGATGTACCTTAGGGAGATTATTGACGAAGCCTTAAGCGCCAGCACCTCCATTTGTGAAGCTATTCGGGCAGACCTCCAGGCAATCTATGAACGTGACCCCGCCTGTGAGCGATACTCAATCCCCCTGCTCTACTTTAAAGGCTTTCATGCCATCCAGTCCTATCGGGTTGCTCACTGGCTCTTTGGTCAGGGACGGACCGCACTCGCCTTCTTTCTCCAAAACCGAATCAGTGAGGTCTTCGCTGTTGATATTCACCCTGCCGCTGTCATCGGCAGTGGGATCATGGTTGACCATGCCACCAGCCTGGTGATTGGTGAAACAGCTGTCATCGAAGACAACGTCTCCATGTTGCATGAGGTCACCCTCGGAGGAACAGGCAAAGACAGTGGTGATCGTCACCCCAAGGTTCGTACCGGAGTCCTCATCGGCGCAGGGGCAAAGTTACTTGGTAATGTAGAGATTGGTGAGGGGGCTAAAATTGCCGCTGGTAGTGTAGTCCTTGATGACGTCCCCCCTCATGCAACAGTGGCAGGGGTTCCCGCCGAAATCGTCGGCACCTGCCGCGACAAACTGCCTGCGCTCGATATGGATCACAACCTCGAGGTGTAGCACCGGGCACCAGCAGCCCCATTACTGGAA
>DIIC01000051.1 GCA_002420425.1 Proteobacteria bacterium UBA5680 | reverse complement strand
ACAGGGTTAATGTCCTATCGGATATCGGTCTGGGATGAGATGCCCCGTACCGGGCTTCCCGAACACTTCGACAGTTACCAGGAGTACTTGCGGCATATTGAAATCCTCACTCGGGTTGGAATTATTGAAAATGCCAGCATGCTCTGGTGGGACGTACGTCCGAGTTGTCGCTTTCCAACCCTCGAAATGCGTATTGCCGATGTCTGTACCCGGCTTGAGGATGCACTCTCTGTTGCCTCTTTGTATCTGTGCTGGCTTCGGATGCTCTACCGGCTCCGCCGGAGTAACCAGCGATGGCGCCGATATGCCAGTTTCCTGATCAATGAAAACCGTTGGCGAGCACACCGATATGGGATAGACAAGGGACTTCTTGATTTTGGACGAGGTGAAGTGGTTCCCTATGGAGAGCTGCTTGAAGAGATTCTTGAACTGGTTGCTGAAGACGCCCTCTTTTTTGATTGTGCGCAGGAGCTTGATCATCTTCGTGACATAGTGCGTGACGGCACGAGCGCCCATCGTCAACTCGCCACCTATCAGCAGGCCATTGCCAGTGGTTTGACTCCAGAGGTCGCCTGCTCCCGGGTCGTCGACAAGCTGGTTGCAGAGAGTGTAGAGGGGCTGTAGTTTTGGGGGCGCCCTGTCTGCATACGCTTAAAAACAAGAGATCTTTCCCTGCACGCTTAAAGTGCGAGTGGGCTATAGGCGGAGGGGCGAGCACACCCGCATCTTTTTAATCTATCAGGGGAGAGAGGATCAACTCAGATGGAGGGAACACTCTTCACATCGCTCTAGAAAGTGTTTCAGCGACCGGGGCATGGGAACCCGGGCCCCGGAAATCCAGGCAATAATATTTTTCCCTTGGATGAGCAGACGAAGACCCTCTCGTGCCTGCCGTTCAGATCTTTCCGAAGCGCCTTCAGCGATCGTTGGTGAAAAAGACTCCAGCCGCTCCCCGGCAGCAACAAAATGCGGCCAGACCTTAAATATAGCGGGATCACTCTTCATGGCCTCACACTCCAGTTTGGCGGCTTCAGCATAGTCACGAATGTCATCACAGATCCCATTAAAAGCCTTGTGGCGACTAAAGAGGTTTATCATACAGTTTGCAACGGCGTCGATATCAGTCATGGTTTGAGCTATTTTCCGATAACGGCTGACATAAAAATCGGCAACGCTCATGCTGAAAGCCTTTAGTGGCTCCCCCCAGAGTTCATCAATTCCCTCTTCACCACTGTAGTGTTTTACCGTCTGGCCGAGTTCCATCGCTTCACGCAGGCAGGCTTCACACTCAGCCATCAGTTCATTGTCAGGATTGACTTTCACCCCCTTGTCTGAGAGATCAACAATGGCGGTAAATATTCGCGTTGCACGGTTGAACAGGGCGCCGGCCAGCATTGCGCCATTGACTCTCTTAAGGGTTGGATCCTGCTCCTGCTCCCAGGCTTGTCGGGCTATATCAAGATTATTTCCAGGGGTGTTGATCCCATGTTCGGTGTGGTGAAAGGCACGACGGGTCAGCGAGACAATCAGTGTCTGTTTGGAAGTAAGTCCCTCTCGGGGCGGTGCATAGTAGCGAATCCAGTAGCCATCATAGTAGACGCACAGCTTCCCGTTGACGCTTTTCTTTGCTCCATTTTCGATGGCTGAACTCATCTCGTCTCACATCCTCTCTTTGGGCGCTCTTTATACCACTTAAACCAGGGGGTTATCACTCATTCGTGGATCATCAATAATGATCTCTTCCTTATGGTAAGGGATAAATCCCTCTTCCTGGTAGAGGGTTAGGGCGTATGGGTGATCATGATTGCAGGTATGGACCCAGAGCCGGTCAGGGCCGAGCTTCCATCCCATTTCGATCGCACTTTTAAGCAACAGTCGGCCATATCCCTTGCCAATCTGATCAGGCATCAGCCCAAAATAGGCGAGTTCAAGGTCGGGAGGGCGGCGGAAGTCGAGCTCTGCAAATCCTGCAGCTTTGTCTCCAACATAGAGAATGTAGAGGTGATTTGCAGGGTGGTTGATGATCCGGTCAAGGGCTGGATCGGTGAGGTGATTGCGCTCATACCACAGCCAGGGTTCGCCTACACTCTGGTAGAGGTGACGATAAAAGTCAGCCGTAATATGGACACTCCTTGCCACCCTTATCCCTTCTGGATTGACTTGGGAGGGCCTCTGCCCGGGTGGTGCACCCATCTCAAGATAGGTGATCACCTGGAGTAGTTTGCCCGGGGGGAGCGGCTCATCCGGGCCGGCTTTTATTTGACAAGACATCATCAGATCATAAATAGAGAGTTGTAATTGCTGCCCACCTGATTCTACCCTCCAAAGAGCCTTCTCGCCTCGTCTGCATCAGCAATCACTCTTCCGGTTGCCTCAGAGAAGAGAGATCTGTAGTTGGCAGTGTGCTGCCTGAGAGGGGTCTCTCCCTGAAGTGAGAAGAGGAGGGAAAAGGGGATAAAAAAAAGGGCGTCCGAAGACGCCCTTTTCTGATACTGCATACCAAATGGGATTAGATTAGAAGCCCATTTTAAAGGTAGCGGAAGCAATTTCGTCGTGGCCGTAGCCAAGAGTCAAGCCAACGCCGCCACCGAGAGCTATAGCGTGGTCAATGTCCCAATCATTATTACTGAAGACATTAAGCGTTGTTCCACCCAGGCCTGCGGTAATTTCCCAGTTTGTGCCACCACCGGCGTTGTCGATTTCAAATAGCATCGATGCGCCGCCCAACGTGGTCTTTACACTGGCATCGTAGTTGTTGGCGCCACCATCAGGCATGACGTACTTCACGCTGATGGCCATGCCACCTGCGCTGGTGCCTACAGTTACGTCGTATTTGGCATCGTACAGACCAAGGGCGAGGCTAAGACCACCAGCTGAGGTAGCGAGACCAACCTTGCCATCAGAGATGGTGAAGGAACTTCCACCTTGTGAAAGCTTGATCGAGCCTTCGTCCCATGCGCCGGCGTCGAGATCAAACTCAGCACTGACAGCTGTAGTCATGCCGTTGCCTGCAGCGCCAGTTTCAGACCATGTTACTGATGCGGCTGTGCCAGTTCCAAGTTTGAGACCGGCAGCTTGGTTGTAGGTGATGCCGTAGGCGAGTGAGCCCGACATGTCAGCCTGTGCAGCCATTGGTGCGGAAACAGCAGCAGCAACAGCCAGGGCGATAATTTTCTTGTTCATTGTTGTACTCTCCAAAAAAGTAGTTAAAACGATTTACCTGATTAAGGATCGAAATCCCGATGCCGCTTTCGCAGCTGAGCTATTTATAGGCTTTTTGAGCTCTTCAAGCAAACCTTTCTGGAGGAAAAACCACATTTCAAGGCATTTTGTTGCAAAATGACAACAATTACTGTTATCGCGGTTTTTTCAGGCAAAAAGGGTATAATTCTCGCTTGTTCCAGTATTGAGTTGGTGTTTTGGCTACATTTTTACTTTGTTGGTCTATCTCGCTTGATGGGGGCGTTGAGACAGTCTGTACAGTCTAGTGCGGAGCGGTGAAAATTCTCAGGATAATGGTAGAAAAAAGCAAAGAAATTCAACCCAGTGACAGCAGTTCAGTGGCAATGGTGACCGGAGTTATCCTCGCTGGTGGTGAAGCGAGGAGGATGGGGGGGTCTGACAAGGGCTTTGTCACTCTGTTGGGGCGTTATATGGTTGAGCATGTGATTGAACGTTTTCATCCTCAGGTCTCAACCCTGGTCATCAGTGCCAACCGCTCTCAGAGTCGCTATCGGGCTCTGGGTTATGAGATTGTCCCTGATGGGGTGGAGGATTTCTCCGGTCCCCTTGCCGGGATGGCGAGTGCGGCCGGAGAGGCCGGCACGACGTGGCTGGCAACGGTTCCGTGTGATGCCCCCCTTCTCCCACTGGATCTGGTAGCAAGACTCCTTAACGCGGTAGACGTTGAGGGCAGGCTGGCCGCCGTTGCCCGGGTAGAGGGGTATCGTCAGCCCGTTTTTAATTTGGTCAGTACCACTCTTGCCGCCTCACTCGCCGAGGCTGTCAAATCCGGGGAGTGTGGGGTGGGACGCTGGTTGGGTCGACACCAGGCGGTGGAGGTCGATTTCTCAGATTGCACCGAACATTTTGCCAATATCAATACTCCCGGAGAGCGGGACCGGATTGCCAGGAGACTGGAAGATGGCTGAGCCGTTGGCACCCCCTCTTTTGGGGATCTCTGCCTGGAGCGGGACTGGAAAGACCTCACTGCTGGTTAAGCTGCTCCCGGTGCTCAGGGCGCGGGGAGTTAAGGTGGGGGTGGTCAAGCATGCCCACCACCCCTTTGAGATCGACCAGCCGGGGAAGGACAGCTTTCGGGTGCGCCAGGCGGGTGCTGTTCAGGTGCTGCTCGCCTCACGCTGGCGTCGGGCTCTGATGATTGATGATGAACTCGACCATGAGCCGACAACCGCTGAACTGGTCCCACTCCTTGACCACTCCGGGCTTGATCTTGTTCTGGTAGAGGGCTTCAAGAGCAATCCCGTCCCCAAGATCATTCTCTGGCGTTCTGAGGTGGGCCGACCCCTTGAGATCAAACCGGATGACGGGGTGATTGCCATTGCTACCGATGGCTTGCTGGAGACCGCTTTTGGACTCCCGGTTCTTGATCTCAATCGTCCGGAGAGGATTGCAGATTTCATTATTGACTGGGCTCAGCTTTAAATAAAGAGCCCGCTTGGAGTTGTCTTACTGTCGTTTCAGTGACGGTCCTGGCCTCTGGCGACCACCGGCAACCGGACACCGGATGGCGGGCTCTGGTTTTTCAGCTTCTCCTTCTTGTGGTGATATTCAAAAAGAATCTCCTGACTGCCATCCTTCATCAGCCCGGATCGCAACAGAGTGATGCTCTCCAGTGCCTGGGTGAGTTCATTGAGGCCAAAGAGATGGCTGCTCTTCTTGGATCCTCGGGCATCAACCCGAAGATAGGTGAGGAGTCCATCAGCAAACCGTGGCTGGAGGAAGTGAAACAGAACACCGATCAGTTGCGGGGTCAGATTGGGAGGCAGTTCATCGGCAAGGATCAGATTCAGTTGTTGTTCATCCGGGAAGATAAAGAGATTTTCAAGGAGCTCTTCAAAGGAGTGTCCACCCTCATTTTTGCCCTCTTGCGGGTAGTGGAGAGAGCTAAGGTTGGGATAGAAGATTCGACAGTGATGGGCGGAGAAGAGGTCAATCCGTTGCTGGCATGGGGGTGCCAGATCGAGAATATTCCAGAATCGATCGTTGTGAAGCCGATCATGGAGCAGGGATAGGGTGGGGCTCAGAGTAGCTATGACTATCTCTGACTCCATCACCCGCTCTGTCGTATCAGGCGCCACGCTGGCCTTCCGGGTCAGATCGTCTCTTCAGCACTGTGCTCACTCTCATCCGGGACCACAGAGAAACCGGCACGCTTTGCTTTATCCTGGTCCATCTCAACGGTTCCCTTGAATTGGCAGCCATCACGAAGTACCAGGCGTCCTGCAGTGAGCCGGCCTTCGACCCTGGCCGTCTCGTGAAGGACAATCATCTCCAGGGCATCGACATCACCTTTGACTTTACCTCTGATGTCAACGGTTTGGGCACAGAGTGTTCCTTCGATATTGCCACTTTGGCCAACGGTGATCGTGCTTCGTTTAAGGACGGCACTCCCCTCAAGCCGACCCTCAATGAGCAGGTTCTGATCCCCACTGATCTCTCCTCGAAAAACCAGCGATTCACCAACTACTGCACTATCGCTGGTTGCGCTGCTTGAGGCCAGCGATCGACGAGAGGGGGTTATTGCATTTTGGGCGGATTGTTCGTCATCATTTTTTTTCCACATTGTTCCTGCTCCTCATTGGTAAGTTCTCTGCCCAGCCGCCGTAATCAAGCTGAGTCAGCGGGAAGTGGCTGCTACCTCATATTCCCCTTTTTTGATTATGGAATGACATTTTAGATGATAGATCGGGGTTTTGGAAAGCGCTTGCTTTGATCGTGGGAGTAAGGCATTGTTCGCGTTTTGTTTGTCCGCCAGAAAATCAAGCAGAAATTCCCCTGATAGAGAGAGAGTTGAGAGTGGTTGATTGACCCTTGTCTACTTGTAGAAACCTGGAGTTTATGATGTCCAACAGTTTGAAGTTTCCCTGGAAGGAACCAGCAGATTATGGCGCCTTGCAACCTCTCCAGGAAGGAATTTGCTGGCTTCGTCTGCCCCTTCCCTTTGCGCTCGACCACATCAATGTCTGGTTGCTGGAGAGTTCTTCAGGCTGGTCACTGGTGGATACCGGGATTCGTCGTGATGAGGTGAAGCAGTTGTGGAAGCAGTTGCTTGGCGGGGTAATGAAAGAGAAGCCCCTGGAACAAATCCTGGTGACCCATTTTCATCCCGATCACTTTGGCCTCTCCGGCTGGCTGCAGCAGCAAACAGGGGCTGTAGTGAGGATGACCGAAGTTGAATGGCAGCGGGGTGTTAAGTTGAAGGGTGATGTCGACAGTGTCCTGTTTAACCAGCAGATAGACCTTTACCGAAACCATGGTCTTGATGAGTCCTGGTGCCAGCGTCTTGAAGCCAGAGGAAATCCCTATCCTCACAATGTATCGTTCCCCCCGGCCGAAATCAAACCCCTGACTGAACACGGCAGTGTGGAGATGGGTGATGACAGCTGGCAAGTCATTATTGTCACCGGTCACGCACCGGGACAGGCGTGTCTCTACCAGCCAGAGACGGGCATTTTGATTGCCGGAGATCAGATCCTTCCAACGATCACCCCCAATGTCACCCTCACCGCTGACCGTGCTGATGGAGATCCCCTGGGCGACTACCTGGGGTCACTTAAACTGCTCTCAATCCTTCCCGACGAGACCCTTGTTCTGCCCTCACACGGACTCCCTTTTTACGGCTTGCGTCAGCGAATTAGCGAGATCGAGATTCACCACCAGGAGCGATTCGATCAACTCACAGCGCTGTGTGAACAGCCGCGTTCCGCTGGAGAGGTGTTGGAAGCGCTCTTTCCCAGAACACTGGATATCCATCAGATCATGTTTGCCATGGGTGAGGCGATCTCCCACCTCGTTTTTCTTCACCAGGCAGATCATTTGTTGAAGATCGAGGACGGGGGGGTGATTCGTTATCACCATTGTTGAGGGCAATACCATCTTGTTTTTTTGTCGTTGACAGGAACGATCTCTCTTAGCCAAAAGGCGCAACCCGGTGTATCCTATGCGCCACTTTCGGGGTCAGGAATGCGCACTCCAAAGTCTTTTCTTTCAGGGGGAAATTAATGTTCAGCAAAGATGATCACATTGCCGGTTATGATCCGCAACTCTGGGAGGCGATCTCGAGTGAGAATGAGCGTCAGGAGGCTCATATCGAACTCATCGCTTCAGAGAACTATACCAGCCCACGGGTGATGGAGGCTCAGGGTTCTGTCCTCACCAATAAATATGCAGAGGGGTATCCGGGCAAGCGCTACTACGGCGGATGTGAATATGTTGATATTGCCGAAACACTGGCCATTGACCGGGCAAAAACCTTGTTCGGGGCGGACTATGCCAATGTTCAGCCCCATTCAGGCTCACAAGCCAATGCGGCAGTCTATATGGCGCTTCTTGATCCGCATGATACGGTGCTCGGCATGAGTCTTGCCCATGGCGGTCATCTCACTCATGGTGCCAAGGTTAATTTTTCGGGAAAGATCTACAACTCTGTCCAGTATGGGCTGGATGAGGAGAGCGGTGAGGTCGATTATCTCCAGGTCGAAGCGCTCGCCCAGGAACATAAGCCTAAAATGATTGTTGCCGGATTCTCCGCCTACTCGCGGATTATGGACTGGGAGCGTTTTAGTCAGATTGCCGAGGCAGTGGGCGCCTATCTGATGGTCGATATGGCGCATGTTGCAGGGCTGGTGGCTACGGGGATCTATCCCAACCCAATTTCCCATGCTGATGTGGTAACGACGACAACCCACAAGACATTAAGGGGGCCTCGCGGCGGCCTTATTCTCGCTCGTGCCAATGAGACGATTGAGAAAAAAATCAATTCACTTGTCTTTCCAGGAACCCAGGGCGGGCCTCTGATGCATGTGATTGCGGCAAAAGCGGTCGCCCTGAAAGAGGCGATGGAGCCGGAGTTCAAGGACTATCAACAGTGTGTGGTCAAGAATGCAAAGACCATGGTTGACGTCTTTGGGGAGCGTGGTTACAAGATCGTCTCCGGTGGAACTGATGATCACCTCTTCCTCCTTGATCTGATCGACAAGGATATTACCGGCAAGGATGCCGACGCAGCACTGGGACGAGCCAATATAACGGTCAATAAAAATGCGGTTCCAAATGATCCTCGTTCCCCTTTTGTGACCAGCGGCCTTCGTCTTGGAACACCCGCAGTAACGACCAGAGGATTTGGTCAACAGGAGATCACCAGGATGACTCATTGGATCTGCGATATTCTTGATGATATTGAGAATGAGACGCTTATCGATGAGACCCGGGAAAAGGTGAAATTACTCTGTGCCTCTTTTCCAGTCTATGGTTGACATGAGAACAGCCTGACAGAGAATGACAATCTCACTCTGCACAGAGGGGGAATAACATGACACTCAGCGTATTCGATCTTTTCAGGATCGGGATCGGTCCATCGAGTTCGCATACTGTTGGTCCGATGAGGGCAGCGGGGTCTTTTGTCTCTTGTCTCGATGAGATGGGTTTGCTGCCTCGGGTGCAGCGGGTCCAGACCCTTCTTTTTGGTTCCCTCGGAGCAACCGGAGAAGGTCATGGGAGTGATCGGGCAGTTGTGCTTGGCCTTTTGGGAGAGCAGCCTGAAGAGGTTGAACCGGAATCAATAGAAAAGATGCTCTCAACAGTAAGCGCAACCGGCCTGCTTGATCTTGGAGGCGTTCAGACCATCTCTTTTAACCAATACGATGACATCCAGTTCAGAAGTGGCGAGCAGTTGCCCTTTCATCCCAATGGAATGCGCTTGACCGCATTTGATGATCAGGGAGAGAAGCTTGATCAGCAGGAGTTTTACTCCGTAGGAGGGGGCTTTGTTGTTCACCAGGGCGAGACTGATATCCTCTCTGCTGAACAGATGGGCTCTCTTCCTCTCCCTTTTTCCAGTGGCGATCAACTGCTCGAACTTTGCCGTCAGAACGGGCTCACCATCAGTGAGTTGTTGCTCAGAAACGAGAGTCACTTTCGTCAAGAGGATGAGACCCGTAGGGGTTTGCTGGAGCGTTGGGCGGTAATGCAGCAGTGTGTTGAATCCGGCTGTCATCGTGAGGGCGAACTTCCGGGTGGTCTCGGGGTCAGGCGGCGGGCCCCCGCTTTGTTTAATCAATTGGTTGAGCTTTCCAGCCGCGGGAGCAATGACCCGCTGCAGGTGCTCGATTGGGTAAACCTCTATGCGATCGCAGTCAATGAGGAGAATGCATCGGGGGGCAGGGTCGTGACAGCGCCCACCAATGGTGCTGCAGGGATCATTCCGGCAGTGCTCCACTATTATGATCGCTTTGTTGAGGGGGCCTGTGAGGAGGGCGTTGTCCGCTTCCTGCTGACAGCAGGTGCCATAGGAATGCTCTATAAGATGAATGCCTCAATATCAGGTGCTGAAGTGGGCTGTCAGGGAGAGGTCGGTTCAGCCTGTTCCATGGCCGCGGCAGCACTTGCAGAGGTGATGGGTGGACGTATTGAACAGGTGGAAAATGCAGCGGAGATTGCCATGGAGCATCAACTCGGACTGACCTGCGATCCGATCGGTGGGTTGGTTCAGATACCGTGTATTGAGCGTAATGCTATTGCCGCCAATCAGGCTATTAATGCCGCGAGAATGGCTCTTCAGGGAGATGGCCGCCATTTTGTCTCTCTCGATGCCGTGATTCGAACCATGCACGAAACAGGTACCGATATGGAGTCAAAATACAAAGAGACGGCAGAAGGAGGTCTGGCAGTAAATGTCATTGAGTGTTAGCCCCTTTGGGCGCCAACACCCTTTTTTAGAGTGATTCTAAGTATTGTTAAAATTACCTTTACCTCTGAATGGTTTTAGTTCAGAATCTCCGGTCTGCTGTAGGCCATGCCAAACTGTTTAAGGGGGATGGAGGGTCTTTCAGAAGACAGTTTCAGCAGGTAGACCGCGGTCCTTCGAGGCCGCGGTTTTTTGTCGGCCCTGTGTTCTCACTCGCCCCTCAATTAAGGTAAGGTAGAGGTTGTCCCATTTGTGAGCTCCAAGATGAATAGCCGACCGCTAGTCACCTTTCTTCTTCTTTTCTTTTCACTTCTGGTGTTCTTGCCAGGAGTTGCCACTCTGCCCGTGACGGACAGGGATGAGGCCCGTTTCGCTCAGGCAACGGCCCAGATGGTGGAGAGTGGTGACTATATTGATATCGAATTTCAGCAGCAGAAGCGTTACCAGAAACCCATCGGTATCTACTGGCTACAGTCACTAAGCCTAAATCTGTTGGGTGCTGAACGTGAGATCTGGCGCCATAGAACGGTCTCTTTGGTCTCTGCGGTGTTGAGTGTTTTGCTCACCTCATTGCTTGGATCCATTCTCTTTAATCGTGCAGTGGGTATTGCGGCCGGTTTTATTCTCGCTTCTACACTACTGCTTAATGGTGAGGCGAGACTGGCAAAAACAGATGCCGCACTGCTCTTGTTTATTACCCTTGCTGAAGTCGTTGTGGCCAAGCTCTATCTCACCAGCTCCAGGAGCTCCTCTCTGGGTGAGGAGTGGGCACTCTTTTTTGTTTTCTGGTTGTCGTTGACGGCAGGGGTCTACATCAAAGGGCCGGTAGTGCTTTTGATTCTCGGTCTTACCCTTCTAACGCTGGCAGTACTTGATCGTAATCTTGGGGTCATCAAGGGGCTTAAGCTCCCGCTGGGGATAATGATATTGGTTGGACTGATGGCCCCCTGGTTTATTCAGATCACCCTGATGAGTGAAGGGCAGTTCCTGATGGACTCATTGGGGGTCGATTTTCTTGATAAGCTGGTAGAGGTAAGAGAGACTCACGGCGCACCACCGGGGTTCTACTTTGGTTTTCTCTGGCTTGGTTTTTTCCCCTTCTCTTTGTTGCTCGCTCGTGGGTTGGGAATTGCACTGTTCGAAAAAAAGAGTCGAAGCCATCATTTCCTTCTGGCATGGATTATTCCTGCCTGGATCGTACTTGAGGGTGTCACCACAAAGTTGCCTCATTATATTCTGCCTCTTTTTCCTCCTCTGGCAGTGATTGCAGCCACTGTGCTCTACCAGCCATTTAGGCGTTCCCCAGGTCTATTCAGAGCGGGACTCTCCGGGCTCCTCATCACTCTGGCTGTTGTCGGCAGTGTTGCCGTGGTTGGCGCCCCCTCCCTGTTGATCTGGTGGATGACCGATGAACTGCCAAAGTTCACAATCCTGTGGGTTGCTCTGGCCGGGCTCGGTGGGATTGGCATTTCACTTCTCTTGTTCTTCAGGCAACAGTGGGTTGGCCTGGTGGTATTCCTTTGTCTGCTTGCAGTGGGCCATCATCTCTTTGTCTTCAGATCTTTCTTGCCTGGAATCGAAGCGCTCTGGGTCACCCGTCAGATTGCAACCACACTGGAAGACCACCCTGTTGATTGCGAGGCCTATCCGGTTTTGAGTGTTGGATATCATGAACCCAGCCTGGTCTACACCCTCGGTACTCAGATCCGCCTGGTTAATCCCGCCCAGCTTGAAGCCCAGCTGGATAAACCTGAGTGTGCCCTGGTGATGACTACTGACCCAGAGACCGTCAAAAGAAGAGAGGGGCAAAAGGAGATAAAACAGATTGGGAGAGTATCCGGTCTTAACTATTCCAATGGACGCTGGGTGGAGCTCCAGCTCCTGGAGGTAAAAACCCCCTCCAACCCATAAGAGGTGATTTATGAGAGACTTACCCTCTCCCTGATCGAGAGGGACCACTCTAAATGGTGCGAGTGTTGAGACCAAGGTTAGCAGAGATGAAGAAAGAGGTAATACTGGGCGGGTTGATTGGGGTGCTGGCTCTATTGGGGCTGATGGTTTTTGTAGACCACCCACTCTCTTGGTATCTGGCCAATGAACTGGTTCCTCAATTTGATCGGGTAGGTGCTTTTTTTTCCGGGATTACACTCCTTGGTGACTCATTAGCCTATGTCATCGTCTCGCTTCTGGCCGGCATAGGCTTTGCGCTGATCGGATATCTGAAAAAGCACTCAACGGGGCATAATTCGCCCGCTGTCCGGTGGATTTCACAGGGTGGTTTTTTCCTCTTCCTGGTTCTGTTGATAAGTGGAATCGTGGTCAATCTACTCAAGATAATGATTGGGCGGGCCCGCCCCCGACAGTGGTTTGAAGAGAGTATTACTGGCTTCTATCCGTTCAATTTTAATGCCTTTGGGGATTTCTACGCTTTCCCTTCCGGCCACTCTGCAACAGCATTTGCAATGGCAGCGGCAATAGGGTTGCTCTTTCCCCGACACCGTTCCTGGCTTTATCTTGTTGCTGGATTGGTTGCCATCAGTCGGGTAGTTCTTGGTGCCCACTTCCCGAGTGATATCCTTGCCGGTGCTCTGCTGGGGGTCGGTTCTGTCTACCTGATAAGAGCACTTTCACTTCGTCAGTCAGGATTCAGGTTGAAACTGATTGATGGAAGATTGTTGTTTTCAGATCAACAAACAATCAAGGCCGATATCTTGAGTTGGGTGGAGGGATGCGCACTCAGAGTCCATCACCTTAAAACACTGGGCTGGCTCTTTTTAGCTATACTGCTGGTCTCACTCGTTTTTATTCTCTTCCCGGGTCTCGACAAGGCCGTCAGCGGCCAGTTCTGGGACGAGGGCCGTTTTCTGCTCCAGGCGAGGGGGATGAAGTCTCCACTTCTCGAGCAGAGCATCTTTCTCTCAAGAGAGATCTTAAACTTGTCAATGACACTGTTTCCGGTGTTGTTCGGGTTGGCGGGTATTGTTGACAGACTCTTTCTGGGGAGCCTTGTTCTGAAGGCCCCAGTGTCACACTATTTCACCCTTCTTTTTACATTTTTACTGGTTCCAGGTGGTGTAATCAATGGTATTTTCAAGGGTCTATGGGGACGGGCCAGGCCTGAGAGTATTACCGAGTTTGGCGGCAGCCTGGATTTCACCCCGGCATGGGTGATCAGCGACCAGTGTCAGGCAAACTGTTCCTTTGTCTCAGGGGAGGTGGCCTTGCCTGTCACCTACCTGATCTTTGGCCTGATCTATACTTCGATTAAAAAAACCGCTTATACGCTGGCCCTCTTCTTTGGTTTACTATATGGCCTCATGCGCCTGATGCAGGGAGGTCATTTTCTGAGTGATGTCCTGCTCTCGGGGTTGATGACCGCCTTTCTGGTTATCACCTTCTATGAGGGGGTCAAGGGGTTTTGCCAGAGACGGGGATGGGTATTTTGAAATACTCCGGAATCTGGAATAGGTCAGCGACCGTCATGGTCTCTTCTCTCTCCTTGGTTGTAAAATAGAGTTACCAGGATTAGCTGAAAAAGTGCGGGCATAATCGAACCCTTTAATATCAGAGCGATGACTAAACTTATTGATGGAAAAACAATTGCAGCTCGGTTGACAACAGAGATTGCAGCAGAAGTTGAAAAACTGAACAAAGAGCAGGGGTGCCAACCCGGTCTTGCGGTAATTTTGGTGGGCGAAGACCCTGCCAGTCAGATCTATGTGCGCAATAAAGCAAGGCAGACCGAAGAGGTTGGAATGCGTTCTTTCGAACACCGCCTAAGCCACAGGGTCTCACAACAAGAGGTGCTTGATCTTATCTCCGGGCTTAATGATGATGATGGGGTTGACGGTATATTGGTACAGCTCCCTCTGCCGGACCAGATCAGTGAGCATCGAGTGATCAATGCCATCAACCCTGCCAAGGATGTAGATGGCTTTCATGTGGTTAATCGCGGTCATCTGGCGACAGGGATGAAGGGGCTGGTGCCCTGTACTCCCCTGGGTTGTCTCTATCTGCTCAAAGAGACACTTGGAGACCTTAATGGCAAGCGGGCGCTGGTACTGGGCCGGTCCAATATTGTCGGAAGGCCAATGGCTGAACTCCTTCTGAGGGAGAACTGTACCGTGACGATCGCCCATTCACGAACTGCTGAACTTGAAGCTGAGTGTCGCCGTGCTGAAATTCTTGTGGTCGCAGTGGGACGTCCCCAAATGGTAAAGAGGGAGTGGGTAGGTGAGGGGGCGGCTGTGATTGATGTGGGAATCAACCGCATTGAGGATGATGAGGGCAGGCAGAAGCTGGTGGGTGATGTGGACTTTGATGGGGTCTCCCAGGTTGCAGGCTATATCACTCCGGTACCTGGAGGTGTTGGGCCGATGACAATTGCACTGCTGCTGCAAAACACCCTCCAGGCAGCCATCGAACGACGGGGGCTCTCTCGGCGTTAGGGGGTCACTATCAAGCAATCCCCGGAAGAGATGCCAATAATGGCAGTGATTTCGCCTGGTCTCTACCCAGTCGGATCGAGAAGAGGTCAAAGGAGGGGCGGACAATCGATGGGTTCATGATATAGGCGGACGCCTGTTTTTGTTGAGTTGCCCCATGAGTATCTTTGCTGTCATCAGATCAAGATGACCGCCACCCCCATTTTTAAACAGCGTGATCTCACTCTCACTGAGCCGTCCCGGATGTTCTCCCCGGCAACGCTGATAGTGATCAGCAACGATGTCAGATTCACTAAGGACTCCATTTTTTATTGGGATGATCAGCTCACCGACCTCGCCCAGAGTGGTCTCTCTGGAGTCGACATGCAGGGTCCCCCGTCGAACCGCTTCATCATCGGCTTCACGCATATTAGGTCTGTAGGCGCCGACAAGGTCAAGATGGGTTCCAGGGGAGAGCCATTCGCCTCTAATCAGAGGGGTTTCAGCCATGGTGGCACAAGAGATCAGGTCTGCACTCGAAACGGCTGCGGCAAGATCATCGACCGGTTCAACACTCGGGAACTCAGCCTGGAGGGCTTCAGCGAGGATTTCGGCCCGTTTTGCTGTTCGGTTCCATATCTTGATATGTTGGCATGAGGGGCGCATAGACAGGTGGGCCCGGATCAGATGCGGTGCCATCGCGCCTGCCCCCACCATCAATAGAGTTGAGATATTCTGCTTTGCCAGAAAATGGGTTCCAAGAGCTGAATCGCCTGCTGTTTTGAGGGCGGTGAGAGCCTGTCCATCAATCACCGCATGCGGCGATCCATCTTCTCCATCAAAGAGGATAAAGAGCGCCTGTATAGTAGGTTTTTTTGTGTGATTACGGTTGTTCGGAAAGATGGTGATAATTTTAGTCCCCAGCGAGCCACCACTCTCCCAGGCGGAGCGGATAAAGAGCTGGTTGGGATCAGATCCTGACCCAGGTTGTGAAATCAGAAGGTCATTTAAAGCGCTCTGTTGATTGAGATGGGCTGATTTCAGCCCCTCAACCAGAGTGGGGTAATCCAGTCTCTCATGGACAGTATCGGCATCGATAAATTGAAGGGGGTGAGAAGTGGTTTCAGTGCGGGGGAAAACCATCAGCGCTCGGGGTCTTCGGTATCAGAGATATTTGCGCTTAACAGAGTGCCCACCCACCGGGTCTGTTCTGAGTTTTCAGAGGCCAGTTTTGCCAGCATGGTGAGCGGGACTGAGAGAAACATTCCGACAGGGCCCAATACCCAGCCCCAAAAAACCAAAGAAGCGAGGATCACGAATGCGGAGAGTCCCAGCCCCCTGCCCATAATCCTGGGTTCGATGATGTTTCCAATAAAAATATTGATCATCAGATATCCCAGTAAAGTCCAGAAGGCAGTGAGCGGGCCAAGTTGAACCAGAGCAAGAAGGATGGCTGGGACCGCTGCGATAATCGATCCAACGGTGGGGACAAAGTTCAACATAAAGGCGAGTAGCCCCCAGAGAAGGGGAAAATCAACCCCCAGGATTGAAAGAACCAGGGAGACCAGGGCGGCGGTCACAAAACTGGTTGCTGTCTTCAGAGCCAGATAGCGATTAATGGTCTCTCTTAGAGTGCTGAACCGGGCGAGGGTTTCATCCGGATTTTTTAGTAGCGACTTTAGTTTTTGGGGGAATTGTGTTGCCTCAGCGAGGATGAAGATAGTCGTCAGAAGAATGATAAAGGCATCGGTTAGAAGATTACTCAGGCTGTTCAGTAGCTTGCCGGATAGTTTCAGTGCCGCAGCAGGGTTGACAATTTCAAGGAGGTGCTCCAAAGAGATCGGAATCCCCATCCCTTCAAGCCATATCAGGGTATTTGCGGTCACCTGTTGCAGACGATTCTCGTAGAGCGGCAGTGATTCGGAAAAATCTTTAAATGAGGAGCCAAGAGCCAGGCCAGTCAGCCAGCCAAGGGTCATAATCAGCACAACAACCAGCAAAAGAGCGACCCCTGTAGGCACTCCCCGGCGGGTGCATCCATGCAGAAATGGGGTAAAAAGGAAAGCGATAAAAATCGAAAGCAACAGAGGTACGAGCAGATCTGCGGCTGCTTTCATCCCGGCGACGATGACAACCAGCGCCGCCAGGGAGATCAGAATGTTGCTATTATTGAATATGGGTTTTGGTTGATTCATAGCCTCTGTTATCGTAGTGATACATAACTCTAGTAGGGACAATAATAGATCATGACTTCTGAAAAACGAAATATTTGGGGATGGGCTTTCTATGATTGGGCTAATTCTGCATTTGCGACCACAGTGATGGCAGGGTTTTTCCCGGTCTTTTTCAAGCAATACTGGAGTATTGGCGCTGATGTTAATACCAGTACGGCGATGCTCGCTTATGCCAATTCAGCGGCAAGTCTGATCGTTGCCCTGATGGGCCCCATCCTCGGTGCTGCTGCTGATTCGGGTTCCAGGAGAAAACGCCTGCTGGTCTTTTTTGCCTATCTCGGTGTATTGATGACAGCTTGCCTGTTTCTGGTGGACAAGGGGCAGTGGGGCTGGGCCGCCTTTTTCTACTGTATGGGCATTGTCGGCTTTTCGGGCTCAAACATCTTTTATGATTCACTCCTGCCCGGAATCGCCGGGCCAGATAAGGTTGATCGTGTCTCAGGACTGGGTTTTGGTTTGGGATATCTTGGAGGAGGATTGCTTTTCCTGATTAATGTCATCATGACCCAGCAGCCCGAGCTCTTCGGGCTTGCCGATGCCGGTGAGGCGGTGCGTTGGTCTTTTCTCACTGTTGCCCTCTGGTGGGGCCTGTTTACCCTGGTCACCATTATCTGGGTTGATGAACAAAAAAACGGTGAAGCAGTCACCCTCGGGCACGCCCTTCGCCAGGGGTTCAGGCAATTTTCCACCACCTTTTCTCATATTCGTGAATATAAGCCAGTGCTGATGTTTTTACTTGCCTATTGGCTCTATATTGACGGTGTCGACACCATAGTGAGGATGGCCGTTGATTACGGGCTCTCGATCGGCTTTAAGGACAGAGACCTGATAAGGGCACTGTTGATCACCCAGTTTGTTGCTTTCCCCTCTGCCATCCTCTATACCCGGCTGGGCGAGAGATGGGATGTAAAAAAAGCAATTCAGCTTGCCATTGTGGTCTATATTGGAGTGACCCTCTGGGCCACCCAGATGGATTCTGCGATTGAGTTTTACACTCTCGCGGTGGTGATTGGGTTGGTGCAGGGAGGTATACAGGCCTTGAGCCGCTCCTATTACTCTCGTCTGATTCCGGCTGATCGTGCCGGTGAGTTTTATGGTTTTTATAATATGATTGGAAAATTTGCCGCCATTATCGGACCACTCCTCATCGGAACCATAGCCATTGCTGTTCGCCATGCACTCATGCCGGCAGACCCAACAGCAGAACAGATCGTAGAGGTGGGATTGAGTGCATCACGCTGGAGTATAGGCTCAGTCGTGGTGCTCTTTGTTGCCGGTGGCGGACTGTTGTGGACGATTAAGGAGGAGTAGGGTTGTTTTGGTTTAGAAGAGAAGACGGCGGGCCCTCTGGGGTAGGGCGAAGAGCGGTGATTGGCAAGTTCGCTTATCTCGGATTGCTCTTTTCTCTTCTTTCAGGGGCAGTCCATGCGGCCACCCTCGGTGAGGCAAAGGATGCCTATCTTGAAGGCAATTACCAGGAGGCCCTGTCGGCATTCAGGGAGATCGCCGGGGAGGGTGTTCCTGAAGCCCAGTACCTGCTGGCCTTCATGATTGATAATGGGCGGGGGACTGAAGCAGATCCGGTCACGGCAACAGAGCTCTATCGTCAAGCGGCAGCAGGTGGAAATCCAGAGGCGCAGTTTGAGCTCGGTATTCGCTATCGGGATGGCACCGGCGGGGTAAAGGTAAGCCTGGTAAAAGCGGAGATGTTGTTGTTTGAGGCATCGCTTCAAGGGCTTGTGGAAGCTCAGGATGCCTTGGCACTGCTCTCCCTTTCAGCTACCCCATCAAGTCAGGAGAAGAGCGCCTCTTCGGGTGATCCGATGACCCCCGAAGTTGAGGTATCAACTGAGATCGCAAAACGGACGCTGAATGAGAGCCCTGTTCGTATCGAAGAGATGAAAAAACAGCTGGCTCGCCTGCAGCATGAGAAACAGGAGCTTGGCCTGAAACTAGCCCATGCAGAGCTTCAATCTGCCAAACTCGCTTCTGAATTGGAGCAGAGCCAACAGTCCAGAGAGGGGGCAGCGCTCAGAGTGCAGAATCAGGAGATCAAGAGCCAAGCCTTGCAAGATGCATTGAATGACCTGGAGGGGAAACTTTCTCTTCAGGAGAAGGAGGTCAAGAGTCGTGAGACCGAACTTTGGGCCTTGAGAAAGAGTGTTGAGGCCAGTGATCGATTCGGAAAAGAATTAAGTATTAAAGTTAAAAATCAATTACAAGATATTGAAAAAAAACAAAAAGAAATATTGAATTTGAATTCATCTATAGCTCAATTAGAGGCAAAATTCAAACAACAAAACGAGTTGCTGGAGATGGCGCGACAGGAGGCATTCGAACTGCGTAAATTAAACCAGGAGCTTAGCCAGAATCTTTCTCAACTTCACAAAGAGAATGAACAGCTTCAAACACAGCAAACTCTTCCAGAGGGATCCCTGGCCACCAAGCCGGGGTCATCACCCAATGAGGCGCCGGAGCCTTGTAGCCTTGATCAGGAGAGAGCGATAGAAAAAATTGGCCGCTACGCCTCCTCTCAGTGGCCAGATGATATCAAGATGCAGGAGTATGAATATGAGCGCCAGCTGCAGGCCTATGCCGATTTCTGCGCTCAGCTGGTGGGGGATAATCAAGACCTGCACCAGCGTACCTGGTATGAGTGGTATCCTAACTTTGCGATGATGAATCAATCTTACCTTAAAGATCAGTAGGGCCAAATAATAGGAAGTAGGCAGCATGACAAAGAGTGGATTGTTGACGACGAAGTAGAAAGCAGTGTGACAGCCGTCACATCTTCTTTAACTACTCTATACTAGAGTGAAACCAACGTAGTGGAATGGAAATTGATCCGAATGAGACAGAGCTAAACTTACCTACCTCCAGGAGGTAATAGTGAATAGTAATTCGACAGTACGCCAAAACAATCAGGGATACGTTCTCGTAGTCTCTTTGGTGCTTCTTTTGGTAATGACCATTATGGGATTGGGGTTGCTCCATGTCTCTTTGACAGAAAAGAGGTTGGTTGAGCGCTCGATGGTTAATCAAGAGCGCATCTTTGTGGCTGCTGAGACCTGTGTGCAAGATGCTGAAGTCTGGCTGTCAGATCAGCTGACTGCAGGATCTCCCTCGCTCCCCTTTACGTCTCCCCTGACAAATTTTGGTAACTCATTCAATGCCCTATCGCCCACAGCGACTGATTTAAACACACAGGAGTTGGCTCAATTTGCTCAGTATACCTATGGTTTTACCACGGATAGGATTGGGGGCTCCGGGGGAAATGACGTCGGTGAATCGGTCGAATATTCCGGCAGTGGCGGTGGTCTGGGCGAGTCAAACTATCGAATTACCTGTGTTGCACAGCGAGCAGCCCCCGATGAAAGCAGCCTGACCATTATTCGTGAACTGACGCTTTGA
>DIIC01000054.1 GCA_002420425.1 Proteobacteria bacterium UBA5680 | reverse complement strand
CTTGTCGGTTGGGCTGCGGTTAAGGGACACCAAGCCGATATTGGCGGCAATGTAAGGGGTGGGTATAACCCCAATGCCACCGAGGTATGGCAGGAGGCGCTTCGAATTCCACCAGTCAAAGTCTATGAAAAAGGTCAATTGCGAAAAGATGTCTGGGATCTGATCTTTGCCAACATCCGTCTCGATATTGTGCAGCATGATATGCGGGCACAGATGGGGGCCTGTACAGTGGGTGAGCGAAGAATGCAGGACTGCCTTAAAAAATATGGCATCGAACGTTTTGCAAGTCATAAAAAGGCACTGTTTGATGCTTCGCGAAAGATGATTGAAGCTGAGATTGAACAGATCCCGAATGGCGTATACCGGGGCGAGGGAAAGGTTTTCTTTGATGGCCACCACCCAGGGACTGAGTTTACCATTCGGGTCAGAATTGAGGTTGATGATCGTAAGATCACCTTTGATTATTCAGAGACGGATGACCAAACCGATGGCTTTGTAAACGGTACCTTTACCTCCAGCGCTTCGGCCACCATTCTTACCTTTTTGCAGATGGTGAATCCGGATATTCCCCATAATGAGGGGATGATCCAGCCGATTGAGATGGTTATTCCAGAGGGAACCATTCTCAATGCCAGTTATCCCAAGGCGACCACTTTCGGAAATCACCTCTGTCCACCCAATGCCGATGCCATTATCCGTGCACTGGCGCCCGTCATTCCAGAGAGGGTTACCGCCGGATGGAATAATCTTCTCTGCTCACTGACAACCGGTATTGACCCCCAGAGTAGGGAGCCCTATGTCGATATTGGCTTTATGGGGCTCAAGGGCGGGTCGGGTGCAATGAAGGGGACAGACGGCTATGATCATATCGGTATGATCGATGCATCCGGAGGGGTGCTTGATCAGGATTATGAGATGTTTGAACAGATGACGCCGCATCACCTTGTTCGTCATGAACTCCTTCCCGACTCGGCAGGGCCGGGTCAGTGGAGAGGGGGGCTTGGGGTGGTTACTGAGTTCACCATTGGTTCTGATGACACCCAGTTGGTGACTTTCGGAGATGGTGATTTTGAGCCGGCGTTCGGATTGTTCGGCGGCCATGAGAGTATATTAAATACAATCGAGCTTCGACTTCCTGATGGCAGTTCGCTGGTTCCGAAAAACAAGGATTTAATTACTGGTCTTCCCCAGGGAACGTTCTATCATCAGATTGCAGGAGGCGGCGGAGGCTATGGAGACCCAGTAAAAAGAGATCGGGAAGTTCTGCAGGAAGAGGTGAAAAACGGAATTATCTCACCGCAAAAGGCACGGGATGTTTATGGCCTGGGGTAAAACACCTGTTGATGGAAAAGAGCCTCATACACGATGAATAAAGAACAGATTGCCAGGAGTAATTTATGTCCTTTGGATTGACAGAATCACAGCGGAGTGTACGCGATACGTTTGCGCGCTTTACCAATGAACAGATCATCCCCCGGGCCGCTGAGCTTGATGAATCTCATGAATTCCCCCATCAGCTGTTTGGGATGTTGGGTGAACTCGGTTTTTTCGGAATTCGTTATCCCGAATCAGTAGGCGGCTCCGGGATGGACCTGACCTCTTTCTGTCTTGCCCTTGAAGAGGTTGCAAGAGGGTCGCTCTCTCTGGCCGGAGCAGTGGCCATGCAGTCGCTCATGGGGACTGATTTTATTTACCGGCTGGGCAGCGAGTTGCACCGTCAAGAGCTCTTCATGCCCGCCCTGGATGGAAAAAAGATTGGTGCCATCTGCATGACAGAACCCGATGCGGGCAGTGATCTGGGAGGGATCAGGACAACGGCAAAAAGTGTCGAGGGCGGATATCTTATCAATGGTCAGAAAATGTGGGTCACTTCAGCCCCACTTGCCGATTTTTTTACAGTCTTTGCAAAGGCTGGAGAGGAACAGAAATTAACTATCTTTGTTGTCGAGCGCGGGATGGAAGGGGTTCATGTTGGACGGCCGATTGAGAAGATGGGTGTTTGGGCACTTCCCACTTCAGAAGTCGCATTCGATGACTGTTTTGTTCCGGCTTCGCACCGGCTCAGTAAAGAAGAGGGTGATGGCGAGGGCCATCTTCGAAAACTTCTCGCAGAGATCCGCATCATCACCGGTGCAATGGCTGTCGGTATTGCTCGTGCGGCACTTGATTCAGCGGTCAGTTACGCCGGCCAGAGAAAGCAATTTGGAAAACCCATTAATCGCTTCCAGGCCATTCAGTTAAAACTTGCTGAGATGGGTACAGATCTCGAGGCCGCCAGGCAGTTGGTCTACTTTGCCGCCCATTGCAAGGAGAGCGGTTTGGCCCATCATAAAGAGGCGGCCATGGCCAAGCTGTTCGCCAGTGAGGCTGCAGCCTCCATCTGCGATAAGGCGGCACGTGTTGCGGCATCGTATGGTTTTGCCATGGAATATCCCTTTCAACGTTATCTTCGTGATGTTCGCTTCACTCTGATTGGTGGCGGAACAAGTGAAATTTTAAAATTGATCATTGCAAAAGAACTTTCAAAATGAATCGCCAAACACCCCTCAAAGTGCTGATCGCCAAGCCTGGCCTGGATGGCCATGACCAGGGGGCGAAGGTGATCGTTCGCGCTCTCGCTGATGCCGGGTTTGAAGTGATCTATACCGGCTTGAGACAGACCCCGGAAGCGGTGGCCAACATCGCACTGGAGGAGGGAGTCGATGTCATCGGTCTGTCGAGCATGGCGGGATCGCATCTTTTATTTTGTACCCGCCTGGCCGCTCTGATCAAGGCGCGAGGGCTTGAACAAAAACTCTGGTTGATTGGCGGGAACATTCCTGTTCAGGACCATCAGGCTCTGAGAGAGATTGGCCTTGACGGCATTTTTCCGACAGGAACTCATTTTGAAGAGATCATAAGCTTTATCCGGGAAAATGCATCATGACTGAATACACAGAAGACGGTCGAGTAATCAATGAATCCGGAATTGAAATCAAAAAGGTGTACGGCCCCGAAGAGGTTGAATCAAGTGGCGGCGTTGAGATGGTCGGAGAACCGGGAAGCTACCCCTTTACCCGGGGAATTCACAAGGAGATGTATCGAAAGCGGCCGTGGACGATGCGGCAGTATGCCGGTTTTGGCAATCCCTCCGATACCAATCAACGATTTAAATACCTGATCGATAATGGCCAGACCGGGCTCAATGTAGCCTTTGATCTGCCCACCCAGATTGGGCTTGATTCTGACGATCCCCTTGCTGAAGGTGAAATTGGTCGTGTCGGAATGGCGGTTGATAGCCTGCGGGATTTTGAGATCGCTTTTGATGGGATCGATCTCGAAAAGATTACTGTCTCCCTCACCATAAATGGCTCTGCTGCCATTGCAATGGCGATGTACTTTGCGATGGCTGAGAAGCGGGGCTATGACATCAGCCGGTTACGCGGTACAGCCCAGAACGATATTCTCAAAGAATTCATTGGCCGAGGCACCTGGGTCTTTCCGGTTGAACCCTCTGTAAAGCTGGTCTGCGATACGATCGAATATTGTGCCGAGCATGCTCCCAAATACAGCCCTGTCAGCGTCTGTGGTTACCATATCCGTGAGTCAGGTGCGAACCCTGTCCAGGAGATAGCGTTTGCATTCTGCATCGCCAGGGCCTATGCCGATGAGACCCTCAAGCGGGGTCTTGATATTGATGAATTTGCCGGCCGACTCTCCTACAACCTCAATATTTTTGGCAACCTGTTCGAGCAGGTTGCCAAATTTCGAGCCGCACGAGGGTTGTGGGCTAAGATCGTCAAGGAGCAGTACGGGGCGACTGATCCAAAGTCAATGTGGTTGAGGATGATTGCCGGCGGCGGTGGGGGCGGGCTTACCTTTGAGCAACCGGAGCTTAATATTGTTCGTGGAGCCTACTATGCCCTGATTTCTGCGCTCTCCGGTACACAGACCATGGCGCTGTGCTCTTATGATGAGGCCTATACCATTCCAACCGAATATTCTGCGCGCCTCTCACTCAGAACAATGCAGTTGCTGACTGATGAGATGGGGCTGTGCGACACCGTAGACCCGTTGGCAGGATCCTATTACATCGAGACGCTGACCAATGAGATGCGCCAGGAGATTGAGAGAGAGATGGAGGAGGTCGACCAGGCAGGAGGCATTGTGAAGCTGGTTTCAAGCGGCGAAATTCAATCTAAAGTCTCTGCCCAGGCCTATCAGATGCAAAGAGATATCCAGTCCGGGAAATTCAGGAAAGTGGGTGTCAATCGTCATCGAATCGATGAAGAGGAGCGAGAGGTCGAGTTTCATTCCTATCAGGAGGAGGATGCTCAGGCTCAGATCGAGAGCCTCAAACAGATACGCCGCGAACGGGATCAGAGTAAAGCTGATCTCGCGCTCACGCGGGTAAAGGATGATGCACAAGCCGGTCTTAACGTGATGCCGGCCATCATGGAGGCCGTGAAGGCCTATGCAACTGTCGGAGAAATTACCACTCGTCTGGTTGAGGTTTATGGCTGCTACCAGGAGCCCATCCGGTTTTAGGTGTCAAATGACCAATTTTAAAAGCTATCTGGCACCGGCTACCCTGGATGAGGCGGTCGACCAACTCAATCAGGGCAATGTCACTGTTCTTGCCGGGGGGAGCGACCTCATGCTCAGGGTTGGGGCAGGTAATTATGATCCCAGTCATACGCTGATGAATATATTAAAAATCAATGAGTTACGCAATATATCTTTCGAGGATAATGAAGTACAGATCGGGACATTGACGACCATTACCGAGATCAGGGAAGACCCGGAACTCAGTATTAAAATGCCTCTGCTGGGTCAGGCGGCGGATCAATTCGCCTCTATGCAGATTCGCAATGTCGGCACAATAGGGGGCAATATCTGTAATGCCTCACCGGCCGGGGATATGCTTGTTCCACTGCTTCTCCTGGATGCTGCTGTAGAACTTGCTCGTCAATCTGATGGTGGGGTTGCCAGCAGAAGAGTTGCTCTTAAGGACTTCTTTGTTGGCCCGGGCAAGACCCAGTGCCAGTCCAATGAACTGCTCACCAGAGTATCCATACCCTTCTCAAAGCAGGGTTTTCGAGCACGTTTTTATAAGTTCGGAACTCGCCCGGCGCTGGATATTTCGACGGTCTCCATCGGTATCGGCGGGATTTTCAACAACGGTTATCTGCAAGCGCCGAGGGTTGCTTTCGGAGCAGTCGCTCCTGTCCCGTTTATGGCATTGAAGACAATGAAAGCGATCGAACAATCACCCCTTGATAGTGAGCGCATCAAGGAGATTGCTGAGATAGCAAGAGATGAAATCAAACCCATTGATGATGTTCGGGCAACCGCCTGGTATCGCAAACAACTGGTCCATAACCTCACAATCAAGGTGTTGAGCGATGTCACTGACGCATGAAATAAAGTTTACCTTAAACGGCTCACCCGTCAGCCTGACGATTCCTCTGACCATGAGTGTGCTCACCATGCTGAGAGATCTTCTCAACCTGACAGGCACCAAGTATGGCTGTGGTGAGGGCGAATGCGGGGCCTGCACCATCTTGATCGATGGGGTTTCTGTCAACGCCTGTTTGAAGTTTGCCGTTGATTGTGATGGCCGAACATTAACCACGGTAGAGGGTCTTGTTGCCGACAGCAGAAACGATCCTCTGCGAACAGCGTTTGCCGAGAAAGGCGGCGTGCAGTGCGGTTTTTGTACCCCGGGGATGGTCATGCAGGCGAGACATATCCTCGACAACTATCCTCGGGCCAATGAGAGCCAGATCAAGCGCGGTATTGAAGGCAATCTCTGCCGGTGTACCGGTTATAAAAAAATCATTGAGACTATTGCAAGTGTCGGTGAGCTTGATAACAAGGGATAAGGGAAGAGGCGATGGCGGCGATAATAGAAAAAGAGTCCCTGATCGGAAAAGCGATTCCCAAGATGGATGCGCCGGGCAAGGTGAGTGGACACACCCGTTATATCCACGATCTCAACCTGCCGGGCCAGCTTATCGGCAGGATTTTACGCACCGATCGGGTTCATGCCCGGATCATCTCCATTGATACCAAAGAGGCAGAAGCACTTCCAGGGGTCCACGCGGTCATCACCGCAAAAGATGTCCCCAATAAACCTCTCGGAGTCACCAAGGATAACCCTCCCCTAAAGGGTGACAAGGTGCGTTGTGAGCGCGATGAGATTGCCGCTGTAGCCGCTGAAACTGAAGCGCTTGCCGAGCAGGCACTCTCATTGATCAAGGTTGAGTATGAGGAGTTGCCCGCTCTTTTTGATCCTCGGCAGGCCCTTCTGGAGAATGCGCCTGTCATTCAGGAGTCAAAGCCGGACAACATCTCAATGGAGTTTGATTACTCCCATGGGGATGTTGAACAGGGTGAGGCCGAGTCTGATGTGGTCATTGAGGATCTCTTTAAGCTCCACTATGTCACCCACTGTTGTATGGGGGCGAGCGGCGTGATTGCTGATTTTGATTCAACTTCAGGCAACCTGACGCTCTACTCCAACACTCAGGTTCCGTTTCTTCATAAGCGTGAGTTTGCATCAGTGCTCAATATGGATCCCAATCGGATACGCATCATTCAGCCTCCGATAGGGGGTGGTTTTGGATCAAAACTCGATATCTATCCCTTTGAGCCGATCGCTGTCTTCCTGGCCCAAAAAGCCCGGCGGCCGGTTAAGCTGACGTTCAGCCGTGAAGAGGAGTTTTTGGCTTCACCCACCCGCCAGCCGGCCTATCTGCGACTGCGAAGCGGGGTGACCAAGGAGGGTGTGCTGACCTTTCGAACCCTGGATTCTCTATTGGATAATGGGGCCTATACCTCCTGGGGAGCGACAATTCCTTTTGTCATGATGCAGACCTTCTCATCCCTCTATCGAGTTCCTCATTGCCTCTATCACACCACCACGGTCTATACCAATAATCCCTACGCGGGGTCATTTCGCGGTTATGGAAATCTTCAGGCGACTTTCTGCGTAGAGGCCCATATGGATAAACTTGCTGAAGCAGTTGGCATCGATCCTCTTCGATTCCGCCTCAAGAATGCCCAGCAAGCCGGTGAGACCAGTGGCCAGGGCATGCATTTCAAGAGTTGCGGATTTAAGGAGTGTTTGACCACAGCCGCTGCCCGCAGCGATTATGCTATCAAGCGGGAGCAAAACCTTAAGGCCCAGGGAGACGATAACGCGGTAAAAAAAGGCATCGGAATGGCCTCAATGCTCCATGTTGGCGGAGGGGCAAAAATCTATCCTTCAGATGGGTGCGGCACCATCCTCAAGATGGATGATTTTGGCCATGTCACCCTGATGACCGGTGCTTCTGAAATTGGCCAGGGCTCGGAAACAGTACTCTCACAGCTTGTTTGCGAAGAGCTTGGGCTGCCCCTCTCGGCAGTGACCGTGGTCAATAATGATACAGACATCACCCCCTGGGATGTCGGAGTGCACGCCAGCCGCACCACCTTCATTGCCGGAAATTCGGCAATCGGTGCAGCGCGTCTTGCGAGGGAGAAAATTCTCAATGCCGCTGCGGGCACGACCGCGATGCCGGCGGATCAGCTCTCCCTCCGTGGAGGCTGCATTGTCATCGATGAGAGTGGTGAGGCGGTCATCACATTGGACAAGTTGCTGCGTTCACTCCACTTTCAGGAGCGTGCTGAGCTGGTGACCACCTCCTTCTATTATGAGCCTCCCAGTGTCCACCAGGACAAAGCGTTCAAAGGGGATGTATCGGCCTCCTATGCCTGGGCTACCCAGGTTGTCGAGATAGAAGTAGACACCCTTACCGGAGTGGTCACCTTAAACAGATGTACCGCTGCCCATGATGTCGGCAGGGTGCTGAATAAACTGGGGATCGAAGGCCAGGTTGAGGGCGGGATTGTCATGGGCCAGGGCTATGCCTTGACAGAGGACCTCCTCATCGATGAGGGTCATTGCCAGAACCCCAATTTTCGTGACTACAAGCTGATTACGGCCCCGGAAATTCCGGAGATAGATCTCTCTTTTATTGAGACCATGGATGGGGAAGGGCCACAGGGTGCCAAGGGTATTGGAGAAGCTCCGGCAATTTGCATGGCTGCCGCGATTGCCAATGCCCTCTATAACGCAACGGGTGTCAGGATCTATGAGGCCCCTTTCTCCCCTGAGAAGGTCTATCGGGCTCTCAAGGGCTGCTCCCAACCCCTGGAGTGGTGATCAGGTGGGTGTTGATATGAAGCCACGTACCGTTCTGTCACTGGAGCAGGCCCTCTCACTGCCTTATGCAACACTGCGTTTTGCCCAGCTGGGATGGCGGGTCATCCGTATTGAATCCACCCCGCGTGGAGAGGATTTGCCCGGGGATCCGAACCGCTACATCGGGGAAAACATTGTCGATGATGATCGGCGCTCCTATTTCATCGCCCCCAATGTGGGTAAAGAGGCAATTGCCCTCAACCTCAAGGAGGAGGAGGGGCGCGCCACCCTGCATCGGCTGATTAAAGAGCTTGATGTGGATATCTTCTGCTGCAATACCCTGCCAGGCCGTTATAAGCCCATGGGCATCGACTACCAGACACTCAAGGCGGTGAAGGAGGAGATCATCTGGGCCGGAATCTCCGCGATGGGGCCTGATTACCCCATGGTGCCGGGCTATGACCCTGCTGTTCAGGCGATGGCCGGTTATATGGAGCTCACAGGGGATCGTTCTGGCCCGCCGACCCTTACCGGTGTTCCCCTGATTGACCTTAAGGCGGGTGATGAGGTCTATGCCGGGGTCTGTCTGGCGCTTGCCGAGCGGGCAGAGAGTGGTGAAGGGAGTGAGATTCATGTCTCAATGCTTCAGGCCGCCGCCTCATGGTTGATAACGACTCTACCGCTGCTCGACTTTGGGTGTAATTACTCAGAGATTACGCGATGCGGCAATGAGCATCGTAAATTTATTCCTACCAATGCCTATCCAACTTCTGATGGCTTTATTTTTGTCGCAATAGGCAATGATCTGCAGTGGCAACGGCTCACTGAGATCCCTCGATTCAGTTCGATTGCTAACCAGGTTCGTCGAACGAATGACGGCCGCCATCAGGAGAGAGAGATGATCCATAAAGAGATTTCTGCGATTACAGCGCAAGTTGCGAAAGACAAGCTGGCGGAAGAGTTCACCTCCTCTACGATTCCTCATGCCCCGATTCAAACCATTCCACAGGTCGCCGGTATGGCCGCAGTCAATGCCAAGCTGACACAATCAAGGCGACCGGATGGCGAGATAATCCATATGCCGCCCCCTGCTGTAGACCGTACTGATGGCTTGAGTGAGCTCTCATTCCCGCCCAAGTACGGTGAGCATACCTCCAGAGTATTGCGTGAAGCTGGTCTGACTGATGAGGAATATCTGGGTTTGCGTGAGCGTGGCATTGTATTTGGCTAAGAGGGGAGGGGTGTTGTTAAGCGGCGCACTCTGGTCGAGCGGCTTTCGCCCTCTCTATCTCCTGGCCGCTCTCTATGGGGCGTTGCTGATGGTGATCGCCCTGATGGTTTTTTCGGGCGGTCTGGCTTTGCCCTCTTCTCTCCCTTTTTTTCTCTGGCACGGCCATGAGTTGCTCTTTGGCTTTGCTGTCGCCATTGCTTCAGGATTTATTCTCACCGCACTTCCGAGTTGGGCTGGAAGTGAGGAGATCAAGGGGGGACGTCTAAAGTGGATTGTTCTGCTCTGGCTGGCCGGCCGATTGCTGTTCTGGTTTTCACCTTCGATGGGTGTGACCGCTGTTGTTGATTCTCTCTACTTTGTTGTCCTGATCGTCCTGATAGCACCGGGCCTTGCCAGGGTCGGGAACAAGCGTTATCTGCTGCTGTTTCCCATTCTATTGCTCTTCTTGAGCACCAATATCTGGTTCTATGTCGGAGTGCTGGATGGCCGGGCCGATATCGCACAGCAGGCCCTCAGGGGTTCGGTCTATACCTTGATGATTCTGTTTTCCTTTGTAGCCGGCCTTCTCACCCCTATCTTTACCCACACCCATCTTCAATCCGACAGCTGGCCGGAGAGCGAGATCTTTATTCCGGCAATTGAAATTCTAGCCGTAATCTCGGTGGTTCTTTTTGGTTTTACAGGGCTCTTTTATGCAGGGACCACAATCAGTGCAGGGGCTGCTTTATTTGCATTTCTAGTACACTCGGTTCGAATGATGAGGTGGCGCGGGTGGAGTGTCAGGGGGGATTCCCTGCTGAAGGTCATGCACATCGCCTACATCGGCTTCCTGTTGACCTTTGTTGCCAGAGGGGCAGGGGATCTAAGCGGAAAACCGGATGCAGACCTTGCCATCCATCTCTTTACACTGGGCGCATTCGGGCTGATGAAGATGAGCCTGATGACCCGCATTGCCTTCAAACACACTGGAAGAGAGATCAACCCTCCGCAATTGATCGAGATCGGCTTCTGGATGATGGCAATAGCAGCATTGATGCGACTGCTGGCCGGTCTCTATCTCTACAAAGAGATCCTGCTCTTTGCTTCGGGGTTGCTGTGGTCACTCTGCTGGCTCTTCTATCTCTACTCTTTCTGGAAGATCCTGATCGGTCCGAACCTGCCTCAATCAAACTGAATCT
>DIIC01000059.1:33682-42670 GCA_002420425.1 Proteobacteria bacterium UBA5680 | reverse complement strand
GGCAGCGGCCTCAAGGGAGATCTTTTTGAATACTCAGCGATGCTGTCGATTCATGATGTCAAGAATGTAGTGATATCAGACTGCAGCTTCAAAGATAACCATACGGTCGATGATATGGTCCACACCGTCTATACCGATATCCGCTTTGAGCGGGTGCGTTTTGAGAATGCGCTCTCTGACGCCCTGGACCTTGATATATCGACGGCCACTATCAGCGACTCTCACTTTGAGCGCAGTGGTAACGACGCGGTAGATTTGATGACCACTCAGGCAGTGATTACCGGATCTGTTTTCAGAAACAACGGTGACAAGGGTATATCAGTGGGAGAAAACAGCAGGTTATATGCGATCAATAACAGACTTGTGGGCAATTTCATTGGCGTACAGTCGAAAGATCGCTCCACGGCAGTTTTGCTCAACCAGACCCTGACGGATAATAAAACTGCGCTACATGCTTACAACAAGAACTGGCGCTATGGTGAAGGGGGCACTATCTTCTTGGGCAAATCGACGGTAAGCGGCGGCGAAACCAGCGCTGCGGCCGAGAAACGTTCGGTTATCCAGATTTTTGACTCCTACCTTGAGATACCGGCAGAAGGCAAACGGATCGATACCATTGTCGTCGACGATGATAGTTCTAGCGCTACGCTACAAAAGGATCTTTTCCCTGCTTCAGATATGGTCGACCCCAGATTGATTGATCAGCTCCAGGATATTCCGTCTGAACTCCTGGAACAGATCACACCCGCCCAGAGGGGAAGTGTGACTGAGGGCTGAGGGTATACAAGGTGTGGGCCCCCTCTTCACCGCTACGAGCGTCGCCCAGTGACGAAAAGTGGCTGGAGTGGAGCCAGATTTCCCTCACCTACCACCCCATTATTGGTGTTGCCTGCGTTTGTCATCCCAAACAGGGTGCTCTGCGGCTGCGGCATGGTATTGGCGCTTGAAAACAAGCCACAGAACAGGTGACACTATGTGATGTGGATTATAAATAAAGGAGAGAGAGTCAAATGGTCATTACGGATAACAACCGACAACGCCAGGATTCTGAGCCAAGGCTTCATATCTGCAAATTTCTATTCCTAGACTGTCCCGATGAAAAAGCCTGATTCAGATCGCCCGGCTGGGTTCAGCACACGGGCCATACATGAGGGGTACGATCCGGCCAGCCATCACGGCTCAATTAACCCGCCGGTATACCTCAACGCCACCTACTCGTTTGATTCTATTGCCCAGGGTCAGCAGCGCTTTTCCGGTGAGACACCGGGCTATATCTATGCCCGGGTCGGCAATCCGACCCAATCGGTACTGGAAGAGCGCCTCGCCAGCCTCGAAGGAGGCGAGGCAGCGGTCGCAGTAGCCTCAGGTATGGGTGCGATTACCGCGCTGCTCTGGTCTTTTGTCCAATCCGGTGATGAAATCATTGCTGATAAAACACTCTATGGCTGCACATTTGCTTTTATGGGGGAGGGGCTTTCGCACTTCGGGGTAAAAGTGTTTTTCGTTGACCTGACTGAGCCCGATGCCCTTGAAGCGGCAATCACCCCGGCGACGCGTTTTGTGTTTTTTGAAACACCCACCAATCCCAATATGCGGGTAATCGATATTGTGCAGGTGTCGCAGCTTGCCCATGCCCATAATGCACGGGTTATTGTTGACAACACCTACGGCACGCCGTATCTGCAGCGGCCTTTGGAATATGGTGCGGACTTTGTAGTGCATTCAATGACCAAATACTTAAGCGGCCATGGCGATCTGATCGCAGGCGCCATTATTGGCGGTGCCGATGATATGCTGAGTGTGCGTTCTGTGGGTCTTAAGCATATGACCGGGGCCGTACTGTCGCCATTTGATTCCTTCTTGCTGCTGCGGGGAATCAAGACACTGGAACTGCGCATGGTGCGCCACTGTGAGAGCGCCCTGGCGCTGGCCCGCCAGATTGAGTCGCACCCGGTCGTGGAGTCGGTTTATTACCCGGGCCTGGAGTCGCACCCCCAGTATTCATTGGCGTGTCAACAGATGAGCGCCTTTGGCGGCATGATTGCGCTGGAACTTTCTGGAGGTTATGAGGCGGGCGTGCGATTCATGGATGCGGTGCAGCTGGCGCAGCGTGCAGTGAGTCTGGGTGATGCCGAGACTCTGGTGCAGCATCCTGCCAGTATGACCCACAACAACTACACCGAAGAGGAGCGCGAAGTCCATGATATCAGCCTCGGCCTGGTGCGGATCTCCGTCGGGCTGGAAAATATAGAAGATCTCTCAGCAGATATCCTCCAGGCACTCGACCAAGCCACGGGGTAGGGTCAGATCAGATTCGGACGGGTCACTTAAGGGCAGGGCCGTGTTGTTCTCGCCGGGTTTTTGAGTAATTCGGTTGGCCACAGCAACTTTATCCGGCATCTTTTTGTTATTTCTGGAAGGGTATGCCATGCTATCGCCGTAATCTGGTTTGTAGTCTGACACTTCGATCTTCCCGGCCACCATAATTCAAGCCATCATCTCTGTTGAGAGAGTATCAATATGGAACGATTAGCGCTGATTGATGATGATCTGGAAATTCGGCAATTGTTGAGCAAATACCTCTCTCAACATGGCTATAAGGTCGTTGCGTTTGCAGACGGTGAATCATTTCTAGAAGTTGATTTTAATCTATTCGGGTGCATTATTCTTGATATCGGGCTCCCGGGCATCGACGGTCTTGATGTTTGTCGGCATCTGCGAAAATCGTCATCGATTCCAATTGTGATGTTGACAGCGGCGAGCGATGATCTTGATCGCATAATAGGATTAGAACTTGGTGCTGATGACTACATCGGAAAGCCTTTTAATCCTAGAGAGCTGCTTGCGCGAATAAGAGCACTTTTCAGAAGAATTGATGCTGTAAACCAGCCTCAAATCACAAACCTGTTGTTCTCAATTGATCCCCTTACGCGGTCTGTATCCTATGATGGTAAACCACTAGATCTTACGGGGGCTGAGTTTGATCTTCTTGGGGTCTTTTTGAAAAACCCGGGACAGGTGTTGAGTCGAGATAAAATCGGCATGTCGCTTCATGGAAGAAAAATCCAGCCGTATGATCGTTCAATCGATACTGCAGTGAGTCGATTGAGGATAAAGCTGGGAGACATTATTGAAGGTGAGACCATAAAGAGTATTCGTGGCAAAGGCTACGTGCTTATTATCAGCTGATGACACTGTTATCGACCCTGAGAGACAGACTGCTGCCAAAAACAGTGGTCTCTCGAATGGCGGCAGTTCTTTTTCTGGGAATCCTTGTTGCTCAGGTTTTCGGCACTTTGATATGGATCGAGCAACTGAAAACGTCTGAGCGCAACAGGCTTATTGAAGTTTCTCAAAACATGGGCTCCAGAATTGGTCAGACGATCGATTTCTTTGGCCAGCTTCCTGATAAATACAGGCATATTGTTCTGGACCAGCTTCGTGATATGGGAGGGACTCGTTTTTTTGTATCGGTCAACAAGCAATTCATTGAGTTAAATCAGATTGTTGAGTCTGAGTTTGCCGAGTTGGTCAGAGATAATCTTAAAGCCAGCATGTTTGCTCAATTAGGGGCACATGACACGCTGGATATTCAATTTGTTCAGTTTAATGATCTGAAAATACTGTCAGGTACGAACCGCATGGTGGATCTGCCACCCAAATGGAAGCGGTTTGCCCTGTTAGAACCGAAAGATTCCAGCCCTGTTGCTGTGGTTCAGTTGCCAGCAGGTGATGAGTGGATCTATCTGGCCGCAGTGATCCCCGAGGGGTCTCTTCTTATGGGAATCCCATGGTTTACAACCGAAAGGTTGATCTCCATTGGGCTGGTTTCATTGACAGTCCTGATTCTGACAGTTCTATTGATTCGATGGATCGTCATGCCGTTAAAACTTCTAGCGCAACAGGCAGAGGCCTTGGGTAAGGGACGAACCCCACGCTTCTTGATTGAGCAGGGTTCTACCGAAATGGCGGCTACCATTAGAGCCTTTAACGCCATGGCAACCAGAATCAATAAATTCATCGCTGATCGCGACAGCCTCTTTGCTTCTATCTCTCATGACCTCAAGACTCCTCTGACTCGAGCAAGACTGCGTGCGGAGATGATTAAAGATGAGTCCAAGCGTAATGCCCTTATTGGTGATTTGGATAATCTGGAGGCTATGGTCAAGGGAAGTTTGCAGATGATGAAAGAAGGTGCGATACATGAAAATACCGAAACAGTCGATCTAAGACGATTGCTCCTGAATTGCATCAATAAGGCGAAGGTAGTTGGACTTCCGGCATCACTGAATGTTTCGCAGGATCTTAGATTGGAGGGGCGGCCAATGGCACTGGATCGTCTTTTTACCAACCTGATTGATAATGCACTCAGCTATGGTAACGAGGTCGAGGTGAGAGGTGAGAAGAGTGGAGATGAAATCCGTATCTATGTAATGGATAGAGGTGAGGGGTTGAGTGATGAACAAAAGGAGCGTGTTTTCGAGCCCTACTATCGTATCGACAAGGAGAGCACCAAGGCACATGTTGGCCTGGGAATGAGCATAGCCAGAAGCTTAGCCAATCTTCATGGAGGTGATCTTGATCTAACAGACCGACCGGGGGGAGGACTTGTGGTTGAAGTCCATTTCCCTTTGTAACAATTTGTCACAATCAATTGATTTTTGTGACCTCCAGCCTTCTACACTGAGGTCTCTCAACAGTTGTGTTGAGATATCATTAATTTAATTGGAGGTGACACAATGAAAACCAAACTTGCAGTACTTGCATCAGTGGCTGCCCTTTCCAGTGGTTCATTAGCTTCGGCCGGAGAGGTCGAAGTCTTGCACTGGTGGACGAGTGGTGGTGAAGCCGCGAGTGTTAACTATTTAAAGGAAAAACTTGGAGAGGCCGGCGTAAGCTGGACGGACTTCGCCGTTGCAGGAGGTGGAGGGGAGAATGCGATGACCGTGTTGAAGTCACGCGCGATCTCTGGAAATCCACCAACAGCTGCACAAATTAAAGGCCCGTCGATCCAGGAGTGGGGAAATCTCGGATTCCTGGCAAGCATCGATTCTGTTGCCAAGTCGAATGACTGGGACAATCTCTTGCCCGGTGTTGTCTCCGAGGTGATGAAGTACAAGGGTGAGTATGTTGCCGCACCTGTAAACGTCCATCGGGTCAACTGGCTGTGGGCGAATCCTGAAGTCTTCAGGAAAGCCGGTGCCACGATCCCGACAACATGGGATGATTTTATGGTACAGGCCCAGAAGATCAAAGATGCCGGCATGATCGCACTCGCACACGGTGGACAAGCTTGGCAGGATGCTACGGTCTTTGAAGCCGTTGTGTTGGGCGTCGGTGGCCCGGGGTACTATCGCAAAGCATTCGTAGAGCTTGATGCCGATGCCATCAATAGTGCTACAACAGTTAAGGTCTTTGAGACTTTTGGGAAGTTGCGCGGCTTTATCGATTCAAATTCCCCAGGTCGTGACTGGAATGTTGCGACATCAATGGTTATCAACGGCGAGGCGGGAATGCAGATAATGGGTGACTGGGCGAAAGGCGAGTTTAAGGTTGCCGGCAAACACGTTGGCACTGACTTTGTTTGCGTTGCTTCACCAGGTTCATCTGGCAGCTTTACCTTTAATGTTGATTCGTTCGCCTTCTTCAGTCAGTCAGATGCTGAAAAAGCAAAAGCACAAGGCGTGATGGCAGGTGAGATCCTGGGAGTCGACTTCCAGAGAGTATTCAATCTCAATAAAGGGTCAATTCCGGCAAGGTTGGGAATGGCCAGAGATGAGTTTGATTCCTGTGCCCATGACTCAATGGATGCCTTTGTAAGCAGCTCACAGACTGGTGGCCTTGTACCGAGTTTCGCCCATGGAATGGCAGTCAGTGAGGCAGTATCGGGCGCCATCTATGATACGGCGACCAACTTCTTCAACTCGAAGACAAGCGCCAAGGAAGGAGCAGCACAGCTTGTTAAAGCCATCAATGCGGCAAGATAAGCGCATAACATAAGATTACAAAAACGATGATGTTAAATTAACGGCGCTGCAATTAAATAGTAGCGTCGTTAATTTTCAACTATTGCAGGAAAAACCGGATATCACTTGGGATGAGTTCTTCTTTATGAAATCAGCACTCCAGCAACTGCTGCCAAAACTCGTATTGGCGCCAACAACGCTAATACTGGTGGTGTGTGTTTATGGATTTATTGGCTGGACAGCACTGCTTTCCTTTACCAAAAGCAGAATGATGCCACAGTGGGATTTCATCGGTCTGGATCAATACATCAAGTTGTTTGATAACCCAAGATGGATGGTGGCTCTGGAAAACCTGGGTGCATTTTGCTTCTTTTTTATCTTAATCTGTCTCTTGTTAGGGGTTGTTTTAGCTATTTTTCTGGATCAAAAAATTCGCAGTGAAGGGGCGCTGAGGACGATTTACCTCTATCCCATGGCGGTCTCTTTTATCGTAACGGGTACAGCATGGAAATGGATTCTAAACCCAGGTCTTGGAATTGAAAAACTGATAAGAGAGATTGGCTTTCAAAGCTTTGAGTTCAGATGGCTGATCGATAGTGAGATGGCAATCTATACGATTGTCATTGCCGCGGTCTGGCAGTCCAGTGGTTTTGTGATGGCCATCTTTCTTGCAGGGTTAAGAGGTGTCGATGAGAGTTTGATTAATGCTGCAGAAATAGACGGTGCGCCTCATTATAAAATCTACACACGTGTTGTACTTCCGATCCTAAGGCCTGTTTTTTTCAGTGCCATTGTCATCCTCCTACATATAGCCATCAAGAGTTTCGACCTTGTTCAATCGTTGACAGGCGGAGGCCCGGGCTATTCATCTGATATGCCGGCCAACTTCATGTATACCCATGCCTTCAATCGCGCTCAGATGGGGTTGGGTGCAGCAAGTGCAATGGTCATGCTCTTTGGGATACTGGCTGTCATTGTGCCCTATCTCTATTCAGAGCTGAGAGAGAAGAATGGATAGAACTCAAAGAATCGTGTCGGCAAGAATTGGCAGGGTATTCATTTACGCTTTGTTGATTTTTACCGCGCTATTATATCTTGCCCCTTTGTATGTGATGATTGTGACGTCTCTTAAGGATATAGAAGAGATTAGATCTGGAAATCTTCTTCTTTTCCCGCTCAAACCCTCCCTCTATGCATGGCAGAAGGCATGGAGTTCTGCGTGTACCGGGAGTGAATGTGACGGGCTGGCTCCGTTTTTCTGGAACAGCCTGAGAATTGTGGTTCCAGCGGTTGCTATCTCTACCTTTATTGGATCGATTAATGGCTATGTTTTTTCAAAATGGCAATTCAAAGGAAGCAATTACCTCTTTGGCGCACTATTGTTGGGTTGTTTTATACCTTTTCAGGTCATTTTGCTGCCAATGGCAAAATTGCTTGCTGTTCTGGGTCTTGCCAACACGGTCACAGGCTTGGTTCTTGTACATATAATATACGGCATCGCTTTCACAACACTCTTTTTTCGCAATTACTATATCGGCATACCTACAGAACTGGTTAATGCCGCTAAACTCGATGGCGCCGGGTTCATTAAGATCTATAAGCTGATCTTCCTGCCGCTATCAAAACCCATATTTGTGGTAACCATAATATGGCAGTTCACCCAAATCTGGAATGATTTCCTCTTTGGAGTTGTCTATTCCGGTTCGGGGACACAGCCAATCACGGTTGCCCTGAACAATCTTGTCAATACCTCTGTAGGTGGAAAGGAATATAACGTTGACATGGCGGCTGCCATTATTGCTGCATTGCCAACCCTGCTGGTCTATTTCTTCGCTGGCAAATATTTCATTAAGGGGCTCACTGCCGGAGCAGTGAAAGGCTAAATTAAAAATCAATCATCGGATGGTGCGCAATGGGATCAATATCAATTAATAGACTATCAAAGCAGTTTGGCGCGGCAAAGGTGCTGAATGACATAGAGCTGGAGATACAAGACGGTGAGTTTCTGGTTCTAGTGGGCCCTTCAGGATGTGGCAAGTCAACCCTGATCAATTTGATCGCAGGTTTGCTAAAGCAGTCTGAAGGAGCTATTTGTATTGATGAAACAGATGTCTCAGATGTCTCACCCGGTGACCGTGATATTGCCATGGTGTTCCAGTCCTACGCACTCTATCCAACCATGAATGTGAGTCAAAATCTAAGTTTTGGACTCGAAATGAAAAAGACGCCAAAGGATGAGATCAAGCAGAAGGTTGAGGATGTCTCATCCCTGCTCAAAATCGATCATCTGTTAGATAGAAAGCCAAGCCAGCTCTCTGGCGGTCAAAGGCAGCGTGTTGCCATGGGACGTGCTTTGGCAAGATCACCAAAAATATTTCTGTTCGATGAGCCGCTCTCAAACCTTGATGCAAAGCTTCGTGTTGAAATGCGTACGGAAATAAAAAAACTTCACCAACGATTGGGAACAACCATAGTTTATGTTACCCACGATCAAGTGGAGGCAATGACGCTTGCCGATAGAATTGTGATTCTCAAGGAAGGGGAGATACAACAGATTGGCACTCCCTTTGAGATCTACAATAACCCAGTGAGTCGGTTTGTCGCCGATTTCATGGGGTCCCCGGCCATGAACTTTGTTGAGTGTGTCGTCCTGAACAACAGGTTGATTGTAGAGTCAGCAGACAATAAAAATGAACTTTCGGTGCCGCTTAATGATGAATCATCCCTTTCCAATATGGATACTGTAATTCTTGGGATTCGCCCAGAGATGGTTACTGAGCCAAAGCCCGGGAGCACGGGCCCCTTTATCCATCACTTTGCTTTTGATGTTGACGTGATAGAACCGATGGGGGCAGACACCCTTGCCATTGGTCGATGGAATGATATCGAGGTGCAGGCAAGAATTAGCCCGGAAGCGGGAATGAACGCGGAGAAAGTGTTCGAACTACAAGTGGATACGAGCAAAGCAGTTCTTTTTGATCCCTATACTGGGGCACGCGTAGATTTCAAACCCGCTACTGCC
>DIIC01000059.1:0-33272 GCA_002420425.1 Proteobacteria bacterium UBA5680 | reverse complement strand
AAGACGGGCCCTGTTGGAAAAGGGGTCTCCAAACGGTCCATCTTGTCTTCAGTCTAACCGATGAGATCGGCCCCCTCATTTCTCCACTACCCCTAAGGGAGCGTAGTAGGCTGGCGGCTCTCCTGATCTCACCCTGATGCGGCTTCATTACAAAGTCACCTTAATGTCCCTTATCAACAAAGAAAAAGAGGCTAAGAGATGGTATTGATCATCACATGCTTCTGCCTAGCCTCATTTATTCACTGACCCCAGCAGCAGCTCTTTCCGTGGTCTATTTAGTGCAGCCTTCTTCCGGGTGCCTGGACGTTCGATCAAATTAGTGTTTGATGAGAGTTTGTTTGCTGTTGTATTGTTAGAGTAGTCTTACAACCGGTAAGCCTTTTTTGACACTTTAATTAACAGGGCTATCAATATGAATACATTGCGATTGAGTTTCGCCCTTGCTCTGCTCGCCGGCAGCAGCCTGTCGGTTCTTGCAGACAGTAGTATCACTGCCGCTGTTCCCGGCATCCGGCCAAGCGAACCGGTGATCATTCTCTTTGACCGGTCGGCCAGTATGAAAAAGAAGATGGAGGGTGTCTCACGGATTGATATTGCTCGTGAGAGCCTGGTTCGCTGGGGCAACCAGCTTAAAGGGCGATCCAATGTAGGGATTCGTTTTTTTGCCGGTGGTACGGATCAGGGTGATGATCAAAAAAACTGTGTGGCAAACGATTCAGTGGTCAATCTAGGCGAGGTTATTGATTCGGAATCTATTGTCAGGCTTGCTGACGGCATTCAGGCCGTTGGCCGCAAAACCAACATCGCCTATGCACTGGAGATGGCCCGGGAAGAGTTGCACGGCCAGGGGCCAGGTAAAATTATTCTGATCACCGATGGGCAGGAGAATTGCAAGGGTGATCCTCTAAAGCAGGCCGGGAAACTGGGCGAGATGGGGATCAAGGTGGATGTTGTCGGCATCGGTGATGCCGGTGATATAGGAGGATTGGGAAAGATCGCATTAGAGACTGGGGGTCGGTTTGATCTGGCATCAAATAGTGCTGATCTGCAGCAGAAATTGAGTGATTCACTGCCGGATTTTGATCTGCCGGATCTTCCTCTCCCCCCAGGGCAGGCACCGGGGGGTGGTGGCAGTATGGAACAGATCATTGAGGTGGCCGGTGGTGGTGGAAACAGACCCAGTGTGCCGGCTCCCGCCTCCACTCCGCTGGTTCTGGAAACCATGGAGGTCAGCGAGTCGGGGCCTCAGCGTATTGCGATCGAGATCATTCTCGATCTCAGTGGTTCGATGGCGGCAAAACTGGGAGACGAGAGCAAGATCAGGATTGCCCGACGTGCTTTGGCGGAGACGCTTGATGGTCTTGAGGACTCGTTTTTTTTGGTGGGACTGCGCGCCTACGGCTTTGACAACACAGTGGAAAAGAGCAAGGCGACTTCTTGTCCCAATACGGCATTACTCACTGCAATAAGCACCAACAACCTGCGAAATATTCGCAATCAGGCATCGCGGCTGAATCCATACGGGTACACACCGATTGCCGACAGCCTGATGCAGGCGGGTGATGATCTCCAGGCCATTGATGCGGACAGTCGCATGATTATCCTTATCACTGATGGGGAGGAGACCTGCGATGGTGATCCGGTTGCCACCGCCCGGCATCTTTGTCAGATGGGTATTGAACTGGAGACCAATATTATTGGTTTTGATCTGGAGCCCTCGACTGCTGAAGTCATGCGCAAGGCGGCCAAAGCGGGGTGTGGTCGCTATGTGGATGCACAAGACGCGGGAGAACTGACCGCAGGGCTGGAGGTCATGGTCTCCGAGGCTCGTGACAAGATTGATCCCACCTGGATGCGGACCATTCATCCGGTTCAGGGGGGATCATCGATCGCCACAGCACTTCCCGTTACGCCCGGAACCTATACCCTCAAGAACTGGCTTGAAAAAGGAGAGCAGATGTTCTTTCGGGTGGATACAGTGGCGGCGCAGCATGTATTGTTTCGTGGGTTGATTCAATCTTATCGTCTTATAAATCAAGATAAAGAGATGGTCGAATCATCGTTGGGGAGGGCTCAGTATCGATTAACCCTCTATCTTCCCGGTTATGATCCTGCCGAGCCACGTGCTGACAAGAAAACCCGCTTTATGCGTATATCCGGCGACCCGGGCACTTTCCGCAGTATCGGGCAACAGGATTTTGATGGTCGGGGCATCGTCTTTTCTATTGGCAGCAAATATGACCGGGTGCATGCTGATTCATTGTTCAATGTGGAGATTCGTGAATCCGGGGATATTTTTGAGGGCTATGAGGCGGCAGAGACCATTACCCGGGAAACATTAACCCTGGAGGCTGGAAAACCATCGATCGGACATCTTGGTGAGGGTGATTTTGTTGATCTGTTTGCACTTCCGGGTATGGAAGACGGTGCAACCATTAATCTCACTATCTCCAACCCTGAGTTTGCTGCGGGGGTTGAGTTGCTCAACCAAAAGGGCCGACGAATCCAGAGAAAGCGAACGGTAGGTGGTCGGGTGAGCTTTGATCTTAAGCCCGGCAGCGGCGTTAAGCATCTCTCTGTTTACGACCGAAATCCAAAGCTGCGCCAGGTTTTTACTGATTACGCTATTACCATCGATCTGCACTGAGGCCATTTATGAAGGGTTGTATAAAAATAGTGATGATTCTCTCTCTCTCTACTGTCGCTGTAGCCGACCCGGGCAGGGATCACCTTGAGGTTTATCTCACTGAACTCTTGGCTGCTGTCGGTCAGGGGAAAGAGGCAATCTTATTCAAGCCATCGAAACACTGGTCATCACCCAAGAACCATTTTTCGGTGATTCAGTTCATCAAGCGACATCAACCTGTCAGCTGGTCACTGGGCGAAGTAAAAAAGGCAGGAGACTATATGGCCATCAATGTTGTTTTTCGTACCCGTTTCTGGGAGCACCCCTGGATGACCTCCTTCGAACTGATCCGTCAAGGGGAGAGATGGTGGGTTGCCGATTTTACCGACATCACCCGCCGGCCGCTGACAACAGAGCCTGATGGTGCCAAAGAGTTGTTTTCCATATGGCTGGACCAGGCCTTCGAGGGCATGGTGCAAATTGATCAATCCGCAGACAAGACCAGTTCCAATGCGATCAGCAGGTACTATCATTCGGGGATGGGTTTCTGGAGTAATCCACTCAAGAGCAGGTTATGGTTTTTGTGGCTGACCAGCAATCATCCTGAACCGGTGGCCCGGATAGAGGTAGTGAGCGAGGGAGTGAGTGTCACCAGCCTGAAGGCCAGTTTTTCTGGAGGAAAAATACGTCAGCCTACCACTTCATTTCTTTTTTCGATGGAGGTGAAGGATGGCAAATGGTCGATCACGGGCTATGAGAATATGGCCACTAGCGAGCGCCAGAAGAAAAGGGTGGAATCAGCTAGGCAATTCATGGAGCAGATGGCTGGTGTAGAGATGGAACAGGGGTCAGCGGAAGCAACGGTGCGTAGTCAGCTGGCCATCCTGGCGGCAGCAGCTGAGGGGTCGAACAAGCCTACATTGATGACTGAGATCCTCAGGCAGTCCGAGCCACTTTGGGCAGTCACCAAGAAGGCCCGCTCTTCACTTGGAAAACTGATTGCGATGAGCATGGCGGTACAGGGGAGCCAAGAGCAATGGTCGGTCGAACTTGAATCCGGTACAGCCCAGAGAGGATATGTGGTGGCGGTGCCGGCATCAGAGGGGCCCCTGTTCAAAGGGATTCGGTTTGAACTAACACCAGAGGAGAGTGTATGGGTGATCCAGTCAGCGGTCCTGTTTCGTTGAGAAAGGTCAGGGCCCCCCGAGCCTCAGATTCTATTTTGGGAACTTGATTTTTGCGTGCAGATAAAGTGGCAGGCCATTGCGCTGATACCAGTCTGACCCTTCACAGTAACTATTGATGACGGAACCGAGTTCCAGCAGAAAATCATTCAGCAGGCCGACATTTTCGTTGGTTTTGGCATTGTACTTTTCCAGGTAGTTGCGTTCGGCAATGGCAATGTCCGCTTCCTGCCGCGCAACTACTGCGGCTGCGGGAGCGCTGAGCCCCCCCGCGCCCCTCATTGCCGCCATCCTTGCGCCTTGTATTCTCATCACCAGATTATGACGGCGATCGTTGGAGTAGAGTGTGAATAGAGCTCTGTCGATCCGGTTTACATGTCTGGAAAAATCGTTGAAACACTCATCATTGTTGTCGCAGCAACTGCCTGCTCCAACCTCAAATCCGGAGCCGGGATCATCCGGCATACCGCATGATGGATCACTGGCGCATTGCTGAAAGGCGTGATAGTTGATAAGGGTATGGGCAAAGGCACTGGCACCGGTCATCATGTTGGAGAATGAAGGCTGGAAGAGAGCATCCGACACATCATCAGCGCGGGCAGACTGGCTGATACTCTGTGCCAGCATCACAGCGATGAGAATCTGAAGTATCCGAATCATTTCCCATCTCCTCTGACAATTCGTACCATATGTGGTTTTTCCATCCCTTGATGCCGGATCACATCCTCGAATTCGTTCTCCGTCAGAGCATCAAAAAGATCACCGGGGTACCACACATAGAGTGCATAATTGGTTGCCTCTACAGCGGTAATCCGGGCCACTAGTTTTCCCCTCAATCGCAACCATACTTTTTGACTGTCACCAGAAGTCACCTCTATCTTATGGTGTTCAACATCCTGGCCCTCTTTGGCTGTCACTGTCAGTGTTATGGTGTCACCAACCCCTAAGGAGGTCAGGTCAAACTGGAGCCGAGCCAGGTCAGGGGTCTTTCCCAGAAAGAAGCTGTCCGCCTCATCATCGCCACCAATACTGCCCCAGACCGCCGCCATGCGTCCACTCTTGAGATCCTTCTGTGCTTTAAGTTGCAGACGGAGAGGATTTTCCGGATCTCCTCCAGCGTCGTTCCGATAGTCGCGGACAATATTCTGATATTTCTGTGCTTCCACCGTAATCGGCAGCACCAACAGGCTGGATATCAACAGGCAGATGAACTTACTCATAGATTTCCTAACCTGTCGACTTTCTGGTTTCGATGGTGATGGCAACACGCCGGTTTTTGGCCCGCCCTTCCGGATTGTCACTGCCGTCGCTCTTTGTATTGGGTGCGGCGGGTTCTCGTTCCCCCCTCCCTTGGGTGGCAATCAGTTCAGCGGCGATGCCAGATGATGTCAACCAGTCACGTACTGAATCGGCACGTTTCAGGGAGAGGGACTGATTGTACTGCTCGCTTCCCTTGGAGTCGGTATGTCCCACTACGGTGACCTTGACCACATCACTCCCTTCGATCAATACCTTGAGATCATTGAGTGACTGTTCGGCCGCCTGTTTCAATGTATGGCTGTCAAAATCGAACAGCACATCGCTCAAGAGGTCGACCTCGATGATGGTCTCCTTAACGGTTGCATTGAGGTTCTCGATGGCCTGATCGAGGCTGGATACATCAGCGGTCAGTCCAACACCGCTTGCACCCAGGGCGGCATCAAGGCCGATGATATCGACAACCTCACTGGTTATCTCGACAACATTACTGTTGAGGGTGACGGCGCCACGGGAGGGACCCAGGCGGTTGAACGCCTGGCCTGCCGCGGCTGCTGTCTCCGGGGCATCCGGATCCTCACCATAGGGGCCAGCCCAACCAGTGACAGTCCACACTGAGAGCAGGCAGGAGAGAATCCACCTCTTGAACACGATGATTCCCCTTTATCGTGTTATCGGAAGATCATCAAAGGGGGTAGCGCCGCGGATGATAAGATTGATGGTGGATGTCTCCGAGGCGGGAGCGGGAAACTTGAACCAGATGATCGACTTTGCCCCTGGTTTCATCCAGGCGGTTTGAAGGAACCCGCTTGAAGCAGGACTGGCAATATACTTTTCATTTTCATCCTTTAGGACATGGTACTTCTTGTTCTCTTCAGGGTCGATGTAGTAGACATGTTTAAAGTGATAGCTGGCTTTGAAATCTGCCCCTGAAGTGTTGTCGTATTGGGCAACAATGGTGAGCACGTTGTTCTTGGCGACCCGTGCCTTGAGGATATTGAGTTCAGCACCATTGTCGAGATATTGGGTCTGAAGGGGTTCAGCATGAACCAGGAATGAGAGTGAGAGAAGTAGTGTGAACGATAGGAGCTTTAGCTTCATTTTGATCCCCTTGGTGCAGTGTGTCGTAATGGTGTGTATGCAATTATCGTCAGGTAAGTGTAACAAGCAAATAATCGGTTAGTTCTGTCTGGTGGCTGATTCTTTGAGGTAGAGAGTATCAATGGTAATGCCAGTATGTCGAGCCCTGTCTCGACAGAACCTTACCATCAGTACGGGCTTCCATATTGAGTTAGGATATACTGCTCCCCTGGAGGACCCTGATTGAAGCAAGGTCCACCCTGGTTAAATACTAAAAGCCATGATTCACCGAATACTTGTTGACAGCGATCATCGCTCACACCCTGTGGATAATTGATTGAATGAATTTTACCGACCCACCGCTATCACCTGTAGACTCGGCCAAGGCCTGGTTCGATCAGGCGGTGGCTGAAAAAATCTCCCGCAACCCCCTTACGATGTCCCTGTCGACAGTGAGCAGTGAGGGTCTCCCCTCATCAAGAATGGTATTGCTCAAGGGATTTGATGATGAGGGAGCCGTCTTCTATACCAACTACCAGTCTCTGAAGGCGCAGGAGATTGACCACAACAGCAATGTCTCACTCCTCTTCCACTGGGATAGCTACGAGCGTCAGCTCCGAATCCAGGGGAGAGCGAAAAAAGTCAGTGGTGAGGAGTCTGATCGCTATTTTGCCTCAAGAGATCGGCTCAGTCGGATTGGCGCCTGGTCAAGCCGGCAGTCCGAGCCCCTTAAGAGCCGAACAGCCCTCATCGGGAAGGTCGCCATGCTGACAGCGAGGTGGGTGGGGAGGGAGATTCCCCGACCTGAGTTCTGGGGGGGCTATCGGGTCTCACTCGATCTTGTTGAGTTCTGGCAGGGTCATGAGGGGCGTCTCCATGATCGAATACGGTATATCCGCAATGAGGGGGGCTGGGAGTGGCTGCGGCTACAGCCCTAGAGCCGCATCTGATCGGTATCGGTTCAGGAGGTGAAACTCAGCGCTTTTTCTCAGGGATGAGTCCCCGGGGGGCAAAGCGAAGCACCAGGAGCAGAATGAGCCCCATGGTCATCAACCGCATATGGGCCGCATTTTCAAGAAGGTGAGCACGCAGCGGACTGCTCTCATCCATCCCTGAAGTGATGAGATCCATCAGCTGAAGTCCAATGGGCTCAGCTTCAATCCAGAAGAACCAGATGACAAAGCCGCCGAGAACCGCTCCAAAATTATTTCCAGAGCCGCCTACAATCACCATAACCCAGATGAGAAAGGTAAAGCGAAGCGGCTGATAGGAGGAGGGGGTGAACTGACCATCAAGAGTGGTCAGCATCGCACCGGCCATGCCGATGACGGCAGAACCCAATACGAAGACCTGGAGATGGCGCCAGGTGATATTCTTGCCCATGGCGCTCGCGGCAACTTCATTGTCCCTGATTGCCCGCATCATTCGCCCCCAGGGGGATCGGAGCGCGGTCTCAGAGAGCCAGAGTATTATCACCAGGACAGTAGCAAATAGTCCGGCATAAGAGAGTTTGACCAGGATTGAAGAGGCTTCAATAATGGAGAGGCCAAAATTATCGGTCCAGCTCTGAAGCCAGGCCGTCTGCTGAAGGGCGATCTCATAGGGGACAGGTCTTGGCAGTCCGGTGACATTCTTTACCCCACGGGTGAGCCAATCCTCATTCTTCAGAAAATAGATGATGATCTCTGAAATACCGAGGGTGGCAATGGCGAGGTAGTCTGATCTCAGGCCGAGGGCAATCTTTCCAACAACCCATGCCGCGGCAGCGGCAAAGATACCACCGACCAGCCACGAGAGCAGTATCGGTTGGTTGAACCCTCCGAGGTATCCTGTTTTTGCCGGTTCAATGGCTTCAATCGTACTGATCGCCGGGTCGATGATAAGGCGCATCAGGGCATAGCCGACAACGGCGACGACCATTGTCGGCCAGTAGCGTTTTTTCTCGAGGGTGACCGTTTTTTTCCAGGTAAAGATACCAATAACGATGGCGAAGAGTCCTGCCAGCAGTCCGAGGATTGCCCGCATCCCCCCTGCCTCCCAGGTCGCTGCAACGGGCGAACTGGAGATGATGATGGCGGCAAGTCCTCCCAGGGCAGCAAAACCCATCACGCCCGCATTAAAGAGGCCGGCATAACCCCATTGAATATTGACCCCCAGCGACATAATTGCTGAGATCAGGCAGAGATTGAAAATGGTGAGGGCAACATTCCAGCTCTGCACAATCCCAACACCTGCAACCATGGCAAGCATGATCAAAAAGAGGAGGCTGTTTTTTTGTGTTCTGCTCATAGTGTCTTGCCGCTAAAGATACCGGTGGGTTTTACCAGAAGAACAATTACCAGAATGAGAAACGATACGGCGAACTTGTAGTCTGTTGAAAGCAGTTGCATCAACCCTTCCGGAGCCATTGAGAGAGGGAGCAGATAGGCCAGAACCTTCTTGTAGGCGAAGGTGACAATGAGCTCTGAAAACGCGATCACAAAGCCACCGGCAATGGCGCCAAGTGGATTTCCCACTCCACCGACAATGGCCGAGGCAAACATCGGCAGCAGGAGTTGGAGGAAGATGAAGGGCTTATAGCTCTTGTCGAGGCCATAGAGGGTGCCGGCAACGGCGGCCAGTGTTCCGGTAATGATCCAGGCGATCATCACCACTCGTTCTGGGTTGATTCCGGACAGAAGGGCGAGATCTTCGTTATCGGAGTAGGCTCGCATCGATTTGCCGGTTCGGGTGCGATTGAGGAACCAGAAGAGCAGTGTGACAATGACAATGGCGGTGATGATGGTGACCCCCTGTGAGGTCTTGATCGCCAGCCCCTCACTCAGACCGGTCATCTCCTTGAAGGCCTGTACCTTCATGATGAAACGGGTGCCATCACTGAAGATCTGGTCATTGGGACCGATAATGAAACGGATCAGTCCGCCGAGAAAGAACATCACTCCAACCGAGACAATCAGATAGGTGACGGGTTCTGCTCGTTGGGATCGATAGTAGCGATAGACAAGCCGATCAGTAAACAGGCAGAGCGCGATAGTAATCAGAATTCCAAAAGGGAGAGCGAGCAGGGCCGTAGGTAAGACACCAAAGCTCACCCCCTGCGCCTGCAGTGCCCAGGTGATCAGAATGGTGGCCATGGCCCCGAAAGACATGGTCTCACCATGGGCAAAGTTGGAGAAGCGGAGAATGCCATAGACCATGGTGATGCCCAGAGCACCCAGTGCCAGTTGGCTGCCATAGGCGAGCCCGGGAACAATAATAAAATTACCAATCAGCGCCAGAGTGTTGAGAATGTCAGTCATCGGTTACCCCCCAAGAAATGACTTGCGCACATCAGGGTTGGCAATCAGTGCTTCACCCGTATCAGTGTAACGGTTACTCCCCTGAACCAGGACATAACCTTTATGGGCAATGTTGAGAGCATGTTTTGCATTCTGTTCCACCATTAAAATGGCAATTCCAGTCTGTGCAACTTCTATAATTCTTCCAAAGAGCTCATCCATCACGATGGGTGAAACTCCAGCGGTGGGTTCATCGAGCATCAGAACTTTGGGCTGGGTCATCAGGGCGCGACCCACCGCGACCTGCTGGCGCTGACCTCCAGAGAGCTCTCCCGCGGTCTGGCTGCGTTTTTCTTTCAGTATTGGGAAGAGATCAAAAACCTGTGCCATGGTATCGGAAAAATCATCTCGTCGAATGAAAGCCCCCATCTCCAGGTTCTCTTCAACGGTCATTGAGGTGAAGACATTGCTGTTCTGAGGGACAAATCCCATCCCTTTAATGACCCGATCCTGGGGCTTGAGGGTAGAGATGTCTTCTCCGTCCATGAGCACCCTGCCTTCACGGAGTGAAAGCATTCCAAATATCGCCTTCATTGCCGTCGATTTACCCGCTCCATTGGGGCCGACGACAACAGCGATCTGGCCTTTTTCTACCCCGATGGTGCAGGAGTGGAGGATGTCGGCACCGCCATAACCTCCGGTCATGCTCTCACCCAGTAGGTAGCTCATTGAGACAGCTCCTTGGTCTGCTTGATACCGGTGCCCAGGTAGGCTTCAATGACCGCTTCATTAACTTTGATCTCTTCGGAAGTACCTATGGTGAGGACAGCCCCCTCGGCCATCACAATGACAGGGTTGCAGAGCCGGGCGATAAAATCCATGTCATGTTCGATGACACAGAAGGTGTAGTTGAGTTCTTTGTTTAGGCGAATAATGGCATCGCCTATGGTCTTGAGAAGGGTACGGTTTACACCTGCCCCGACCTCATCAAGGAATACAATTTTGGCTTCTACCATCATGGCGCGGCCAAGTTCGAGGAGTTTTTTTTGTCCCCCTGAAAGGTTGCCGGCAAGTTCATTGGCAACCTGTTTGATCTGTAGAAAATCGATCACCTCATCAGCCTTTTTGGCGATCTCGACCTCTTCCATCCTGACCCTTGCAGGGCGAATCCAGGTATCGATCAGGTTCTCTCCGGATTGTCCTCCCGGAACCATCATCAGATTTTCCCTAACGCTTAAGGTGGAGAACTCATGGGCGATCTGGAAGGTACGCAGCAACCCTTTTGAGAAGAGTTCATGGGGCGGGAAAGCTGTAATTTCTTTATCATCAAGCCAGACGCGGCCAGAAGTTGGCGGATAGACACCGGCGATGACATTGAACAGGGTGGTCTTGCCTGCACCATTGGGTCCGATCAGGCCGGTGATCGCCCCTTTCTCAATGGTCAGTGAGACATCATTAACCGCATGGATCCCCCCAAAACTCTTATGCAAGTTTTTGATGGTGATCATGGGTTTTTTGGTGAAAAAAAACGGCCCGGGTTTTATATCACCCGGGCCGCTTGGTTCAATGTTTAGCGATAGCGGACAGTTGTGAATTTTCCACCTTCAATCACAATCTCTTTATAACTCCCGGCAGATTCACCCGCACCGATCAGTTCAACGGCCGAGGCGCCGACATAGTCAACATCACCACCACCGGCAATGATCTTCAGAGCCTTGCCGAGTTCTCCGGGATAGATTTTTTCACCCGGGGCGTTGGCGACAGCCATGACTTTTCCTTTAAAGGACTGGCTGTCTGTGGAGTTTGCGGCCTGCATGGCAAGCATAATCAGAGCAGCAGCATCGTAGGATTCCGGTACAAAGGGCCCGTCGGATTTAAAGCCGGATACGAGGTCTTTGAACTTGGCATTACCCGGGCTGTCGGTTCCGGGAAGTCCCCCGATAGAGCCGTTCAGATCAGGTCCGATCGCCTTTGGCAGGCTTTCGCCAATCATGCCGTCAGGAAGATAGAACTTGTCGAATGCTCCGCTGTCAAGACTGGCCTGGATGATCCCCTTGCCACCTTGGTCAAGATAGCCGGCAACCACCAGAATCTCACCTCCGGCCTGTGCCAGTGCGGCGACTTCAGCACCGTAGTCACCCTTGCCGTCTTCATGAGCAGCATTCATAGTAACCGTTCCACCACCTGCTTTGATGTTGGTCTCGATGCTGTCGGCCAAACCCTTGCCATAATCATTATTGGTGTAGGTGATCGCAGCAGACTTAATGCCGTGGTCCTTGAGGATTGTGGCAACAACCTGTCCCTGCCGTGCATCAGAAGGTGATGTTCGGAAGAAGAGGCCATCGTCTTCAATCGTGGAGAGCGCAGGGGAGGTGGCAGAGGGTGAAATCATCACCACTCCATTGGCCATCGCCACGTTCTGGAGAATTGAGGTGGTTACACCTGAACAGTCAGCGCCCATGATGGCGTTGACTTTGTCGGAAGTGATCAGGCGCTCAGCCGCCGCATTGGCTGCGGCCGCATCAATACAAGTTGAGTCAGCACGAATACCGGTAACGCTGGAGCCGCCCATAAAGGCACCACTCGCGTTGACTTCGGCTATTGCCATCTCAGCACCGGCCGCCATATCGGGGGTCAGTGATTCAATAGGGCCGGTATAGCCAAGGATAATTCCTATCTTGGCATCACCCGCCATTGCCGGACCGGCCAGCATTGTGGTGACAGCCGCCGCCATTATGATTTTTTTCATCTCAATCCTCCTGGTATTTGGATTAGGTTTTACTTATTAGATCCCGATGAGGTCATTACATACAAGCACCATCGTCAGGATTTTTAAATGCTGACAACTTGACTGCATAAAGCTAAAGTTGTCAGTGCATCATGAAGCATACAATTCAGCATTTCAGTTGTCTACAGTGGATAATTACCGATCGATTCAATTGGTTTTTTCCACTAGGGAGATAATCACTCAAGAATCATTCTAAAATGCTGCAAATGGGGGTTAAATAGTGTGGCTTGAGGACGATCTCTCTAGACGCCAAGCCAGGTGCGCTGGATTCCAGATTCGCTGGAAAACAGTTCGGGGGTGCCGCTCCAACGGATGCGTCCTTTGCCCAGTACTACGATCTGATCAGAGAGCCGGGTTGCAAAACCAAGGTTCTGTTCAACCATGAGCATGGTAAGCCCTTGTCTTTTAAGCGCTGTCAGCAGTTCTTCAATCTCTTTGACCACCAGGGGGGCCAGGCCCTCGGTAGGCTCATCGAGGATCAGCAGATCAGGATTGGTCATCAGTGCACGGGCGATTGAGAGCATCTGCTGCTCGCCACCCGAGAGCTTGCCGCCACCGCTCTGGGCGCGTTCTCTAAGGTGTGGAAATAGGGAATAGACAGAATCGAGAGTCCACTGCTGTTGAGAGGCGCCCTCTCGCCCCCTTCGAGAGGCTATCTCCAGGTTTTCACGAACGGTTAAAGAGGGAAAAATTCCACGTATCTCAGGCACATAGGCTATACCCTGTTTGGCAATCTTGTATGGGGGGAGTTTGTTGATCTCCTGATCGCCATAGATGATGCTCCCTGTTCGTTTGTGGAGGATGGCCATGATCGAGTTGAGGAGAGTGGTTTTCCCCGCCCCATTTCTTCCGAGGACGCTCAGCACTTCGCCGCTATTGACAGAGAGGGAGACCCCTTGAAGGATATGACTCTGGTCATAGAAGGCCTGAAGGTTATCGACTCTCAGGAGTGGATTGCTCATGAGGAAGCGTCCCCAAGATAACGCTGACGGACGATATCCGAACTCCTGACCTCATCAAGGGTGCCTTCGACAAGGACGGAGCCATAGTCGAGCACTGTAATTCGATCGGTTACCCCAAATACAACATCCATATCGTGTTCAATGATGAGTATGGTCAAAGAGGAGGGGAGAGCACTGATCAGATTGAGCATTATAGTCGTCTCCTCTGGGCTCATTCCGGAGGTCGGTTCATCAAGCATCAGAACCTTGGGCTGTGTGGCAAGTGCCAGCCCAACTTCGAGTTGGCGTTGGTGGCCATAGGAGAGGTGATGAACGGGAATATCGAGAACCGACAAGAGATCAACCTGTTCGGCAATACTTTCGGCCGCCTCTTTGACCTCACTCACTGAGTCAAAGGGTCTCCAGAAGACCCGCCCCAACTCCACAGAGACGGCACAGGCAGTCGTTAGATTCTCCAGTGCAGTCAGTTCCATGAAGAGGTTGTTTTTCTGGAAACTTCTGCCAAGCCCTGCTTGGGCACGCTGGTCGGGTGATTTTTTGCTGACATCCCGGCCATCTATCAGGACTCGTCCCGAGTCAGTCTTGACCTCACCGGTGAGGAGGTTAAAGAGTGTGGTTTTTCCGGCCCCGTTGGGGCCAATGACGGCATGACGGGCCCCTTTGGCAAGCTCCAGGCTGACATTGTCGGTCACCAGCAGTGAGCCGTAGAATTTATTTAGACGCACTGCCTTAAGCATCTCCGTCCATCCTCTGGGTTTCAGGCCGGGTGCGTTGCTCTCTGAATCGACACCACTGTCGGGCGAATGTTCCATAAAGGCCATCACTGGCAAAGAGGACAACGCCAATAAAGAAGATGCCCATATAGATCATCCAGTGTTCTGTCAGTGATGAGATCTTGTGGGTCATCAATTGAACAGTGGCGGCTCCAATGATCGCGCCGACCAGTGAACCAGTCCCCCCTATGATCACCATGATCAGGACTATCCCGGAGACGGTCCAGTACATGGCATCCGGAGAGACAAAACCCATGTGCTGAGCCTGAAGGGAGCCAGCCAGCCCGGCAATTGTTCCGGCAACAATAAAGATCGCCAGCTTGTAGCGGTTTATGGGGACCCCGAGGGAACGCATGCGGTTTTCATTTTGATGAATTCCAATCAGATATCGACCAAAAGGTGAATTGGTAACGAGATCAAGCAACAGGTAGATGATGACGGCAACAAAAAGGGTAAAGAGGGCAAAATCAGCCGGATCAAATGAGTTGAGTCCGAATGATTCAAGATCAATTCGCGGAATCCCGGGCATTCCGTCATCTCCTCCATACTCTCTGTTTTTTAGAAAATAGGCATGGAACATCTGAGAGATGGCGAGGGTGATCATAATAAAAAAGATCCCACCCAGACGAACGACAAAAAGGCCAACGAGTGCCGCCACAAGGCCGGCAACCAGGATTGAGATCACCAGAGAGGGGGCCACACTCCAGCCCATGTGGACGGTGAGAATTCCAGTGGCGTAAGAGCCGATCCCAAGAAAGGCCGCATGGCCCAGTGAGATCATACCGGTATAACCCACAAGCAGGTCCAGGCTCATGGCAAAGATCGCCAGGATGGCAATCTCCGCCAGTATTTCATGGCCGTAGTATCCGGCGAACTGATGAAAGGTGAGGGCACCGATAATGATTACAACAGTGGTCACTCGTTCCAGGGAAAAGAGGTTTTTCATCACTCAGCCCTTACTGGAAAGAGACCGCCGGGCCTGATCAGGAGAATAACAACCATCAGGGCATAGATTGTCACACTGGCAAATTCAGGGACAAAGACCTGGCCGTAAGTCTCTGCCAGGCCAATCATCAATGAGCCCACCGCGGCACCTTTGAGGCTACCGAGACCGCCTACAACCACAACGATAAGCGTCAGGATCAGGATTGACATATCCATCCCCGGTTCGACAGGGAAGACCGCTCCTGCAACCACTCCTGAGAGGCCGGCAAGATAGCAACCAAGGCAGAAGATCCCAAAGAAGGCAAGATCAATATTGATGCCAAGAGAGGAGACCATCTCCCGGTTGTCAACTCCTGCCCTGATAATCGACCCGATACGGGTTTTTTCAAGACCAAAGTAGAGAACTACCATCACCAGCAGGCCAAGGGCAATAATAAAGAGCCGATAGGAGGGGTAGGTTTCACCAAAGATTTGTATGCTGCTGGATAAGAGGTTGGGCTGTGGGATCGCATCAGGAAGATTTCCCCAGAAGATGCGAACCGTATCCAAACCAACAAATATAAGGCCAAAGGTAACCAGCACCTGTTTGAGAGGGGGCGCTTTTTGCAGCCGCTTAATCAGGGTGACATAGAAAATCATCCCTATGACCATGACCCCAAGCGGTGCCAGGGCTAAAGCCGTCCAGAAGGATTCGGTATGATTATAGACGGTGAGGCCAAGGTAGGCGCCAAGCATATAGAGTGTTCCATGGGCCAGGTTTACAAAGTTCATCAGCCCGAAGACGACGGAGAGCCCGACTGAGAGCAGAAACAGCAACATTGCGAGTTGCAGTCCATTTAAGGTCTGGATAAAGAGAAATGTGGGATCAGTAAACATTCAGCCTGGCTCTATCTGTTGTAAATAAAGATCTCTTCCATCTGTTTGAGTTTGTTGGTTTCTTGGTTCTGATTTATTGTAACGTCGGCCGACTTCTGGGTTATTTCATCCCATTATCTACTATTTAGGCTTTTGCGTACTTCATAATCTAATACGCTGTGAGAGATCTTCAAAGAGATCAGGGGTTAACTCCTTCCACACCTTGTTTGAGGCAACATAAGCAGGAGAATTGCAACGGCTTGATTTATTTCGACCATAAAAAACAGGGGAAGGCCGAAGCCTTCCCCTGGTTGACACCATCTCGGCAAACCAATTTCAGACTGGTCTATGAATTACAGCCATCGGAGGGTACTTTAACATCTTTAATGATGTCATAGACCTCAGGACCGATCACACCCTCTTTCTTTACGTTTTTGTAAACATAAATATGCTGGATGATGTTGCCGTTTATGGGATCAAACCGCAGCTTTCCTCGAGGACCATCAAAGCTGACATTGCGGATTGCATCCATGAAGGCGGCTTTGTCCGAAGTGTTGCCATTGACGGCCTGCAGTGCTTCGACAATAACCCTTGCCGAGTCATAGCCCTGGACGCCAAACTCTGATCCACCGCGGTCATGTTTGGCTTTGAAGGCAGCATGGAATTGCTTATTTGCGGCATTGTCAATGGTGGTGACGTAGTTGGCAGAGCCGATAATGTTGTTCGCACCTTCACCCTGCTTCTTGATATAAAGTGGTGAGGTGAGCCAACCTGCTCCAGTCAGCGGGATATCCTTGCCGATATTAAAATCGCCGAAGGATTTAACAAACTGGATAGCGGCACCACCGGCAAAGAAGACAAACAGGGCATCAGGTTTTGCAGCCTTTACCTTGGCCAGGTAGGGAGCATAGTCTTTGGTGCCCTGGAGAGGGGGATACTCTTCCCCGATGATCTTACCGCCAGCGGCCTCAAATCCTGCCTTGAAGTGGCCCATCATTTGATGTCCCGCCGCATAATCAGGAGCCATCAGATAGATATTTCGATGGCCTTGATCATACATCCACTGACCCATTGGGCGAACAATCTGCCGGTTTGAGAACGAGGTGCGGACAAACCACGGGCTGCACTTTGAACCGCTGATACCATCATGGCCGGCATTGGCGATCACAAAAGGTGTTTGTGAGTTATGCACGGTGTCACGCATTGCCGCCAATACACCTGATGACACAGGGCCCACCAGAACATCGACCTTATCTGAGTGGATCAGCTTTTTTGTCTTGGCAAGGCCGGTGTTGGGCTTGCCCTCAGTATCTTCTTTGACCAGTACTATTTTTCTACCGTTAACTTCGCCTCCGAAGACTTCCAGGCCGAGTTCAAAGGCACGGGCAATCTCTCCGCCGAGCCCCCCGTAGACACCTGAGAAAGGCAGGATTAATCCGACTTTAAAATCCTCGGCTGCTTGGGCCGGGGCAGCCACGCTGGCACAGAGTGCGGTGGCAATAGCTATAGATTTAATACTTCTCATTTTTGTCATCTCCTCCTATTGTTGTGTATTGAAGCAATCAAGCAGCCACAAATATTACACGGTTATTTGGCATAATGGGAAGTCAAAACTGCTGTCAGTAACATACTGCAAGTCGGTTTGACTCTCTTGATTCGGGCATTAAATTTGTTCTGGAGTGATTTCCGGTCAGTTAATTTGAGGGGATAACCTTGTAAAACCATAACTCACAGATCTATCCCCAAACTCTCCCAGACCCGGTCAATCCTGGTTTTTGTCTCAAGGTCCATCTTGATGGGAGATCCCCATTCACGCGTTGTCTCTCCCTTCCATTTTTCAGTGGCATCCATCCCCATTTTAGATCCAAGGCCTGAGACGGGTGAGGCAAAGTCGAGGTAATCGATCGGAGTATTTTCAATTAGAGTGGTATCCCGAGAGGGGTCCATTCGGGTCGTGATCGCCCAGATAACATCTGCCCAGCTGCGAATATCGATATCGTCATCGGTCACTATAATATACTTGGTATACATGAACTGGCGAAGAAATGACCATATTCCCATCATGACTCGCTTGGCATGCCCCGGGTACTCTTTCTTTATACTGACGACAGCCATCCGATAGGAGCACCCCTCTGGCGGCAGAAAGAAGTCAACAATTTCTGGAAATTGCTTCTTCAGGATGGGGACGAATACTTCATTCAGTGCCACTCCCAATATGGCCGGCTCATCCGGAGGTCGTCCTGTGTAGGTTGAGTGGTAGATAGGATTGGTTCGGTGGGTAATGCGCTCGATGGTAAAGACCGGGAAACGTTCTACTTCGTTGTAGTAGCCGGTATGGTCACCGAAAGGGCCTTCCTCAGCCATCTCGTCAGGATCGATAAACCCTTCAAAGACGATCTCAGAAAATGCCGGCACCTGAAGATCTGAACCAATGCACTTTACAACCTCAGTTTTTGCCCCCCTCAGTAATCCAGCGAAAGCATATTCAGAGAGGGTGTCCGGTATGGGGGTTACTGCTGCAAGGAGTATGGCGGGATCAACGCCAATGACGACTGCCACAGGGAAAGGTTTTCCAGGGTTCTCCACTTTCCATTGGGTAAAATCAATAGCTCCCCCACGGTGTGAGAGCCAGCGCATGATCACCTTGTTTTTACCTATGACCTGTTGTCGATAGATCCCCAGATTCTGGCGTTCCTTGTTGGGCCCACGTGTTACCACAAGCCCCCAGGTAATTAACGGGGCAACATCTCCAGGCCAACACTTCTGAATGGGCCAGGTTGAGAGATCCACCTGATCACCTTCCAGTTGATGTTCCTGACAGGCTCCCTTGGACTTCACCTTGGGCGACATATTCAATACCTGTTTGAACAGCGGAAGTTTTTTGATCGTATCCTGCCACCCTTTGGGGGGATCAGGTTGCTTCAGATAAGCAAGGAGTTGCCCCACTTCACGCAGGTGATCAACTGATTCCTGACCCATGCCTGAAGCAACTCTTTCAGTGGTGCCGAAGAGGTTGGTTAATACTGGAACTGATGACCCTTTGGGGTTTTCAAACAACAGAGCAGGCCCGCCTGCATGAAGAACCCGATCAGCGATCTCTGTCATCTCAAGCGAGGGGTCAACTTCAACAGTAATTCGTTTGAGCTCTCCTTGTTGCTCAAGTAGCTCAATAAAAGCCCGAAGGTCTTCAACACTCATTGTCGTCTCTGCTCCGCTATTATCATCTGGTATAAACTGAATTGAATAAAGAGTCGTATCCTTACGGTTACATCAGCACAATGATTATAGGTAAGTTGCCCTCTCACGTCTTGGGTACATTAAGACCATCTATTGTTTCAAGCCTATAATCTTTATCCTGACTTGTTCTTGGGAGCAGAATACGGCTGTAAGTTCAGTATCGAGGATTTTGGAGCAGTGGATGGCTTGAGTGATAATGGAGATTGATATCGACCCAGCATACCTCCGGGTGAAGATTATTCAGACTCAAATCCGGTGCATACGCAACCTTCTTGCTGATTGATCATGGCGTCGGTTACTCCGACAGCACCGGAAGAATAAATTCAAGTGGTGGTTTTTCCCTAATGATGGTCCGGGCCACAAGCAGGGTTCCGGCGGTGAGTCTGAAGCCTGGGTCTTTTGGATCTCTCCACATAAACCCAGAGGGATGGCTGGTCTCTCTCACTGGTTTGGCAATCACTTCAACCCGTGATTGGCCTTCCAGGAGCTTTTCAGCAAGAGCCTGATTACCGAGAAGGGTCTCGGCGGCCTGCTGTGTAATCGGCATTGTTGATACCGATGTGACTTCAGCGATCAGAACCCCGGATTGAGGATCAGAAAGCCAGTACTCGTTTGCAGGGGAGTGGTCAGGGGAGGACATCGAAAGCTCCATTATCATGCCCGGATGTAGTTTCTTGCCTTCACTAATGGGGTAGTAGGCGACGACAACAAGAGGGTCGCTCTCTTTTCGGGTATTAATGGAGCCTAGCTGAGAGCCCGGATTAATAACCGAACCTTCAGTAACGCCCAGTTCCAGGATCCTGCCTGAATAGGGGCTTAAGATATGGTTGTTTTCAATTGATCCGGTTTTAAGGGAATCGAGGTGTTGCCTGGATCTTGATAGTTGATGTTGGTCACTGAGGTTATCCAATATCTCTTCTTGCTCAAGACGACTCAATGCCATCTGATTGTCCAACAACTCAAGTTGAAGCGCCGTAATCTGCTGCGATTTATCAAGGTGTTGTTCTACTGATTTTTCTGCTCTTGCTATAGTTTCAATTGTTCTCATTTCCAGTTTTATGAGTTCAGCATCAATTTGTGCAAGGAAGGTCTGCTGATCGATGAGGTCTGATTCTGTCTGGACAGGTTCTTGATCTTTTTTCTCTTCATTTTGATTGGGGTCGGTGGGAGTGATCAGCTTGTGACTGAGTGATTGAGACTCTGATTGTCTAAGCTGGTTTAGTGCCTTTATCTTGTTTTCGATAATGAGCTCTTCTTTCCCCTTTATCACCCGGGATAACTGATTTGATTGATCAACTTCATCCTTAAGTTTCTCAATCCGAGATTTAATAATAAGATCTTCACCCTTAAGAAATTCACGTTTTTGCGCTTTGGATCTGCTCGATATTGCTTTAGTGGCTGTTTGAGATTCGATCAGCCTGTTCAAATGTTGTTCGGCCATATCAACCCTGTTCTTGAATAGAGGTTGATTTACCGTTGCCAGGCGGGCTCCTTTTGTGATGGTGCTTCCAGGCTCTACTTCCCACGCTTCAAGTCGGCCAGTCACTCTGGATTGAATCGGAACTATTTTATAAGGTGAAATAAGAACAGCATGGGTGGATACGGTTATCGGTAACCGACCTATAACCAGATAGGTAAGTGCAACTCCAAGGATTATCCCCAGAACCACGATGATCAGAGATCCCAATGGCCGAACTACCTGCAGGAAGCGGATAAGTGCTTCAGGTGAATCTGGGGATAAGTTATGGTTCAATCGTGACATGATGGCTAGATCATTTGTCTGGAGATAAGATTACTGAAGAAGCCGGGTTCCTGGCTGAGCTTGGCATAGGTTCCCTGTTGTACCACCCTTCCTTTGTCGATGACATAAAGGCGGTCAGCATCTCTAATCGTGCTCAAGCGGTGGGCAATCACGACCCGGGTTATACGGCGTCGATGAATGGCTGCGGTAACAATTGCCTGTGTTCGATTATCGAGAGCGCTGGTGGCTTCATCAAAGAACACCATCTTTGGCCGACCGACCAGAGCGCGGGCAATCAGGAGTCTCTGACGCTGACCCCCTGAAAGGTTGGTACCCCCTTCAGCAACCACGGTGTGAATACCCATAGGCATCTTCTCGAGATCACCCGCCAGTCCGGCATCGGCGGCAGCTTCCCATGCTTCGGCATGAGAGATCTGCAGGTTGTTGGCTATGTTTTCATAAACACTCCCAGCATTCAGTTTTCCGTTTTGGAGCACTGATCCAATCTGTCTTCTGACAGCAATAACGTTGATCCCGGAGAGGTCTTTGCCATCATAGAGAACGCGGCCCACCTCAGGTGTTTCAAACCCAAGAAAGAGGCGGAGGAGGGTAGACTTTCCTGAGCCTGATGGCCCTACGATGCCTACAAACTCTCCGGGTTGAATGTCCATATTGATTTGGTCAAGGATGACCGGCCCCTCCTCTGTGTAGCGAAAAGTAACCTTCTGAAATTCAATATGACCGGCAAGTCGCCCTGGGTCTGCCGCATCTTCACCTACCTCCGGCTCCCCCTCGAGGATGGGTTTTACTCGTTTTGCCTTAACCAGAGTGTCAATAATACTGACAATCGTGTTGCTGATCGCTGACCAACCTGACAGGTAGAGAACGAATGCAGCATTAAACGCAATAAATGTGCCTATGGTCATCACACTGCCACTTGCCGGGTTTAAGCCAACCACAAGATCAGCGGCCTTCCAGAACAACAAGCCGGTGGCAACCGGAGAGAGTGCGATATGGAAAAGGGCTACTCCATTTGAAAGTCTGTCAATGGTCAGTTCAAGCTTGAGTTGTGGGATATATCTAGAAGCCCAATGGTTGTATGCACGATATTCACTGCCAGTAAGTTTCAGCTTCTGAACACTTCCAATCATCTGAATAACCATGCCGTGGAAAACGCCAGCTAACTCGATCAGCTTAAGAGAGAGGCGCTGGACAACATAACTTGTAGAAATGGTAACCACCATGACCAGAAGACCAATCCAGAAGGCGATCATTGCAAGATCAGGGCTGTAGTACCAGAGCAGGCCAAAGTTCAGCAGCGCCAATATCCCGGATAATAATGGTCGCAAAGTGGCAACTCCGAGTTCCCTGTTGATATCACTTACGGCATCCACCCGACTTTGAAGGTCACCACTCGAGTAGGACCTGAAAAATGCAGGACGAAGTTGCAGGACTCGATCCCAGGTGGCGGCCTGTGAGGTAATCTCCCTTCTGACTCCCAATCGGATCGATGCGGTCGCCTGGACAAAAGTGAAAACGATTCCGGCAACTGCAGCAACCAGCAGCATCAATGCAAGCTCGAAGAGCATTCTTCTATCGGCATCAGGAATAGCAGTATCAAATAGAATGCCGACTGTCCATGGAACCAGCATCCCAAGAAGTGTGGCAGCAACTCCTGCCAGGATAATCAGTGAGAAATCCTTTAGTTGTCCTCTTGAGGTAAACAACATAAAACTGAAGATATTTTTTACCTTCCGTGGTAGAGGCCTATAGATCATCGAGGCATCGGGACAGAGGCGTTTTCTATGGTTGTCATCGAGTTGTTGTTCCCTTCCATCCGGGAAGACAATCCGATAGCCGCTTCCGGTTGGAAGTAATGCTACCGGCAGACGTTCCTCTTCCCCTAAAAAGGCAAGAAGCGGTCCGGCATCCTCTCTCCACCAATCAGGTGTAAGGGTGACCGTTCTCCAGCGAAAACCAGAAGAGCAGGCGATTGGATCCATCAGGTGAATGGCCTGATCAGGTTGATCCGATGCAGAGGGAGGCAAAATCTCGACCCCCAGCTGGTCACCGATCACAGTAAGGATAGTTAACAGTTCACTCTCTCTCGTTTTGAACTGTTTTTCCGGGTTGAGCACTGCCGCCAGTTCCGTCAGCACCCCAGTTGTCTGTGATTGTTCGAGCTGACTGGCTTGAAGCCGTCTTGACTGTTCTCTCTTTTTGTCCGCAGCTTCCTGGTCGGCCAGAAAATTAACAAGCAGTTTATGAAGGTTGTTTGTAGCCTTACCTATTTTCTGTGGATCACTGATAGTCTCGGAGAGGGGAGTGATCTTGATTCTGGCCTGATCCCCCTTGGCACTCAGTGTCAGGTGATGGGGCCAGTGGAACCATTCGGACTGATCGGTGACCGGAATATTTTTGAACTCGGTAAAAAACAGTTCTCCCTCAAGGGGCTTGAAGCAGAGATCTCTCTTTGGATCAGACCGTATTGTTTCAGATGGGGGGATATCGAAAACACCTTCTTCAAGGGTGAGAGGAGTGGTCGGGGCTAATTCGTTTCCAGTGATATACTGGCCGACGTGATTGACCCAGTCGGAGAGCCCTCTGCATGTTTCCTGTTGTGAAGTGTCGGAAAAGGCAGAGACTGCGATTGGATCCAACTCGGTCTCCTCGGCAGCAACCACCATTAAGCCAATAGTGTCTGCTGTAATCAGAGGGTTGAATCCAAAGAGAACCTCTCCTGCCTGAAGACTAAAAAGATGGCGGCGGTGCCCTGTAGGACTACCGTTGTCGAACCGGGTGCCGAAGACATTCAACATCCCTCTTTTGATAATCCAGGCCGTATCGGAGGAGTCAGGGAAATGGACCTGGTTGCGGTAGAGCAGGAAACCATCTGATTGAGAGCCAGAAGGATTGCTTTGGTGTTCAAATATCACTCGTCACTCTCCTCAGGACCTTCACCAGCTTCCAGTAGTGCCCTATAGTGACCTTTTTGTTCCCATAATTTGGCATGGGTTCCCTGTTCGATGATCTGGCCCTCTTCGAGGAGGATAATTTCATCGCAGTCACGAATTGTACTCAGGCGGTGAGCGACGATGATGGAGGTGCAACCTCGGGCCATCAATCTCTCTGTAATCAGGTGTTCGGTCTCAGCATCAAGCGCACTTGTTGCTTCATCAAGAACCAGAATAGATGGATTTCTAACCAGTGCCCTGGCAATTTCAAGACGCTGACATTGGCCGCCTGAGAGGTTTGCACCCCCTTCGATCACCTTTCCATCCAACCCACCTTGAAGCGCCAACACGGTCTCCAAAATTTCTGCATCTGTGCAGGCGCGTATCAAAGTATCATCAGGAATGGTTGAATCCCACAGTGTTAGATTGTCCCGAATGGTTCCCTCAAAAAGAAAAATATCTTGACTGACTACAGCGAGTGAACTCACTATCACTGATCTCGGAATCTCTGTGCGGTCGATGCCATCAAGGAGCACCTTCCCTGACCAGGGTTGATAGAGACCGCTGATCAGGTGAGCCAGCGTAGTTTTCCCTGAACCACTTCCTCCAACCAGGGCGACCCTTCTCCCCGGTTCAATATTGAGTGAAAGGTGATCAAAAAGAGGGGGTTCGAGAGGACTATAGCCGAAGGTAAGATCGGCCACAGTCACTCTTCCATTAAGAGAGAGAGGCCATTCCTTGTCAGTGATCTCATTCTCCGAGGGGCTGCCGCTCGGGGCTTCCTTGTCGAGGGACGCCCCAAGGACATCATCCACTCTCAGCAGATCTCCTTCAAGTTCCTGAATTTCAGCGCCCAGGCTTACAAGATTGCCGACAGGGGCCTGGAAACTCGCCATAAGAGCAGTAAAAGCAACCAGGGTTCCAATTGACATCTCTCCGTCGATCACTGCCAATCCACCGAGAAGATAGATGATCATCGTATTCAGTGAGTTGAGCAGTATCGGGAGCAGGCCTAAAATCTGGGTCGACATCTCCAGTTCCTGCATGCTGTTAATTGCTTTGGAGTAGCGTCCTGACCAGCGGTGAAAGAAACGGCTCTCCTGTCCTGCGGCCTTGAGTGTCTCCATCGATTGCAGGGCAGCTATAGAGTCACCACTCACTTTTCCAAAATCCTGCATCAGACGAAGATTGGCATCTATTCGTTTGGTTCTTAACAATCGTAACGCCAGAAAATTGATTCCCGCAAAAGTGATACCGAGGAGAGTGAGGGCGACATTGTAAGAGAGCAACAGGATGAGATAAAAAACCATCATTACAATGCTAAGCACAGTACCGGCAATTCTTCCGGAAAGTATCTCAGCCAAACCATCATTGAGCCCCTGCCGGGAAGCAATTTCTCCGGTATAACGTTGTGAGTAGTAACCCGATGGGAGTCTTAGGAGGTGCCAGAAAAACTGACTGGACATGGAAATCGCAAGATGCATCCTGAGTCGTCTGAGAAATACGAATTTTGTTGCTTCTGCAACCATCTTGAATAAAACTGTCAATCCCAAGACGAATAGCAGAGGCATTAGCCACTCGAAACGTTGCTCAGCAAGTATCTGGTCGAGATAGATCTGGGTAAAAACGGGGATGAACAGGCCTGGTATAGTGAGTAACAGCCCTGCACCGAGAAGATTGGGTATAGCCGATCCTGAGTGTCGGATCCGGTCTTTGATGGCCCTGATCAGGCTTGGTCGTTTTCCTCCAGGGAGAAAATTGTCATCTGGTTCAAAGCTCAGAACTACGCCGGTATAGCCCTCATCAAACTCACTAAAGGACACCTTGCGGTGGCCATGGGCAGGGTCATTGAGGTAAACAATGTCTTTGCTTCGGTCTATCCCCTCGACGACAAGGAAGTGATTGAAATCCCAAAACACAACAAAGGGAAATTTCAGTTCATCCAACTCATTCAGAGCAACCTTGAGCCCCTTTGCCTTAAAGCAGTATTGCCTTGCTGCCCTGACAATATTCGATGCTTTTACACCATCTCGTGAAACACCACACGCTTCTCGCAGCTCAGTAAGAGGAACCACCTTCCCAAAATACGCAAGAATAATTCCAAGGCTCGCTGCACCACACTCGGTCATTTCAAGCTGCAGCAGCATGGGTGTCTTGATGCGCTTCATATCTATCAGTTCACTCTGTTGGGCTGTCCGGGTTAATCCCCAGTGAAGAGAGGAGAGGCCCCAGTGGCTGCTGTCGACGATAGGTCACCCAGAGTATTGCTGTTGTTCCCGGGAGCACTTGATTATTGGGGCCTGTTTTTGAGGTCCACTTAAATCCAGAGAGGCTGGAGTGGTCAGTTTCAAGTTCAATGAGTGCTTTTGTGATAAAGCCCCCACTCATGAGTTCCGCAGCCAGCCGGTGGTTGCCGATTAGATTTCCCACTACATCAGAAGAGACAGGAAATGATGAGACAGAGCTGATTGTGCCAACGATACTGCCGAAGCGTTCTCTGGGGAATTGGGTTGGGGAGACCCTGGCCTTCATCCCGGGCTGTAGATACCTGGCAGCAGTGGTGGGAAAGAGCCCAACGGCTATCAGCTTGTCATCAGGTGTTGCAGTATCTAATGTTGCAATTGGATCTCCAATCTCCACCTGAGTTCCTGAGGCAACATTTAGTTTCAGTATGTTACCGGCATGGGATGTCCTGATCTCACTTGTTGATGCATGCTCTTTTTGGTATTGATTGCGCTGTTGCCGGAGTCGATTGATGGCATCCTGCTCCTGAAGCCCGGCAGCATGGTCGGCGACCTCTAATTTCGCCTTCTTGCTGTCAAGATTCTTGATTCTTGCTTCCCGCTTTAAGAGCTTATTAAGGATAGAAGAGTGAGTTTGACGGGCTTCCATCCCGGCACGGACAAAATTGTGCTGAAGAAGTTCCAGCTCTTGTAATGCGATCTCGATATCATTGAGCTTAATCCTCCCTTGATCGATCAGTCGGTTGGTTTTATCAAGCGGGATACGGGTGGCCTGCTGGTTTATCTGATCGTGATTATCGTGCTGAAGCTGAAGGTAGTGAATTAACGCCTCTTGGCGCTCTCTGGTGTTGAACAGATTCTGCTTTTGCAGCTCAAGTGATTTGCCGCTTTTGTCGACAATGCTGTTGATCAAATTAAGAGTGTAGTCAAGGTGCTCTTTGAGACCTTCCACCTCACTGCGAATGTAGGATTGTTCACTGATAATGATGTTGATCTGTTGTTGAGCTTCCTCTTTCCTGAGATTGCTCTTGGTCTCAATTTGTTCTATCTGTTGATTGAGAGTAAGGAGGGTGTTGATGAGGTCTCTTTCAACCTCAGGTTGTTCGATAACTCCGATAATCCGGTCATCATTGATTAGGTCCCCTTCGCTGACCAGCCACTTTTGCAGTGATCCGGATACCCCCGCTTCAATAGTAACTGTTTTTCCCGGGTGAACAAGAATGGCTCTGCCCTCAATGGTCTTTGGAAGGGTGCCAAAAATACCCCAAATCAGACCTGATAGGATAATAAAGGCAGTTGCTGAGAGTGCGAGGGATGTTTTTCGCCGGATTAATTTTGAGGGTGCATCCAGTTGTTCCGGAGAGCGAAGCCGTTCAAGTGCTTTGTTTCGAAAAAGAGGCATGCAACTAATTCAGGAATGGAGATGCTGATTAATCAAGTAATCGCTGACGAATTCTTTCGAATCGGATTGCAGAGAGATCAAGTTGATCAAGGAGCTCAGGGGAGAGGGTGCGCCCATCTTCACCAGCGGTGTTTTCTTTTAGGGAGCCGTAGGCAAGCTGAGAAACTGAGTCTCTTAAACGGTCAGCGAGCAGTATGCCGAGCGCACGATAGAAACGACTCGCAAAGCGGCTATCGGTATTTAATCGTCCGTCAATTCTGCTTTTTTCTACGGCCATGACGATGGAGTCTTCAATGGCCGTAACAGTGGCCTGGGTAGGCCTGGAGTCGAGAAAAGAGAGTTCACCCACAATCTCACCATTCCCTATAACGGCGATCTCCTCGCCACTTTCAACTGAAACCCTGAATTGACCCTGGAGAATGATAAAAATGTCCTCGATTGAGGAATCCTGGTGGATCAATACCTGGCCAGGCGCTAGAGATCTTCGTTGTCCGACCTCAATCAGCCAATCAATGTCCTGGTCACTAAACTCACCAAGCAAATAAAGAGCTTTTCTCATCATATTCCTCCGGTCATATGATTTTATTTTTGTTTAGTTAGACATTCTCATATTTAGGTTAAAACTAACATGGATTTAACGGGTTAGCTATCTGAGATATCGAAGCAGTGGAGAGCCTGTTTGAACCTTACTTACGAAGAGGCCAAGAGATCTTGTCAATACTGCTGGGTACAGAGATTGTGCACTGTATGTGTGATCAGATGTGAGAGCCAGGGACGATTCGATCCAAAAATGAAGCAACAAGCCTGTAAAAGTGTCCGCTTCCACTTCAAGCAGTCGATGACTGACTATCTGCAGACTCTGGAAAAGAACCCAGAGGCTTTTGATTTTCTTGAAAGCTGGAGTTTCAAATAGAGTAACTCCTTTATTAGATGATGGATTTTAATTGGGAGTAAGAGGTATCTTTTAGTTGGCAAGTTGAGAAGCAAGTTTCCCGGCGCCAAACCGCACCACATCCTCCACCGGCAGGCCCACTTCATCTTCAAGTTCAGCGATGGCTTTTTGCGCCGCATGTTCTTCAAGTCGGCTGGTGTTGAGCGCGATACCGATAGTGGTTGCCGGGGTAAGGGCGCCGGCAGCTCCGGCAAGTGATTCATTGAGGGCAATGACCTCCCTCAAGGGTGGGATGTGGACCCCCTTACAAGTGTCAAGCATTGTCGCATTGGCGCGGTGGCAGAGAACCAGATGAGTCGGACAGCTGCCTCGCATCAGTGGCAGGGTGGCTGTGCTTGCGGGATGGAGGAGGGAGCCCTGACCCTCAATAAGGACGATGTCATAACCCGCTGCCCCAACCACCATCTCTTCAACCGCACCACAGGCATGGTCTACCTTGAAAGCATCCAGAGGGATTCCATTACCGGTGATTGCCATCCCAATCTGTCCCGTCGCCAGAAATACGGTTGACTGCTCTTTTGCCAATAGCCTGTGGTGGATCTCCAGGCCTGTAGTCATCTTCCCCACAGCCATATCGGTTCCGGTTAGGAGAACCCGTTTGTTGGTCAGTGTTCTGGCACGACCACTGGCAATGGATGGAACAAAGGACTCAGGGTGTCGAATATCCCATATCCACTGGTCTTCACTCTCGAGGGCACCAAAGCGGTCCTTTAGCCGGTCATGCATCCCGTTGACTATAGAGAGACCATTGTTGATCGCCGTTTCAAGTGAACCCAGCCACTCCGGGGGAATCCGCCCTCCCGAAGGGGCCGTCCCCAGCACCAGGACTTGGGCACCCAGTGTGCAGGCCTCTTCGATGGTTGCAACAATAGGCGCCTCGCAGGGAGACGTTATCACCTCATCTATTCTCCTGCCGGCAAAGGTGGAGTCGATGATGCAGGCAATCTGCCCTGGAAAATAGCGCATGATCCCAAATCCCATTTTGCCATGCAGTGATCTCAGCGATCCCTCCATGTAGATGGCAATGGTGTGGTCTCTATTCAGCATCGATGAGTTGGGCACCATGGCCTGGGTGGTTGTTGGGGGTGATCACGCCGTTTTTAAGACTCACCCCGGTTGCCGGATCCGGAGCAAGGTTGAGATGTGAATCGAGGTCGATATGGTCGAAGAGGGCACCAATCGCAGCGCCGGCTGAAATCGAGACAGAGGATTCTCCCATACAGCCGATCATGGTTTTAAGCCCAAAAGCACGCGCCACAGCAACAATTCTGAGTGCCTCGGTGAGACCGCCACATTTCATCAGCTTGAGATTGACCCCATCCACGACATCAGCCCATTTTGGAATATCCTCAGCAAAACGGCAGGACTCATCAACATAGATTGGCAGTTTTCGGTCTTTAAATAGTGCAGGCAGAAGGTGCTCTTCCCCTTCTTGAAGGGGCTGTTCAATATACTCAACTTCCCGACTGGCGAGCCAGGTCATCATCTCCCGGGCTTCATCAAGACTCCACCCACCATTGGCATCTACTCTGAGTAGCAGTTCTCGCTTCCGGGTTGCTTCGATTACTGCGGCAAACATCGCCTTATCTGCCTCAATCCCCTCGGGAGATCCCAGCTTAACCTTAAGCGACCGGATTCCGGTGTTATCAAGAAGAAGAGGGATGCGTTCACGAACCACTTCAGGGGGGTTGATGCCAAGTGTGACGGAGGAGGGTGTTGTCGGGAGACCAAGTCCAAGAAGTCTGTAGAGAGGGAGCCCGGCACACTTCCCCAGCCAGTCCCAGAGGGCGATATCAAGGGCGGCCAATGCACAGGGGGGAACTTTTGCCTCTCTTGCCTGGTGGTGGATGTCCTGGAGGGGAAGTTGAGCTATCTGGGGAGTGAAAAAGTGTTGTATCGCATCTCTGCCCTCTTCAGCTGTAGCGGCACCTTCCGATCCCCCGGGTGACATCTCTCCCCAGCCAGTTAATCCATCGCGGGTTACGCTTATAAAGAGGTTGTCAGATCCACGATGCACCCCACGGCTGATAACCAGTGGGAAGCGTTTTGTGAGATGGATGGTCCGGAAGGTAATTGTCATTGATCACAGAATCTTCGCTACGAGGTTATATCCCAACCACAATCAGTGGTCATTCAATCCATTGAATATACACTAATGAAACCCCTTTAATAACCGGATTGGCAGCGGTAGAGGGTTAGTCTATATTCAGAGATTAACAAGAGGATGAAGAAGAGTGAGGATGAGAATGATAGAGCTAATTAAAGTCTTGGTCAGAGCTCTTTTTTTCGGGTGGGTAAGGCCCACCTTCACAGCCAAATCCACTGTTTTCCTTGGATCCGGATCTAAGTGGAGAAGGGAGGTTGAAGGGCAAGGGGGTATTTCCCCTTCAGGTCTATTCGCACAGCCCGATGAAGCTGTTATCGAGACATGGTTCTAGCTCACTGCTCTAGGTTGGAGTCTCCGGATGGTCAGCAAAATCAGTGATTTTACCCCCCAGATGGACAGGGGGATTGCATGGCGGGCTCGTATCGGTCTGATTGTCCTGGCGACTGACCATACTCTGGAATTTGAGTTTAGATCATTAATCAGGATGCCGGGTGTCTCTTTTTATGTCTCTCGTATAGCCAATACCCCTTTAATCACCCCCGACTCCCTGGAGGCCATGGGAGCACTGATTGGCGATCAGGCGGGTGTTCTGCTTCCTGGAGAGAGCCTTGATGTGATCGCCTATGGGTGTACCTCTGCTTCCATTGTGATGGGTGAAGAGTTTGTCTTTAACCAGATTCAGGCGGTGTGTCCTGAGAGTGAGGTGACCACACCGATCACTGCCGCTTTTGCCGCCTTTCGTGCTCTGGGTGTCTCAAGGATCGGGGTGTTGACGCCCTATCCCAATGAGATCAACCAGTTGATGATTGATTACATTGGCCACAACGGGTTCAGGATCGAGGCTTTTGGATCGTTCAACATGAGTGATGATAATCAGGTGGCCCGGATCTCGACCCATTCCATTGGTCAGGCCCTGCTGGAGATGGGGAGGGATGATGGGATTGAGGCCCTCTTTCTCTCCTGTACCAATCTTCGCTCACTCGAAGTCATCAGGGAGGCCGAAGAGATTCTGGGCATGCCCGTCACCTCATCCAACCATGCGATGGCCTGGCACACGCTTCGTCTGGCGGGCGTCGATGAGCCCATCGAGGGTGCGGGACGCCTCTTTCAACACCCACTCTGACCGCTTATCTCAATAGCACTGCAGTAATGTTGACGCACAAAGATCAAAAGCCAAAACCGCCAAAGCGGGGCTTTCCAAAAGAGGAGTATCTCCTGCGGCTTAAAAGGGCTCAGGCGGAGATGCAGCAGGAGCGGCTCGACGTTATTTTGGTGACGACAGCGACAGAGATCTGCTATTTCACCGGCTTTCTCACCCAGTTTTTTGAGAGCCCGACCCGTCCATGGTTTGTGATAGTGCCACTTGCAGGAAAGCCGATCGCAGTAATCCCAGAGATCGGCAGAGCAGGGATGGCACAAACCTGGATCGATGAGATCCATAGCTGGCCCTCACCAAGGCCTGAGGATGAAGGAATCTCCCTTCTGGCCTCAATCCTCAATCGACTACCCACTCAATTTGGCCGATCCGGCCTCCCTTTGGGGCCTGAGAGTGTGCTGCGTATGCCAATGCTTGATCTTGATCTGCTCAGTGAGCAGTGTAAATCGATCTTTGTTGATTGTGGTTCACTGCTCCATCGTCTCAGGTTCATTAAATCAGAGGCAGAGGTGGAGAAGATCCGTTGGATCTGCACCCTCGCTTCGGATGCCTTTGATCATCTTGTTGAATATGCTCATGTGGGTGAAAGTGAGCGCGAGATCTGCAGGCGGATGCAGATGGATCTGCTGGATCGGGGAGCAGACCGGGTTCCCTACCTGGTTGCAGGGTCGGGTCAGGGGGGATATGACTCCATTATTATGGGTCCTTCAGACCGCCGGCTTGAAGTGGGTGATGTGATGATTATCGATACCGGGGCGCTCTATGACGGCTATTTTTGTGACTTTGACAGGAATATGGCTTTTGGGGCACTTGATGTACAAACCCAGCGAGCCCATGAAACCCTCTACCGGGCAACGGATGCCGGGCTCGCAACGGCTCGTCCGGGGGCGACAACAGGCGAACTTTGGGAGGTGATGTGGGGGATCCTCAAAAGGGGTGGTGCACTATCCAATAAAGTGGGACGTATGGGCCATGGTTTGGGGATGCAGTTGACCGAGTGGCCTTCGATTCAACAGGGGGGCCAGACCCTTCTCGAGCCTGGTGTGGTCATCACTCTTGAGCCTGGTATGGAGTTTGCTCCTGGCAGGCAGCTGGTTCATGAAGAGAACATCCTCATCACCGAAGAGGGGGCAGAACTTCTGACCCGTCGCGCTCCGTCAGAGATGATCCGGATCGGTTGAGTGATCTTCCTGATCTGTCGTCAACGGAGGGTAGAAAAATCCCCTCCCGGGGGGTTTACGTCAATAATCCACAAAAATCCTGAATTACCCCTGATTTTTGTTGACAATTGCCTGCCAGGATAAGAAAATTCGCGGTTTTCAATGTTGGAGGGGTTCCCGAGCGGCCAAAGGGGGCAGACTGTAAATCTGCTGGCTCAGCCTTCGGAGGTTCGAATCCTCCCCCCTCCACCATTTTAGGCCGCTTTTGTGGGCAATCTTGGTCGTTGATCCGGGTCAAGGTGAGCAGGATCGGAAAGGGTGAGCGAAGGATTACAATGCGGGTGTAGTTCAACGGTAGAACCTCAGCCTTCCAAGCTGATGATGTGGGTTCGATTCCCATCACCCGCTCCAGTGGTTGTGTTTGATGAGTCTTGCCCACATAGCTCAGACGGTAGAGCACTTCCTTGGTAAGGAAGAGGTCACCGGTTCAAGTCCGGTTGTGGGCTCCAGTATGTATTGGGTTGGGTTTTTTTTAATCAGTCATTTTTAAGAGGTAATCGACGTGTCCAAGG
>DIIC01000003.1 GCA_002420425.1 Proteobacteria bacterium UBA5680 | reverse complement strand
GTCATCGCCAGGGCAGGCAGTGCCAGCGAAGCGATGGCGGCAATGAATAACTGTTTCATACCTTTCTCTCCCCTAAACAGGCTGTGATTCGGTCGCTGGTTTGTGATTGCGGTAATACCAGCGCAACAAAAACGGTGTCAGTGTGAAATTGGATATCATCGCCAGCAAAAAGGCGGACCCGGTCAGGAATCCGAGATTGAATATGCTGTGAACATCACTGAACAAAAACACATAGAAACCGGTGGTGAGCACAATGCTGGTGGTAAACAGCGCTTGACCAGCACCCAAAAAGGCATCCTCTATCGCCTCGTGGACACCATGTCCCTGATCAAGGCCGTGTCTGAAATGGTGCGTAAAGTGGACGGTATTATCTACCGCGACGCCGATTGCAATGGTGGTGACTAAAATGGTCAGCATGTCCAGTTCAATACCGAACGGGTACATCAGCCCCATGGTAATGGTGATCGGCGCAATGTTGGGAATCATCACCAGTAGCCCCAGCCGGGCTGAGCTGAGCAGAGCCATCATCATCAGCGCGATAACACCCGCCGCCAGGATATAAGATGTCAAAGTGGTCGTGATCAACTTACTTATGGTGTCGGCCATCAGGGCAATCAAACCGGTGACTTCGACCGTAGCAATACCGTCGAAACGTTCATTGCCCTGGTCCTGCAGACTGAGAATAAATGCTTCGTAATGCATTAAATCGTTCCAGGGCAAGACCAGCGTCAGTTTGGTTTGGGTGAAATCCGGGTTCACGATTCGGTAGAGTTGATCCCTGGCGCTGTTCTCAAACAGGAAGATCTCTTCATTGACCAGCGACTGGCTGTCCGGCAAGCCATAGTGTTCTTCACCACCGCCTTGCAGTGCGCGGTTCGATTCTTTGATTAAGTCGACAATAGAGCTGGTGCCTTTGACTTCGACAACGCCACGTTTATAACCATCAAGTTGCAGCTGCCAGGCATCAAGTGCGCGCAGGAATCCCAGGTCTTTAACGCCGTTTTGTGCATCTGTGCGGAATACGATATCGGTCGTCATCGTCCCGCTGAGCTCGCGGTCAATCAGTCGGGTCGATTTGACGATCTCCAGGGCTTTGGGCATCCAGTTCAAGGGATCATGGGAAAATTCCAGCCTGACGATTTGTGTCAGTGCCAGGATGAAGCCGACCAGCCAGATCAGGCTGACTCTGCCACTGTGTCGCCACGACAGTTCACCCAGTCTTTTAACGAGCTGTGAAACTTTATTTTGCGAACTGTCAGGGTGTACCTTGCGCATCGGTAGCAGCGTGACCAGAGCCGGAATCAGTGTGACAGTGATGAAGAACGCCAGGATGACGCCGTAGCCGGCCAGCATACCGAGATGGCGGACAGGGATAATTTCCGCAATAGCCAAAGACATCAAACCGGCAGCAGTCGTGAGCGAGGTCAGCAACATTGGGATGGATGTGCGTTCAATAGCATATCGCATGGCATTGAAACGGCTTTCACCCACTTGCACTCGTCGGTAGAAGTGGGTGAGCAAGTGCACCGCATCACCAATGGTAATGGCCAGCAGGAACGACGGCAGAATGACCAGCACAATGGAAATTTTGCCGCCGAATGCCACCAGGGTAGACATGGTGATTAACAACGCTGACAGTACCGCCAGCATAGGGGAAACTACACCATTGGGCTGTCTGAAAAAGACGATCAGAGCAATAATAATCAGCCCCACCGTCAGACGAATAAAAAACAACATCTCGCTTTGCATGGTTTCGACCAGAGAGATGTTCAATGCGGGCATTCCGGCAACCACTAAATCGAGTTGCGGATAGTCGTCCATCATTTTTTGAAGCTGACCCATCATCTCGATGGTGTCGAATTGCGTCACGAGGGGCACATCGACAGCGTCAGAGGCAGTTGCTGTCGAAGACAAGTCTGTATCGGAAAACGCATCGTCTGAGAAGGCGTCTTCGAAATCGGTCGCCCCGAACGGATCGGCATTGGTGCTTAACGCTTCATAGTTATAGACCGACAGCTCAATCATGATCAGCGCCATGGAGCGATTCTCATTCACTAGAACCGAACTGGCCAATGTGCTTTTGTCGATGCGTTGAGCAAGGCGGTTGATTCCCGCTTCGTCCGTTGGGATGACATCCAACAGATCCTCAACGGTCAGGCTCTCTTCCGTACCCATTTGATAAGGCGCATTGCTTATGGAGGTTACGTCGTCAATATAGGGAAGCTCCGTTTCGATGCGTTGGTGCAATTCACTGAACGAAGTTAAAAACTCAGTGGAGAGAACATTGCCCTGAGCCGCCAGCATCACAGTGTCGTTGCGGCCAAACACCTCTTTGACCCGGCTATAGATCTGACGGACTTCGGTATCGGGGTCGATAAAGTTTTCCAGTTCCGAATCAAATTCAATATTTCGCATAAACTGACCGAAACTGATCAGAGTCAGGACAAAGATCAGCATGAAGCGCTTTGGGTTTCTCATGATTAACTCGGCCAGTTGAACAAAGTGCTGTTCAAGCCAGGACTTCCAGGCAGTCATCAGTTTTTCTCCAATTCAAAGTACCGAGCAGTCAGGTCAGCGCCCCAATGGGGCTGTAGACCTGGAGGCAATATAATCCAAAAAAACAGAACCTAACCTTATCATCAAACCCACGTATCCGGGTTGCAATCTAAACCCCCATGGTTGACAAAAATAGATCGCTATCAGTATCGTCAACTCCAGCGGTATTGAAAAGTGCCTTTTTGGCAACAAGCCAACCGATTGAATTTATGGTGGGCCGAGAATGGATTGAATCAGCGACCATCGGGTTCTGATATTCAAACCGTCTTTTTTGTCGGGGGAAGAAGAAACAAAATACCATGGCGACATCATCCAATGAGAACGACTCATCAGGAACCAAGAAAAAGCGCCGCAAGAGCAGGGTGGGCGATAAAAACCGTGTCAGCATCATAAAAGCGGCTGCAACTGTTTTTTCGCGTAAAGGTTATGATGGGGCAAGGGTTGATGAAATAGCGCTCAAAGCAGGGCTTCCAAAGGCAAACGTTCTCTACTATTTCAATAGCAAACAAAACCTCTATCGTGTGGTGATGGAAGAGGTCCTCTCGCTCTGGCTAAGTGCTATCGATGATGTTTCACCCTCTTTGGAGCCGGTTGAGGTAATCACTGAGTATGTCACCAAGAAACTCGAGCTCTCCAGGGCCTATCCTGAGGCATCCCGGATTTTTGCCATGGAGGTTATTTCCGGAGCGCCTATTATCGGTGATTACCTGAGGAATGATCTAAGGTCCTGGGTTGCTGAGAAAGGTGAGGTTTTTGCCGCCTGGCAGGCAGAGGGTCGGATGGTTGATATTGAACCTGCTCACCTCTTTTTCATGATTTGGGCAGTGACCCAGACCTATGCTGATTTCCAGGCTCAGATTGAAGCCGTACTTGGTGTTGATGATTATGAAACGGAGGTCTACGACAAGATAACCTCAAGTGTAGTTGATGTATTGATCCGTGGATTCAAGCTGAGTTAACCGATGAGTGAGGATTGGATTAATCTCCAAAAAACACAAATTAACTTCCACGCCCGGAGAGAGCGGGAACCCCATGAATGAATTGACCAGATGGTAAAGAACTGATTACACTTATCAATACAACATAAAGTGGAGAGATGTAATTACTTATACCAAAGGGAATACTTCACCCATAGTACAATAACAGAATACAAAGGAAGAGGAGATAGCGTATGAGCAAGATCAAATCAGCCATCATCCAGATGGCTCTCAAGGGCGATACCACCATGGAGCCTGATGAGATCAGGGACAAGATGCTTGAAGCTCACATACCGATGATTGACCAGGCAGGCTCAGAGGGTGTTCAAATCCTCTGCTTTCAGGAGGTTTTTACCCAGCCCTATTTTTGTCCAAGTCAGGACAACCGCTGGTATGCCGCTGCTGAATCCATTCCGGACGGTCATACTACACGCCTCATGCAGGAGTATGCCAAGCGATACAACATGGTCATTATTGCCCCCCTCTATGAGGAGGCCATGCCCGGTGTCTATTACAACACTGCTGCAGTAATCGATGCAGACGGTAGTTTCCTTGGTAAGTACCGTAAAACACATATCCCCCATGTTGCCGGCTTTTGGGAGAAATTTTTCTTTAAGCCAGGAGCTTCTATGTGGCCCGTCTTTACAACCGCTTATGGAAAAATAGGGGTCTATATCTGTTATGACCGCCACTTCCCGGAGGGGTGGCGAGCCCTGGCTCTTAATGGTGCTGAGGTTATCTACAATCCATCCGCTACTGTTGCCGGTCTCTCTCAATACCTCTGGGAGCTTGAGCAACCCGCATCGGCAGCAGCCAATGGTGTCTATATCGCGGCAATCAACCGAGTTGGCAGGGAAGAGCCCTGGAGTATTGGTGAGTTCTACGGCTCCAGCTACTTTGTTAATCCACGGGGTCAGATTGAAGCTCAGGCAAGCCCGGATAAAGATGAGATGCTGATCCATGAGATGGATATGGATATGGTCAGGGAGATTCGTGATACCTGGCAGTTCTTCAGAGATCGCCGACCAGAGACCTACGGTTCACTGTTAGATCTGAATTAGTCTTAAGGCAGTCCAGATCACTAAGTAGAGCTCAGCGATTCATCATCAAAGTGATGGAAAGTTACACTTCATACCAATCCATTGAACGGGAGAATAGATGGATCTAGAGACGGAACAGTCTGATGTCGTAGTGGACATCAATAAGCTGTCGTTGATTTTTGAAACCAGTGATGGGCCCATTCATGCGCTTTCAGATATCGATCTCTCTATAAAAAGTGGTGAATTTGTCTCCCTGATAGGTCCCTCAGGATGTGGGAAAACAACCCTGCTCAGGGTACTCGCCGATCTGGAGAAGCATTCCAGTGGGGGGATCACAGTCAATGGCATGTCCCCCGATCAGGCACGACAGCAGAATGCCTATGGTTATGTCTTTCAGGCGCCTGCGCTATACCCCTGGAGGACAGTTAAAAAGAATGTAGTGTTGCCACTTGAGGTTCTGGGTTATTCAAAAGAACAACAGAATGAGTTGGCCAGCCAGTATCTTGACCTGGTGAATCTCACCGGGTTCGAAAACAAATACCCATGGCAGCTCTCCGGGGGAATGCAGCAGCGGGTATCGATTGCTCGGGCACTCAGTGTTGAGCCGCAACTCCTCTATATGGATGAACCCTTTGGAGCCCTCGATGAGATTACTCGAGACCACCTGAATGAACAGCTGCTGGGGCTGTGGGAGAAGACGGGTAAAACAGTGGTATTTGTAACTCACTCCATTCCTGAGGCCGTTTTTCTCTCTACGCGCATTGTGGTGATGTCACCCCGGCCGGGGAAGATTATCGATGTCATTGATAGCCATTTACCTCTGGACAGAACACTCGATATTAGGGAATCCCCCGAATTTCTTGAGATAGCACACCAGGTTCGTGAAGGGCTCAAGGCAGGACACAGTTATGATGACGACTAGAGCGCCATCACTTCTCTATAAGAGCAATGTGCTCCCTGTAGTGACCATTGTGTTTGCTATTATCGTCTCGTGGTACCTGGGCGCCATCTACTTGAATAGCCCACAACTCATTGATCGCTATCAAAAGCGTGGCGTTGACTGGAGTTTTAGCCAGCTCGCTCAAGATAGCTGGAGTATGGAGCGAGCCGTTCTGCCGGCTCCTCACCAGATTGCTCTGGAGCTAAAGAAAACCATCCTCGACAAGAAAATCACGTCGAAGCGGAGTCTGGTCTACCATGCTGGGGTCACCCTCTCTTCTACCCTTCTCGGCTTTCTGCTGGGGACATTTATTGGCGTATCCCTGGCGGTTGGAATCGTCTATATCATTACTCTGGATCGAAGCTTGATGCCCTGGATTATCGCTTCTCAGACAATACCCATTCTTGCCTTGGCGCCTATGGTGGTTGTGGTTTTGGGTGCCATGGGGATTACGGGTCTGCTCCCTAAATCACTCATCTCAATGTATCTGTGTTTCTTTCCGATCACTGTCGGCATGGTTAAAGGGCTTCGTTCACCTGATCCGATGCATCTTGACCTGATGCGAACCTATCATGCCAGCAAAGCGCAGATCTTCTGGAAACTGAGGCTTCCGGCAGCGGTTCCTTTCCTCTTTGCCAGCCTGAAAGTAGCCATCGCCCTTAGTATAGTCGGGGCAATTGTTGCAGAACTGCCTACAGGGGGTCAGGGGGGGCTCGGTTCTCGTCTGCTCTCGGGCTCCTACTACGGTCAAACCAACCTGATCTGGGCAGCTCTCATCTCTGCGGCCCTCCTTTCAGCTACTCTGGTGACAACAGTTGGTTATTTCCAGAAGGTGGCCTGTCGGCGTCTCAGAGGTGGCCAGGTGTTTTCCCAATGAAGTCCAACCTCGTAAGGCTTATCCTCTCCAGTCGGCTGTTGTCTTCCTTTGTTGCACTGGCGGCGCTTTTTTTCCCGGTTGCAGAGAATGTCTCCTGGATGAGTCATCCCGGCTGGATGATGGGCCCACTGTTTGTGGTAATCACCACCCTGTTGGTAAACAACAATAGAGATCTTCAGCCGGGCAGGGAACTGGCCATTCTGATCTCGCTCACTATTGCACTGTGGGTCGGGGCCCACATTGTCCATAGTGAGCAGGTCATTGGGAGTGCTGCTCCGGGTTTCTGGGTTTTTGTGTTTTCACTGGGACTCTCTGTCTGGAGTTGTACGAGTTGGCTTTCATCGCTGAAAGTAACAAGCAGGGTTGCTGATCGTCTCAACCGACTCTTGATCCCCGGCCTTTTTGGTGTCTGGCTGTTGATTTTGTGGGAATTTCTTGTCGTCGGATTTGGAATACCCCATGTCCTTCTTCCGGCACCCTCTGTTATCCAGGAGGCCTTCGCCTCTTCAACCGATGTGCTGATGGCCGATTTCAGACAGACCGTTATCCGAGCGGTTATTCCAGGTTTTATCATAGGCAACGCGGTAGGTTTTGTGGTTGCGCTTCTGGCCGATAAAATTCCTTTTCTAAGGCGCGGCCTTCTCCCGGTTGGAAACCTTGTAAGCGCCATCCCCATCGTCGGCATTGCGCCCATTATGGTGATGTGGTTCGGGTTTGATTGGCAGTCAAAAGCGGCAGTAGTGGTGATCATGACCTTCTTCCCCATGCTGGTGAATGTCATCGCGGGGCTGTCAGAGTCCGGTAATATGGAGCTTGACCTGATGCGCTCCTACGGGGCGACCTATTGGCAGGGTTTCTTTAAGTTGAGACTGCCCAATGCAATGCCGTTTATCTTTAATGCATTAAAGATAAACTCAACTCTCGCCCTGATAGGGGCAATTGTGGCAGAATTTTTTGGAACGCCTATTGTGGGAATGGGATTTCGAATCTCTACCGAAGTGGGGCGTATGAATATAGAGATGGTCTGGGCATCGATCGCTGTAGCGGCGATGGCCGGTTCTATCTTTTACGGACTGTTAGCGGTTTTGGAGAGAAGGGTGACATTCTGGCACTCCTCTGTTCGGAAAGCGCACAGCTAATGCCCAATTCAGGGCGATATTGTTAACAAGGAGGTAGGAAAAATGAAAGTTAGAATGAGTAGTGTATTTCTTGCACTGGGGCTGGCTCTTTTAAGTGGAGCATCGAGTGCTGCGGACAAGGTGACCCTTCAGCTCAAGTGGGTTACCCAGGCTCAGTTTGCGGGTTATTTTGTCGCCAAGGATAAAGGGTTCTATGCGGCTGAAAATCTTGATGTCACTTTGAAACCCGGTGGCCCTGATGTAGCACCCCCTCAGGTTATTGCGGGCGGCGGCGCTGATGTCATCATCGATTGGATGCCCGCTGCCTTGGCATCCCGTGAAAAAGGACTGCCTCTGGTAAATATAGCTCAACCCTTTAAGCGTTCTGGAATGATGCTGACCTGTCGAAAAGACAGTGGGATCAAGTCACCTTCTGATTTCAGCAATAAGACACTGGGTGTCTGGTTCTACGGCAATGAGTACCCGTTCCTCAGCTGGATGAGTAAGCTGGGTATTGCTACTGACGGCAGCAGTGGTGGAGTCACCGTCTTGAAACAGGGTTTCAATGTTGATCCCATTCTTCAGAAACAGGCGGAGTGCGTCTCAACCATGACCTACAACGAATACTGGCAGATTATCGACGCCGGGCTTGGCGCTGACGAGTTGGTCACCTTCAAATATGAGGACCAGGGTGTTGCCACACTTGAAGACGGCCTCTATGTCCTTGAGAAAAATCTTGCTGACGCCGCATTTGTCGACAAGATGGCTCGCTTTGTTCGTGCTTCCATGAAGGGCTGGGATTGGGCTCGCAACAACTCTGATGCGGCCGCTGATATCGTTCTTGAGAATGATGAGACGGGCGCCCAGACAGAAAAACACCAGCGCAGGATGATGGGTGAGATAAACAAACTGACCGCCAATGGTGGAAAACTGGACGCAGATGACTATGAGCGCACAGTGGCTACATTGATGAGTGGTGGTTCAGACCCGGTTATCTCACAGGCACCAACAGGCGCCTGGACTCATAAAGTATGGGACGCTGCCTTCTAGGTGGTCCCTGTAAATATCCTAGGGAGGTCAGATAAATGTCTGTCTTAATTAAAGGCGGTACAGTGGTAACGGCGGAACAGAGTTTTCGCGCCGATGTCCTCTGTACGGACGGAAAGATCACCCAGGTCGGTCCCGACCTCGATGCCGCGGATGGCATCGAGGTTGTGGATGCCGGTGGACAGTATGTGATGCCAGGCGGTATCGATCCTCACACCCATATGCAGCTCCCCTTTATGGGGACTGTGGCGAGTGAGGATTTCTATACCGGCACGGCAGCAGGACTGGCTGGTGGCACGACCTGCATCATCGACTTTGTAATTCCGGCTCCGCAGCAGTCATTGATGGAAGCCTACAATCAATGGCGTGAGTGGAGTGAAAAAGCAGTTGCCGACTATGCTTTTCATGTCGCTGTAACGTGGTGGGACGAAAGTGTCCATCACGATATGGGGAGATTGGTTGAGGAGTTTGGAGTCAACAGTTTTAAGCACTTTATGGCCTATAAGGGCGCAATAATGGCTGATGACGAAATACTCGTTAATAGCTTTACTCGTGCCTGGGAGTTGGGTGCGCTGCCAACAGTTCATGCCGAAAATGGTGAGCTGGTTTGGCAATTGCAGCGGAAGCTTCTGGATATGGGTATTACGGGTCCGGAAGGCCATCCCCAATCCAGGCCACCCGAAGTCGAAGGAGAGGCGGCCAATAGAGCAATTCGAATCGCTCAGGTGCTAAAGACCCCTGTCTACCTGGTTCATGTCTCTGCCAAGGAGGCACTGGAGGCGGTGATTCGTGCACGTAATGAGGGCCAGCGTGTCTTTGGCGAGGTGCTTGCCGGTCATCTTATGGTGAATGACTCTGTCTATCTTGATAAGAGTTTTGAAAAGGCGGCCGCCCATGTAATGAGTCCGCCCTTCAGGCCAAAAGATCACCAGAGAGAGCTCTGGCGAGGGCTGCAGTCCGGAAACCTGCAGACAACGGCTACAGATCATTGTTGCTTCTGTGCTGATCAGAAGGCAGCAGGCAGAGATGACTTTAGCAAAATACCAAATGGCACCGGTGGGGTGGAAAATCGTATGGAGGTGTTGTGGGATGCCGGAGTTAACACCGGCAAGCTCACCATGAACGAGTTTGTTCGGGTGACATCGACCAATGCAGCACAGATATTCAACATGTATCCGCGCAAAGGCTCTGTCTTGGCCGGTGCAGATGCTGATCTGGTGGTCTGGGATCCTGAAGGGACCAAGACGATTTCGGCAAAAACCCACTTCCAGAATGTCGATTACAACATCTTTGAAGGGATGACGGTAAAGGGAAAAGCGTCACATACCATCAGTCAGGGGAATGTGGTCTACAAGGATGGTGAACTCAATGTAGAGCGTGGGGCAGGGCGCTATATCCATCGCCCACCCTTTGCGCCCTACTTTGATGCCATTGGCAAGGTGCGTGAGCGGACAAAACCGTTCTCGGTAGACCGCTGACAGCGAAGAGAAGCCAGAAATTCTGGCTTCTCTTTAGTTCCTTATTTGAGTGCTATTGAATAGTAAAGATTTTTTTGTTGGTTCACACAAGAGTTAATAATATGGAGGAGGTGTAGCATGCAACCCATTGCTACTAAACACAATGGTCAATCTGGGATTGCGGCCCATCGACTGTCTCAAGAGCAGTGTCAAAACAACTTTACAGACAAACACCCTGCTCTTGGTTCCCACTCAGCACAAGTAGAGGCTGAACGGTGTTACTACTGTTTTGATGCACCCTGTACTGAAGCCTGCCCGACAGGAATTGATGTGCCCGGTTTTATTCGCATGATCTCAAGCCACAACCCCACTGGCGCCGCCAACCTGATTCTCAGTGAGAACATCATGGGGGGAACCTGTTCTCGGGTCTGTCCGGTAGAGACACTCTGCGAACAGTCCTGTGTTCGCAATACCGATGAAGACCGCCCGGTGACCATAGGGCTGCTTCAACGCTATGCCACTGATGATGCCATCAGCAGGGGCGACTCATTTTTCAAGCGAGTGAGCGAGAGTGGAAGGACAGTGGGTGTAGTGGGTGCCGGGCCCGCGGGGCTGGCTTGTGCTCATCGCCTGGCCTTGTTGGGTCATGAGGTGACGGTCTATGAGGCCAGGGAGAAGCCAGGCGGACTGAATGAATACGGTCTTGCTGCCTACAAGATGACCGCTGATTTTGCCCAAAAGGAGATTGAGTACATCACCGCTGTGGGTGGGATCAAGATGCAATATGGCATCAAGGTGGGCCAGGATGTCACGTTTGAAGAACTCAGGAACAATCATGATGCCCTCTTTATCGGCGTGGGACTCGCCCAAGCCAATACGCTTGAAATTGAAAATGGAGACTGCACCGGGGTTGAAAATGCGGTCGAATATATTGAGGCATTAAGACAGTCGGAAGATCTCTCTTCGCTACCCATTGGACAGCGTGTTGTGGTTATAGGTGGTGGTATGACCGCAATTGATATTGCTTCACAGGCCCGTCTCCTTGGGGCAGAAGAGGTTACGATCGTCTACCGGCGGGGTCAGGAGCAGATGAAGGCGAGTTTGAAGGAGCAGGAGTTTGCTCAGACTATTGGAGTTCAGATAAGGCACTGGGCTCAACCCAAAGCGCTGAAATGTGAAGATAATCGCCTCACCGGGATCGTGTTCTCAACTACAGCAGAAGAAGAAGGGGGGGCTGGCACCGAATTTGAGCTCCCCGCAGATATGGTGTTCAAGGCCATCGGTCAGTCCTTTGTCTCTTTCGAAAGTGATGGTCTTATTTTCAATACGGAGCAGGGGCGGCTTGCTGTGGATGACCAGAGACAGACCAGTATCCCGGGCGTATGGGCGGGTGGAGACTGTATCGCTGGAGGTGACGATCTCGCTGTAATTGCTGTTCAGGACGGCAAGATCGCAGCTCAATCGATCCACCAATTCCTGACTGCCCGACACAATTAATTGAGGAAAGAGAGATGATTGATCTAACGAGTGATTTTATTGGTATCCGTTCTCCAAATCCTTTTTGGCTCGCTTCAGCGCCACCGACTGATAAAGCTTACAACGTCAATCGAGCCTATGAAGCGGGTTGGGGCGGTGTTGTCTGGAAAACACTGGGTGAGGACGGAGCCCCCATTGTCAATGTGAGTGGTCCAAGGTATGGCGCACTGCATGGCAAAGACCGTAATGTGATTGGATTCAATAATATTGAATTGATTACGGACAGGCCGCTCAAACTCAACCTTGAAGAGATCACCCAGGTCAAGAAAGACTGGCCTGACCGCGGTCTCGTCGTCTCATTGATGGTGCCCTGTAATGAGGAGGCATGGAAAGCAATACTGCTTCGGGTAGAGGATACAGGTGCTGATGGAGTGGAGTTGAATTTTGGTTGTCCTCACGGCATGTCGGAGAGGGGGATGGGCGCTGCCGTAGGACAGGTGCCGGAGTATGTCCAGATGGTGACCGAGTGGTGTAAAACACATTCATCGCTACCTGTCATCGTTAAGCTAACCCCCAATATTTCAGATATCAAACAGCCCGCCAGAGCCGCTAAACAGGGAGGCGCCGATGCGGTTTCATTGATCAATACAATTAATTCAGTAATGTCTGTCGATCTTGAAACCCTGAGCATCTCCCCGACTATTGGAGGCAAGGGAACACACGGCGGTTATTGTGGTCCGGCGGTAAAACCCATAGCCCTTCATATGGTCTCAGATATTGCCCGCGACAGTGAGTGTGAGGGCCTCCCGATTTCAGCGATCGGTGGTGTGAGCAATTGGCGTGATGCCGTGGATTTTATCGCTCTTGGAGCATCGAATGTACAGGTGTGCACTGCGGCGATGACGCATGGATTCAGGATTGTAGACGACATGATAGATGGAATGAGCCGTTTTCTTGAATCAAAAGGGATGAGTTCAGTCGATGAGTTGATTGGCCGGGCTGTGCCCACACTGACTGATTGGCAGTATCTCAATCTCAACTATGTCGTCAAGGCAGAGATCAACCAGACACTCTGTACTCAGTGCGGGCGTTGTCATATCGCCTGTGAGGATACGTCGCACCAGGCAATCTCAGTAAGCGGCAATGGGCAGAAGAGGTATGAGATCAAGGAAGAGGAGTGTGTGGGATGCAATCTCTGTTTCAGTGTCTGCCCGGTAGAAGGGTGCATCACCATGCGCGAATTGGAGAATGAGGTTGACAAGAGGACCGGTGAGAGAGTGACTGGAGATTATCGCAACTGGACCCAGCACCCCAACAACCCTATGCGGAGCGAGTGAAAGCCACCGGGTCGAAGGAGCGGGTGTTGAGTGAGCACAGGTGAAAAGGGAGTAGATAATGGAAAACAAAACAATTCTTGAGCTGAGGGAGAAGCATCTCTATCCGACAAAGGTGCCCTACTACAGTGAGCCTCTCCAATTGGTAAGAGCCAAAGGGTCCTATGTCTGGGATGAACAGGGAAACCGCTATCTCGATGTTATTGGTGGAATAGTCTGTCTTTCGGTAGGGCACAACCATCCCCGGATAACCGCCAAGCTGAAGCAGATGGTTGAAGAAGATGCCATCCAGCACACCACCTTCCTCTACCTTAGCGAACAGATGCCAACTCTGGCAGCAAAACTGGCTGAAGAAGCCCCGGGTGATCTCGACTGCTGCTATATCACCAACTCCGGAAGTGAGGCCAATGAAATGGCTGTCATGACCGCCCGGGCAGATACTCAAGAGCCCATGGTGGTATCCCTCCAACACGGCTATCACGGGGGCACTTCAACCCCTCTCTCCCTTTGTGGCCACTCCAATTGGAAATTCCGCTCCCAGCCTCAGGCGGCTGTCACCCATGCCAGGGCTCCATACTGTTATCGATGCCCCTTCAGCAGGGAGAGGGGCAGTTGTGACCTTGAATGTGTTGACGATGTCAGAATGACAATTCAAACCACAACCAGCGGAACGATTGCGGCGATGATTGTCGAACCGGTACTCGGTGTGGGAGGTTTTATTGAGCCCCCCCTCGACTATCACAAGGAGGTCTACAAGATAGTTAAAGAACACGGCGGCCTTTATATTTCCGATGAAGTTCAGACCGGTGCGGGCCGTACCGGAAAACATTTTTTTGCTATTGAGGAGTCGGGTGTGGTTCCCGACATCATCTCATTTGCCAAGGGGATCGGCAATGGTGCTCCAGTGGGGGGGGTGATTACCCGAAAGGATATTGCCCAAAGCCTTAAGGGAAAACTGCATTTCAACACCTTTGGTGGCGACCCATACCAGTCAATGCAGGCAGCAGAAGTGATCGACATCATCAATCAGGAGGGGCTGATCTCAAATGCTGATGTGATGGGGAATACTCTTCGTCAGGGGTTTGCCGAACTAAAAAAAGATTACCCCATCATTGGTGATATACGTGGCCGGGGGCTTCTGCTTGGTCTTGAACTGGTGAAGGATCCCGTTACCAAGGAGATTGCTCCTGCAGAGACAGCCCGCTTTATGGAACTCTGCAAGGAAGAGGGTGTACTGATCGGGAAGGGCAGCCTGTTTGGGAATGTCATCCGAATTGCCCCCTCCCTGGCCATAACCGAGGATGAGTGTGAACAACTCCTGAGGAGTTGCCAAAGGGCTTTTGCACAACTTTGATGCCATTAATTGAGGAAATTGTTACTTGAACAAGATGGACTGGTTGTGAGCTCTACCTACAAGAAAGGGATGTTCCTGAGCCTGGGGGGTGTCCTCATCTTCTCACCCGATGCACTCTTAATTCGCTTGAGCGATGTCGATACCCTCACACTGCTCTTTAGCCGGGGCACGCTGGGCGGCACCATAATGCTCCTGGGCTATGTGCTGGTCTCTCGCACTGGTTTTCTTGGTCCTCTGAAAAGTCTTGGAAAGTGGGGTCTGGTTGTTGTTTTCCTCCAGTCATTGAATGCGCTGCTTTTCTATTCTGCCTTCGCCTATACCAGCGCGGCGAATATTCTGATTGCATTTGCCTGTATTCCGCTCTTCTCAGCCCTGCTTGCCCGGGTCTTTTTGAATGAAGCCATTTCAGCCCCCACAGGCTGGGCTATCGCCGGTGCGGGGCTGGGACTGATCGTGGTGGCAAGCGGTGGATTGGGCAAGATCAATATGATTGGTGATGCCCTAGCCCTTCTCAATGCACTGTTTTTGGCCGTAAACCTCACTATCCTGAGAGGTCACCAGGAGGTCAACATGATTCCTGCTGTCTCGGTTGGCATGGCCGTTGGCGGCCTTTTTGCCGGGCTGTATATATGGCTCTTTGCCCAATTTCCCCCGATTACCTCGCTTCAACTTACCTGGCTGGTGGTTGGAGGCGCGGTGATGCTCCCTCTTGCGCTGACAATGCTCACCCAGGCCCCACGCTATCTGCCGGTTCCCGAAGTGGCGATGATCACCCTGCTGGAAGCCATTCTGGGACCGTTCTGGGTCTGGTGGGTAGTCAATGAAAATCCGGGCCTAAACAGCCTTGTCGGCGGTTCAATTGTGATCCTGGTGTTGTTCATTCACTCCTATTGGAAGTTAAGATTAGAGCGTCAAGCCAGCAGGTGAATAGAGGGTGAAACAACCACTTAAACTATGAGTGAAGGAGAAGATGATGGCCCATGAAGAGAAGCAAGTTTCAACATGGAGAATTATTATCGCCACGATCCTTGATCTGATCACTAGTTTTTTTCTCTTGGGCTATATTGTAGGATGGATTACCGGAGACCTGACTGAAGGCGGTTTTGAGCTAAGTGGGATGCCGGCTCTGGTGCTCTTCCTGTTGATCATTCTCTACTTCGTTGTAGGTGGAAAGTATCTTGGAGGGACATTGTGGCAACGACTGCTTGGCACAACCCGAAAACAGATGCAAAGCGGAAAGCGTGAAACAGAAGGTGACACTTAGCTGGAGTAAACCGATAAAATGGACTGATTGAAATATTTTTTAACTACACCTAGGGAGAAGATCGGTTTGTCGACAAAGTACGACAACCGATGCACCTGATGACTTTTCCAACACTGCCAACACTTAATGAGTTATTAAATCCCCAACTCCAGCCTGAGTCTGTTCGAGTTCAGGCCGATGCTTCGACAGATCTGCTTGATCCGATCCATCTCTTTGATATGACCTGGAAGCCGGGAGGAGGGGGAGTGAAGCACCTTGTCCTGCCTCAGGCTCTGACAGGGGTTGCCGCGCCCATCGTGGTGATGACCGCCAACCACTTCCCAACAGGCAGCCATAAGGTAGGCCCTGCCTTCTCCTGTCTTCGAGAAGGGCTGTTGTCAGGGGAGTTGAGTGTTGACGGTTCAACCCTTGTTTTTCCTTCTACCGGCAACTATGGGATCGGCGGTGCCTGGGTAGGTCCTCGAGTTGGATTTCGATCTCTGGTGGTGTTGCCCGAAGAGATGAGCGCAGAGCGTTTTGAGATGATTCGTGGGTTTGGGGCTGAAATTATCGCCACCCCTGGAAGTGAATCGAATGTAAAAGAGATCTATGACAAGGTAGCAGAGCTTCGCCAGATCCCCCACAACCGGATCCTCAACCAGTTCGAAGATTTTGGCAACTACCGTTTTCACCACTTCGTTACCGGCAATAGTGCTCTGGATCTGGCTGCAGAGCTTGCCCAAAAAGGGGTAGGTAAGGGAAGGATCGCCGCTTTTGTCTCTGCGATGGGGAGTGCTGGCACCATTGCTGCGGGTGATCGAATTCGACAGGAAAATAGTGAGCTGAAGACCGTTGGGCTTGAACCGGTACAGTGCCCTACTCTCTTCAATGTGGGTTATGGTGCCCATGCGATCGAAGGGATTGGCGATAAACATGTGACCTGGATACACAATGTTCGGGCGATGGATCTTTTGATCTGTATCGACGACCAGCAGTGTCTGGAGGGGCTGCGTCTGCTACAGGCCGGGAGTGAATACCTCCAGGGGGATCTTGGATTGGATGCTGATGAGTGCGATCAACTTGCCGACACTTTTGGCGTCAGTGGTATCTGTAATATTCTGGGTGCAATTCGAACTGCACGCTACTATAACTTTGGCGCAGACCAACCTGTCTTCACCGTTGCCACAGATGGTTTTGATCGTTATCCCTCTGTCCTGAACCGGCTCGATAATCAAAAAGGCCGGCTTGATGGAGGCGGAGCAGGAAGAACGCTGGGTTATTTTCTCGACCCCTCCCGCGAGATGGAACTTGAGGGGAGTGAATCAGTACGTCGTCGCTGGCACAACCAGAAGTACTTCTCCTGGGTGGAGCAGCTTGGCAAATCACTGGATGAGCTTGAGGCGCTCTGGGAGCCTCAATTCTGGGAGGAACAGGGAGCCGGTGTCGAACGACTGGATGCGGCCGCAATTGACAGAAGAGAGACAACCTAAGAACGGCTTGATCATACTATTGAGGATAGCGGATGGCTGACCAGGCAATCGAAGTTACTGATCTTTCAAAACACTTTGGTGAAGTGGCCGCCCTGGAGGTGAGGTGATCAAGCGTAAGATCGATTATGTGGCCCAACAATTTGTCCTCTTCTTTACCCTGGTCAGCCTGTTTCGCTTCAGGAAGACCCTTAATTAGGAGCTGATTGCCAATCAGAACCCACTCAGAGATGAAACGATCGGATCAGTTATTGGCGTGGGAGAAGAACGACTATCGGGAGATGTGTGATCACTTCTCCTGGAAGATCCCCAGCCACTGTAATGTGGCTGACCTGGTCTGTGACAAGCATCTCGGGATTGAACAGCGTATCGCCCTCTATTACGAGAATCAGGCGGGCAAGAGGGCTTCGTATACCTTTGGTCAGATAAAAGAGTTCTCAAACCAGTTTGCCAATGCCCTTAAGTCAATGGGCGTTGTCAAGGGGGGTCGGGTAGCCATTGTATTGCCTCAACGCCCTGAAGCCGCCATCGCCCACCTCGCCTGTTATAAACTGGGCGCTGTTGCACTCCCTCTCTCAGTCCTCTTTGGTCCTGATGCCCTGGAGTATCGATTGAGCGACAGCGGTGCCTCCGTGGTGATTACAGAGGATCAGCACCTCGAGATAATCGATGGATTACGGGCTGATCTGCCCAGCCTCGAGAGCGTGATCAGTTGTGATCATTCTGGTGGTGACAGCGATTTCTGGTCACTGCTCAAGAAGGGCGGGAGCGAATTTGAAACTGTCAAAACCCATGCTGATGATCCTTTTGTCCTCATCTATACATCAGGCACAACCGGTCCTCCCAAAGGGGCACTGGTCCCCCACCGGGCGATGTTCGGAAACCTCACCGGATTTGAGCTCTCCCACAATGGGTTGCCGATGGATGGCGATCTCTTCTGGACCCCGGCAGACTGGGCATGGACAGGGGGGTTGATTGATGCCCTTCTCCCTGCCTGGTACTACGGGGTTCCGGTGCTCGGATATGAGGGGCGGAAGTTTGATCCTGAACGAGCCTGCCGTCTGATGGCCGATTACCGGGTTCGAAATGCCTTCATCCCCCCAACGGCACTCAAGATGCTTCGCCAGGTGGAGGGTATCAAGGACCGTTACGGAGTTGATCTTCGTTCGGTCATGTCTGCCGGTGAGGCTGTTGGGGTTGAGCTCTACCACTGGGGGAGAGAGGCCCTTGAGATAGAGATCAATGAGATGTGGGGACAGAGTGAATTTAACTATATCGTCGGCAATGCCTCATCATTGATGCCGGTGAAGCCGGGTTCAATGGGAAGGCCCTATCCCGGTCATCGAGTAGAGCCGGTGGATAGTGAGGGCCATCCTATGGCAACCGGTGAGGTGGGGGAGTTGGCGGCATGGCGGGATGATCCGGTGATGTTCCTCGGCTACTGGAAGAGGGAAGATGCAACCCGGGAGAAATTTATCGGCAACTGGTTTGGAACAGGAGATATGGGCTACAGAGATGAAGAGGGATATCTCTGGTTTGTCGGCAGAGAGGACGATGTCATCTCCAGTGCGGGCTATCGCATAGGACCCGGGGAGATCGAGGATTCACTGCTTAAGCATCGTGCCGTCAGCCAGGCCGCTGTTATAGGCGTTGAAGATGATCTGCGTGGAGAGGTGGTCAAGGCCTTTATTGTCCCGGCAAAGGGCCACCTCCCTTCCGAAGCGCTCAAGGTGGAGATTCAAAAATCAATTCGTGAGCGCCTTGCCGCTTATGAGTATCCGCGTGAGGTTGAGTTTATAGACGCCCTTCCGCTGACAACCACAGGCAAGGTAAGACGAATTGAGCTCAGGGAGCGTGAACGCTCCAGGGGGTCCTCATGAGTGGGGGGTGGGGCTGTCCCCACCAAGTCAACGACAACTGTCTCCGTTTTGAGGATCGGAGCTGTGACCCCGGAATGAAGGGATGTGTGCTTTACGGTCGCTACCTGTCGAGTATTCCTGAAAAGAACCCACCCCGTCTCAGGTGCAGGCTTCTAGAAGAGGGTGAAACTCCGAAGAAAAAGCCGCCCGGGAAGTGAGGCTACAGGGGATCAGATGTCTTGATCATTCTCCCGAGGGGTCGCCCACCCATAAGATGCATGTGGAGGTGAAAGACCTCCTGACCTCCATCCCGGTTGCAGTTGACAATCAAACGGTAGCCGTCCTCTGAAATACCCTCCTCTTTGGCAATCCTTGAGGCCACGACAAAGAGATGCCCGAGCATCTTCTCATCATCTGAGGTGGCGTCATTTACCGTTGGAATGGGCTGGTTTGGGATTATCAGGATATGGACGGGTGCCTGGGGATTGATATCCCTGAAGGCGGTTACCTCTTCATCCTGGTAGACAATGTCAGCGGGGATCTCACCATCGATGATGCGGGTAAACAGGGTTGGTTCGGCCATGCGCCGTTCTCCTTGGGGTGGGTGAAGGGGTGTTATTTTATGCTATTTTTCTGCTTTTGTTGCGGTTACAAAGTTCAGGCCATTTTTGGCTGGAACAGGTATCATAACGTCCCTTAATTCAAATCGATTGGAGAAGTGAGATGGAGCAATTTCGGTCATTCCGAATTCATCAAAATGGGGATGAGGTTAGTGCGGGTTTCGAGAAGCTGGAGATCGATGACCTCACAGAGGGAGAGGTGGTAATCAGGGTCAGCCACTCTAATATCAACTACAAGGATGCACTGGCGGCAACAGGCAAAGGGCGAATTCTGAGGCGTCCGGCCTTAAATGGTGGGGTCGATCTTGCAGGCAAAGTGATCACCTCATCAGATAATCAGTTCGGTGAAGGCGATGAGGTCCTGGTCTGCGGTGCCGGGCTCTCTGAGCTTTTTGACGGAGGGTACTCGGAGGTGGCAAGAGTGCCGACGCAGGCTGTTGTAAAGCGCCCTCCAGAGATGAGTGCAGAGGAGGCGATGTCGATTGGAACAGCTGGTTTTACGGCAGCTTTGGCGGTGATCAGAATGGAACAGAATGGCCAGGATCCGGCGCACGGCCCGATTATCGTCACTGGCGCAACGGGAGG
>DIIC01000001.1 GCA_002420425.1 Proteobacteria bacterium UBA5680 | reverse complement strand
CCGGTCTGGGCTCGACCCAGAATCAGGGCATGAACATCATGGGTCCCCTCATAGGTGTTGACTGTCTCCAGATTCATCAAGTGACGGATAACATGATACTCATCAACGATTCCATTGGCACCATGCATGTCCCGAGCTGTCCTGGCAATGTCAAGCGCTTTGCCACAGTTATTTCTTTTCATCATCGAGATCATCTCTGGTGCTGCGCGGCCTTGATCAAAGAGACGCCCAAGACGGAGACAACTTTGCAGACCCAGCGTAATTTCAGTCTGCATATCAGCTAGTTTTTTCTGGATCAGCTGGTTGGCGGCCAATGGACGGCCAAACTGTTTTCGCTCAAGCACATAGTCCCTGGCGGCCTGCCAGCAAAATTCAGCAGCACCCATCACCCCCCAGGCAATTCCAAAACGAGCCCGGTTGAGACAACCAAACGGCCCTTTTAACCCCTCTGCTCCGGGCAGGCGATTGGCCTCGGGTACGACCACATCCTCCATGGCGATGGAGCCGGTAATTGAGGTCCTGAGTGAGAACTTGCCCTCAATCACCGGTGTACTCAACCCTTTCATGCCTCTTTCCAGAATAAACCCCCTAATAATCCCGTCATCATCTTTAGCCCAGACAATGAACAGATCGGCAATGGGTGAGTTGGTAATCCACATTTTTGTTCCGCTCAACACCCAATCATCACCCTTGCGGCGTGCCCGTGTTGCCATCCCGCCGGGGTCAGAACCATGGTCGGGCTCGGTCAACCCAAAACACCCAACCCACTCTGCAGTTGCCAACCCTGGGAGATACCTCTCTTTCTGCTCTTCACTCCCATAGGCATGAATGGGAAACATAACCAGGCTGGACTGGACACTCATTGCCGATCGGTAGCCAGAATCAACTCGTTCAACTTCTCGGGCAACAAGACCGTAACAGACATAGTTGAGTCCTGCACAACCGTAACCCTCAATTGTTGATCCGAGCATTCCAAGTGCACCCATCTCGACCATAATTGAACGGTCGAACTGTTCATCCCGATTGGCTTTTATAACTTGTGGCATTAACTCCGTCTGGCAATACCGCCTGACGCTGTCTCGCACCATCCGTTCATCATCATCAAGTTGATCATCGAGCAAGAGTGGGTCTTGCCATTCAAATGATGGTCTGGTTACCGCCATTTTGGCTCCTCATGAAATTATTTCTGACAGGAAAAATACTAAATCGTAACGGGTAAGTTTACACTTAGATTTGATGTTTGTATCATCTTTTCAAAAACATACTTGCGTTTAATTCAATCGGGTTGTGCTTCTTGTTTATCTCATTCCCAGCCTTTTGTCAGAACTTCTCCCGTCAATCGGGCAAGGGCAAACTCCAAAACCAACCTCAGCTATCGACCACTCCGCCAGACAGTGGGGTTCTTCAAAAATGTCATCTCGGCCACTCTTTGACGTACAATATCTGGTAATCAATCAAGGCCGTCAAATGAACCCTCTCTCTCCAACTATCTCCCTTGCTCAAGAACTGGTGAGACAGCCCTCAATCTCTCCTGATGATGCGGGCTGTCAAGAACTGCTGGGCAGACGTCTTGAAGCTGCCGGTTTTGCCGTCGAACAAATGCGTTTTGGGCCGGTCGACAACTTCTGGGCAAGGCGAGGAGAAGTCACCCCTGTGCTGGCGTTTGCCGGCCATACCGATGTTGTTCCGACGGGACCCCTTGACCAGTGGTCAACCGACCCCTTCTCGGGTGCCATCGAAGAGGGGATGCTCAAAGGTCGCGGAGCTGCGGACATGAAGGGCGGACTGGCCGCAATTGTCACTGCTTGTGAACGTTTTGTCATCCTCCATCCCCAACACCGAGGTTCGATCGCTCTGCTGGTCACCAGTGATGAAGAGGGGCCCGCCGTTGAGGGCACCTGCCGGGTTATCGATGTGCTTGAGGCGAGAGGTGAAAAAATAGATTGGTGTATTATCGGCGAACCGACCTCAAACCAACGAGTGGCTGATACGGTCAAGAACGGCCGCCGCGGCTCTGCAGGGGGGAGACTGACGATCAGTGGAAAACAGGGCCATGTGGCATACCCCCACCTGGCCCATAATCCCATTCATGATGCCGCCAGCATCGTCAATGAGCTCTGCAGCAGGGAGTGGGACCCGGGCAACGCCTTTTTCCCGCCGACCACTTTTCAGGTCTCCAACTTCAATAGTGGAACCGGCGCGACAAATGTTATCCCCGGAATTGCAACCGTCGACTTTAATTTCCGCTACTCCCCCGAATCATCAATGGAGTCACTCGAAGAGGTGGTCAAATCTGTCTGTGAAGCCCACAACGTGAACGTCGCCATTGAGTGGGAACCACCGGGGTTCCCCTTCCAGACACTTCCGGGTACTCTTATTGATGCCGTCACCGAAGCAGTGAAAAAAATATCCGGCCAGGAGCCCCAGCTCTCAACCGATGGCGGTACCTCTGATGGTCGATTTATTGCTCCAACCGGAGCGCAGGTGATTGAATTAGGCCCGCTCAATGCAACCATCCACCAGATTAACGAACAAGTCTCTACTGATGATCTTGATACCTTAAGCCAAATATACCAAGAGGTCATGACCACTCTATTGGCCTGATGCTGAGGTAGAATACCCCCTCCCAAGCTCGATCCACTTGATAACCCCAACCCAACAAGATGAACAGCCAAAGCCCATTGACAACCACCGAACTCATTGCTGAAGGGGTTCGTTGCTATCTCCCCAACTACCAACCCAGGGAGATAATCCTTGATCATGGAAAGGGAAGTCGACTCTGGGATCGTGATGGCAAGGAGTACATCGATTTAGGCGCCGGGATCGCTGTCAATTCACTCGGCCATGCAAACCCTGATCTGCTTGCAGCACTTCATTCCCAGGCCAAGAAGCTCTGGCATACCACCAATATTTACTACACTGAGCCCGCCATTCTGCTTGCACAGGAACTGGTAGAGGCCACCTTTGCTGATCAGGTCTTCTTTTGCAACTCTGGAGCAGAGGCAAATGAAGCTGCCATCAAGCTGGCGAGAAAGCGGGCCAGTACAAACTCTCCTCCAGAACAACGAGAGATCATCACTTTCAGCGGCTCATTCCATGGGCGCACCCTGGCTACAGTAACTGCTACGGCCCAACCGAAATATCATGAGGGTTTTGAACCTCTTCCGGCAGGCTTCCGCTACTGCCCCTTTAATGATTTTGAAGCCGTAACTTCCCTATTCAATGACAATATCTGCGCCGTCCTGGTCGAACCTATTCAGGGAGAAGGTGGGGTAACTCCTGCTGCCCCCGGTTTTCTCTCTCACCTTCGGTCCCTCTGCGACCAACACAATGCCCTGTTGATCTACGATGAAGTGCAGTGCGGTATGGGAAGGACAGGCAGGTTGTTTGCCCATCAGTGGGAGGCCGAGACACAGCCCGATGTCATGGCCATTGCCAAAGCCCTGGGCTGTGGTTTTCCTATCGGAGCCTTGCTTGTTGCCGGAGAAGCAACACAGGCACTCCCCTTCGGAAGCCATGGCTCTACCTTTGGAGGGAACCCGCTCGCCACCGCTGTTGCCAGAGTGGCTCTGAAGAAAATCAACTCATCCTCCCTCCTTGCCAATGTTCTGCACCAGGGAGAGAGACTGAAATCCGGGCTTCAACGACTCAATGAGCGTTATTCCCTTTTTAGTGAGATCAGGGG
>DIIC01000004.1 GCA_002420425.1 Proteobacteria bacterium UBA5680 | reverse complement strand
TTAGAAAAAGGTTACACCGTTTATTTATCAGATATCAATCAAAAAAGAATTGATGAAATTAACGAACACCCACTAATCAACAATAAGATATTTATAGATAATGTTGATGCCAATAACCCCGACTCGGTTGAAAAATATTTTGATGCTATAAAAGAAAAAACTTCAACCCTAGACGCTCAAATTAATAATGTTGGCATAGCGGGTCCTACCGGGCCGATGGAAAGCTTGTCACTCTCTGACTGGCAGAACACAATAGAAGTCAATATAAACGGTCATTTTTATTTTACTAAATATGCCATTCCTCTGTTAAAAGCCAATCAGGGTGGCTCAATTATCAATATCTCTTCAACTGCCGGGTTGTTTGGTTTCCCTCATAGAACACCTTATGCCGCAAGCAAATGGGCTGTTATTGGAATGACCAAATCGCTCGCAATGGAGCTAGGCGATTTTAATGTCAGAGTAAACGCTATCTGTCCAGGATCAGTAGCAGGAGATAGAATGGAAAGAGTGATAGAGGCAAAGGCAAAATCGATAGGGGTTTCAGAACAAGAATTGCAACAAGACTATGAGTCGATGGTATCCCTGAATACTTTTGTCGACAAAGAGGATATTGCCAGTATGGCCTTGTTTTTAATTTCAAATGAAGCGAAAAGGATATCGGGCCAGGTTATGACCGTAGATGGAAATACTGAAAGAATGACCTAAGCATCCTTTCAGCGCTATAGATAATTAATTACAGAAATATAAATTCAATAAAAGAATTAATGAGACCTAGTAGAGACGACGTATTGATGATCTTTACGGGGGTCTGTTGAGGTTGATGGTGTTTTTGCTCTATTTTCAGTTTGGATTGGCATCCAGCCCCTGAAAATGCCATATAAAGAGGGAGTGAAATCGGTAGTTAACTCTTATTACTGATGATACAAAGAGCATAAAGGAGAGAGTGATGACAACAGCGACTGCACTGAAAATGAGTGAGACCACCAAACCAAATACTCATCCTGTAGTGATTTATCTGGGCGAGGGCGCCAAAGCGGTGCTGGCTGAGCGCACCACCCCACTGGTGGTCGAGCTTGAGCTCTATTTTAGCTGTCTGATTCGAAAGAGGGTGCTCTTCCCCAAAGAACTTCCCCGAGAGGAGGATATTGTGGTCGATGAAGGTGTCGCTCTTCGCTTCCATCCTGTGATGACCAGGGAGTGCAAGCTTCATGAAGCGAGGCCCGATCCAGAGCTGGAGACCTTTCCCATCGTTGATGGTGATCGTTTCTTCCCCAAGTGGGTGAGTCTTAACCATGACGCCCGGGGTTGGTCCGGTGACTTTGGTTATGCAACAAGCGGGATGGTCCAATAGCTGGGTGATGGGCAGAATTCTCTACTATATCCATGACCCCATGTGTTCCTGGTGCTGGGCCTTCCGGCCGGTCTGGAGTGAGATCAAATTACAGCTGCCTGATGATATTGGCGTAACCCCACTCCTTGGGGGGCTCGCCGTTGACAGTGATGTCCCCATGGATGAAGTGATGAGAGAGAAACTTCAGACCACCTGGAGCATTATTGAAGAGCGGGTTCCGGGAACCCGGTTTAACTACGGTTTCTGGAGCCAATGTCAGCCACGCCGCTCTACCTACCCCGCTTGTCGGGCAGTAATTTCTGCACGCCTTCAGGGTGAGGGGTTTGAGGACAAAATGGTTCATGCCATCCAGCGGGCTTACTATCTGGAGGCACGCAACCCCTCAGATGACAAGACGCTGGTTGATCTGGCAGGGGAGTGTGGTCTTGATTCGGCGCGGTTTTCCAGAGCGCTGAATGACAGCACCACTCAAAGCGTTCTGGATGAGGAGATATTCCGTTCCCAGGCCCTTAATGCCTGGTCATTTCCCAGCCTGGTGCTCGAGACCGATGGTGAAGAGCAGCCTCTCCAATATGATTACCTTGACCCAAAGGTGACCCTGGAGTGTATCGAACGCCTTGCCGAGCCCTCACTCAATCGATGATGACCAACAATGGCCGGACCTCTCTGAAGAAGCGGGTTAGAATGGGGTGGAATCAAAAAGGAGTCCCTCAATATTGAGTAAAATACCGGTTGAATGTCCTCGCCATCTGCTTGAGATGGCGTCCGAATACCCCCCTGGGCGGCCTGGAAATTTCTACCTGGTCATCAGATAGTCCGGCAGTGGCTGATCACAAACCCTCTTGGGGTCGGGTTGTGGCACCCCCGGGGTTAACACAAGAGGCACGACACCGGCCCAGATCTCCTGTTGATAATCCTCGGCATCATCGACCGGCGGCTCATCCCTGATCTTTGCAGAGGCCTCATCAAGGAGAAATTTCAGCACTGTTGTCGCCTCCAGTTCCTTGCGCTTATAGGGGCGGAGGTTGTCAGAGGTCCGTCCGGGAACAAGGTGTTCAGTAAGGTGATCAAGGGCCTCAACCTTCTGTTCACCCTCTACAGTTTCGCCCACTCCATATATCACCACAGAGCGGTAGTTCATTGAGTGGTGCATTGCAGAGCGTGCCAGAACCATCCCATCGAGGTGGGTAACGGTAATACATGCCCTCTCACCCGATTGAAGATGCTTGATCATACGGCTGACACGGCTCCCATGGATAATCACATGGTCACCCATTCGGGCAATTGCTGTTGGAATGATATGGGGCTCACCACTGATCACAAACCCCACGTGACAGACGAGTGCCTCATCAATAATCTGATAGAGGGTAGAGCGCTGGTAACTCCCCCGTTTGGGTACGCGCTTGATCCGGGTCCGTTTGGTCTGTTCAAGTTGCTCCGGCATCTCCCTGCTCATCTTCTTACCTCACTTGATTTTATTCATCCCAGTGTAACAACTCCCTCTATTACCAACAATTCAAACGTAATCCTTGTATTTTTCAAGATGACGAACAGGCTTTGAGAGGGCGTCACGACGGAAGGGATCGCCTAACTCTCTGGTCGTCATAATTTCAATTACCGTTGTCTTGCGATCGTTCATCTGACGATCGACAGCACTCTCGAGTGCAGGGCCAATCTCATCAAGGGTATTAACACGAACTCCCTCTGCGCCCATGGAGCGAGCGATGCTGGCGAAGTCATTGTGGGTCAGTTCACCCGCCACAAAACGTCGGTTGTAGAAATCAACCTGGTTCTTCTTCTCTGCCCCCCACTGCTTGTTGTGGAAGACCACCGCAGTGACGGGGATATCGTGGCGAACACAGGTGAGTGTTTCAACCATGCTCATTGCCCAGGCGCCATCCCCGGCATAGGAGATTGCCGGGCGGTCAGGGGCGGCCGCTTTGGCACCAATAATGGTGGGGAAAGCGTAGCCGCAGTTTCCCCAGCTCATGGCGGCGAAGAAACTTCTCGGTCTTTCAAATCGATTCAGTTGATCGCCTTGATGGGGTCAAGGCAATCATAACCCAGCGCCTCTGCCACCTCTGGGCAGGTTACTCTGCCAGTATGAACATTGAGCCCTGCGAGAAGGTGTGGGTCCTCTGTGAGTGCCTGTCGATACCCAAGATCTGCAAGTTTGAGTACAAAGGGAAGAGTGGCATTGTTAAGCGCGAAGGTGGAAGTGCGGGGCACTCCGCCAGGCATGTTGGTGACGCAGTAGTGGACCACATCGTCCACCACATAGGTGGGCTCGGCGTGGGTGGTCGGTTTTGAGGTCTCAAGACAACCCCCCTGATCGATGGCGACATCGACAACAACCGATCCCGGTTTCATCGCCGTGACCATCTCACGAGTGACAAGTTTAGGGGCAGCAGCGCCTGGAATAAGCACTCCACCAATCACAAGATCAGCTTCGATAACATGTTTTTCAAGGGCACTGCGTGAGGAAAAAACAGTATTGGTCGAACGACCGAACTGTTGCCAGTGGGAATCGAGAACCTTATTGTCACGATCAAGCACCCAGACATCGGCGCCCATGCCAACGGCGATGTGGGTAGCATGAGTACCGACCACGCCGCCGCCGATGACGACCACCTTGGCCGGGTCGACACCCGGGACGCCTCCGAGGAGCATGCCGAGTCCCCCATGGGGCTCTTCCATACACCAAGCGCCCACCTGAACGGCCATTCGTCCTGCAACCTTGGACATTGGGGCGAGAAGAGGGAGTCCGCCAGAGGGCGAGGTAACTGTTTCATAAGCGATGCAGACCGCACCACTGTCAACCAGTTCTCGTGTCTGGTCGGGGTCTGGAGCAAGATGGAGGTAGGTGAAGAGAACCTGGCCTTCCCGAAGCAGGGCTCGTTCGGCAGTCAGGGGCTCTTTTACCTTGACGATCATCTCTGCTTTTTCAAAGATCTCTTCAGGGGTATCGATGATGGTTGCACCAATAGCCTCATAGGCACTGTCAGTCGCCCCAATACCAACACCGGCATTGGCCTGAACGATCACCTGATGGCCGTGATCAATGACTTCCTGAACATTGGCTGGAGCAAGTCCAACCCGAAATTCGTTGTTTTTAACCTCTTTTGGGACACCAATAAGCATGAGGAACCTCCGGAAAAAATCCCCCCTGAATAGAGCTTCAGACGGAATAAAAGATGCTTTTTTTGTACTCTAATAACACGTGAACAGTAAGTTAGATTGAATACCATTGAATAGTACCAGTCGTAATGTTTTGACTATGCCAGTCACAATAACTTTGATGAGATAGATCAAATGATGTGATCCTTTCCAGCCTCTCAAATCAACAATGGTAGTCATTGATTATAGCAACGAAATAGAGACATCCCGTCGTCATCTGGTGTCTTACTGTAAACATTTGTGTCAAATTGTAACGATGGACCCGGATCGACCAAGCCCTTTTTAAACGTCTAGATGACCCCCCTCACTGTCGATAAAACATTATCAACTGTGAATCCAAACGCTTCAAAGAGCTGGCCCGCAGGTGCCGATTCGCCAAAGTGATCAATACCCCCACATTTTCCCAAGTTGCAGCGATGGGCAGCCATTAATGTGACCCCTGCAGAATGCGGTCGGTGCCCACCAGATGCTCTACAGCCGGAGGATTTGGGGTTTATGTAACTCCCAGCGTGGTTATATGGTGGCGGAGTTCTGTTTCATTGCTCACCACCCTGTCTATTTTTAACATCGGATCTTTTGATTGGCGGGGTCAAACATCGGTTTTAACGATGCTGTTGCCTTGAAGCGAACCCCTGCGATTTCAATTTCAAAAGCGGCGTTATTGACAACACAGGGGGTTACCCCTTCAGGATGTTCGACATAACCAAGCACAACACTGCCGCCCAGGCTATGGCCAAACATTGCCGAGGTGGTGATTCCGGCGAGGGCGCCCTCCATCCAGATCGGCTCTTCATGATAGGGGGTCGCAGCAGGATCCTCGAGGAGGAACTGGACCAGGCGCCGGGTTGGAGTTCCGTGTTCTTTCTGTCTGATAAGCGCTTCGCGGCCGATAAAACCACCCGCCTTGTCATAATCGGCTGTAAACCCGAGCCCTGCTTCAAGCAGGGAATCACTTCCGGTCATGTCATGACCCCAGTGCCGGTAGGCCTTCTCCATGCGCAGCGAGTTGAGGGTGTGGTAGCCGGCATGGATCAGTCCAAAGGGGGTCCCGGCCTCAACAATCGTGTCGTAGACGGCGGGGGCAAATTCGGTGGGGATGTAGAGTTCCCACCCCAGTTCGCCGACATAGGTGATCCGTGTTGCACGAACCTGGGCATAACCCAGATTAATCTCTCTTGAACAGGCAAACGGAAAGGCCTCATGATCAAGGTTGGTATCGGTCAGGCCCTGAAGGAGCAGGCGTGATTTCGGCCCCATGATTCCGATCACAGCCTGGCCTGAGGTGATATCAGTGAGGGCGACCTCTGTTTCACCTCTTATATGGCGTCGAAGCCAGTGAAAATCCTTCTGCTGAGTGGTGACCCCGGTGACCACCAAGAAGGACTCCTCTTCCACTCGGGTGATGGTCAGATCTGCTTCAACACCGCCCCGCTCATTCAGCCACTGGGTATAGACCAATCTCCCAGGCTCGACATCGATCTCTGCCGTCGACAGACGGTTGAGGAGGGTCAGTGCCCGACGGCCCTGGACCAGAAATTTGGCAAATGAACTCTGATCGAAGAGGCCGACCCGTTCCCTGACGCCGAGGTGTTCGGCCGCATTGGGATCAAACCAGTTCTGGCGTCCCCAACTGTATTCATAGTGTGGTGTCTCTCCCTCTGCGGCATACCAGTTGGGGCGTTCCCAGCCATTGGCTTCTCCAAAGCAGGCTCCCCGGGCAGCAAGGCGTTGATGGAGAATAGAGGTGCGTACGGGACGGGCGCTCTCAAACTGGCGAAAGGGCCAGTGGTCAGCATAGAGGAGTCCCAGGGCCTCAACAGTTCTGTCACGCAGGTAGAGGGGGTTCCCCTGGAAGGAAATATTGCGGGCAATATCGATATCCCAGGTGTCCATAGAGGCATAACCGTTGACAATCTGTTCCGCCAGAAGTCGTCCGGCACCCCCTGCAGATTGAATGCCGATCGAGTTGAAGCCTGTGGCAACAAAGAGATTGTCGATTTCAGGAGATTCACCCAGGTGGTAGCGGTCATCGGGGGTAAAACTCTCCGGGCCATTGAAAAAGAGCTGAATACCTGCCTCAGCCAGTGGGGGGAATCGATGAATTGCACCTTCGATGAGGGGTTCGAGGTGGTCAAAGTCATTGGGAAGCGAATCGAAGGCAAAACTTTCCGGTATCCCCTCCATGCCCCAGGGCTTGGCTACAGGCTCAAAAAATCCCACCAGCAGTTTTCCCGTCTCTCGTTTAAAGTAGGCGCACGCCGCCGGATCTCTGAGTATCGGCAGGGGAGAATCCATCTCTGCCATGGACTCGGTAACAATGTAAAAGTGTTCGGCGGCATGGAGTGGAATGGTGATCCCACACTGGCGACCTATTTTGTGAGACCACATGCCTGCGCAGATGACAACATGATCTGCCTGGATATCACCCCCATCGGTACCGACTCCGGTAACACGCCCCTCTTCGATCTCAATCGAATTGACTTCGCTGTTTTCGATGATGGTGACTCCCTTCCGGCGTGCTCCTGATGCCAGAGCGAGAGTGGTGTCGACAGGATTGGTCTGCCCATCTTCAGGGAAATGGACGGCACCGACAAGATCCTTGTCATGCAGAAGGGGCCACAATGAACCGATCTCATCGGGGGCCAGGATTCGAGCTTCAATATTTCGGGCCCGTGCCATGGAGGCACTCCGCTTAAATTCAGTAAGTCGGGCTGGAGTGGTGGCGATGCTGAGAGATCCCACCTGTTGAAATCCTGTGGGTTGCCCCGTCTTGTCTTCGAGTGATGCGTAGAGATCACCGGTATATTGAGCCAGGCGGGTCATGGTATAGGTGGGCCTGACACGGGCTACCAGCCCTGCGGCATGCCATGTGGTTCCACAGGTAAGGCTTTTTCTCTCGAGAAGGACGACATCGGTCACACCAAGCTCTGCGAGATGATAGGCCACACTGCAGCCGATAATTCCACCGCCGACAATGACAACCTCGGCACGAGCCGGGAGAGGGGATGACTGAACCATAAGAGCACCTCGAATCAATCGTGTATGGCGATGACTTTACTCAATAACGGGTAGTAGAGATAGTAGTGTGCTTCTCTTGGGGTGATATTTTGTAGCACCAATTGAAAAGTTCAGATGGAACCAGTGGCAGTAGCGGCTTCAGACCATGCTCTGTAACAGCACACAATCTGTTGACCTCACTCAACAGGTGATCGAAAATAAAACTGGCGGCAGCTCCGGATTACGTGATGTTCCCAGAGAGCTGAAATAAACCATTCTTTGACAACCACCCCTTTCTGGAATAAGGCGAGAGAGGATGTCAAAGCACTGATTATTGAAATAGGAGAACAGTATGTCGGCAACAATTGGCCATTTTATTGATGGTGTTGCACTCGATGGAAACAGTGGTCGGTACGGGGATGTCTATAATCCTTCAACTGGAGAGGTCGTCCATAAGGTAGCTCTCGCTACAGCTGATGAGACCTGTGAAGCGATCAGATCAGCCAGTGAGGCATTGCCGGCCTGGGCAGCAACCCCACCGGCAAAGCGTGCACAAGTGCTCTTCTCTTTTAGAAATTTGCTGATTTCACATCTGGATGAGTTGGCAGGATTGCTCTCCCTTGAACATGGTAAAACCATTGATGATGCCAAAGGTTCACTCACTCGTGGACTTGAGATTGTTGAATTTGCCTGTGGTGCCCCTCAACTTTTGAAAGGCCAGTATTCAGAGATGGTGGCAAGTGGTGTTGACAGCTATGCCATACGACAGCCGGTAGGCGTCTGTGCCGGTATTACCCCCTTTAATTTCCCCGGCATGGTACCGATGTGGATGTTCCCTCTGGCTCTCGCCTGTGGAAATACATTTGTTCTTAAGCCTTCAGAAAAGGATCCCTCTACTCCCCTGCGCCTCGCTGAGTTGATGATCGAAGCGGGATTGCCAGCGGGAGTACTCAATGTCATTAATGGTGATAAGGAGGCCGTGGATACACTATTGACTGATCCGCGTGTTGAGGCGATTAGTTTTGTAGGTTCAACGGCAATTGGCGAGTATGTCTATCAGACGGGCAGCCATCACGGAAAGCGGGTTCAGGCGCTCTGTGGGGCAAAAAACCATATGGTTGTAATGCCTGATGCAGACCTTGATCAGGTGGTCGATGCAGTCATTGGTTCCGCTTATGGCTCTGCCGGCGAGCGCTGTATGGCGATCTCTGTCCTGGTGATTGTGGGAGATGAGACCGCAGACAGACTGGTTGAAATGCTTGCGCCACGTATTGAGGGCCTTAAAGTGGGCCCCTTTACCGATTCCTCCTCAGAGATGGGACCACTGGTCACTCCTCAACACCTCCAGAAAGTAACAGGTTATGTTGATCTTGGTGTTGAAGAGGGTGCTGAACTTGTTGTCGATGGTCGACAGATTGAAGTGCCCGGGCATGAGGAGGGTTGTTTCCTCGGTGGATGTCTCTTTGACCGGGTCACTCCCCGGATGCGCCTCTATCAGGAGGAGATCTTCGGTCCGGTATTGAGTGTTGTCAGGGCTGAAGATTATGAGCAGGCACTGAAGATGGTGAATGATCACGAATATGGAAATGGGGTTGCCATCTTTACTCGTGATGGTGATGCCGCTCATGATTTCTCAACCCGTGTACGTGTTGGGATGGTTGGGGTCAATGTCCCCATTCCTGTTCCGGTCGCCTACCACAGCTTTGGTGGGTGGAAGCGATCACTCTTTGGAGACCACTCAATTCACGGCACTGAGGGGGTTCATTTCTATACCCGGCTCAAAACCATCACCTCTCGCTGGCCTTCCGGAATCCGCCAGGGAGCAGTCTTCAGCTTCAAAAGTGGCAGCGAACAGTAGGTTGGGTTGATACGTTGCTCTTGAAATGGTGAGCCCCGCTCACCTCCAAAGCGCAACGAGCCGCTTCTGACTCTCAGATTGATTCCAGATAATGGGGGGCTGTCTGATGTGATCGGGATCACATACTTTTAGTTGTGAGTCAGCTACATTTTTCCTGTAAACATCAATAACAGGAATGTTGTACGGCAATGATTCTTTTGAAACAGAACACCTCTTGCCAACGCCGGGATTCTCGTCTTAGCCCATTTGTAAGGTTTTTTGGAAGACTTCTTCTGGTTTTTCTGGCCGTTATCGCAATCTCTTTTATCAGCATTTCTCTGCTTAACTTTTTATTCTGACTGACGTCAGGCACAATATCCCCCTGTAAGGGTGTTTTTACCCTTATTTTAGACAACGATGTGCGTTTTTCATGCGCTACTGGAGGGGTGATGGTTGCAAGAGTCAAAGCATCAACGATCAGTTACCAGGCCTTGGGGGGGATTGGGATTTTCACCTCCTTGTCAAACGATGAGTTGGCTTCACTTACACAACAGTGTAATTGGTGTCGTTATGATGCCGGCCAGGAGATTATTGCCCAGCGGGAAGAGAGCAGTGATCTCTTTTTTGTCTGTCAGGGGAGAGTCAGGGCAAAGACCTACTCAACCAGTGGCAAAGAGGTCACATTTGGGGACCTTGATCAGGGAGAGGTGTTTGGCGAACTCTCGGCAATGGATGGCAAACCACGCTCTGCTTTTGTTGTGGCCCTTGAGGAGAGTCTGATTGCCTCCATTGACAGTAAAACCTTTCGCCAGTTTCTTGATACTCATCCTGATGTTCTGTGGCCAATGCTCGAAAACTTCGCCTACCGATTTCGGATTATGGTTGAAAAAATATTTGAGTTCAGTACTTTGGGGGCAAGAAATCGGATTCATGCCGAGCTTCTTCGGCTCTCTCGTGACGCCGTGATGGAAGATGGTACGGCAACTATTTCACCCGCTCCCACCCATGCAGAGCTTGCGAGCCGAACCAGTACAACACGAGAGAGTGTTACCCGTGAGATCAACCTTTTGAAGAAGGCAGGGTTGTTGGACATTGATCGGGATCGTTATTTAATAAAAGATCTTGATTCACTCCGTCAACTGGTGGATGAGGTGCTTGATCTCTAACAGACGGTATTCACTAATTCCAAAACGAAAAGAGTGACAGAGTGGATAGTTCTGGCTCCATCAAGGTGGTTCTGGCCGCACTGGTTGGGAATTCACTGATCGCATTGGCCAAGTTCTTTGCCGCGTTTTTTACCGGCAGTTCTGCCATGCTTTCAGAAGCGATCCACTCGGTTGTCGATACGGGTAATCAGGGTTTGTTGCTGTTTGGAATTCGTCAGTCAAGAAAACCGGCTGACGATAAGCATCCCTTTGGTTATGGCTCAGAGCTCTACTTCTGGGCATTCGTGGTAGCGATTCTGATTTTTGCCCTGGGATCAGGATTGTCCATCTATGAGGGTGTCCATAAACTGTTCAACCCGCATCCGATCAGGAATCTCTATATTAATTTCATCGTATTGGGGGTTGCTTTTGTTTTTGAAGCTGTTGCCTGGTGGGTGGCACTCAAGGAGTTTAATCGTACTCGTGGCGCAATAAGTTACTTCGCTGCCTTTCGCCAGAGCAAGGATCCAACGGTTTTTACCGTTCTGTTTGAAGACAGTGCGGCCATGCTCGGGCTGGTTATTGCCGCCATCGGCCTGGGTCTGGGTGCGCTGCTTGATATTCCTGAACTGGATGGGGCGGCCTCTGTCGGCATTGGCATTGTTCTTGGGGGAACAGCAATCCTCCTCGCCTATGAGACAAAAGGGTTGCTGGTAGGAGAGCGCGCACACCCTGAAGTGGTAGAGGGAATTCGAGAAATTATCTCAACTCAGGATGGGATTGATGGCGTCAATGAGCTCTTGACCCTCCATATAGGTCCTGTCGATATTCTGGTTACCATCAGTCTTGATTTTGGAAACCGACTCGACGCAGGAGAGGTTGAGACAAAAGTCTCCCTGCTGGAAGAGAAAATCAAAACCAGATTCCCAGAGGTGACTCGTCTATTTATTGAGGCTCAGTCATCGGTTGACCAGGGCCGATAGACCCGTTCCCAACCTGCCAGACTTGAAATTGATCAGGATTGCCTCGGCCTGAGATGGGCGTGCCAGCGATTTTCTGCCAGGCGGAAGAGGCCAACAATCAAGAAGGTAACGCAGAGATAGAAGAATCCTGCAGTGATGAATGACTCGAAGGGTACAAAATATCTTGAGTTGACTATCTTGGCTGCTCCAAAGAGATCGACAATGGTGATAATGCCTGCAAGAGCGCTCCCATGGAGCATGAAGATCACCTCATTGCCATAGGCAGGCAGCGCCCTGCGGAATGTACTTGGAAGAACAATACGCCGTTGCTGGGTTAGTGGAGACATTCCCATTGAGCGCGCCACTTCAATTTCACCGGCCGGGGTCTGCCTGATGGTTCCGCGGATGATTTCAGCGGTATACGCTGCGGTGTTAAGTGAAAATGCAATCAAGGCACACCAGTAAGCCTCTTTAAGAATGATCCATGCCAGACTTTCGCGGACAGCCTCAAACTGGCCAAGGCCATGGTAGATAAGAAACATCTGTACGAGCAGCGGTGTTCCCCGAAAACAGTAGATAAAAAGACGCGGCAGGAACTGGATCCAGTAGTTGCGGTGCGCTGAAAGCATCCCCAGGGGGATGGCAATGAAGAGGCCGCAAACCAGTGAGACTACAACCAGTTGAAGGGTTATCCACAATCCTTCCAGATAGAGAGGAAGATTGTTGATGATGACTTCGAAGTCCATCCGTTTGACCTAGACCTGGCGTATACCGATGCTGAATCGTCGGTTAGCCCAGTGAAGAAGGAGATCTGAGATCCCGGTAATGGCAAGATAGAGTAGCGCTACTACAAGGTAGAAGGTGAAGGGTTGACGGGTCGATCCCCCTGCCAGATTTGCGTTATAGACCATGTCGTGGAGCCCAATTACTGAGACCAGTGCCGTGGTTTTGGCGAGAACCATCCAGTTATTGCCAAAACCGGGTAGGGCATGACGTACCATCTGAGGGAGAGTAATCCGAACAAAAAGTAGCAAACGGCTCATTCCGAAGGCCTGGGCAGCTTCGATTTGTCCTCTATCGATGGCAAGAATGGCGCCGCGGAATGTTTCAGTCATATAAGCCCCAAAGATAAAACCGATTGTTGCTGTGCCGGCAATGAATGGGCTGATATCAATATAATCCCAGCCAAACTGATCTCCCAAATTGTTGATCAGAATCTGACCACCAAAAAAAATCAGGGTCATCAGAACAAGATCAGGGATTCCTCTTATCAGGGTTGTGTAGAGAGTTGAAATTGAGTACGCGATCCTAGAGCCCGAGAGTTTTGCACTGGCTCCAGCTATCCCCAGGATAACGGCAATGGTGAGAGAGAGAAGAGCCACCTCAATGGTGATAACCATCCCATCAAGAATCATGGGGAGGTAGCCTTTAAGGTCAAACACGTTAATTAGCCCTAAAAAAAGTGACGCCGCTGAAGATAATGTCCAGCGGCGTCATCATATCAAGCCGGATGTCTAGTAGATATCAAACTTAAAATATTTGGCATTGATCTTCTGATAGGTGCCATCAGCACGAATTGCAGTGATCGCTTTATTGAACAGATCTACCAGGTCCTGGTCACCCTTGCGGATCGCAACACCTGCACCGTCACCAAAGTATTTTGGGTCGCTGTAGGAGGGGCCTACAAATTCCCAACCTGCACCATTGTCGGTTTTGAGGAAGCCATCATCCATTGCAATGGAGTCAGCAAGAAGAAGATCAACACGTCCAGCAACAGCGTCAAGATAGGCTTCATCCTGAGTGGCATAGCGTTTGATGGTTACAGAGTCACCGAATTCAGCAGTAATGAAGTTGTCATGAATGGTGGCCCTCTGGACACCAACAGACTTGCCGCTCAGCCCTTCTTTGCTGATTGAGATGCCGGCGCCTTTTTTCTGGGCAAATCGAGCAGGGGTGTTGTAGTACTTGTCTGAGAAGGCGACCTTTTTCTTGCGCTCTTCAGTGATCGACATTGAGGCAACAATGGCATCGTATTTTTTTGCCAGTAGAGCAGGAATGATGCCATCCCAGTCCTGGGTTACCAGGACGCACTCCGCCCCCATCTGATTGCAAAGAGCATTGGCGATTTCGATATCGAAACCTTTGAGTTCTCCATCGGCTTCTACCCAGCTAAAGGGAGGGTAGGCCCCTTCAACACCTATTCTGATTTTGTCCCAATTACCTGCAGTAGCGGCAGTTGAAAAGAGTGCCAGCAGGGCAAATGAGACGAGGGCAGTTACTAGTTTTTTCATTGTTTTATCCTCCATTCATCTTATTGGTGTGAAATGATAATTGCTATTAATGCAACGGGTCGAGATTAACACTGCTTTGCTCTTTGTGCTATCCAATAGACGTCAAGTCGCCCCTCTGGCCAGGAACTGTTGAAATGGCGCTGAGGTGGATTCTTCAAAGACAGCCTGAGGAGTCCCTTCGCTTTCGATCTTTCCCTGATGGAGGAAGAGCACTTTGTGCGAGACATCCCGGGCAAAATCCATTTCATGGGTAACAACAAGCATTGTCCTTCCCTCTTCGGCAAGGCTTCTGATCACTTTAAGCACCTCGCCCACCAGTTCAGGATCCAGTGCAGAGGTGGGCTCATCAAATAACATCACAGAAGGGTTGATCGCGAGCGCGCGGGCGATTGCTGTACGCTGTTGTTCTCCACCGGAGAGGTGGGCGGGATAGTAATCACGGCGATCATACATTCCAACCCGTTCAAGAAACGCTTCACCCTCCTCAATGGCTTGTCTTTTTGGAACTTTGAGTACATGGATGGGGGCTTCGATCACATTTTGCAGAACGGTCATGTGTGACCAGAGGTTGAATTGTTGAAATACCATCGCCACCCGTGATCGGATTCGTTCGACTTGTTTGCGATCTGAAGGGACTCTCAGACCGCTTCTTCCAGCTTTCAAACGGATCAGTTCGTTGTGGATGGTGATCTCTCCACGGGTCGGTATCTCGAGAAGATTAATGCAGCGCAGAAGGGTGCTTTTCCCAGAGCCGCTCGAGCCCAGGATTGAGATGACCTCATGTTCATGGGCCGTCAGGGAGACACCTTTGATCACTTCGATGCTGCCGTACTGTTTGTGCAGCCCTTCAACAACGACAGCCGGTTTGCTCACGCTCTTCTCCTTGATTGTGCTCTCTGGTCCAAATTAACGCCATCGAGACGGCAGATGCGCCATTCTGACAAGAGTTTCGCTCCCTGGTTTTGGTAAAACTCAATCGCCGGCTGATTCCAGTCCAAAACAGACCATTCAAAACGACCGCAATCCTTATCGACCGCCAGGGCAGCCAGATGATCCATCATCGCTGAACCGATTCCAAGGGCTCGGTACTCAGGAATGACATAAAGATCTTCGAGGTAGAGGCCTGGTTTCATCAGGAAAGTGGAGTAGTTGAAGAAATAGAGGGCAAATCCCAGGAGGCGATCATCACCTTCAGTAACCAAGGCATGAGCGAAAGGATCTTCACCAAATAGGTCTCTTTCCAGCCTTTTGGGATCACCGGTCACCTGGTCACTGAGTTTTTCATATTTTGCCAGCCCTTGGATCAGGCCCGCCAGTTGATCAATGTCTTCCGGCACTGCCGGCCGCAGAGTGTAGGGGTGGTTTGATCTCTTGGTCATGATTATTTTTTGAGCAAAGTATTGGCAAAGCGTGATCAGGTTAGGGTGTGCTCAGGTGAAATTTGATTATAGCCTCAGAATCCCCTTTGTTGTCAGAATTAGTGGTCTTTCGACGACTGCCGTCAATACCTCAAATTCCTCCCTCTGGCCAGATCCTTGGGTTGATCCTCAACCGGAAAAAAGGGCGTGAGTTTTCGCAGTCCTGTTGCCACAGGCACTCTCCCGTGAAGTGGAAACAGGCCGGTTTGATCCGGACTACCCACTAATGGAGAGCGCGCGCGTGGCTGATAAATGATAAAATCCACTGATTATTAGGCAGGCTTGTACTCTGTTCTGACTTCTATACCACTCGCTCTTACTTGTTCCAACGATAAACTACTATGAACCATCTACAACGACTCTTTCCCTTCCTCAGCTGGTTTCCGATAAACAGCGAAAGTCTCAGGATGGATCTTGTCGCCGGAATCACGGTAGCGCTGGTATTGATCCCCCAGTCGATGGCTTATGCCCAACTTGCCGGGCTTCCCCCCTATTTTGGCCTCTACATCTCATTTATGCCGGTGTTGATTGGTGCACTCTGGGGGTCATCAAAGCAGCTGCAGACAGGGCCTGTCGCCGTTGTCTCTCTACTGACCGCTTCGGCACTTATCCCGCTTGTCGGTGACCCGGACAAGATGACACCAGATCAGCTGATCGCCCTCTATGTCCCACTTGCCATCATGCTGGCACTGATGGTGGGTATTTTTCAATTGGCGCTCGGTGTATTTCGTCTTGGAATGATCGTTAACTTTCTCTCCCATCCGGTTATTATTGGCTTTACCAACGCCGCTGCAATAGTGATTGGCCTCTCCCAACTCTCGAAGATCTTTGGGGTCAAGATGGAGCGCAGTGACGACTTCCTTATTGATATCTATGATGTCCTGATCCAGCTCGGAGGGACACACATACCCACCTTATTGATGGGGGTAGGTGCCTTTGCTTTGATGTGGACAATGAAACGGTATGTGCCGAAAATACCGGGCGTCCTCGTCGCCGTTGTGGTTGCGATCATCATAAGCTGGTTGGTCGGTTTTGAGGGTATGGGTGGAAAAGTAGTAGGTAAAATCCCGCAGGGGCTGCCTACCTTTAAGATTCCGACGTTCAGGATCGAGCTGGTGAGAGAGTTGATCACCAGTGCGGTAGTGATATCACTGGTTGGGTATATGGAGGCGATCTCTATCGCCAAGGCGATGGCCGCCAAAACAAAAGACCGGATTGACCCCAATCAGGAACTCATTGGCCAGGGGCTGGCCAATATCATCGGCAGCATGAGTTCATCCTATCCGGCAAGTGGGTCTTTCTCCAGATCAGCAATCAATCTTGATGCGGGAGCGAAAACCGGGATCTCATCTGTTTTTACCGCCATGATCGTCCTGATCACTCTGCTCTTCCTTACGCCGCTGCTCTACCACCTGCCAAGTGCCGTGCTTGCAGCGGTGATTGTCATGGCTGTCATTAGTTTGATTAATTTCAAAGCGGTCAAACACTCCTGGGATGCAAGCCGTCATGATGGTGTTGCAGGCATTCTCACTTTTGTCGCCACCCTTGGTTTTGCACCACACCTTGAACAAGGAATTCTCATGGGAGCAGGTTTGGCATTGATCCTTTTCCTCTATCGGACCATGCATCCCCGGGTCGCCACTCTTGGGCGATTTCAGGATGGAACACTGCGCGATGTTACTGTCCATGAACACCTGCTCACTGATGAACGTATTATCGCCATCCGATTTGATGGATCACTCTATTTTGCCAATGTCTCTTTCTTTGAAGATACTATTCTTGAAGCAGTTGCCAACAAGAAGGAGGCAAAATATATCCTGGTGGTGGGAGATGGGATAAATCAGCTGGATGCCTCGGGTGAGGAGGTAATGCACCACCTTACCGAGCGCCTCAGAGAGACTGGGGTGACAATGGTCTTTAGCGGACTAAAGCGCCAGATACTCAAGGTAATGCATAAGACCGGTCTGTTTGCAGAGGTGGGTGCTGAGAATATCCATGCGACCGAGAATATGGCTCTTGAGGCGATCTACTCTCGTTTGGATGACGATGACTTTGATAGCTCCTACTGTCCCTTGCGACCCTCTCCGGGGCAAATTTAGACAAACACTCTATTCTGGCCAGTCATCTCTTTAGGATCGAGAGAAGCTGAGCTGGATTTCATCAACATCCATCATCGTGTGTATCTGGGTGAGACATCAAAGAGGAGTTGTAATACGCTATTAGTAGATTGAATTTAAGCGGCATACTTTAATTCAGTATAATCCACTGATCAGAGTTGCTTCGATGAGATCTGCTCCTACATGGAGTGAGGCCAGGTCTCCTCTCTCACTTCTGGGCTTTTTACCGCTTTTTCTGGGATATACACTTAACACTATGAACTTAGTCAACGGTTTGAACTTCAATACTATTCGTGGCGATATCTATGGCGGCCTGACAGCAGCTGTTGTCGCCCTGCCACTCGCGATGGCGATGGGTGTGGCTTCTGGGGTCGGTCCTGTTGCCGGTATGTACGGGGCCATTTTTGTCGGCTTCTTTGCCGCCCTTTTCGGAGGGACTCCCGCCCAGGTCTCAGGTCCGACAGGACCCATGACAGTGGTCATGGCCGCTATTTTTATTCAGTACACGGGATTGTTTCCGGACAACCCCGCCCATGGAGCAGCACTCGCTTTTACCGTTGTTATTCTTGGCGGGCTCTTCCAGATTGGTTTTGGGCTCTTGCGTATTGGCCGATTCATTGAACTGGTACCCCACCCGGTTGTTTCGGGTTTTATGAGTGGTATTGGGGTGATCATTATTCTTCTGCAGATTGGTCCTCTTCTGGGTCATGAAGGGCTCTCTAAACCCATATCGGCTGCTACGGCAATACCGGAATTCGTCTCTACTCTCCATACCTCCTCTGTGATGCTGGGTTTGATCACGCTTGCCGTTGTTTACGGAATTCCATCCCTCCTCCCTCGCTTGAACAGATTGCTCCCATCACCCCTGATGGCCCTGTTGGTTGGGACTCTGGCTTATATTCTGATCTTTCAGAACCAACCCGGTATTCGCATCATCGGTGATATTCCCACCGGGTTCCCAGACTTCTCAATGCCTGTGATTGAGCTCTCTCTGCTCTGGGAGATGATTCTCTCCGGGCTGACTCTGGCCGCGCTCGGTTCGATAGACTCACTGCTCACCTCCCTGGTTGCCGATAATGTTACCCGGACCCAGCACAAGTCGGATCGTGAACTGATCGGACAAGGGATCGGCAACACCATTGCCGGTTTTTTCGGCGGTCTGCCTGGCGCCGGTGCCACCATGCGCACTGTAGTCAATGTCAAGGCGGGGGGCAGAACACCTATCTCCGGCGCACTTCATGCTGTGGTCCTTCTGGTTATTGTCCTCGGAGCCGGAGCCTATGCCAGCATCATTCCCAAGGCGGTTCTTGCCGGAATTCTGGTCAAGGTGGGTACCGACATCATTGACTGGGAATACCTTCGTTTGCTCTCTCGGGCCCCTAAAGCCGGTGTTCTGATGATGTTTACTGTTCTTCTTTTGACTGTGTTTGTGGATCTGATTCAGGCTGTTGCGATAGGTATGGTGATGGCGGCCTTTGTCTTTATGCATCGGATGGTGCAGCTTCAACTCGGCTCTATTCAGTTCATCCGCAATCCAGAAGAGGCACCGGATGAGTTGGGTGAAGAGGCTATTCAACTACTCAAGAACGCAAAGGGCCGGCTGCTTCTCTATCATGTCGGTGGACCACTCAGCTTTGGGGCGGCCAAAGGGATGATTCGCCAGTTTTCAGAGCATAAGGATTTTGATGTGCTGGTTATTGATCTTAAGCAGGTTCCGCTAATGGACTTCACCTCATCCCGTGCACTGGGTGAGATTATTGATGAGGCCGGGAGACTGGGAAGCGAGGTCTATGTAGTCGGTGCCCGGCCTGCAGTTCATGACATTCTGCAAAAGCAGGGCGTATTGGGGAAGGTCAGGGAGGAGTATGTCCACGCCGAACGGCTGGTTGCCCTAAAAGATGCCTACAAGTTATTGAGTACCCAATAGCCTCCCCATTACCCTGGGGCCGGGTCTGCTGGTGTTTCAGGACCGCATGAAACGCAGTACCTTCCTCGAAGAGTGGAACAGTGCCATTTTCCAGTAATGGGGCTGCTGGTGCCCGGGGCTATACCTCGAGGTGGTGATCCAT
>DIIC01000010.1 GCA_002420425.1 Proteobacteria bacterium UBA5680 | reverse complement strand
CTTGCCCCCAGAGAACCCTTCTCAGGAATCAGGGGAATGATCCCGGCATTGTAGAGGGCAACATACTTCTGATAGTTCTCCCACGAGATGGCAGAGACCCCGCGCCCCAGTGAGTTGATCCGGGCGAGCATCGCGGCCCGGGCATAGTCATCATCAAGGTAGTCCCCAACATTGGAAGTGACGCCCCGCAGGATGTTGTTTTGCAGGGTCTCAGCAAGTTCTGCCGGTATCAACCAGTTGACAAACCCACCAACACCCGTGGTCACACCGTAGATCACTCTTCCTGATTCAACAAAACCATCAAGAAGTGCTCTTGACGCTTTTACCCTATCCTCAATGGCGCTGTTTATTTCCACTTTTAGCTGTGGATTACGCGCCATTTTGACAACCTCTTCGACTTTTAAGTTTTTTCCATCAAGTATCATCTCTCTTCCCTATGGTGTTCGTTAACAGCGGGGAATCATTATTCTCACAACGGCCTCTTGCCAGAGAACACTCCTCATACCCCCCTTAGACCCTCTTATAAGAACAGAAAATGAGAAATCAAGTATTGTGTAATTTGGTGCAATAAGACTAATATATACAATAATATTGCGTATTAGTTATTGTTAATGTAGAAATATGCCACATAATATGGATGAAATAGATCTGAAGATCCTAAAGGTTCTGCAGGCCAATGGCAGAATCCCAAACAGTGAGTTGGCACTGCTTGTCTGCCTCTCTCCCTCTCAATGTTTACGGCGATTGCGCCGGCTAGAGAGCAAAGGAGTTATCCGAGGGTATGTTGCCCTCCTTGATCACGCATCAATAGGGCTTGGTGTGCAGGCCTTCGTCAATGTCACCCTGGAAAAGCATGGGAGGGACCCTGCCCAGGCATTCGCATCCGCCATCGAGGACTGGGATGAAATTCTCGAGTGCTGGGCTGTGACGGGGGGGTCTGACTATCTTTTGAGGGTAACTCTTCCCGGGCTGAATGATTTTTCCGAACTGCTGATGAAGCGACTTCTCGCCCTTCCGATGGTGGCTGGAGTGAAGTCCAATATTCTGCTTCAGGAACTAAAAGGCACCACCCAACTCCCTCTCAACCATCTGACCTGACAAAGAGAGGGAGCGGCACGGTAAAAACCGAGGCTTGATCTCTATCTCATCAAAAGATGCATATTGGCCGCTGCCACCAGTTTGTCAGGGTCTGACTGCCAGGCCGTCACCCTGACATTGGTCACACTCCTCCCCTGTTTTATCAGGCTTGCACGGGCACGAGTATCCCTTGCCCCAAGAGAAGGCCTGAGGTAATCGACTGAGAGATTGATGATTTTTGGAAACCGGGTTAACTCGCACTCCCAGATCACCTGCATAATTCCTGCTTGTTCGAGCAGTGCTCCGACAACCCCCCCATGCAGTGCAAGAAGGTGGCTGTTGCCGACATTATCTTCACTCTTGTTGAGCACTACAATCAGCCCCTCACCATCACGCTCATACCCAATCTTGATAAATGAGGCGTAGGGAATCACCCTGCCGAGCTCTTCTAAATTACCCTCGCGCTTTATCTCCATCACCCTTGAGAAGAAATCACTCATCACCCTGTGCTCTCTTTTGGAACACTTGGTGAGAACCCTACAGAACCGATCACAAATGTGGCGGCACAATGGGCGATCGGTCTCTCTCTGTCTCTGTTGAAGGCATAACCTCTTACAAAAGCAATATTTTGAGTAAGCTTATAACACTCAGCAAAACCATTGATTCGCTCTTTGGTTATTGCCGGCTTAAGGTAGTCGATCCGCAGGTCGAGGGTGGCTGCTGATTGGCCCTGTTGAACCAGACTAAAGACACACCCTCCACCGAGAGTATCCATCAGTGTCGTGATCACCCCTCCATGGATAATCCCACTTTCCGGATCTCCAGCAAGATGGTCACCGTATTCGATATAGGCCTCACAGGAACCGCGAGAAACCTTTGAAAACCTGATCCCCAGCAGTTTGCAATGGGGTAGTGTCTCAATAACCCCCTTAAACCCATCTAATGGATAGAGGGTTTTCTCATCTTCCGGCATGTTTCGCGTTTCCCTCATCCCGACAACGAAGCATGTTGACTGCTGTCATGCTCATTACTACTTCACCTTTCTGATTCAGGGTCTCAATCAGCGAGCGAACGACTCCGCGATCCGGTTTTGATCTTGATTTTCTTGTCTCCTTGACCGTCACCCGAACAGAGAGATCATCAGCAGGGCGTACCGGTTTGATCCACCTCAGCTCATCAAGCCCCGGTGAGGCGAGACTTGCCACTTTTGAGAGATAGTGATCTGCATAGAGCTTCATGGTCATACCCGCTGTATGCCAGCCACTCGCTATTATGCCGCCAAAAAGTGTCTCTTTTGCGGCTACTGGATCAATATGGAAATCCTGTGGATCAAAACGAAGGGCAAAGTCAATCACCTCTTCTTCAATAACAGGTATCGAGCCAAACTCAAAAACCCCGCCTTCCGGGTAGTCTTCAAAAAACCGATCATCAATAGGCGTTATAAAATGTGACTGCTGATTCACTCTTCCCCCTGTTATAAATAAAAACTTCAAAAATATTCTTCAGTCCTGATGTGTTAATCGAAATGCAATACGGGTTATTAAGAACCGACACTCCCCTCTTCCCAGGCCTAAAGTAAGGAGACGAGTATACCCTCCCTTTGTGTAAGCCGATCTCATTATTAACCACCGATCTTTAGCGCATCGAAAAGAAAAATGAACCCATTGCTGGCGGGAATACCGATGAACCCGACCCAAAATTATAGACGGTTATCCCAGCTAAAGAATAAAATCGGGCTCTCTGGTAGGATGAAATAACAACAAGAGAGTACCATGATCACTCATGGGAGGGATGGATTGAAACTTCGAGACGTTCATCTTGATGACAAATACAAACTGGAGTCAGGACAAATTTTTGTCACCGGAATCCAGGCCCTTGTTCGTCTCCCCATGCTTCAATATCAGCTTGACCGACGCCATGGGCTCAATACCGCTGGCTTTGTCACTGGCTACAGAGGCTCTCCTCTGGGCGCTATAGACCAGCAGATGATTCTGGCAAAAAACCACCTGTTTGAAAACAACATCACTTTTCAGCCAGGGGTTAATGAAGACCTTGCCGCGACAGCAGTCTGGGGAACCCAGCAGGCGGGACTTGCTGGAGATGGCCTCTATGACGGGGTCTTCTCTATGCTCTATGCCAAGGGGCCTGGGGTCGACCGCTCCGGTGATGTCTTGCGCCATGGCAATCTTGCTGGATCGAGTTCCAATGGGGGGGTACTCCTCCTGATGGGAGATGACCATGCTTGTGAATCTTCGACAACCGCTCACCAGAGTGAATACTCCCTCATCAACACTCTAATCCCGGTACTCAACCCTGCCGGAGTAGAAGACATATTTGATTTTGGGCTTTACGGCTGGTCTCTCTCTCGCTATAGCGGATGCTGGGTAGGTCTAAAATGTGTACACGACACGATCGAAGCCTCCGCCTCTATCCGTCTCCAACCCGACTATTTTGCCACAACCAGGCCTGAGGATTTTCAACTTCCGGAAGGGGGGCTCAATATCCGCTGGCCAGATACAGCCCAGCTCCAGGAACGCCGCATGCATCAGTTCAAGATGGATGCCCTCCAGGCCTTTGCCAGAACAAATCCTGTTGATCGAAGGGTGCTGGGCGATGATCGGGCTCATACCGGCATCATCTCGACCGGAAAATCCTATCAGGATGTGCGCCGGGCACTTCTGGATCTGAAGATAGACAACCAACGGGCGCAGGAACTGGGTGTTGCCCTCTACAAGGTGGGACTCTCATGGCCTCTTGAATCAAACGGGATTGTCCAGTTTGCCAGGGGGCTGGATCAACTTATTGTGGTTGAAGAGAAACGGGGGGTGATCGAAGAGCAGTTAAAAAATATTCTCTATCGGATCCCACACGCCCCTCCCGTCATGGGGAAAGTTGATGAGTCAGGCAGGCCGCTTTTTCCCGCCTATGATCGTCTGGATGCAACCCAGATCGCGATTGAGATCGGCAGTCGATTGAACAAGACGACAGGTGATGGTGACCTCAATACCCTTGTTGATCAATTAAAGAGCGCCGGCCAGAAGCAACCGAGTTCGCCCCCGGCGATGGTGCGCACCCCCTACTTCTGTGCGGGATGTCCCCACAACTCTTCCACTGTCATCCCTGAAGGGAGTCGTGCCCTGGCCGGCATTGGTTGCCACTACCTGGCCCAATGGATGGACAGGAATACCGACCGCTTTACCCAGATGGGAGGAGAGGGAGCCGGCTGGATCGGTGAGAGCCCCTACTGCACCACAGACCACGTCTTTCAAAATATTGGGGACGGCACCTATTTTCACTCCGGCCTCCTGGCGATTCGTGCAGCGATCGCTTCCGGGGTCAACATCACTTTCAAGATTCTCTACAATGATGCGGTCGCCATGACCGGCGGGCAACCCATGGATGGCCCCCTCGACGTTCCCAGGATCAGCCGACAGGTTGATGCTGAAGGGGCGGTGCGAATTGCCGTTGTTACTGATGACATCGCCAAATATCCGAAAAATAGTGAGTGGGCGTCCGGTGTCACGCTCCACCATCGCGACCAGTTACAACCGCTTCAAAAGAGGTTTTCCAAGGTCAAAGGGACCTCTGTCATCATCTTTGACCAGACCTGTGCCGCTGAATTGAAGCGAAGACGCAAGCGGGGAACGGCTCCACTCCCTCAATCCAGGCTCTTTATCCACCAAGATGTTTGTGAGGGGTGTGGAGACTGCGGAGCAGAATCTAATTGTGTTGCCCTCGTTCCCGCCAACACCCAAGAGGGGAGAAAGCGGCGGATTGACCAGTCTGCCTGCAACATGGATTACAGCTGTTTAAAAGGGTTTTGCCCCAGTTTTGTTCGGGTAGTCGGTGCTACAAGAAGAGAGGGCGAGTCTGATCGCTTAAACATAGATTGGAATACCCCGCTCCCACCAGAACCAACAATCGAACCGATTGAGGGTCATTACAACATCATTCTGACAGGTGTAGGCGGGACGGGTGTTGTCACTGCAGGAGCGCTACTGGGGATGGCGGCCCACCTTGCAAACAGAGGATGTTCTGTCCTTGACATGATGGGTCTGGCGCAGAAAGGGGGTGCCGTCACCAGCCATATTATTCTCGCCCAACACCCGGAAGAGATCTCAGCCACCCACATTGGTGATGGGGGTGCCGATCTTCTCCTGGGAGGTGACCTGGTCACCTCTGCGGCACCTGGAACATTAAAAAAACTCAACCTGATGACACACTCCATCATCAATACCCATGAGATGATGACCGGCGAATTTACCCGCCACCCGGAACAACTTTTTCCGGCACAAGCACTTCTGGAGAGTATCGGCAGCCAGACCATGGCAGAGAATCTCTACACCTGCCAGATCACCGAATTGGCTGAAGCGGTCTTTGGCGAAACGATAACAACCAACCTGGTGATGTTGGGAATCGCCTTCCAGAGTGGTCGGCTGCCGCTGCCTGGAGAGGCCATCGAGAAGGCTATAGAGCTCAATCGCCGTGACGTCGAGACCAACATCAGGGCCTTCCGTCTTGGCCGTCATCTGGCCGCAGAGACAGAGCTCTACTCCCGTCTTCTCAACCATATTGAAAGGGATAAAGCAGGAGCCCCCTCCCCCCCTGATCAACTTCGCCTTGATGACTATATTGAAAGACTCACTCTCTACCACAGCCGGTCCTATGCACAACGCCTGGATCAATGGGCAGGGGCAGCAAGGGAGGCTGAAAAGAGAATAGGGATTGACAACAAGACCTTCTCACAGAGTGTCACAGCGGCGGGTTATCATCTGTTGGCATCCAAGGATGAGTATGAAGTAGCCCGTCTTTTCACCCTTCCGATCTTTTTCAGCCGCCTCAACAAGGAGTTCGAAGAGGGTTTTCAACTCCGTTTTCACCTCGCACCGCCGTTGATCTCCCGCGCAAACCCAGATAGAGGGCGTCCCAGAATGAGGGAGTTTGGTCCCTGGATCCTCACTCTCTTTAAGTTCCTCAGTGCTGTCAGGCGAATTCGGGGAACAATTCTTGACCCCTTCAGGTTGAGTCCTGATCGTAAACTGGACTACCAGCTGCGTGATCAATACGAAACCACCCTGAAACAACTCAACCTCCATCTCTCAAAGAGGAACTATGAGAGTGCCGTCACTATCGCCAGACTGCCACTCTCAGTAAAAGGCTATGGCCCGGTAAAAGAACTCTGTGCAGAACAGGTTCGCCAGGAGTTGAAGCTAAAACTGGACCAATTCTGTGGTTAACTTTTTCACTTTTTTGAATTACCCACATACTGTGATTCAATTTTTTTCAGTCCATCAGGAACAGCTGAACCTGATTACCCAGAGGCGACGCTTGTCACTCTGATGACGAATTCAACCGATCGAAAGAGAGGAGAGTGATCCCCGCCCAACGTAGAATGAATACCTATGAAAATCCTCTTTGCCGATAAGCTTCCTGAAACTGAATTGGAGCCTCTTCGTAACAAGGGCCATAGCTACACTATTGACCAAGACCTCAATGAAGTGAGCCTGGTTGATGCCATCAGCGAGGCAGAGGTGCTGGTGGTCAGAAGCACCGTTGTCAACAAAGCGACGATCGATGCAGGAAAAGAACTCAGGCTGATCATTAGGGCTGGTTCAGGAACCAACACCATCGATATTGACTCAGCAACAACAAGAGGGATTCAGGTCTCCAACATTCCTGGGGGGAATACCGCCGCTGTGGCTGAGCTTGTGATTGGATTAATTATTGCCATTGACCGAAATATCCCTGATAACATCACTGACCTCAGGAATGGCAGATGGAATAAAAAACATTACTCAACAGCGAAAGGACTGCTTGGCAGAAATCTGGGGATTATCGGCTTTGGGCAAATCGGTCAAGCCGTCACAGCCCGTGCAATCGCATTTGGGATCAATGTCTTTGTCATTCAAAACAGAAAGCGGGGGAAGAGCGTGATGGAGAAACTGGATGGGATGGGTGTATCACAACTTCAAGACCTTGATGCCTTGCTTGATCGTTGTGACATAGTAAGCCTGCATCTACCCTTAACCCCGGATACAAAAGAGATGGTCAACCACTCCTTTCTACAAAAACTGAAGCCGGGGACAATGCTTATCAATACCTCAAGAGGTGAGTTAATTGATGAGAGCGCACTGTTGGAAGCAATGGATAAAAAAGAGATTAGGGTTGGTCTTGATGTCTATCAGGACGAACCACTCACGGGAACATCTGCCATCGACTCTGCTCTTGCCCAACACCCCAACACCTATGGGACCCACCATATTGGCGCCTCAACATGGCAGGCTCAAACTGCGGTTGCTGAAGGGGTCATCGAGGTTATTGATGCCTTTGAAAGGGGCGAAACACTCAACTGCATTAACTGCCCCCTTTCTTAGATCGCCCCCAATTCAAAACAAGAAGAGCCCTTAGCGTGACCCAACTCATCCCTTTTTCACCATATGTGATCACCCCGGAGTGGGCCCCCCGGATTGTCAGCCCTGCTTATGACTCTATGGGATCACTTGAAAGAGGTGAGTATGCACAAAGCCACCCGGATAACTACATCAATGCAATGCGCTCCCCCGATGAATTTTCAACAGCGGATTGCCCTACACTAGAAGCCATCCAGCAGGCCAATGCAGACCGGATAGAGCAGTTCATTACAAGCGGTGCCTATCAACAGGAGATGAATCCATCTCTGTTTATCTATCGCATATCTATTGATGGACATCAGCAGACCGCTGTGATTGGTGAAGTTCCTGTTGATGAGTATGAGGATAACGCCATCCGAAAACATGAATCCACACAATATGAACACGAAGAGCGCCTCTGCCATTACTTTGACGTAGTAGGGGTCAGCTCAAGCCCGATCTGCCTGGCCTATTTGGACAGCAGTGAGATCGACAGGACGATCAACACATTGGTTGAGTCCAGCCCTGAACTTGATTTTACCCTTGAAGATGGGGTGAGACAGGAGCTTTGGCGAATCACCGATCCCCGCCTCATATCCAGTCTCCAGGAGGCGTTTAATGATATTCCTGTGACTTATCTGACTGATGGACACCATCGCACGGCTGCAATGGTTCGTCACAGAAGAAGACTGCAAGAAAAAAACCCGCTCCAGAGCGGGCCCTGGGATAATCTCCTGGTTGCGCTCTTTCCTGCGACACAGCTGAGAGTACTGCCCTTCAACCGCTGTGTTCAGGATCTCAATCAGCTTGAACCTGATGACTTCCTGCAGGCACTTAACTCCGAATTCCGTGTAGAGTCCCTGGCTCAAGAGGGATTTGAACAAGAGGAGCTCGACAAAGGGCAGTTTCTGATGTTCCTGGACAGTGTCATCTATCGGCTTACCACCCTCAACCCTCCTGAATCCACCAACCCCGTTGAAAACCTTGATGTCTCAATTCTTCAAAATCTGATCCTGAAACCACTTCTTGGCATCAATGATCCACGAAGTGAGACCCGCCTGGATTATGTCACTGGAGAACTTGGAAACCAGACACTGCGCCAGCGCTGCAGGAGTAGTCATCGACTCGGCTTTGCCTGCAGGGCCACTTCGATGGAAGAGCTTTTTGCTATCGCCGATGCAAGCCTTGTGATGCCCCCAAAATCAACCTGCTTTGACCCCAAAGCCCGTTCCGGAATCTTTATCCGGCTTTCGTGAGCATCTCCCCTGTTGATTGTTGATTTCCACTCAACCGGTCTAAAGCTGTGAGAGGGTGGGAGAGTGGCCCCTATCTGACCCCGGATCCACTCGATCACCGGAGCGGCCTCGATAACCGCCTGGAAACGCATATGGCCACCACAGTGAAGGTTGGTGTGTAATTGGGGAGCAATCACGGTATCTGTCTGATTGTCTGACAAGGTTCTATATTCATCCATCATTGGGACAGTGGGGGTGACTTATGATCCAAAATCAGTCAACCTTACAACATGCTCGTATGGGGCATTAAAAATGGTTTGAAGTGGTCTGATACATCCG
>DIIC01000021.1:1911-34988 GCA_002420425.1 Proteobacteria bacterium UBA5680 | reverse complement strand
ATTATCCGCTATGGACAGCACCGTGATCTGGTCCGCAAGCTCTTCCTTATCTGCCTTACTCTCCTGATTGGAGGCCTCTTGCTGATCTACGTCGGGATTGACTCCTATTATGGAATTGCTTTTGGTCTTTGGGTGTTTTTCGTTGGATTCAATGGACTGGAGATCATGCTGCCTTCACTGATGTCCCGGCTGGCGCCGGCCGGGAGCAAAGGGACAGCGATCGGGGTCTACAATACTTTTGAATTCTCAGGGATCTTTGTTGGTGGAACTCTGGGAGGCCTGATCTATGGCGCCTACGGACTTCAAGGGGTGATACTCTTAAGCACACTGATGCTTATAGTCTGGTTGATCGTTGCAGTTACGGCACCTCAGCAGAAGTTGTTCGACAGCCTGCAGATTGGCTTTACTCTGCAGTCAGATGACAGTAAACAGTTCACCAACGGCTTGGTCGGGCTGCCTGGGGTTGCAGAAGTGACTGTAATGGTCAATGAGGAGGTCGCCTACTTGAAGGTTGACCCCGCTCTGTTTGATAATGAAAAGCTGGAGAGAGTTGCCAATGAAACGGGCGTTACGCTGAAAAACTGAGGCAGATGAACCGCATTACCACCCATGAGGTCTATAAACCGACACTACTAAAAGAAGGAGAGCATTATGGCTCGAGGTATCAACAAAGTTATTCTGATCGGCAATCTTGGTCAGGATCCGGATGTCCGTTATTCTGCGGATGGGCGTGCAATTGCCAACATCTCAGTGGCAACAACCGACAGCTGGAAGGATAAAAATACCGGGGAGCGCCAGGATCGTACCGAGTGGCACCGCGTTGTTTTTTTTGGAAAACTGGCAGAGATAGTAGCTGAGTACCTAAAGAAAGGCTCCCAGGTCTATATTGAAGGGCGGTTGCAGACCCGAAAGTGGCAGGACAAGAGCGGTCAGGACCGCTATACCACTGAGGTGGTTGTTGATGGTTTCAACGGCACCATGCAGATGCTTGACTCGCGCGGAGGGGGAAGGGCTTCCCAGCCATCAGGTGGGGATTACGGCGGTTCCTCTGAGCCCCCTTCAGGCCAGCCTGGGGGTGGATTGGGTGACCCGGATGATGATATCCCCTTTTAAAAGGGGGAGCAACCGATCGCTGAGCGAGGGCGCCGATGATCCAGGCAGCGCACTTAGCCCTCGCCACGTCTACCCGGAGGTTGCCTTACCCCGGAGTTTGGCTTCAACATAAGTCTTGTGAGGAAGGTAGAGAAGAGTGGCGATTTTTCTGATCAAATGCTGTTCGTGGCTGTCGAGATGATTGTCAGCATAGGCTACCCGCCACATTCGCTCGACCAGCTCTATCTTCTTATCGAGCGGCCATCGTTCATTGATCAATGAAGTGAAACCATGGAGGCATGTGGCATCATTGACCTCCTCTTCAGCCAGTTCTATCAGTTCATCGGCCTCCTTTGGGGTGAGCCTATAGGCGGAGGCAACCATCTTCTGGATGGACTCCTGTTCATCCCTGTTGACTGAAAAGTCAGCCCTCGCCACCTCAAGGAGAAGTGCAGCAGCGGCCAGGCGGAGGGGGTCCGATGAGGGTTGTTGATCGACGACCAGGGAGAGGTCGAGGTGGCGATTAAAGAAGCGTGAGAGTTGTTGAATCATGATCTGAATTGTTGGAGCAGAGGTCAGGCCGGCAGCGCAGGCCGGAGAAGAGGGTGAATTGGAGTTAACCGCAAGTGTACCCTGTTGGGATTGGGCTGGGGAATCTCAAATTTGCAACGACCCTTTGAAATAGGGGAATATTAGATCATCCCTGTTGGTTGATGAATGATTCGCTTCGCGACTGGGTTATAATTGACCCAGATGAGCCAGAAAACAACCACCTTCAGCCGGATGAATCCGCTATGAAGCCCGTACGAGTCGCAGTCGTTGGGGTTGGATATCTTGGAAGTATCCATGCCCGGATCTACGCCAGAATGGAGGGTGTGGAGTTGGTGGGGGTAGTCGACGATGACTGGCAGAGAGCAGAAAAAGTAGCTGCAGAGACACAATCCACACCATTTAAAGACATTTCTCAGCTGATCGGACGAGTAGACGCTGTCAGCGTGGTGGTACCGACCACCCTGCACCGGGAGGTCTCTTTGCCGTTTATCGATGCAGGCATCCACCTTCTGCTTGAGAAGCCGGTTGCACCGACAGTCGCAGAGGCCGAGGAGATCGTCTCTGCAGCACAGAGTGCCGGGATTATTCTCCTTGTCGGCCATCTCGAACGCTTTAATGCGGGGGTGATGATGCTGGCAGAAAAGGTAGGCAGGCCGCGGTTTATCGAAGTTCACCGTCTGGGCACATTTGTTGAACGGGCTACTGATGTCGATGTGGTGACTGATTTGATGATTCACGACATCGATATTGTGATGGAACTGGTTGATGACGCTCTTGTCGGGGTGAGCGCAGTCGGGGCCAAGGTAGTGACCGACCAGGTCGATATCGCCAATGCAAGACTGGAGTTTAAAAATGGTGTTGTTGCCAATGTGACTGCTAGTCGGGTTTCAAACAAACGTTTTCGCCGGATAAGGGTTTTTGGTGAAAATGGCTACCACGCCCTCAATTTTGCTGACCAGCAGATTGATATGGTCACTACCGGAGAGTGTCCCCCTGGGGAGCGATACCCTGAAATCATTTCTGAGAAGCTTGAAGTTGAATCCCGCCCTCCGCTGGATGCTGAACTTGAACATTTTGTAGATGCAGTGAGGAATGGGCTCAAGCCACTGGTAAGTGGTCATCAGGGGGTTGAGGCCTTGCGGGTTGCTTCGCTCGTCAAAGAAGAGATCGAACTATGTCTAAAGCAATAGGGCCCGTCCCCTATCTTGATCTCGCGGCAGAATTCAAGGAACTTGAGGCAGAGTGGTTTGATGCGATCAGGGCAGCGGGAAGGAGCGGCCGTTTTATTCACGGCCCCAATGTAAGTGCTTTTGAACAGGAGACTGCCCGATACCTCGGTGTTGAGCATGCAATCGGGGTTGCCAATGGGACTGATGCACTCGTACTGGTCTTAAGGGCAGCAGGATTGAAGCGCGGCGATGAGATCATTACCACTCCGTGGACCTTCTTTGCTTCTGCCGAAGTGATCGCACACATTGGCGCTGTCCCCGTCTTCGTTGATATTGATCCTGACACCTTTAATCTCAATCCACAACAGGTTGAAGCTCGGATTACTTCAAGGACAAAAGCAATTCTGCCGGTTCATATCTTTGGCTGTCCGGCAAATCTCTCCGATCTGGGGGAGATTGCCCTTCGCCATCGGCTGGAGGTTATCGAGGACTGTGCTCAGGCATTTGGGGCAAGCCGGAATGGAGAGAAGGTGGGGTCGGCAGGGAGAGCGGGGTGCTTCAGTTTCTATCCTACCAAAGTTCTTGGCGGCTATGGAGATGGAGGACTGATTTCAACCAGTGATAAGCAACTGGCAACCACCATCCGCCACCTCTGTAATCATGGGGCGGCCTCCCCTTTTATCCATGACCAGGTCGGGCACAATAGCCGTCTGGATGAGATTCAGGCGGCACTTCTGAGGATAAAACTTCGAAAACTGGATCAGGCGATCGCCAAGCGCAATCAGGTCGCAAGTTGGTATCACTCAAGATTTATCGAGAGCCCGGTAGTAACCCCATCATGCCCTTTTGAAGCAGAACACGCTTACAATCTCTATACCATCAGAACCCCTGACAGAGACCCGGTCAGGGCAGCGCTGACGGATGCAAAAATCGGCAGTTCCATCTGTTATCCACAACCGCTCCATCTGCAGACGGTCTTCAGCCATCTGAACTATCAGGCGGGTTCTCTGCCTGTTGCTGAAACGGCTGCGGACGAGGTGATTTCACTGCCCATCTTTCCGGATATGGCAGAGGAGCAGGTTGACCGGGTCTGTCAGGTCGTTCTAGACACTATCGGACAGTGAGTGGGAACAGATCATTACCACTCTGGCTACAGGCTGCATGGTTTGGAGTGGTGATCCTGATTAACCCGGTTTCAGCACTCTCTCAGAGTGAGTGTCGCTCCAACACTAAGGAGTGGGATCAGATGGAGCAGCGGGAGATAACCCTTATCGACAGTAGCAACAGACCGATAACGCTCACAGCCAGGTTTGCAGATACCCCGAGGAAGCGGGCAGCGGGGTATCAGTTCCTCTGTCCAGACGATGTCACTGGAACAACCATTCTGTTTGCTTTTGAGGGCGATACGCGGACTCTTTTTCATATGCGCAATGTTAAACTCTCACTCGATATTCTCTTCTTCCAGGAGGATGGCCGTCTGCTCAGCGCAACAACAATGGATCCGGTAGAGGATCGTCTCTACGGCCCTGGGGGTAAGTTTCGGTATGCCCTTGAAGCACCCTCTGGCTTTCTTGCCTCACTGGGTCTTGACCGATCAGCCAAGAAGCAGGATTGGCGGCTGGTCATCTCTGATCAGGGTCTCCGTCAATGACCCGAAACAGTGAGATATCAGAATTTGGGCTCTGGAAGAGTTCTCTCTCAGCAGAGGTCATTTTTTCTGCCCCTGCAAGGCCTAACTACCCGCATCTGCAGGATGGAACGCTCTATTGGGTGGAACAGTCGGCTGATTCGGGGCATTCTCAACTGATCCGGCTTACTCCTGGCGGGGTGAGAGAGTGCCTTACTCCTGAGGTGTTCAGCCTGCGAAGCCGAGTTCATGAATATGGCGGCCGCGCGCTCCTCTTTCTTGAGAGTGAGGTGATCTTCAGCAATGATCAGGATCAGAGACTCTACCGACAACGCCTCACTCCAAGCGCGCTTCCAAGGCCGATCACCCCGAAGGGAGACGATCAACAAAAAGCCGGTCGTTTTGCCGATCTAGTGGCGGTAAAAGAGGAGGGTTTCCTTCTGGCAGTTGGAGAACAGGAAGATCAGGATGGGAAGGTAATCAATAATATTGTCTCGCTGCCCCTCAATCAGCAGGCCCCTTCAGTCCCAACAACACTTTTTGGTGAGAGTGATTTTGTGGCCAACCTGGTGGTCTCTCCGGATGGAGAGAGGTTGGCCTGGATAGCCTGGAATCACCCCTCTATGCCCTGGGATCAATCCAGGCTGATGACCGCCGAGATCATCTCTCATGATCACGGCATAGCGTTGGATCAGGTTACAACGGTTGTAGAAGGAGAGGGGGTTTCGGTTTGTCAGCTGGAGTATGCTTTCGATGGAGAGCTCTTTTTTATCAAGGATAGTGCTTCAAACGAGGATTCAGCAGCCGGTTACTGGAATATCCATAGCTGGGATGGACGGAGAGTTCGAGCTGTTACTCAGGAGACCTTTGACTATGGGGAACCTCTCTGGGTATTTGGTGATAAACGACTTCTGGCCATAGATTCCGAACGCCTGCTGGCAGTGAGGTCTGAAAGAGCAGGCGATGTTCTGGTTACAGTAGACCGCACGACCGGAGAGAGCCGGATTGTTGATCAGCGGGCAGCAGGATATACCCAACTCGCCGGGGTGAATCAGGGAGAGGCTGGCAATGGAGCGTCAACTGCTGTGATGATCACCTCATCGGCAGAGCATGGCGCGGAGATCTCCGTGTGGAGCAGTGAGAGCCCTGAGCTGGAGCCTCTTGTCGCATCGACGCTTCTGCTTGAGAAAGAGGACCTCAGTGTTGCCCAACCGATGGTCTACCAGACCAGAGATGGGGTGCAGGCCCACGCCTACTTCTATCCGCCCCGAAACAGCTCTTTTGAGGCCACGATCGATTCACTGCCCCCTCTGATGGTGCTGATCCATGGCGGGCCAACAGCAAGGGTGCTCCCTCTGTTTGAGCCTCGTATCCAGTATTGGACCACTCGTGGCTATGCCGTGGTTGATGTCAACTATCGTGGGAGCAGCGGTTATGGTCGGCGCTATAGAGATGCTCTCTATGGTCGATGGGGTGAAAGAGACATTAATGATGTGGTGGATGCGATCCACTTTCTAGTGGTAAGAGAGCTCATCGATCCAGAGCGAATCGTGCTCCGTGGGAGCAGTGCCGGGGGATATGCGGTTCTTCAGCTCCTGGTTCACTACCCCAAGCTCTTTCGGGCAGGTGCGAGCTACTACGGTATTGGGAATCTGGCCACATTGGCTTCGATTACCCACAAGTTTGAAAAATACTATACGGATAGACTGATTGGTGAAGATTATGACCAGGCAACGGCAAACAAGAGCTCCAGTCTTTACTATCAACGCTCACCCATCTTTTATCTCGACCAACTGAATGCTCCCCTTGTTCTTTTTCAGGGGCTTGATGACAAGGTGGTTCCACCCTCGCTCTCCAAGGAGGTGGTCAAGGCGCTGGAGGATCGTGGGATCAGTTGCCAATATGTAGAGTATCCGAATGAGGGGCACGGGTTTCGGAGTAAAAAAGCGCGGGTTGATGCCCTGGAGAGAGAGACCCGGTTCTTTTCAGAAATTCTCTTTTCAGCTTAACCGCCCTTTGGCAACGGTTGTTGAAAGGTTTCCAGTCGGGCTGGTGGTTGATCGATTAACCGAGCTTGTTGCGCAGTAGCTCATTGACCTGCTTGGGATTGGCCTTGCCCTGACTCCTCTTCATCACCTGGCCGACCAGAAAGCCGAACACTTTGGTATTCCCGCTCTTGTACTGCTCCACTTGATCCACAAAGCCATTTAACACCTCATCGACGATAGATTCGATGGCGCCTGAGTCGGTGATCTGTTTTAGCCCTTTGTCATCAATCACCTGGTCAACATCCCGCTCTCCCTCCCAGAGTGCCGAGAAGACCTCTTTGGCGGTATTTCCGGAGAGCGTGCCATCGGCAATTCGTTGGATCAGCTTGCTGAGCAGGTCGGGGGTGACAGGGGAATCAGAAATCGTGAGGTTCTGGCGGTTCAGTCTGGCGGCTATCTCACCATTGATCCAGTTGGCAACACGTTTGGCCTCTTTGGGAGAGTCTTTTACAGTGGCTTCGAAAAAATCGGCGACGGCGCGGTCATCGACCAGTTTTGTGGCCTCACCCGGATCAAGCTTGTACTCACTGACAAATCGAGCACACCGTGCTTCTGGAAGTTCGGGCAAGCTCGCGGCAACCTGATCAAGGAACTGATCAGAGAGGAGGAGGGGGGGGAGATCGGGGTCAGGGAAATAACGGTAGTCGTGGGCCTCCTCTTTCCCTCGCATCGACCGGGTTTCATCACGATCTGCATCGTAGAGCCGGGTCTCCTGAATGACGCTGCCGCCCTCTTCAAGGAGATCAATCTGACGCTCAATCTCGAACGTGATGGCACGCTCAACGAAACGGAATGAATTGATATTCTTGATCTCCGCCCGGGTCCCAAGAGTGGAGGATGATCTCGGTTTGACCGAGATATTGGCATCACATCGAAATGAACCCTCCTGCATATTGCCATCACAGATGCCAAGGTAGCGGACCAGGGAGTGTAATTTTTTGAGATAGGCGACCGCCTCAGCAGAGGTTCGCAAGTCCGGTTCAGAGACAATTTCCAGCAGAGGTGTTCCCGCACGGTTGAGATCAATACCCGTTGCCCCCTGAAACCCCTCATGGACTGATTTCCCGGCATCTTCTTCGAGGTGAGCTCGGGTGATACCGATAGACCTGAGCTGGCCGTCAACATTGATCTCAAGTTGTCCTTGGGCAACGATGGGAAGCTCATACTGGCTAATCTGATAACCTTTCGGGAGATCGGGATAGAAGTAGTTCTTTCTGGCAAATATCGAACGCTGGTTGATTTTGGCACCGATGGCAAGCCCAAAGACGACTGCCATCCTTGCCGCCTCCTGGTTCATCACCGGGAGAACCCCTGGAAGGGCGATATCGACGGCACAAGCCTGGGTGTTGGGTTCCGAGCCATAGTCAGTTGCTGCACCAGAGAAGATCTTGCTTGCTGTCTTCAGCTGGACATGAACTTCAAGCCCGATCACCGTCTCCCAGTCACTCATTCTCACACCTTTGTCGGTTGTTGGAGGTGGTGATCGCTCTCGATCTGAAAACGGTGAGCGACATTAAGAAGGCGAGACTCATCAAAATAGTTTCCAACCAGTTGGAGACCGATCGGCAGGTTTTGACTATCCAGTCCACAGGGGATGGAGAGTGCGGGAAGACCCGCCAGATTGGCGGCATTGGTATAGATGTCATTCAGGTACATCGAGACCGGATCGTGGGTCTTGGCACCAATCCGAAAAGCGGTGGTGGGTGCGGTGGGCCCAACAATTAGATCGCAGTGAGCAAACGCCTGCTCGAAATCATTGGCAATTAACCGGCGGAGTTTTTGGGCTTTAAGGTAGTAGGCATCATAGTAGCCCGCTGAAAGAGCATAGGTGCCGATCATGATCCGGCGTCGTACTTCAGGGCCGAACCCTTCAGTCCTCGAGCGGCAGTACAACTCATTCAGGTCCTGATAATTGTCGGCCCGGTAGCCATAACGGACACCATCAAAACGAGCCAGATTGGAAGAGGCCTCAGCAGGTGCAATGACGTAATAACAGGGTATTCCAAGCATGCTGTTGGGTAGTTCTATCTCAACAGTTCTAACTCCCTGGGATTGAAGCTGGTGGAGTGCTCTCTCTACAGCATCACCGACTTCACTATCCAGGCCTTGGTCAAAATACTCCCTGGGAAGTCCGATAGTAAGCCCATCAAGGCTGTCGTCCAAAGCGGCTCTATAGTCAGGAACGGCTCTCTCTACCGAGGTTGAGTCGCGCTGGTCAAAACCGGCCATAATACCGAGCATAATCGCCGCATCTTCTGCTGTACGGGTGATCGGTCCGGCCTGATCAAGGGATGAGGCAAAGGCGATCATTCCCCAGCGGGAGACACGGCCATAGGTGGGTTTGAGGCCCGTAAGACCACAAAATGAGGCGGGTTGTCTGATCGAGCCGCCAGTATCGGTCCCGGTGGCAGCAGGTGAGATCCCGGCGGCCACAGCGGCAGCGGAACCACCTGAGCTTCCCCCGGGAACCCGGTTTTTGTCCCAGGGATTTGAGACCGCGCCAAAAAAAGAGTTTTCATTGGATGAGCCCATGGCAAATTCATCCATGTTGGTCTTGCCGAGGGTCACCGCCCCTGCCTGTTTCAGGCGTTCAACCACCGTTGCATCATAGGGGGAGATGTATTTTTCCAGCATCTTTGAACCACAGGTTGTCGCCATCCCCTGAGTGCAGAAGATATCCTTGTGGGCAATAGGGATTCCGGTCATTGGCCCGGGGTTCCCAGTGGCAATAGAGCGGTCAGCCTCTTCTGCCTGTTTCAGGGCGGAGTCGGGGTCAACGGTGATGAATGCATTTAGGTCAGAGTGCCGTTCAATCCGGTTGAGGTAGTCCGTGGTAAGTTCAACACTGGAGAGCTCTCTGTTGTGAAGTGCAGCAGAGAGTGTCGAGAGGGTGACAGGAGAGGCGTTACTGATTGTCATTGGGGCTTATTCAATGACCTTGGGAACAAGATAGTGTCCCCCTTCGGTTTCTGGTGCCAGGCTCTGGTAATACTCCCGTTGATCAGATTCATTGATTTTATCCTCACGCATTCTGAGCGTGGCATCCTGGGGGTGGGAGAGGGGCAGGATGTCGCGGGTATCGGCCTCATTCATCTGTTCAACAAAATCAAGAATGGCAGAGAGCTCTCTGGCATAATCACTGCTCTCTTCCTCTGGCACCTCAAGACGGGCCAGATGGGCTATTTTCAGGATGTCTTCTGGGGTGAGTGACATACAAAGAGATAGGGAGAGAATAAACAGAAGCGAACGGTACCATAACCTATCCTCAGGTTGAATAGAGCATTGCCCGCTGTTAGAGTCCGGTAGCTGAACGAGATGATTTCGCCAACTTGGTGAAGTCATCATGACACAACAAAATAACGAGTTAATTCAAAAGTATGTTTAAACGTCTATTTGGTCTTTTTTCCAACGACCTCGCTATCGACCTCGGAACGGCAAATACGTTGATTTATGTTCGCAACAAAGGGGTTATCCTGGATGAGCCCTCTGTAGTGGCGATCCGAAATACCGGTTCCGGACCGACAGGCAAGGATGTGCTTGCAGTGGGTCAGGAAGCCAAGCTTATGCTGGGCAGGACTCCAGGTAATATCAGTGCCATCAGACCGATGAAGGACGGTGTGATTGCTGATTTCACCATCACCGAGGTAATGCTCAAGTACTTTATCCGCAAGGTTCAGGAGAACCGTCTTTTTGCCAGCCCTCGGATCATCATCTCAGTCCCCTGTGGGTCGACTCAGGTGGAGCGACGGGCGATCAGGGAGTCGGCTGCCAGTGCAGGTGCTCGAGAGGTCTATCTGATTGAAGAGCCAATGGCAGTAGCGATCGGTGCTGACCTCCCCATCGCCGAGCCGACAGGATCCATGGTGGTGGATATTGGTGGCGGCACCACAGAGGTTGGGGTGATCTCTCTTGGAGGTATGGTCTACTCCCAGTCACTCAGAGTGGCCGGAGACACCTTCGACGATGCGATTCAGCACTACATCAGGCGACGGCATGGCCTTCTGATTGGTGAGGCTACTTCGGAGCGGGTGAAAAACCAGATTGGTTGCGCATGGAGCAAGTCAGAAAAGCTGGAGATGGAGATCAAAGGACGGGATGTTGCTGAGGGCCTGACCCGAAGCCTGAACATCAATAGCTCAGAGATTTTCGATGCCATCAGTGATGCGCTTGTGGTGATTGTCCAGGCCGTAAGGCAGGCCCTGGAACGGACTCCGCCCGAGCTGAGTGCAGATATCAGTGATCGGGGGATGGTGCTCGGTGGTGGTGGAGCCCTGCTTCGAGATTTTGATCGCAGACTGATGGATGAGACTGGAATGCCTGTTATTGTTGCTGAGGATCCCCTCACCTGTGTTGCTCGAGGAGCGGGTCATGCACTGGATGAGATGGATCGCCTGGGTGAGGTATTCAGTCGAGAATAACTGTCCATCGAGGGCGCTTTCCAAAGAGGTGCCCCTTGTCTGCGGTATCTGACGGTCAATAGAAACCATGACCCTTTATAGGTCAAAATCCAACCTCATCGGCTTAATCCTGATGCTCTGGTTGTCGCTTGGGCTGATGATTCTTGATCATCGAACCCAATCCCTTCAGATCTTGCGATCCTCTGTTGCCGTTGCCCTCCAGCCACTGCAGTTGCTTGCCCAATTTCCAGGTCGATTCAGTGATTGGTTGTCAGAGACCACAGCGACGACTTCTGCACTCAGAGCGGTCAATACCCAGCTCAAGGCAGAAAACCAGATACTCAAGTCCCGCTTGCAGCTTTTTGAAACCCTGGAAGCTGAGAATCGACAGTTGAGCAGCATGTTGGCCGCTTCAGAACGAGTTGCGGATGAGGTGCTGCTTGCCCAACTCATTGATGTTGGTCTTGAACCCCTCTCTCGGATGTTGCTCATCGATAAAGGCTCAAGTGATGGGGTCTACGTTGGGCAGCCCGTAATCGACTCCGAGGGAGTTGTCGGCCAAGTCAGTCGAATCACCCCCTTCACCAGTGCTGTAACCCTGGTCACAGACCCCAATCATGCACTGCCGGTTCAAATTCAGAGGACAGGATTAAGAACCGTTATTTTTGGTGCCGGGGATTCAAACCAGCTCAGAGCCCCCTATATTGGGCGTAATGCTGATCTCAATGAGGATGATATTTTTGTCACCTCAGGGCTGGGGGGGCGGTTCCCAGGGGGTTACCCGGTAGCTGGAATTGACCGCATCATAAGAGATCGAAATGCCGCTTTTCTTGATGTCCTGGCAAAGCCCCACGCGCGTCTCGATCGGAGACGAAATGTTCTTCTGATTTGGCCAGGAAAGCCCCAGGAAAAGGAGCCCGCTATCTCGGGGGAGACAGGAGAGCGAAGCGATGGCTGAATCTTTGAGATCACCCCGACAGGGCTGGTGGTTGATTGGAGCCTCTTTTCTCCTCGCCTTTCTTATTTCAGCAATCCCTCTGCCTGAATGGATCAGTTCATTCAGGCCGGATTGGGTTGCCCTTGTTCTAATCTACTGGTGTGTTGCCTTGCCGGATCGGGTGGGCCCTGTTGTGGGGATGATTGTTGGGTTGATGATGGATGTTCTGCAGTTTACCCTCCTTGGGCACCACTCGATTGGCAAATCAATTCTCGGCTATCTTGCCAACCGGTTCCATCTGCAGATCCGCAATATGCCGCTCTGGCAGCAATCACTTGGCGTAATGGCGCTGATCGCTGTCGATGTGGCACTGGTCACCTGGATTCATGGAATCCTGGGGACTCGATCACCCTCCCTGGGCCACTGGTGGCCAGTTGTCATTGGCGCGCTGTTCTGGCCCTGGGTGTTTCTTGTATTGCGTGATCTTCGACGACGGGCAAGGGTTAAATAAGGGTGATTAACGTCCGTGTCAGAGACTATCTTCGTGAGACCAATCTGGTCCAATCTCGACTCTTTATCGCCCTTCTGCTGATTTTTACCCTCGCCAGTATTCTTGTTTTCCGCCTGAGTCATCTACAGATTGTTGAATATGATCGTCTGGAGACGCTCTCTACAAAGAACCGGATCCGCCTTGAACCACTTCCCCCTGTTCGGGGGCAGATCTATGATCGGGATGGAAAAATCATAGTCGAAAACATTCCTATGTTTAGTCTGGAAGTGATCCCGGATCGGGTCAAAAATATGAAATCACTCCTCAATGCAGTCGGTGAGGATGTTGAGTTATCTGAGAGGGAGTTGACGCGTTTTAAAAAAATGATCAAGCGTCGGCCGGGTTTTGAACCACAGCTGCTTAAAACCAACTTAAGTGATGAAGAGGCATCCCGGTTTGCCATCAATCAGCATCGCCATGCCGGTATTTCCCTAAAAGCTCGACTCCAGAGGTACTATCCTTTTGGGGAAGAGATGGGGCATGTTATCGGCTACGTAGGCCGGATCAGCCCGAAGGACCTCGACCGAGTGAGTGAAGCTGAATACCGCGGGACCGACTATATCGGCAAGCTCGGAATTGAGGCTTTCTATGAGCATGATTTGCTGGGGAAGGTGGGGTATGAGCAGGTTGAGACCAATGCCCACGGTCGAATCATTCGTCAGCTCTCAGAGCAACTTCCCACTGCAGGTAAAAATCTCTATCTGAGTATTGATACTGAGCTCCAGCGCTTCACCCGTGAGTTGATGGGCGACTATCGTGGTGCAGTTGTTGCGATTGAACCGGCTTCCGGAGAGGTTCTCGCACTTGTCAGCAATCCCACCTACGACACCAACCCCTTTGTGAATGGCATTGACGTGGTCTCTTATCAGAAACTTCGCAACTCTGAAGAACATCCCTTGTTGAATCGTGCCCTCTATGGCCGTTATGCCCCTGGATCGATCATCAAAGGATTTATGGCACTGGTCGGGCTTGAGGCTGGATTTGGTACGGGGCGAGAGACCTTCTGCAATGGCTGGTATACCCTGCCTGACAGCACTCACCGCTATCGATGCTGGAATAAAACAGGCCATGGTACGGTTAATCTGCATAAAGCCATCACCGAGTCATGTGATGTCTATTTCTATGACCTCGCAGTAAAACTGGGGATTGATCGGATCAATCCGGGGATGTCACGTTTTGGGTTTGGTGTAAAGACAGGGGTTGATCTTCCTGATGAACCCAGTGCGTTGTTGCCTTCAAGGCAGTGGAAGGAACGTACCAAGGGGGCACCCTGGTATCCTGGTGAGACCGTCATCTCCGGCATTGGACAAGGGTATATGCTGGTGACCCCCCTGCAGTTGGCTGCAGCCGTAGCGACCCTTGCAAACCGTGGCCGCCGTTTTGTTCCTCACCTTGTTAAGGCTGTTGTCGACCCGACAACAGGGGGGCGTGAAGAGGTTGCCCCGTTAATGGTCGATAATGTCAAGTTAAAAAGTCAGAGCTTCTATAAGGAGATCATCAGGGGAATGGTCTCCGTAGTTCATGGGAAGAGAGGAACGGCCAGGAATATGGGTCTTGATTCTCCCTATCGGATTGCCGGCAAAACCGGAACGGCACAGGTTATCGGTATTCGGCAGGATGAGAAGTATGAGGAGGAAAATGTCGCCGAAAAATTTCGCGACCACTCGCTTTTTATTGCTTTTGCCCCAGTTGAAAAGCCTCGGATTGCCCTTGCTGTGGTGGTTGAGAATGGGGGGAGTGGAAGCCGGACTGCAGCACCCATAGCCCGAAAGGTGTTGGATTATTATCTCCTCCCAAGAGATGACAATAGCCCGGAGTCTCCGTCAACGACAACTGAAAAGAGGGAGGGCTGAGGTGTCATATTCGCCCGGTCGATATCAGAGTGGTGATGAGTTGCGTTACCAGTCCAGGCGTCTTGACCCACCTCTGATTGCCGGGGTTGTTCTTCTTTGCAGTATCAGCCTGCTGGTGCTCTACAGTGCAGGAAGTGAAAATACAGACCTGCTGATTCGACAGTCAGTACGAATTGCAGTGGCTTTTTTTGCGATGTTTATTATTGCCTACATCCCGCCCGCTCTACTTGAACGGTGGTCACCCTGGGTTTTCACAATCGGTTTGGTGTTGCTTGGGATTGTTCTTGTCATTGGCTATATAGGCAAAGGGGCTCAACGCTGGATCAATCTCGGGGTGATCCAGTTTCAGCCTGCAGAGTTGATGAAACTGGGCCTGCCGATGATGGTGGCCTGGATACTTACCCGCCATCCGCTCCCTCCTCGACTTCGAGACTTTCTGTTTTCGGTGGTTGCTTTAGTTGTCCCTGCTGTTCTTGTCGTCATGCAGCCCGATCTTGGGACTGCACTGCTCCTGGCCGCCTCGGGAATAATTGTTATCTTTCTTGCGGGCCTGAGTTGGCGTTATCTCCTTGGTGCGGGTCTGGCACTGGCTGCGATAGCCCCCCTGCTGTGGAACCTGATTCTTCATGATTATCAGAGAACCAGGATCATCACCCTCTTTGACCCCTGGTCAGACCCATTGGGTGCTGGCTACCACACCATACAGTCGATGATCGCTATTGGCTCAGGAGGGGTTGCCGGAAAAGGGTGGTTGAACGGTAGCCAATCTCAGCTTGAGTTCATCCCTGAACGAAGCACTGATTTTATTTTTGCAGTGTTTGCCGAAGAGTTTGGCCTCTATGGGGCCATTCTTCTGATCCTGCTCTATCTCTTTGTGGTTGCTCGTGCGCTGGTGATTGCCTTCTATGCCCGAGGAACCTATTCACGATTGCTGGCGGGCAGCCTTGCGCTCACCTTCTTCTTTTATGTCTTTGTAAATATCGGTATGGTTGTCGGGATACTCCCCGTTGTGGGGGTTCCTCTGCCACTGATCAGTTATGGGGGCACATCCATGGTGACCCTGATGGCCGGGTTTGGGATTCTTATGGGGATTAATGGTGAGAGGCAGTTGATGACATGATTGTTTCCAGTTGGATAAAGGTGATGTTAAGCCTCACAGGGAGTGCTCTTGTTGCTCTGTTCCTGCTTATTGGGTCAACGGGTATGGCCTCTGCCGCTCTTAATGTTGAAGAGTACCCTCTCCTTAAGACCTTTATCGAAGAGATGCACCAGAAGCACGATATTGATCCGGCAGAAATGAAGCGCTGGTTCGAAGAGGTAACCCTGCGCCCTAAAGTGATCAGGTCGATAAAGAAGCCGGCAGAGAAAATGCCCTGGCATCGTTATCGCAAGCTCTTTCTCTCCTCAAGCCGTGCACGTCAGGGAGCTGAGTTCTGGAAACGTTATGCTCTCCCTCTGGAACGTGCAGAGCAGGAGTTTGGCATACCCCCTGAGATCATCGTTGCCATTATTGGTGTTGAGAGTCGTTTTGGCAGGGCACGGGGAGGCTATCCCGTGATCGATAGCCTGACCTCACTCTTTATCAACTATTCCCGGAGGCGCACCTTCTTCAAGAGTGAGCTGGAGAACTATCTGCTCCTGGCAGAGGAGGAGGGCCTTGATGTGAATGGAACTTTGGGTTCCTACGCAGGGGCAATGGGAATACCCCAGTTTATCTCCAGCAGTTACAGGAACTATGCCGTGGATTTCAATGGTGATGGTCGCCGGGATTTGATCGGGACGACTGAAGATGCCATAGGCAGTGTTGCCAACTATCTAAAACGGCACCACTGGAAGGAGGGTGGCGCCATTGTCACAACACCAAAACCCGGTCCTGCTCTTAGGGAGCTGGCAACCACTTCGCTTAAGCCTTTATCTACTGTCGATGAATTGTCATCCCTCGGGGTGTTGCTCGAACAGTCCCGACCCGGTGATGAACCTGCTGGAGTGGTTAAGTTGAAACTGCAGTTGGGTGATCTCTTTATGGTTATTCATCACAACTTTTACGTCATCTCCCGCTACAACCATAGTCTGCTCTACTCAATGGTGATCAATGATCTTGCCGAGATGATCCGTAGGCAGTACTACCGATGAGCTCAAGACCCCTGCTGGTTTTGTCGGCAGTGCTGATTCTCGCTTCCTGTATCTCAGATGGTGGTCGTAAGGGAGGGTATTATGAGGATGATGGACCCCCATCCTGGTCACCCCGTGACTTTGCTTCAATCCCGGATGCCACTCCAGAGCCTCTGCCGCGCTCTCGAACAGGCAATCATCCCTATACCGTGTTTGGCAAGAGGTATGTTCCGCTCAGTGAGGCCAGAGGGTTTCGACAACAGGGTGAAGCTTCATGGTATGGAAAGAAATTCCATGGCAATCTGACATCCAGCGGCGAACGCTACGACATGTTCAAGATGACAGCAGCACACAAAGAGTTGCCTCTGCCCAGTTTTGTCAGTGTTCGAAATCTGGATAATGATCGAACCATAGTGGTAAAGGTCAATGATCGTGGCCCCTTTTTGCACAATCGAATCATTGATCTCTCTTACGCCGCAGCGATGAAGCTTGGCATCGTCGCAACCGGGACCGGACGGGTTGTGATTGAGACGGTATTCTCGGATGGTGATAAGGCAGATCTCGAGGAGCCCCTCTCTGATGAGTTGATTCCACTTGAGATGCCGCAACAGACCACCGGTTTTTATGTTCAGGCGGGTGCTTTTGGACAAATTGCCAACGCTCACCGCCTCAGGGCTAAACTTGAGGGCCTTGGATTCTCCCAAGTGAATATCAAAAAGGGGGTGAGCAAAAACAGGGAGCTTTTCATTGTCAGGATTGGCCCCTTTCCCACTCTGGAAGAGACCACCAAGACTCAGGACCGACTTGATCCCCATCTGACAGAACCATCCCGGATTGTGAGTCAGAGCGGGGGTTAGTTTACTGTGTTCCGACCGTTTAGAGTAGGTTATGATCTCTGTTGAGCGGAGCGATGGCTATCAGCAACAGGCCAGTGAACCGAACCATCAACACTTTCACCACAAGAGCTGTGATTAAATCACTACCACTGGAATGACCATGAACAGATTGCCTCTATTTTTTCTTGCTTTCACTCTCTCCTTCAGTACGACGATGACTGCAGGCAGTGTCCTGCCGGAAGCCGCCCGCTCACCTGTACCACCGCCTCCTTTGGAGGCTAATGCCTGGCTTTTGATAGATCATGAGACAGGAACCATTCTGGCAGAACATAATGTTGATGAGCGGGTTGAGCCGGCAAGCCTTACCAAGATGATGACTACTTTTGTGGTTTTGGAGCGTATTCGTGACGGCGCACTCCGCATTGAGGATGAAGCACTGGTCAGTGATAAAGCATGGAAGACCGGTGGTTCAAAAATGTTTATCGAGGTCAACAAGCGGGTCTCAATAGAGGATCTCTTAAAGGGTGTGATCATCCAGTCTGGAAATGATGCCTCAATCGCCCTTGCAGAACATGTGGCAGGAAGTGAGACTGGGTTCGCCACAATGATGAATGAAGCGGCTCATCGTCTTGGAATGACCAATTCACACTTTACAAACAGCACCGGTCTTCCCGATGAAGAGCAATACTCCACTGCCAAGGATCTGACTCTCCTCTCGAGTGCGCTGATTCGCGAATTTCCTGACCACTACTCATGGCATGCAATCAAGGAGTTTACCTATAGTGGAATTAAACAGCCCAATCGAAATCTTCTGTTGTGGCGGGATCGTACTGTTGATGGAATAAAAACAGGGTATACCCAGGCTGCAGGCTATTGCCTGATTGCCTCTGCCAAACGAGGAGAGATGAGACTCATCGCCACTGTCTTGGGAGCCGGGAGTATTCGAGCGCGCACCAGCCAGGTACAGTCTCTTCTGGCTTTTGGCTTTGCGGCCTATGAACTCCCTGAACTCTTTGCTGCGGAGGAAGTGATTGAGCATGCAGAGCTCTTTTTTGCTGAACAGGAGACCGTAGCGGTCGGCTTTGCAGAAGGATTGACCCTGTTGGTCCCCAAGGGGCAGACCTCGAAACTGACAAAACAGCTTACTCTCAGGGCTCCACTTAAGGCCCCTCTTGTCAGGGGAGCACCGATTGGTACGATGACCCTCTCTCTGAAAGGGGAGGTGCTCGGCAAGTACCCGGTTGTCGCCCTCTCAAATATCAAAAGTGGAGGTTGGTGGAATTGGATTGTGGATACGATCCGTCTCTGGTTCTACTGATCAATATGATCTGAAGATGTCTGGTTCCAATGGGGGTAATGGTGAAGCCTCATCACCGATTGAATTCCCATGTGATTTTGATATCAAGGTGATGGGAGAGAACTCGAAAGAGTTCGAGGCCCGGGTGGTTGCTGTGATTACTTTGCATATCGCCCCAGATGCACTTTTATCGATCAGGAGCCGTCCAAGTCGAAATGGCCGTTATCTCTCGATAACTGTCACTATCAGGGCTGAAAGCCGTCTTCAGGTAGATTCAATCTACCTCGACCTCCATCAAACCAAAAGTGTGGTAATGACCTTATGACAGGGTCTGAAGTATGACTGGAAAAAGCGATCCTGGCCGGGTTCTGCATCTCTACCATGGGGGGCTCTTCGATTATCACACTGTCTGGTCAGCAATGCGGCACTATGCCGGATCCAGTACTCAAGTTGAGAGGGATGAGCTCTGGGTGTTGTCACATCCAGCAGTCTACACACGAGGGGTGCGCTCATCCGAAGAGCCTCGTCAGAACCCAGACAAGATACCTGTCGTTCAGAGTGATCGAGGCGGGATGATCACCTACCATGGTCCCGACCAGGTGATGGCCTATCCACTGATTGACATCAGGGTTGCCCGGCTGGGGGTGCGTGACATCGTTTATGGTCTTGAGGGGGCGGTGATCGATTTTCTAAGTGATTACGAGATAGTGGGTGACCGACAGCCGGGGGCTCCAGGGGTCTATGTCGATGGGGCTAAAATTGCCGCTCTCGGACTCCGTATTCGCAACAAAATAAGCTACCACGGCTTGAGTTTTAATGTGGGCCTAGATCTTGAGCCGTTTTCCTGGATTGACCCGTGTGGTTATGAAGAGTTGGCCGTAACCTCCCTACATCAACTTGGAATCAACCTCAGTTTGGAGGAGGTGGCTCAGAAAATACCTTATTTTCTGGCAAAAAACCTGGGTTATGCCTCTGTTGAGGAGGGAGGTGCGTTGAAAAACCGGCTTATTGAGCTTGTGCAGAAGAGCTAAAGCAGCCTTGATTTGCCGGATCTATTCTGTGGCAACACCAAATTTTATGATCTGGACAGCTGTCCTGTCAGACTCATCAATAGAACGAAAGAGAGGCGCGGCTGATCCCTATGCGGTATGATTGGGTAACTGGCAAGTACTTCAGCCTTTTCTGGATCCAGACTGGACTATTGTATGCGACACAATCTGCCGATCTCGTTGTCAGCGATGAGAGATGATTAAAGGGCATGAGACAAATTTCACTGACTAACATCTCCCTTCGTTCTCTGCTGGTTCTCTCTCTGGTGGTGCTCTCTGTTTCTCAAATAGCTGCTGCATCAGAGTCCTGCCCCGTGGATCTTATACCGCTTCCTGAAGGGACTTCTGCCGTTACCGGAAGCACCTCAAAAGCACCTGTTGAACTTGAAGCTGACCAGATTGAAATGGTGGGTGAAAACAGTATTGTCCTGGATGGAAAAGCAGAGATCCATCAGGGCCGAATGGCGCTCTTCGCCGACCATGCCTCCTATGATAAATCCAATGACACCCTCAGTGCCCAGGGCGAGGTGGTGTTCTTTACGGAACAAGGAGATCGATTTGCAGCTGATTCCCTTACACTGGATGTGGCCACCCAAATTGGTGAGGTTGTCAGTACTGAGTTCCTGCTCGCAGATCCCAAGATTATCCCAGAGAGCAAAGACAGTGCTGTGCTCCAGGCACACGGCAAGGCGGAGAGCCTTAATCTTGAAGGTGAAGGTGTTTTTCGACTGAGCAACGTACGCTACTCAACCTGTCCCCAGGCAGAGGATGATCTCTTTCTTCAGGCCAGTGAATTGGTTATCGATCAGGAAGATGGCTCGGCCACCGCAGAAAATGTTGAGATCAACTTCATGGGTCATCCTGTCCTCTCTCTCCCATGGATCTCATTCCCAATTGATGATCAGCGTCGATCAGGTTTTCTCTTTCCAGGGTTTGGTTATTCTGATGCATCAGGACTTATCCTGGAGGTTCCCTATTACTGGAATATCGCTCCAGAGAGAGATGCAACACTGGTAACTCGATATTACTCCATGCGAGGGCTTGATCTTGATGCGGAGTTCCGTTATCTGCAAAGCACCTATTCAGGGGAAGTCAATGTTGAGTTATTGCCCCATGATGCTGAATATGGCAGTAGCCGCTATCTGGTCGAACTTGATCATCGGCAGGATTTGGGATCAGGGTTTGATCTGACAGTCGATCTGAATAATGTCTCAGATTCAGATTTTTTCTCCGACCTTAAAACGGGTGAAAAAGTCTCATTTCTGCCCCAGAGTGCCGTAATAACCTACACTACGGATGAGTGGTCATTGAGCGGGCTGTTCTCCGATTTCCAAGCAGTCGACAAGACTGTTGATGAGAGTAGTTTCCCGCATCGTCGATTACCTCAGCTGACCTTCAATAGATCTCCCATAAAAGAGAACAATAAAGCCTACTATGGCCTTTCTGCCCAGGCGACCCGTTTCGATCATGATACCAAGATTGCCGGAACGCGGATTGGATTGAAGCCAGAGGTGGGCTGGTGGGCAGAACGTGATTATGGCTATCTCAATCCCTCGCTGGAAATCCTGCATACTCAATACGGGCTCAGTTCAAATCTTCAGCCGGGCCAGTTGGCAGACCCCTCATTTACCGTTCCGATTCTCACCCTGTCCGGCGGACTCTACCTGGAGCGTGACACCAAGTTGGGCCAAGTTGATTATCACCAGACCCTTGATCCCTCATTGACCTACACCTATATTCCCGAGGTTGATTACAGCGACATCCCGGTTTTTGATACTGACCGAAGCGAAGGTGGTGGCTGGGATGGTTATTCGACAACTAATGAGGCCACCTTCTCACTGGCGACTCATCTTAACGAGCGTGCCTCGGGATTAGAACGCCTCTCGGGCAGTATGACGCAAACCCTCTATCTTGATGGGCGTGAAAACCCGCTCTCCAATCTTGGCTTAAGTGGAACCCTTAACAAGGTAACCAATGAATTGTCACTCAACGGTGGTGCCGAGTGGAGTTGGGATCAGGGTCACTTTGTACAATACAATCTGGGTGCAGTTTATGAGTTCAATGAGTTGTCACTCAACGGTGGTGCAAAGTGGAGCAGGGATCAGGGTCGTTTTGTACAATATAATCTGGGTGTAGTTTATGAGTCCAAGGGAAGTGATCTCTCCCTGGCCAAAGTCTCTTACTACTACAATGAGGAAGAAGAGGACCCCAAGGATCAAATTGATACAACGCTGAACTGGGCACTCTCAAGCCGAAGTACATTCTCTTTGACCAGCAATTACTCCCTGAAAGAGTCTCGTAATATCACTACTGAAGCAGCATTGCTCTATGATGCCTGTTGCTGGGCGGTGGGTGTTACTGTCGGACGTGAAGGTGGATTTGATGAGAAGGTCATTGATCGATTTATGGTAACCCTGCAACTTAAGACCTTCGGATCATTCTCTGCAGGAGGAGGCTCCAGTGGAGGAGAATTCAAATTTAATTGAGTGGAACAAACAGGGCCTGTGAAATTGGGTTGTCTACTATCGGAAATTATCCAAAAATACTGATGTTTAAATCACTCTTGTCACGCTCACCGGCAATATCACTTGCTTTATTATTGTCCTGGTCTCTGGCGGTCTCTCAGGCGTTCTCATCAACCACGCTTGATCGGGCCCTTGTTGTCGTTAATGACGAGGTGGTTACCCAGGGTGAGATTGAGTTCGTAAAGCGACAACTTGGACAAGAGCTTGAAACCAAAGGAATCAAGCTCTCTGACGATGCGCTCACTCAAAGAGCAATTGAAAAAATGATAATTGAACTTCTGCAGTTACAGGAAGCTGAGAGAATAAGGCTTGAGGTAACTCCAACTGAACTCGATGGTGCAATTACAAAGATCGCCCAGAGGACGGGCCTCACCCTTGATCAACTAAAAGAGGCGGTGATCAATCAGGGTCTATCTTATCCGCAGTATTTGAACAATATTCGTGATGAAGTGTTGATCAGTAAACTCGTTGATCAGATGGTGAGAAGGAAGGTGGACGTCAGTGAGGAAGAAATTGACAACTATATTCTTCAACACCCCGCTGAGCTTCAGTCAAATCATCGTTACGATCTCTCCCATCTGTTGGTTTCTTTTTCTAAAAGTGCCACGGTTGAAGAGATCGAGAGAGGTCGAGAAAAGATCAGTCAGGCAGTTGAACTATTGGAGCAGGGGGTTGCTTTCAGTGAAGTCGCCAGGCGCTTTTCAGATGCTGCCGATGCAGAAAAAGGAGGGCACCTCGGCTGGCGCCAGTCTGAACAGCTGCCCGATCTCTACCTGAAAGCACTCAGAGGACTGTCTGTTGGCAAGGTAAGTGACGTCCTTCGCAGTCCAGCTGGATTTCATCTTATTAGGCTGAATCAACAACAGGGTGATGAGGGCGCAATCGTTCAGCAGTGGCGGGTCAGACATATTCTCAAGAGTGTCGACCGGGCAGCGGGTCAGGATCAATACTCTGTTCGGGATGAGATGTTGCGTCTTCGACATCGGTTGGCCAATGGCGAGGATTTTGTCAAATTGGCCCAGACACACTCTGATGACCGACGGTCAAGAAGTAACGGAGGGGATCTGGGGTGGATCAGTCCTGGAGATGTGGTTCCTGAATTTGAAGAAGGGATTAAGGAATTGCCCAATAATGAGATCAGTCAGCCGATCGAAAGCCGCTATGGTTTCCACCTGATTCAGGTGACGGATACACGCCGGCAGGATATCGGAATAAAGCTGGCTCGAAACCGGGCCAGCAGACAGCTGCGGGCAGATAAAACCAAAGAGCAGTTGGAAGGGTGGATCTCCGGGTTGCGTTCCAAAGCCTTTATCGAGATCTATCTAGATCAATAGTCGGGGCGGCTCAGAAAGAAAAAAGGCGCCCGAAGGCGCCAATATTTCTCAACGTCGAGGAGGACAACGTCAACAGCAAAAGCGAAGCTCGATCACGAGTGCCTGTAGTCCTTAGCTACGCTAATTATAAGTTATAGCCCTGCTCGTCATGGAGTGCGAGGTCAAGTCCTTCCTGCTCGTCCTGCTCATTGACACGGAGGCCGATCACCGAATCGAGCACCTTGAGGATAATGAAACTAACCACACCACAGTAGACAATCGTTGCCGCAATACCAACGACTTGTTTGCTAACCTGGGAAGCCATTGTCACGCCCTCACCAAGGCCCGCACCTCCGAGTCCGGCATCTACAAACACACCCGTTAAGAGCGCACCAATAATGCCTCCGATGCCATGTACACCAAAAGCATCTAGAGAGTCATCATAGCCAAAGGCGCGCTTGGCCTTAACCACAGCAAGATAGCACCCAAGTCCGGAAGCGATACCGATCGCGAGAGCGCCCATGGGCCCAACAAAACCCGATGCTGGAGTGATTGCAACCAACCCTGCCACTGCACCTGAGACCAAACCCAGTGCACTTGGCTTGCCATGGCTCTTCCACTCAATAAACATCCAGGTCAAAGCGGCAGCCGCTGTCGCAATCTGGGTAACAGCCATAGCCATTCCGGCCACCCCATCCGCAGCCAGTTCACTACCTGCATTGAAACCAAACCAGCCTACCCACAACATGGCAGCCCCGACCATGGTCAATACTAGGTTGCTTGGCTTCATGGGTGACTTTGGATAGCCACTCCTCTTTCCTAACACAATAGCGGCTACCAAGCCTGCTACACCTGCGTTGATGTGGACCACGGTGCCTCCAGCAAAATCGAGTACGCCCATTTCACCTAGCCAACCACCGCCCCAGACCCAGTGACAGACTGGCCCATAGACCAGCGACACCCACAGCCCCATGAACCACAGCATGGCTGAGAATTTCATGCGCTCTGCGAATGCACCGACAATGAGGGCCGGCGTGATGATGGCGAATGTTAGTTGAAACATGGAAAATACGGATTCTGGGATGGTGCCACTCAGGGTGTCGACACCTACGTTAGCCATAAAAGCATTCCCGAAACCACCGACAAAGGCCGAGCCATCTGCAAAAGCTAAGCTATAGACATATAACACCCAAAGAATGGTCATGAGACAACAAATCGTGAAACATTGCATCATGACTGAAAGCGCATTCTTGGCTCTCACCATGCCCGCATAAAAAAGCGATAGCCCGGGTATGGTCATAAATAACACCAGGGCTGTGGATGTGAGCATCCATGCGGTGTCCCCCGAGTCCAGTGCATCCTGAGCAACGGCAAGACCAGGTGTGACCAGAGCCACAACCGCATACATACCGGCCAGAACGCGTTTCGAAATTTTGTTCTGCATCTTTCTTCTCTCCTTCATTAAGTTATAGTGCTTGTACACCAGCCTCGCTCGTCCGAATCCGGACTGCTTGACTCAAGTCGGAAACAAACACCTTTCCGTCACCGATAGAATCGGTCCCGGCGGCTCCCACAATAGCTTCTATGGCCTGCTCCACGAGCTCGTCTGGTACGGCCGCTTCAATTTTCGTCTTAGGTACAAAATCTACAAAGTACTCTGCACCACGGTAGAGCTCTGTGTGACCCTTCTGACGCCCGAATCCTTTCACTTCTGTCACCGTCATGCCCTGAACGCCGGCCTCTCTGAGGGCGTCCCGGACATCGTCCAGCTTGAAAGGCTTGATAATTGCGATAATTAATTTCATACTGCGTAACTCCTGATTGATTGGGTAACAGTAATTTATGCAGAAAGCGTGCCAACTGTTGTAATAGTATGAAAATAAAACAAAAAAACTATTTATTACTTGTTGCTAAAGCTGTTGTTGGTCGATTTTGGTGCAACGAGGAGGGTGGTTGGATCCAAATGGGGCAGAGTGAACTTTCCTTCCTAAATAGCATCAAAAGAGAGGATGAGATGTGAGTTATTGATCCAAATGAGTGAGTTGTTGATAGAATCAGCCTGTGGTTCTGGTGTCGCTCTTTAATAAATTAAAGCTTCGGCACTTAAGGTGTTATAGCCTCAAGGGATCATCTCTTTTCAATCTATGGGTCGATTATTCGGGTTTCTTTGTTGTCATACTGAAGCCGTAAATTAAAGGTGAAATCAATGGTTGTTAACCGTTTAGCAGAGAGCCTCTCTCGATTACTGCCGGGAGAGCTTGCAGAGGATATTAAGCACAACATCAGCAGTGCGGTAGCTTCAGCACTGGATCGGATGAATCTGGTTACTCGTGAGGAGTTGGAGGTTCAGGAGGCTGTCCTGATGCGCACCCGGGAGAAAGTGGAGCAATTGGAAGCTCGCCTGGCTGAATATGAGAAAGCGTTGAAGGCAAAAGAGGGGGATGAGTAATACCTGCTTTCAATCCTAAGCGGCCACTCTCTTGGGCCGATATCCCTGCTCACTGGTCATTAGTGACAGAGTGTCCGCCTCAGCCCTTGGTTGGTACTGAAGACAAAGGAACATCTCTCGGCATTTGCCGCTAGATCAACAAACAAGAGAGCTACTCTCTTTTTGATATCGCCACCAGAGGCATTGTTCTCTGGATGCCATGGAAGGCAACTATGACCTTAGCCACTGTTTATAGTCGGGCTGCAATAGGCCTTGAAGCCCCTTCTGTCGCAGTCGAGGTCCATCTCTCAAATGGCCTTCCAGCTTTTACCATCGTCGGGCTGCCCGAAGCGGCTGTGCGTGAGAGCCGGGAGCGGGTCAGGGCGGCGCTTCTGAACTCCAATTTTGAGTTTCCTGCACGGCGGATAACCGTCAACCTGGCCCCTGCAGATCTCCCCAAGGAGGGGGGGCGGTTTGATCTCCCTATCGCCCTTGGCATCCTGATGGCAAGTGATCAGGTACAGACAGAGAAGATCGATCAATACGAATATTGTGCTGAACTCTCACTGAGCGGCAGACTGAGACCTGTAAGGGGAGTTCTGCCCACCGCTTCCGCGGTAAGTCAGCAGCCTCACCGTGGCCTGGTTGTCGCTGTTGAGAATAGTGTTGAGGCGGTGATGATAGCCGGTCTTCCAGTGATTGCCATTGATCACCTGCTGGAGTTGGTTGCCCATCTGACAGGGGTTAAGAGTTGTTCTTTGTCTCAGACCGATCCCAACCACACTCACGGCATCACGTACCCAGATCTTCGGGATGTCCGAGGCCAGCTGCAGGCCAGGCGGGGGCTTGAGTTGGCAGCAGCGGGGGGGCACAGCCTGCTGATGGTGGGGCCTCCCGGGACAGGAAAGTCGATGTTGGCTAATCGTCTTCCAGGCCTGCTTCCGGCAATGACTGAGAGTGAGGCCCTTGAGACAGCATCCATTCAGTCGGTTGCAGGCAGAGGTTTTAACCCCAATACCTGGTCACTTCGGCCTTTCCGTTCTCCCCACCATAGTGCATCGGGGGCAGCACTGGTGGGTGGGGGAACCAGGCCTCTCCCGGGAGAGATATCCCTGGCCCATAATGGTGTACTCTTTCTCGATGAGCTGACCGAGTTTGACCGAAGATCACTCGAACTGTTGAGAGAGCCGCTTGAATCAGGTGTGATCTCGCTCTCCCGAGTTGGGGCAAAAATAGACTATCCCGCCCGATTTCAGTTGATCGCGGCAATGAATCCCTGCCCCTGTGGTTATCTGGGTGGAGATCCAGGCCGATGCCGTTGTACCCCTGAGCAGATAGGGAGATACCGCTCACGGCTTTCAGGACCGCTCATGGATCGAATTGACCTCCATGTGGAGTTGGCAGCGGTCCCGATCGAACTCCTTCAGGCGCCAAGTTCATCCGAAGACAGTGAGCAGGTTCGGTGCCGGGTATTAAAGGCACGCCAGCAACAAATTCAAAGGGGCGGCAAACTAAATCATGAGCTTTCCGCAGAAGATCTTGAAGCGGTCTGTCGAATCACCAATGAGGGGAAGAGACTGTTGGCAACAGCGATGGAGCATTTTGGTCTCTCGGTCCGGGCCTATTATCGAATTCTGAGATTGGCTCGTACGATTGCAGATCTTCAGCGCAGCTCTTTAGTCAGGACAGAAGATATTGCCGAGGCGATCCAGTTCAGAAAACTGGATCGCCCAATCTCACCCGATCACCACTCGTAGAGAGAGGACATTGATTTTTGGACAATCCTTGCCGCTCGGCCCGATCTATTGAGCTTCTTCGATCATATGTCTGTAAGCGGGCGTCGGACACTCATTTTTCTTAATCACATAAGCTGGCCTCTTCCTCTTTAGCACAGGAGTGATTGATAGAACCGGCCGTTCAGGGTTGATCGGCTTGGCCCTCTATTTCGTTGCTGATCACAACGGCCAAATAGGTAATAAATTGGCATAGAAAAGAAAAACCAATCGCTGTAGTATCCACCGCCAATGTTTTTAGGAGGTCAGCGTCTGAAATAGGCTTGTTTTCAAGAGTTGAGTGATTAACGATCACCGGATCACATGAAAACCTGATCAATACTCAATTAAATGCTGATTGCTCATTTAAAGGCAACCGGCTTTAGGATGCCCGTCAGTTGTTTGTTATTGGACAAGATAACCAATTGAGATGGGCTAAAAAAATTTAATCTTTAGGAGACCAAATAATGTCTGTGCTTCTTTTTTCTTTACTTGCTGCAATAGCAGCAATCGTCTATGGGATTGTTACCATCGGCTGGGTCAACGGCAAATCGGTTGGCAATGAGCGGATGCAGGAGATCTCAAGCGCCATCCAGGAGGGCGCCAAGGCTTACCTTGGTCGGCAATACACCACCATTGGTATTGTCGGCATTATTCTCTTTGTCATTCTCTTTTTCTTCCTTGATACATTAACCGCGATCGGGTTTGCCTTGGGCTCCATACTCTCTGGTGCCGCAGGATTTATTGGGATGAATGTCTCCGTAAAGGCCAATGTGCGGACAGCGCAGGCAGCCTACGGTGGAATGGCAGAAGCATTCAATGTTGCTTTTCGTGGTGGTGCAATTACCGGAATGCTGGTGGTTGGACTCGGGTTGTTGGGTGTTGCCGGTTATTACTTGGTTCTCGATATGATGGGATACAGCCCTGAAGCAAGACTCCAGGCTCTGGTGGGGCTTGCATTTGGTGGTTCACTGATCTCTATCTTTGCCCGACTGGGAGGTGGAATATTTACCAAAGGTGCCGATGTGGGTGCTGATATTGTCGGTAAAGTTGAAGCAGGCATTCCCGAAGATGATCCCCGAAACCCGGCAGTGATTGCTGATAATGTGGGTGATAACGTAGGTGACTGTGCCGGCATGGCGGCAGATCTTTTTGAGACCTATGCGGTGACTGTTGTTGCCACCATGCTCCTTGGGTTGCTGATTGCAGGAGGAGATATAAACACCGTTCTCTATCCTCTGGCACTCGGTGCTGTCTCAATCTTCGCCTCCATTATTGGAACCTTTTTTGTCAAGGTAAAAGAGGGCTCAAAAATAATGAACGCCCTCTATCGGGGGGTGATCGTCTCCGGTGTCATTGCAGCCATTGCATTCTATCCTTTAACAACCATGGTGTTGGGTGACTCTGTAGTCCTTGATGGAGAGACCGTCCCTTCAGCGATGCTCTACTACGCCGCCCTGATCGGCCTGCTCCTCACGGCAGCGATGGTCGTCATTACCGAGTACTACACGGCAACAGAGTACGCCCCAGTACGTCGCATTGCCCAAGCCTCAACAACCGGTGATGGAACAAACGTTATCGCCGGGTTGGGCGTCTCAATGAAGTCTACCGCTGCGCCTGTGCTGGTCGTCTGTGCATCAATCTGGGGCTCTTATGAGTTGGCCGGCCTCTATGGTATTGCTATCGCCGCTACGGCCATGCTCTCAATGACCGGTCTGATCGTTGCTCTCGATGCCTACGGGCCCATTACCGACAATGCAGGCGGTATTGCCGAGATGGCAGAGATGCCTGAAGAGATCAGAAACATTACCGATCCACTCGATGCAGTGGGAAACACCACCAAGGCGGTCACCAAAGGCTATGCTATCGGTTCAGCCGGTCTTGCCGCATTGGTGCTCTTTGCAGACTACTCTCACCATCTGGGTTCAGACGTCAATTTTGATCTCTCCAACCATATGGTCATCATCGGCCTCTTTATCGGTGGTCTGGTTCCCTATCTCTTTGGGGCGCTGGCGATGGAGGCCGTTGGTCGGGCTGCCGGAGGAATTGTCAATGAGGTCCGCCGACAATTCAAAGAGATCCCGGGCATTATGGACTACAGCGCCAAGCCGGATTACTCCAAGGCAGTGGATATGCTGACCAAGGCAGCGATCAAAGAGATGATTATTCCCTCACTGCTCCCCATTGCAGCACCTATTCTGGTTGGTGTTTTGTTGGGCAAAGAGGCTCTGGGCGGGATGTTGATCGGAACCATCGTCACCGGGCTCTTTGTTGCGATCTCCATGACTACCGGTGGTGGCGCCTGGGACAATGCCAAGAAATATATTGAAGACGGCAATCATGGCGGCAAGGGTTCTGATGCCCATAAAGCAGCGGTCACCGGTGATACCGTGGGTGATCCCTATAAGGATACGGCAGGCCCTGCGGTTAACCCCCTGATTAAGATCATCAATATTGTTGCTCTTTTGATTGTGCCGCTGATCTAGCCGGCCAGGAGCAGAAACAAAAAGGGGTGGGGACTTCGGCCTCCGCCCTTTTTTTCAGTATGAGTAGAGTGGGTATGAGCGTTCTTACTACCCCACTTGATTTCGCTATGAGGAGTGTTTTATCCTAACTGTAGGGAGGAAAAAATGAACTTGATCGAGTGGAATGATGAGTTTGAAATTGGTGATGAGGGCGTCGACCATGAACATCATGAGCTTATAAAGTCGATCAACAATATCTACCGGCTTATTGATCAGGGTGCAGATAAAGAGCAGATTGTAAATCTTCTCGGTGATATCTATGGCAGTATCTCCGCCCACTTTGCCCTTGAGGAAAGTGTCATGCGGAAACACGGATATGCCGATTTAAGTCAACATAAACAGGATCACGGGGAGCTGTTAGATCAGATCCGTGAAATCTGTACTGAGGTTGAGAATGAAGAATGGCTCGATAAGGCGCGTTTTAATACAATGCTTAATGATTGGTTCCTCATCCACTTCAACACCCACGATGCCAATTTACACCTGGGGGCGGGGCTAGATCATGACGAGGTATCGAGCTCAAAGTTCAATGAAGTGGTTGAGAACGCGAAGAGGGTATTTCATCTCATACTAGGCAAGTAGTTCTCTCAAATTGTCAGGATATTCCCCAGGTCCTTCCGGTTACCCCCCACCATTCCCATTGCAGGGATCGGAGTGATCCTTAAATCACCCCGGCCAGAGTTTCGTTCTCAGTAACCACCCAGCCAAGTCCAAGGGCTTCGAGCTTCTCTCTTGAGGGGTGTCCACTCTCTGCACTCCACTTGCACAGCCGATAGTACTCTTCAAGTGCAGCCTCCCACTCATCCCGGTCGAGAATATGGCCATCGGACTTGCCCCCCTCCAGCGGTCGGGAAAACAGCTTCCTGGGGAGAGTGTCGGCCTCCCGGCCAATTCCCTCCCGCGAGTTGAAGGCGCGGAGCATGTTGAGCCGTCGCTCACCCACTTTGAGGATCTCTTCAATATCGACATCCCATCCGGTCACCGCTCGGACCAGATCGACGATCGACCCAGAGCTGAAGAGCTGCCAGGAGGGGCCGAAAACAAAGGCGCAGAGGGAGAGACTATCAATCGCACTGTAGAGGTGCTGGGTGACCATGGCAAAACGCATCATCTCCTTGTTGAGGGCCAGCTTGGGCTGAGGGTTGGCAAGACCGATCTCTTCCATCCTTTTGGGATAAGCTTTGTAGGATTCGTCATGTTCACTCGACTCATGGTCGGCCCCAAAGGGGTTGACCGCATAGATGATCCCCAGGGAACGTTTAACCTGGGGCATATGGGCGGGCATCTCTTGTCCCTTACAGGTGATAAGGTGCTCCTCTGTTCCACGCCCAATGGTTTCAGCGGCCTTTTGTGACCCTTCTGCCAGGATGGCACCGAACCCTTCCCGTTCGGCAATCATTTTGGTCAGCAACACCATCGATTCTGCATTGCCGTAGCCAAGATCGATCCCTCCGGTATCTTTCGCTGTCAGCTTTCCCTCAGCCCAACACTCCATCGCCCAGGCAATGGTGGCGCCACAGGAGATGGTGTCCATTCCATACATGTTGCACAGAGCGTTGGCCCGAATGATCGCCTCCATCTCACTGATTCCACAATAGCTGCCAAAGGTGGCGATGGTCTCGTATTCCGGGCCACCGTACTTTTCATCGGTCTGGTAGGGCCCCTCAGTGAGTTCGGTAACCCTCTTGCATTTGACCATGCAGCTGAAGCAGGTATCACGCCCCTTGCGGTTCTGCTCATCACTCTCATGGCCACGCAGGTAGTTGTTGTAGAGCCGCTCGCCATCAATCTCTTCGATTTGGTCAAAAGCGCCACTGTTGAAGTTATAGGTGGGCAGACCTCCTGCTTGGTGCTGGGGCGCAGTGACACCCGGGGTGCCGTACTTTCCAAAAAATTCCATGCCGGTGGGTGACAGGTCGGCTTTTCCAAGCTTTTGCAGTCGCTTGAATGAGGCGCTGTCAGCGATACGGGGCTTCTGCTTGCCGCGCGCTACAATCGCCTTCAGCTGTTTTGAGCCCATCACTGCGCCCATGCCAGTACGGCCATTGGCCCGGTTGCTCATGCTGATGATTGCGGCGAAGCGAACCAGGTTCTCCCCGGCAGGCCCAATCTGCAATACTTCGATCCGTTTGTCGTCCAGCTCCTCTTTCAACTGGTCCTCGGTTTCACCTGTTGTCAGCCCCCATAGGTGGCCGGCTTGACGAAGCTCAGCTTCGCCGTTGTGGAGCCAGAGGTAGACCGGTTCGGCGGACCTCCCCTTGACAACCACTCCATCGAATCCGGAAAACTTTAATTCGGCAGGGAAAAAGCCACCCCCCTGAGAATCGCCAATGCAGCCGGTGAGAGGTGATTTGGCGACGGTGGTGATACGGCTCTGCCCGGCGATGGGGGTTGCGGTTACCACCCCGGTACAGAGCGCCATCACATTTTCCGGTGAGAGGGGATCGACCCCGGGAGGAGTCTCCTTGAGCACATAGTGCATCCCCATTGCACTGCCGCCCATATAGTTGCGATAGAACGCTTCATCCGGATGTTCGATGGCGAGTTCACCCGTTGTCAGGTTGACATGCAGTATATTTCCGGTATATCCGTTTGGCATGACTGTTGTTCCGATAGAGGCGTTAGAGAGCGGTTAAGTTTAACGTAAAAAAGAGGGATATCGGCATTCTCATATCGACCTGTTCGCACTTGAGAGAACCACGGAAGTGGTTATGAAAGAGCCCGCTTTGGAGGGCAGGGCAGGCGGATGTAAAGGTGGGGAGGAAAACGGTTGCACTCTCAGGCTAATGGAGGGTGGTGATCGGGTATAATGGGATTCCTTGCGCCCGTAGCTCAGCTGGATAGAGTACCGCCCTCCGAAGGCGGGGGTCACAGGTTCAAATCCTGTCGGGCGCGCCAAACATTTCTATTTCTTTTCAAAGAGTTATTTAGTTCTCTTATTCGCTTGATTCATTACTGCATCGCTCTATTAGTAATATATTCGTAATGGAGATTT
>DIIC01000021.1:0-1601 GCA_002420425.1 Proteobacteria bacterium UBA5680 | reverse complement strand
TTCGTAATGGAGATTTGTAATGGCCGGCAACTAATAGATCTGAGCCAAAGTTTTATAAAACAAGCTTGAACATCAGCATTTTTATCCTCTTCTGGCAATGATTCTGCATTAGGTCTAAGATTATCCTGCTCGGGGCTGCCAGAAGAAATCGACAATGACGGGCCGCACGGTCGGTGCTGCTCGGCAACCCTATCAGACCTGGTTAAGCTGGCCAACGTTGATAATGGCGGTTGCAGGGTTTGCCACCGGACTTGCCAACATCGGGTATATGCTGAGTGAATTCGAGCCCGACAGCCCCTGCTATCGACCTGATACGGCCGATAATCGACGTCACCCCTGATGGCAGGGGGTGGTAACGACCAGGAGCAATGATATATATGACTACATCCAAAGAACCCAGCTTTACCATCGGTATCGAGGAAGAGTATTTACTGGTAGATCCCGAGACCCGGGACCTCGCCGGTGATCCGCCCGCAACCATCCTCGAGGAGAGCAGGAAACGGGTCGGCGACCAGGTTACGCCCGAGTTTCTGCGCTCCCAGATCGAGGTTGGAACAAAAGTCTGCACCTCGATTTCCGAAGCCACAGATGAGCTGCGTTCACTACGCTGTTGCATCCGTGATGTAGCCCAGGACCACGGGCTTGCGATGATTGCCGCGTCCACACATCCAATCGCGGACTGGGACCTGCAGAAACACACGGAAAAAGATCGCTACAACCTCCTGGCCCAGAGCATGCAGACCGTGGCGCGGCGTTTACTGATCTGCGGAATGCACGTCCATGTCGGAATCGAGGACGACGACCTGCGCATCGACCTGATGAACCAGATCGGATACTTTCTGCCACACCTGCTGGCGCTCAGTACTTCCGCACCATTCTGGCGAGGTCGCGAGACGGGACTCAAGTCTTACCGTATGGCCGTCTGGAACGAGCTGCCGCGCACTGGCCTGCCTCCACAGTTCGACAGCTATGGGGAATATCGACGCCTGGTTACAACGCTGGTCAACACGGGTGTGATCGAGGATGCGACCAAGCTATGGTGGGACGTTCGTCCTAGTGACAAATTCCCGACGCTCGAGATGCGCATGACCGATATCTGCACCCGCATGGAGGACGCGATTTGTATTGCCGCCTTCTATCGATGTGAATTGCGCATGCTTTGGCGCCTACGGTGGGCAAATCAGCGCTGGCGTCAATACGATCGCTTCATGGTCTCGGAAAACCGCTGGCGAGCATCGCGTTACGGGACAGACGAAGGGCTCATCGATTTCGGCAAAGGCGCAATCGTTCCTTTGCCGGAGTTGCTCGAGGAACTCATCGCGCTCGTTCGAGAAGACGCTGAGTTCTTCGACTGCGTCGCCGAGATCGAACACGCGCGCGTAATTCTGGAACGGGGCACCAGTGCACACAATCAGGTCTCAGTTTGGCAGGAAGCATGCCAGGCAGGCAAAGATGAACCCGAGGCGTTGCGTGACGTGGTCGACATGCTGATCGAGGAAACGGCCCACGGACTGTGAATTCGGCACGGCCTTTGTGTTGGAAGCTCTCATGATCCAACGGATTGAGAGTTAGGTGATTATGGTCGGGGTGAGAGGATTTGA